>DGHQ01000050.1:51905-88470 GCA_002392915.1 Bacteroidales bacterium UBA3844 | reverse complement strand
CGTGGTACCGATATCAAGCTTTCTCAGGAGATAAAAGACGCGGGTGGTTTGGCAATCATCGGTACAGAGCGTCACGAGTCTCGTCGTGTCGACCGTCAGTTGCGTGGTCGTGCAGGACGTCAGGGAGACCCAGGTTCATCAGTGTTCTTCGTATCGTTGGAGGATAAGTTGATGCGTCTGTTCGGTTCGGAGAAGATCGCATACTTGATGGAGAAGATGGGTGTGAAAGACGGAGAGATGATCGAGAGCAACATGGTCACTAAGTCAATCGAAAGAGCCCAGAAGAAGGTGGAGGAGAACCACTTTGGTGTCCGTAAACGTTTGATCGAGTATGACGACGTGATGAACAATCAGCGTGAGGTGGTATATCGCCGTCGCCGCCAGACATTGCGCGGAGAGAGAATGGGTGTCAACCTAATGGATATGATTTATGGAGTGGCTCAGAGAATTGTCGGTGAGACAAAAGGAATGTTGAGCTATTCAGATTTCAAGAATGAGGTTGTGCGTCTGTTGTCTTTCGAAACAGCCATTCCTGAAAATGATTACAATTCATTGAAGGATGTGGATTTGGTTCAGAGACTGTTTGAGGAGGCTATGGCCACATTCAAACGCCGTACAGAGATGATCGCTGATCAGGCGTTCCCTGTATTGAACAATATCTATGCACAGCATCCGGAAGGTGGTATGGTAGGTGTGCCTATCACAGACGGTCACTTCGTTTATAGCATTGCAGTAGATTTGAAAGAGGCTGTTGATACTCATTGTAAGAATGTGGTGAAGGAGTTTGAGCGTCGCACATTGCTTCACGCTATCGACTCAAAGTGGAAGGATCACTTGCGTGAGATGGACGATTTGAAGAATTCAGTACAGAACGCTCACTACGAGCAGAAAGATCCGCTTGTGATCTACAAGATCGAGTCGTACAATATGTTTGCGGCTATGCTTGATGATATGAATCAGGAGGCTGTCAACGTGTTGATGCGCGGACAAATCTTGATGAGACAGGAGGATGACGCTGAGACTCAGGCACGTATAGCTGAAGAGGCAGCACGTCGCCAGGCATTGGCTGAGGCGAAGGAAGCTGAGGAAAGAATGAAGGCTATGCAGATGAACAGAAGCGAGGAACTAGAGAATGCTCCGGCAGAGCAGTCTCCGCTTCAGCAAGTGTCGCAGCCAAAACAGATGCCGGCTAACGCAGGCGTGAAGATCGGCAGAAACGATCCTTGTCCATGTGGAAGCGGCAAAAAGTACAAACAGTGCTGCGGCAGAAACATTTGATGATTGATTGAATCAAAATAATTGAGGCGTGTTTTGCATCAGAACACGCCTCTTTTCAATAAAATACAATAAATATGTTAGGATATATTACATGGACCGTCAATCCGGTGGCATTCACAATCCCAGGATTGGATATGGATGTCAGATGGTATGGAATGATGTGGGCTTTCGGATTTCTTCTTGGCTATATTACAGAGAAGTATATCTACAAGAGAGAAGGACTGCCAGACACTGCAATCGACGACTTCCTGACTTACATGGCTATTTTCACTGTCGTCGGAGCTCGCCTTGGTCACTGCTTTTTCTATGATCCTGAATACTATTTCTCTCACCTTGGAGAAGTGTTGTTGATCAACAAGGGAGGATTGTCGAGCCACGGAGGAGCGGTCGGAATCCTAATCGGAATGTATGTCTTCAGCAGACGCGTGGCAAAAAAAAGCTATTTGTGGGTGCTCGACCGTACAGTCATTGCGGTGGCGATCACGGGATGCTGCATCCGTTTCGGAAATCTGATGAATCATGAGATATACGGTCATGCCACTGACGTGCCTTGGGCTTTCCAATTCGTGACAAATCTTCATTCGTGGATGGCAGGCAAGGCTGAACCAATTTTCTCTGAGCCAAGTCATCCAACGCAGATTTATGAGATGCTTTACTGCATAGTGACATACTGTACTACAATGTACTTGTATTGGAAGACTAATGCTCGCAAATACGAAGGTTTGATTTTCGCCGTCTTCTTGCAGGGAATCTTCCTGACTCGTTTCTTGCTCGAATTCATCAAGAACAACCAAGAGTCGTTTGAAGACGGAATGATGCTCAACATGGGTCAGTTGCTGAGTGTGCCTCTATTCGTCACAGGATTCTTTTTGTTCTATAAGGCGTATAAGCAATATAAAGAAGAGAAGGAATCTAGTCAGTTATCCGTAAGATAATCGCTCACGGAACAGAAAAATCTAACATAAGAATAGAAATATGAAACATATAGGTGCACACGTCTCAACATCTGGTGGAGTGGAGAACGCTCCCGTCAACGCTGCGGCAATCAAAGCGAATGCGTTTGCTTTGTTCACTAAGAATCAGCGTCAGTGGGTGTCGGCTCCGTTGAGTGACAAGTCAATCGCGTTGTTCAAGAAGAAGACGGAAGAGATTCACGTTGACCCGGCATATATTCTTCCTCACGACAGCTATTTGATTAATCTCGGACATCCGGAGACGGAGGGGCTTGAAAAATCACGCGCCGCTTTCTTGGATGAGATGCAGCGCTGTGAGCAACTCGGCTTGAAACTTCTAAATTTCCACCCAGGAAGCCATTTGAAGAAAATATCTGTGGATGATTGTCTGGCACGTATCGCAGAGTCGATCAATATCACATTGAGCAAAACCTCTGGTGTGTGCGCTGTGATAGAGAACACTGCAGGTCAAGGCACCAACGTCGGCAATAGATTTGAAGAGATTGCGAAAATCATCAGTATGGTCGACGATAAGAGCAGGGTGGGAGTCTGCATCGACACCTGCCATACATTTGCCGCCGGCTATGATTTGCGTACAGCTGAGGCTTGTGAAACAACATTTGCCGAATTTGACAAAGTGGTAGGACTCAACTATTTGCGTGCCATGCATATCAATGATTCGATGAAACCGTTTGGCTCGAAAGTGGACCGCCACAACAGTATCGGCAAAGGAGAAATAGGCATTGAGTGCTTCAAATGGATTATGCAGCAGGATATGTTTGACGACATTCCGTTGATACTTGAAACGCCAGATGAATCAATTTGGGCGGAAGAAATTGCACTTTTGAGGCGTTTTGAGGCTGAAAAATAACATTTTTTAACATTTGAATATAATTATTCAGCCGCAAAATAATATCTTTGTGGGCGAAAACAACTAAGAAACACAATTTAAGTTAAAATGGACAATACAGCATTATTGCAAGAAGTAACAGCCAAAGCTCAGGTTTGGCTAAACGGTAACTTTGATGAGGATACAAAGAAGGAGGTAAAGGCCCTTTTGGATTCATCAGACAAGAACGCTTTGATTGATGCGTTCTACCGTGACTTAGAGTTCGGTACTGGTGGTCTTCGTGGTATCATGGGTGCTGGAACAAACCGTATGAACAAGTATGTAGTCGGCATGGCCACTCAGGGTTTTGCTAACTATTTGAAGAAGAATTTTGCAGACCGTAAGCAGATTTCAGTTGTAGTTGGTCACGATTGCCGTAACAACTCACGTCTATTCGCAGAGACAGTAGCTGATATCTTTTCTGCAAACGGTATTCAGGTATATCTATTTGAGTCGTTGCGTCCTACACCAGAGATCTCTTTTGCCATCCGTCAGTTGAAGGCACAGGCAGGTGTTAACGTGACTGCAAGCCACAACCCACGCGAGTACAACGGATACAAGGCTTATTGGGAGGATGGTGCACAGGTGCTAGCTCCACACGATAAGGGAATCATCGACGAGGTAAACAAAGTAAAGGTAGAGGATGTAAAGTTCGCTGGCAACAAGGATTTGATCAAGATCATTGGTGGTGAGATGGACTTCGACTATATGACAGCTGTTCACGAGGCATTGATCGACCAAGATGTGATCAACCGTCAGAAGGACCTTAACATTGTATATTCAGCAATGCACGGAACAGGTCGTGTGATCGTTCCACTTTGCTTGCGTTCATGGGGATTCCAGAACATCAACGTCGTTCCAGAGCAGATGGTTGTAGACGGTAATTTCCCTACAGTTGTCAGCCCTAACCCAGAGAATCCAGAGGCTATGACACTTGGTATGAAGCTAGGTACTAAGCTTAACGCAGATTTGGTTGTAGCTACAGACCCAGACGCAGACCGTCTTGCAATCGTATGCCGTGACAACAAGGGAGAGTGGATGATCATCAACGGTAACCAGACAGCTATGATGTTCTGCTACTACATCATCACAAACATGAAGAAGCTTGGCAAGATGACTGGTAATGAGTTCCTTGTTAAGACAATCGTGACAACTGAGGTTATCGCAGAGATCGCAAAGAAGAACAACATCGAGCTTCGCGACTGCTACACTGGATTCAAGTGGATCGCACGTGAGATCGCAATCTCAGAAGGTAAGAAGAAATATATCGGTGGTGGTGAGGAGAGCTTCGGATTCCTACCATTCGACAAAGTACGTGATAAGGATGCACCAGCGTCAATCTGCTTGATCTGTGAGATCGCAGCTTGGGCTAAGGATCAGGGCAAGACACTATACGATTTGTTGATGCAAATCTATCAGGAGTATGGTTTCTCTAAGGAGTTCACAATCAACGTCACTAAGCCAGGAAAGAGCGGAGCTGACGAGATCAAGGCAATGATGGAAGGCTTCCGTGCTAACCCACCTAAGGATCTTGGTGGCAGCAAGGTGTCTGTAGTGAAGGACTTCAAGACATTGGAGATGACAACTGCAGCTGGCAAGCAGAAGCTAGATATGCCTGAGACAAGCAACGTGCTTCAGTGGTTCTGCGAGGATGGAACAAAGGTTTCAGTTCGTCCTTCAGGTACAGAGCCAAAGATCAAGTTCTACTGCGAGGTTAAGGGCACAATGAAGAGCGCTGCCGACTATGCTGAGCAGAACGAGAAGGCAACAGCTAAGATCGAGGCAATCAAGAAGTCTCTAGGACTATAAAAAATCATAGTGCATAATTGAAGATTGATCGAATCGACGTGGTGATGTCACGTTGTACGAAATATTTTAGGGCACCGTAGAAATGCGGGGCCTTTTTTGTTTTTATATGAGCCGAATAAATCGAATAAACCGACACCAAAATGAATTGGGTCGGTCGACCTCAATCATTTTGGAATCGGCTACCGTCGCAAGCGATAAAGGGTTTACGATCCTTGGAGTGGCAGAATGACTTATTGAAATTATATTGGGGACTAGTCAGAATTCATTAATTGGTCATTAGTGATTTTAACATATTTTAATGCTTTGCCGTGAAATTGTGTTCTAAATCATTTTTCTATAACATTTGTTTTCCTACTTTTGCGAAGTTTTCCAAAAAATGAATGTGTTTTAATGAACTTTTTTAAGTTAAATGCTTAATACATCGTGTGTTGATTGATGTTTTGTGAGATGGTTTTGAAGCGTCCTGTCATTGTTGCTTATGTGTATTAATGAAAAAATACGTTTTGTTTCTTGGATTTAGAGTTTGTATGCAAAAAATAACTATTAATTATAATTTAACAATGAAAAGGATATTTTCTTTTATGATGGCTTTGATGGCATCCCATGTTATGTGGGGTCAAAGCTCGGAAAATCCCCAAATTGATTTGACATTAAAAGAGTATTATGTCAAAGTGGATGGAGTAGGTGATGGATCTTCCTGGGACAAAGCGATTGGCGCAAAAGATTTTGCGTATGTGTTTAATAACTTTCAGACAGAGGGTGCGACATTCTATATGGCTGCCGGCACATACTATGCTGTATACAATAGTAAAGGAGAGGCGACAAATGACGATGCGGCAAGTTGGACTTCTCAACATGGAGCTAATATCTATGGAGGTTATGATCCAAAGTCGACAGGTAACGCATCGACAACAAAGGCTGATCCTGTGAAGTACAGGACAATCTTTTCCGGAGACCTCAATGGCGACGATGAGGTTGTGATGGAGAGTGAGTGTGATGACAGATTTCAGAACTTTTCAGATAATACGAAAACGTCATTGCTTACAATGACAGTCGCAAGTGACGTACATGTCAGCGGAATCGAATTGACAGGAATGTCATTCTCGAAAGGCACATCACCAGCAATGCTCCGTATGTCAGCAGCTGAAGGAGCAAAATGTAATGTGACAATTGATCACTGTAAACTTTATGTCGGTGATAAGGGAATAGAGGTGAATAATGTAAGCGATCTTTTAGTAGACCAGTGTGAGTTTGATTATATCCTTAATGCGGCTACATATTCGAATCGTAACATGAAAGTTACCAACTCTACATTCACATACACAAATGGAGTGAATTACAATGGTGACAATGCGGAGTTGGTTATTGAAAATTCAACATTTGTGAAAAACCGTTCGGATATACAAGCATTCGATTATAATAATGAAAGTTCTTCTACCGTTGTCAAAGTTTACAACAACACTTTCATTCCATGCAAGGCCCCAGCTAACTTTGTGATTGCAGATAATGTTACAGCTTTTGTTGAAGGTAATATATTAGCAGGTTCTGATTTTTATTTCGCAAATACAGGCTATGAGTTAAGACTAAAGACGTTTGCTAATAACTTGATCGCTTCCAAGTTACCAGAAACTGATGTCATTTCGGAAAAAGATAATATTAAGCTTGAGAATGCTATAAAACTATATAGAACCATCCTTGATGGAACATATTCAAGAGCTGACAGTATCTTCACACCTAACTTGACATACAAAGATGCGTCTACTCGTACAGTGGCATTGTTGAAGAAAGAGTTGTCTGATGGCACGTCGCTTTGCTTCCCTCGTATAGAGAATATCACTGCAGACCAGAGAGGAGAATTCCGCCCGTATTCGACATGTATGGGAGCGTACGAGATAGGATGCAAAGTAGACACCACTATAGTAGCCGATACAATTGTGGTTGGCTCTAAATACAGCATTGATGGTAAGACTTATGACAAGATAGGCTTGTACGAAAAAATCTTTACGACACACACATCAACAGTAAGTGGTTGTGACAGTGTAGTCAGTCATAGATTATTTGTCGTTCCTGATGCTTCAATAAAGGAGTACTATGTGAAGAAACAAGGAACAGGTAAGGAAGACGGAAGTGACTGGGACAATGCGATTGGAGAAAAGAAATTCGCGTATGTGTTCGCAACCCTTCAGACAGAAGGTGTGACATTCTATATGGCGGGTGGCACTTATCATCCAGTATACAACCATAATGGAGAGGAAACAAATGACAAATATGCATTTTGGTCATCTCGACATGGAGCCAATATCTATGGAGGTTACGATCCAAAGACTACTGGAAACGCAAAAACAACAAAAGCTGATCCTTCTAAGTACAAAACAATCTTTAGCGGAGATCTTAATGAAGACGATGAGGTTGTGATGAATGATGATTGTGATTATACGTTTGATAAGTTTAACAACAATACAGTGTCATTGCTCTCGATGAATATCGCAGGCGATATCCATATCAGTGGTGTTGAATTTACTGGAATGACGTTCTCAAGAGGTACATCACCGGCAATGATCCAGTTGAGTGCTAAAGAAGGAACATCATATAAGGCCACAATAGATTACTGTAAGTTGTATGTTGGTGATAAGGGAATAGAGGTGAATAATGTAAGCGATCTTTTAGTAGACCAGTGTGAGTTTGATTATATCCTTAATGCGGCTGCATATTCGAATCGTAACATGAAAGTTACCAACTCTACATTCACATACACAAATGGAGTGAATTACAATGGTGACAATACGGAGTTGGTTGTTGAAAATTCAACATTTGTGAAAAACCGTTCGGATATACAGGCATTCGATTTTAATAACAAAAATTCTTCAACAATTGTCAAGGTCAACAACAACACATTCATCTCATGTAAGGACGATGCAAACTTTGTGATTGGAGATAATGTCACAGCTTTTGTAGAAGGAAATATATTCACAGGATCAGATTTCTATATCAGAAAAACCGACTACGAGTTGAAACTAAAAACTTATACTAATAACTTGATAGCTGGCAATTTTATAGAAGATGATGTCATCTCAGAGAAAAACAATATAAGACTTGTGAATGCAATTCCATTGTACGAGGGTGTTTTTGACGGTAAATATTCAAAGAAAGACAGTGTCTTCACTCCTAATTTGACATACAAAAATGCGTATACTCGCACAGTAGCTTTGTTGAAGGACAGTTTGGATACCATATCTCTACGTTTCCCTCGTATAGATAATATTTATGCAGACCAGCGTGGAGTATCTCGTTTTGATAATACATGTTTGGGAGCATACGAGATCGGATGTAGTTCGGACACTACTTTCTCTACTGTTACTATAGTGGCTGGTACGAAGTTTGATGATGGAAATGTATATGATAAGGTCGGACGTTACGACTATGTAGTCGTTAGCTTTGAGAGAACTACGTCAAATTGTGACAGCGTTGTTTGCTATACATTGAATGTCGTTCCTGATTCTTCAACAAATGAGTTCTATGTAAAGGAACAAGCGACAGGTAAGGGAGACGGAAGTAATTGGGACAATGCGATGGGATCAAAGGATTTCGCATTCGTGTTCGGTAACCTTCAGAGAGAGGGCGTTAATTTCTATATGGCAGCCGGTACTTATCATGCTGTATACAATAGTGATGGAAAGGAAACTAATGACAAGACAGCTCATTGGGTGTCTAAGCATGGTTCTAATATCTATGGAGGCTATAATCCAAAGGCGACTGGAAACGCGTCGACAACAAAGGCAAATCCTATTTTGTACAAAACAATCTTTACTGGAGATGTCAATGGCGACGATAAGGTTGCTATAAAGGATGACTGTGAGGATATATTGGAGAACTTTGGCGACAATATGGTATCGTCTATGCTTGTGATGAATGTTGCCAGTGATGTGCATATCAGCGGTATCGAATTGAAGGCGTTGTCGTTCGCAAGAGGTACAGCTCCAGCCATGATCCAGTTGAATGCAAAGAAAGAAACTTCATATAAGGCGACAATAGACCACTGTAAGTTGTATGCTTCAGACAAGGGACTAGAGGTTAATAATATCGGCTCTCTTTATATTGACCAGTGTGAGTTTGAACATCTCCGTAATGCGGCAGTCTTCTCAAATCGTAACATGTATATTACCAACTGTACATTCACATACACAAATGGTGTGAATTACAATGGTGACAATTCAGAGTTGGTGGTTGAGAATTCAACATTTGTGAAAAACCGCTCAGATATCCAGGCATACGATTATAATAACGAAAAATCGTCAACAACTATCAAGGTCAACAACAATACATTCCTTTCATGCAGAGAAGGATCTAACTTTGTCCTTGGAGATAATGTTACAGCTTCTGTTGTAGGTAATATTTTAGCAGGTGCGGAAATATATATTTCTAAGAGCGGATATGAATTAAAACAGCAGAGTTTTGTAAATAACGTGTTGGCATGCAGTAAGTATACTGTTGGAGAGACATATGTTGAAAAAGACAATATTAAGCTTGAGAGTGCAACACCACTTTATACTGGTGTTTTTGAAGGTGCTTATTCTGAGGCCGACAATAAATTCACACCTGATTTGACATACAAACAGGCGTCTACTCGTACAGTTGCGTTGTTGAAGGATAATTTGCCAGACGGCACATCAATTCGATTCCCACGTCTTGAGAATATCACGGTAGACCAGCGTGGAGTGTCTCGTTCTGATTTGACATGTATGGGTGCATATGAAAAAGATAAGGAGACAGGAGTGAATGAAGTTAAAGACGCTGTATGTGTAATTTATCCAAATCCTGTAAAAGATGTGTTGAATGTCAAGGGATGTGAAGGCTCATTCTCATATGAAATCGTTGATCTGACAGGACGCACAATTGCTCGTGGCAAGTCGGCTGGAGCAATCGCTGTTGCTGGCCTTTCAAATGGAGTATATTTCTTGAAGCTTCAGTCAGCAGACCAACAAGCATGTCTACGATTTGTAAAACAATGAAAAAGATAGAGACTAGAATTTGAAGTGTCTCTATAAGTTCATAAACTTAGTCCTGAATAAGCGTAATTATATAGGGCGGAGTATATTTTAAGGAATCATCGTAAGAGAAATCTTGCGATGATTTTTTGTTGTAATATTATATAAGATGGATGATGATTGCTCAAAATTTGAGTTGATTGATTCCTTTGCAACAGTTGTCTGCCCCTCTCCTACAATCACAAATTATGCATTCCGTATTACGAATTATACGTCTGACCGCCTTTTTTGTCTACTTTTTTGCACTATTAAGCAACTTTTTTCTAATTTTGTCCCAAATACGTCTTTTCTAAAGACGTTTTCGTGTATCTAAAAGAAAAAGAAAACAATATAAAAACATGGGTTTACTAGATTTAAGTGAACAGGAGATTCTAAGACGTGAGAGTCTTAAGGCATTGCGTGATATGGGTATCGAGCCATACCCAGCAGCAGAGTATAAGGTTTCTGCTTATAGCACAGACATCAAAGAGCAGTTTAAGGACGACGCTGAAAGATGGGACCTTTCCATCGCAGGTCGTATCATGAGCCGCCGTATCATGGGTAAGGCTTCGTTCGCTGAAATTCAAGATTCCAAAGGTCGTATTCAGGTATACATCTCTCGCGACGACTTATGTCCGGGTGAGGATAAGGAGATGTACAACACTGTATTCAAGAAACTTCTAGATATTGGTGACTTTGTTGGTATTAAGGGTTATGCTTTCCGTACTCAGACTGGCGAGATCTCAGTTCATTGCGCTGAGCTTACTGTATTGAGCAAGAGCCTTAAACCACTTCCAATCGTAAAATATAAGGATGGTGTGGCATACGATGCTTTTGATGATCCTGAGCTTCGTTACCGCCAGCGTTATGTCGATTTGATCGTCAACGACGGTGTTAAGGAGACTTTCCTAAAACGTGCCACTATCGTCCGCACTATACGCAACATCTTGGATAACGCAGGATACACAGAGGTCGACACTCCTATCTTGCAGAGTATCGCAGGTGGTGCTTCTGCCCGTCCGTTTATCACTCATTTCAATGCTCTCAACCAGGATATGTATATGCGTATCGCTACGGAGCTTTACTTGAAGCGCCTTATCGTAGGTGGCTTCGAGGGTGTTTATGAGATGGGCAAAAACTTCCGTAATGAGGGTATGGACAAGACTCACAACCCTGAGTTCACTTGTATGGAGCTTTACGTCTCTTACAAGGATTTGAATTGGGGTATGGACTTCACAGAGAAAATGCTTGAGCAGATCTGTATCGCCGTAAACGGAAAACCAGAGGTTGAGATTGATGGAAAAGTTATCTCATTCAAGGCTCCATTCCGTCGCCTTCCAATATTGGATGCGATTAAGGAGAAGACTGGCTACGACCTATATCCAATGAGCGAGAATGAGATCCGTGAGGTGGCTAAGAAACTTGGCATCGAGGTCGACGAGACTATGGGTAAGGGCAAACTTATCGACGAAATCTTCGGAGAGACTTGTGAGGGCGACTTTATCCAGCCTACTTTCATTTGTGATTATCCAGTGGAGATGTCTCCGCTTACAAAGATGCACCGTTCTAAACCAGGATTGACTGAACGCTTTGAGCTTATGGTCAATGGTAAGGAGCTTGCAAACGCATATTCTGAGCTTAACGACCCGATTGATCAGGAGCAGAGATTCATTGATCAGATGAAGCTTGCTGATAAGGGCGACGACGAGGCAATGATCATCGACCACGACTTCCTACGCGCACTTCAGTACGGTATGCCTCCTACATTCGGTATCGGAATCGGAATCGACCGTCTGGTGATGCTTATGACAGGTAAGTTCGCTATCGGTGAGGTGATGTTGTTCCCTCAGATGAAGCCAGAGACAACACAAGCTAAAGACGCGACATCAAAATATGTAGCGCTTGGAATTCCAGAGGCTTGGGTAGAGGTGATCCAGAAGGCTGGTTTCATGACAATCGAAAGCTTGAAGGAGTGTAATCCAAACAAACTACACCAGGACATCTGCGGTTTGAACAAGAAATACAAGTTAGAGCTCGCTAACCCAACTAAAGAAGAGGTTGCGGAGTGGGTATCGAAAGTAAATTGATAGTTGAGTTAATAATTGATAGTCGAGGATGATAATCTGTAGAGACACACGGACGTGTGTCTCATTGCAAGATTCCAAATCCAGCAAGATAAAAAATCCTGTATGATTCAATAAATCTAGGCTATTTGATTTTTAATTAATTTTAGTGATGCAGAAAACGCAAAAAACGATAGCGGTGATGGGCGGCGGAAGTTGGGCAACGGCCTTGGCTAAAGTCTGCTTGGCTAATAAAGATAGACATATCAACTGGTACATGCGTCGTCCGGAGCAGATAGAGGAGTTTAAGCAGACTGGACACAATCCGTCTTACCTTGTGTCGGCTCACTTTGATGTTGAAAGAATATCGTTTTATTCCGACATCAACGAGGCTGTGGCCAATTCAGATATCTTGATTTTTGCCACACCGTCTCCATATTTGAAAAGTCATTTGGAAAATTTGACTGAATCTTTGGAGGACAAGATTGTGATTTCGGCAATCAAGGGAATTGTTCCGGATGAGAACCTTGTCATTTCAGAGTATTTCAAGAAAAAATATGGTGTTAAGGATGAAAATATTCTGGTTGTCTCTGGCCCTACACATGCGGAGGAGATATCAGTGGAGCGATTGTCTTTCCTTACAGTTGGATGCAGTTCAGTGGAGCGTGCGGAAGAAATTTCGGAGATCTTGAATTGTCCTTTCTTGAAGACGCGAATTCTAGATGATATTTACGGTATAGAGTATGCATCCGTGCTTAAGAATGTCTATGCGATTGCGGCAGGAATCTGTCATGGCATGAAGCTTGGCGACAATTTCCAGGCGGTGCTTATATGCAATGCTGTTCAGGAGATGGACAAGTTCCTTTACGTTGCCACACAGAAGCATAGAAATATCTGTGAACCAGTTTTCCTTGGCGACTTGCTAGTGACTGGCTATTCCAAATTCTCACGCAACCGTTTGTTTGGCACGATGATAGGTAAAGGCTACAGTGTGAAGACGGCTCAGGTGGAGATGGAGATGGTGGCTGAAGGCTATTACGGAACCAAATGTATCACTGAGATCAACAAGACTCTCAATGTTGAGATGCCGATTCTCGAGGCGGTCTACAATATTTTGTACGACCGTGCTATTGCAGCGTTCGAAATGCGTAAATTGATTACTAAGTTGAAGTAAGATTTATGAAACGAATCATTTTGTTCGTCTTGTCGATGCTTGCTTTTATTTCGGTAGAGGCAAAGACTGTGTTCGAAATAGATGGTCCAGAAAGAAGTTACAATCAGATTACTGTGATTAATCGCACATCTCAGGATAATTTTTCTTGTAGACTGGTATTGCTGACAGAAAATCTAAATGGTTCACTTCATCGAGATGAAGAGTATGGCACGTATCATTTTAAGGGAGAGAATGATGAACAAACGATTACAGTGAAGATAAAAAGAGGTACTTTAGTCGGTATTGAATTTGAAGAAAACTTCCCAGTAGATGTTGATGTTACCGTGGATTATAGAGACAATCGTTTTTTTGATTCTATAGTTGTGGTTTTAGCAGATAAGAACAAAAAATACGAGTCTTTTTAAGTAATATAAAACTAATATGAAACGAATCATTTTGTTTATTTTGTCGATGTTGGCTTTTATTTCGGTAGAGGCAAAGACAACATTTAAGGTGGAAGGTCCACATAATGTGTATAGGCGCATTCGTGTGATTAACCAGACTTCCCAAGAAAATTTTGATTGTCGATTTGTCTTGTTGAAGGAAAATGAAGATGGATCATTGACTCGTGGTGAAGTGTATGGAATATACCATCTGAAGGGCAGAAACGACATAGACACTAATACAAGATGGATAGACAAAGGCACTTTGGTCGGAATCGAAATGCCGGCTGGCTTTCCTGAGGATGTTGAGGTGTCTGTAGAGTATAACAGCGTCGCTATCCGCGTGACTTTGATCGACAAAAACACTAAATTTGAGTCATTCTAAATAAAGGAAATAAAAAACAAATAAAAAGAATAATGGAAAACATGAAACTTAACGTGGAGAATGCCTTCGTTTGCAAGGAGCTTCACATGTCAATGTCTGCAATCAAGGGTTACGAGCAGCAGGTAAAAGAGGCACAGGAGATGCTTCACAAGGGTACAGGTCTTGGTAACGACTTCCTTGGATGGTTGACTCTTCCTTCTTCTATCACAGAGAAGTTTATGGATGAGATCATCGCCGCTGCTAAGGTATTGAGAGAGAAGTGTGATTACGTTGTTGTCGCTGGTATCGGTGGCTCATACCTTGGTGCTCGTGCCGTAATCGAGGCTCTTTCTAACTCTTTCGCTCCATATATCAAGAGCTCAAAGAACCCAACTATCCTTTACGCTGGTAACAGCATCAGCGAGGATTATCTTGCAGAGCTTTCTTCATTCCTTAGCCGCAAGCAGTTTGGTATCATCAACATCTCTAAGTCGGGTACAACTACAGAGACTGCTCTTGCATTCCGTATCCTAAAGACTCAGCTTGAGGAGCAGGTTGGTAAGGATGAGGCTCGTCAGAGAATCATTGCTGTTACAGACGCTGCTAAGGGTGCTCTTCGCACACTTGCTACAAAGGAAGGTTACAAGACATTCGTTATTCCTGATAATATCGGTGGCCGTTTCTCTGTTCTTACTCCAGTAGGTTTGCTTCCTATCGCAGTTGCTGGTTTCGATATCAAGAAACTTGTTGCTGGTGCTGCTTCTATGGAGAAACTTACAGCTGAGGATGTTCCATTCTCAAAGAACCCATCTGCTATCTACGCCGCTACTCGTAACGAGCTTTACCAGAAGGGCAAGAAGATTGAGATTTTGGTCAACTACAACCCTAAGTTGCACTACATCGCAGAGTGGTGGAAGCAGCTTTACGGTGAGTCTGAGGGTAAGGATCTTAAGGGTATCTTCCCAGCTGCAGTAGATTTCTCTACAGACCTTCACTCAATGGGTCAGTGGATTCAGGAGGGTGAGCGTTCTATCTTCGAGACAGTTATCTCGATCGCTCGTCCATCAAAGAAGATCCAGGTGCCTATGGACGCTGAGAACCTTGACGGTCTTAACTTCGTAGGTGGCAAGAACGTTGACTACGTTAACAAGCAGGCTGAACTTGGTGTTATCATCGCTCACACAGACGGTGGTGTTCCTAACTTGCATATCAACTTGCCTTCACTTAACGAGTTCTACATCGGTCAGTTGTTCTACTTCTTCGAGAAGGCTTGTGGTATCTCTGGTTACTTGCTTGGTGTTAACCCATTCAACCAGCCAGGTGTTGAGGCATACAAGAAGAACATGTTCGCTCTACTTGGCAAGCCAGGTTACGAGGAGGCTACAAAGGCAATGAACGCACGTCTTGGTAGATAATCATTTGAATCTGATTGATTCTATATATGGCGACGGGAGCAATTCCGTCGCTTTTTTTATTGTTATTCCAGACAGAATCTATATCTTCGCTCTGCTTTTATTGGGTTTTGAAATATGAGGTTTGTTATAGTTGCCGTATTGTGCTTGTTTGCAGTCGTATCCTGCTCTCGACAGAATGTAGAGAGCAAGGAATTTGTGCATGATACTGTGGCAGTTGATGTTTCAACTTCTATAACAGAAGATTCTGTTGCCGTGAATGAAACTCATGGATATAACAAAGCTGGGTATGACACTGTTATCAGACGATATGATAACGAGATTGTGGCATATATTAAAGATACTTTCCTAATAAAGAATGGCAACAACCGAGTCTATAATTGGAAGGAGATAGACGAGATGGCTCGTTCATTAAACGATTGGAATTATTCCGACAATGCCGTATATATTACGGATGGGATAGAGTGGGAGGATGATTCCGGTTGTGACGGAGATACAATGCACATCAGTAGAAATGGAATAAAAATAGCGACTTTTTCCAATGATCGTTGTGGAGATATGAGTTCATGTATGTCTGAATATTACTACTATAATGGTAAAGTCGGGTATAAACGAATTGTAAACGAGGTTTTTGGTGGTGGTTGTAGTCATACATATATTGAAGAGTCAAAATATTCCAAAGATGGCGAATCTATTTATGAATATACTTGCATGGAATCAGAAAATCCTGTCAATGATTCTATTTTAGTTGACGGGTGGATTGAAACCACTACAGTTTACGAGTCTGTATTGAAAATGGAAGGGAAAACGGTCGAGGTCAGATATTCTAATGACAGTGATACATTGTATTATACTTTCACAGGACCAGATACAGAAACAATGTCGAAAACCTATACGGATAATGATGACGACGATTTGCCTGATATGGCAGGTGAAGCTCTGTCGCATTGCCGTAGTGTCCTGAAATATTGATCTCACATAGATATTGATCTTCGTCTGAGCTATTTCAATATTTACAAGGCTGTGCCTTAGTTTATGACTGATAAATAGTCCATTGTATTTGAGGATTGTTAAGGGCGGAACGCCCTAACCCATCCCCTCGTGCGAGCCGTAGGCGAGCACATAAATTTAATAAAACCACAGAGACACAAGGGTTACAGATAAAGGCTACGCCTTTTATGAGAAAAAGAGGTGAGAATCCAATCAGAAAGTGGAAAATGATTCGTAGATTACAATTCACGAACTCACGTTAAATAGGATATGACCTTGATAAATTTTATTTAAAAATTGTTTTTCTGCATTTGTATGCGTACATTTGTAATTATTCTTTGAAATAAATGTGGAAAATTAAAAACCGAAATTTTATGAATAATTTGCTTAAAGTATTGGCTTTTGCCATCGGATTCTTTGTTATGATGATCATACCTGTTTCTTGTGATAGTGATGAAGCGACTGATCCAACGCCGGATTTTACAATTACAGGTAAAGTCTTTATCAATTCATATTTCAATGATGCTGATGGAGCCCATGAGGCGGGAACAGAGATATTGGAATTTAAGGCAGATGGCACTGTGGTGAAATATTCTTTGTTCTGTTTGCTTGCTGGTGACTATCTCCAGATGTTGGACAGACAAGATACTGGAAGGTATACGGCAGTGGAAAGTGCTGTTATGTTTGCATGGAAGGACACTGTGGAGACTGCGGCGATTATCGCAGATGGTGATAAACCGATGCTGCGTCTGCGTGAAGATGGAGAGTTTAAGCTTTCTGACCTTTCAGCTGAAGGAAATGTCAAACGATTCACAAGAATCCATACACATGATATGTTGGATCCATTGGTGAAACCAGGAGACTCTTTGTTGGTGCTAACTCCGGAAAGTCGGTATTTTGTTTGCTCGGACAGACGATCGTTTGTTCTTAATGTTGATTCTCTTTCAGGCAGTCATGCAACTAACAATCAAACGGTGAATTTTCGTATCACAGGAATACCAGGAGATTTTGTCATGTCTGAATCTTCAGGCGTCATATATTTGATGCGATTCGGAACGATGGGTTATGCTCCTGTCGACAAGGAGATGGCTGATAGTAATCCTGAAAATGTTGTGGCTGTGCTTGTATGCGACGGTAGTGCTGCCGATTTCACGTTGGCAAGCCCATCGCTGGTCAAGGAATTCCAAGATGGAAGTGAAACTCACACCAGATTCGCTAAATTGAAGCCTCTATTGTATTAGAATTATTGAAATAAACAATAAAATGAGGATGGCAAAGGATATTTCTCCTTTGCCATCCTTTTTGTGTGTGGTCAAACCGCCTATTTTTATCGTTGCCGATTCTATCGAAGTTGGTGTCGGAATAATGGATGATTAATGATGGATTGATTAACTTGATCAATCGGGAAAAAACTGAATTTTGTTCGAATGTGACCTAAAATCTCCGATGAATTCGTGATAAATCTACATACTGAAATTTTTCACAACCTTATTTGATACTTTTTAATGTGTATTTGAGAATTATAATGCAGATCTTTGCGTTGACAACTAGAACTCTAAATTTCTCTATCTAATACACATTTATTATGAACAAAAGGGTTAATATATTGTTTTTTGCAACATTCCTGTCAGCTTCCAATTTGTTCGCGTCGCGACAAATGGAAGCTCTAGACAGGGGGCTGCATGCTGTCAAAACTGATAATGGTGTTTTTGTCAGTTGGCGCTTTCTTGGTACGGATGATAAGACAACTTCGTTTAATATTTATAGAGACGGCACTCTTGTGAATGCCCAGCCAATCACAGGTGCAACGAATCTGTTGGATAAGTCGGGGTCTACTTCTTCGTCGTATGTCGTGAAAACGGTGGAAAATGGCAAAGAGGTTGAGTCGAGTGATGCTTGCAAACCTTGGTCTTCTTGGTGGAAGAGCATCCAACTTTCTCGTCCTGCTAATGGAACGGGTGGTTGTTCTTATACTCCTAATGATATGAGTGTCGGTGATGCCGACGGAGATGGCAGATACGAATTGTATGTCAAGTGGGATCCTAGTAATGCTCAGGATAATTCAAAGAGTGGTACGACTGGCAACGTCTACATAGATTGCTATAGGCTTGATGGCACTATGCTTTGGCGAATTGATCTTGGTCATAACATACGTGCTGGCGCACACTACACACAATTTCAAGTGTATGATTACGACGGTGACGGAAAGTGTGAAGTGGTGATGAAGACCGCTCCTGGCACTAAGGATGGTACGGGCAAATATGTGCTTATGGGAAATGATGACCCTAATGCAGACTATAGAAACAGCAACGGTTATATCCTTTCTGGACCTGAATATCTGACAATTTTCAATGGATTCACTGGTGCTGAAATCAACTCTGTGGCGTATAATCCGGGCAGAGGTACTGTGTCAAGCTGGGGCGACAAGTATGGAAACCGTGTCGACAGATTCTTGGCTTGCACGGCTTATCTTGACGGCCAGCATCCAAGCATTGTGATGTGCCGTGGATATTACACTCGCTCCACACTCACAGCTTATGATTTCATCAATGGAAAACTTGTCCAGCGATGGCTTCACGACTCTCCTACAAGTGGACAGGGGGCGTATGGTGAAGGATTCCATAATGTTTCCGTTGCCGACGTGGATAATGATGGGTTTGATGAGATAATCTACGGTAGCGCTACTATCGACCATGATGGCAGATTGTATAGCCGTACTGGTTTCGGACACGGTGACGCTATGCATGTCAGCCGTATGTTTCCGGACGATAATGACTTCTATGGATGGTTTGTCCATGAGGATAAGGGTAGCGCGTATGGTTATGAATTGAGAAATCTGCGTACTAATAAGGTGGTGTTTGGAACGAAGACTGGCACTGATGTCGGACGTGGTTTTGCTGCAGACTTGGATCCTAACAATCCTGGTTTTGAGTTCTGTAGCACGGCTGACGGCTATTATTATAATAAGTCAGGCCAACAAGTCGGCTCTCGTTCGAGTGCTAATTTCCGCCTTTATTGGGATGGCGATCTTCAGGATGAAATCTTTGATGGCCAGGGCACTGGAGCGATGATTTCCAAATATAATCCTACTTCTAAAAAACAGCAGGATATGGTCGCTCTTGGAAACTATGGTAATGGTTCGTCTTGCAACACAACGAAATCGACTCCATGTCTGATCGCCGATATCCTTGGCGACTGGCGTGAGGAGGTGATATTGTATGACGCGAATGATCCAAGCAAAATCAATATCTACACCACTACGATAGAAACGAAATATCGTCTGTTCACTCCTATGCACGATTATGTTTACCGTCTTGGTGTGGCTTGGCAGAACACTTCATACAACCAACCCCCACATTTGTCGAACTACATCGGTGGCGGTGTCGATAATATCGCCCAACCGGACATATATGTCGCTGGTGAGGTGGTGAAGCGTGAGCCTGTACGCCGAATATTCAACCGTGGAGCTGAAAATTCAGATTGGAACGACGCAGGAAACTGGATCGGTGGTGTGTTGCCAACGGGTATTGACACTGCTGAAATCACTAATGGCGAGGTGGATATCAACGGCAATTATGACCAAAGAATTGAGTTTACAAATAATGGCAAACTCCGTGTGCGTGGAAATTGTTCTTTGTCGGATGTGGCGATTTACGATGGAGGAATCAGCGTCGCATCCAACACTCAGCTTTTTGAGTTGTCGATCGGAAAATTGGAAATAAATGGAGATGCTTCTATTTCTGTAAGCAAATCTTCCGACCATCATTTGACTATAAAAGACGGTGAAATCGTAGGTTCTGGAAATATAATCAAAAGCAACGTAGGTTCGCTCGATATCAGTATGGATGCGAAGACCTTTGCTGGAATGTATATTGTCGACCAAGGAATCTTGAATCTGAACACTGCCAATTCAATAGGGTTGGGTGGTGCAATAGTCAAGGATAGTGCGACACTTGCGGTTAATGCCGCAAACTCTACTGATTCAATAGCTGTGTCTGAGAATGGCAACGTTATCCTCAATGCTGATCTGACTGTCAATTATCTCACAGTGATGATGAGTGATGGCTCTAAGAAAGGATTGAAGTCGGGCACATACACATCGTCGGATTTCGCATGGCTGCATGGCGGCAAGACATTGAGTGTGGTAGTAGGTGAAGACCCTACAGATGCGGAACAGATTGCTTATTCTGAAGGCATTTCCGTCTATCCGAATCCAGCGAATGATAGGATCGGAGTGTATGTGGACGGTGCTGTCATTCCAAATGCGACAGTGATTATCACCGATGTCGCTGGAACAGACAAGGTTGTTTCGAAAATGACCCATTCCATCGACATTTCCAACCTATCTCCTGGTATCTATATATTAAGGGTAGAGGCAGGAAATAGATATTATTACGAAAAACTGACAGTCAAATAGATAAGTAAATCAACAACAAAAACGCATTTAACGATTGAAAGGTTACAACACTCACTGTTGTAACCTTTTTTGTTTATATGTGATCGCTATGTGATATTACATACGGAGTGTTGGTCGCAGGAGCAGGTTTCAGACCTGCCTGCTGTCTGAGAAATTCGTCTGAAAGATGCTAGCTAAAATTGCGAGAGCGACCCCATTGTCAGACGTTTTGTTTCTATAGAAAACAATGACAAATGTAACAAACAAAGATTGTTGCCATATTTGTTAAACAAATGGATCTTTTTGTCAACCATGTTTTTCCTTGTTTCATAATTTTACTAACGTAATCATTCGTGCAAATTCAAGTGTTTGCTCGTGATTTAATTTAATACAAAAACACTAATACTAGACTTGATGAAAAACTTTTTACTCGCTGCTGCATCTTTGGGGATGTCGGCATCTATTTGGGCGGACAATCCGATTTTCCAAACGGATTTTACCGCAGACCCGGCACCTGTTGTGATTGGTGACACGGTATTTGTTTTTACTTCGCATGATGAGGATGGTGTGGATTATTTCACAATGAATGAGTGGCGTGTCTTCTCCACCGTCGACATGGTAAACTGGACCGACCGTGGTGCTCCGATTCAGAATAGCGATTTTAAGTGGGCTGACAGGGATGCCGCTTGGGCTTCACAGATGATTGAAAGAGACGGTAAGTATTATTTCTATGTCACTTCCACGTCTAATGGACCGCGTGTGATCGGTGTCGGTGTGGCAGACAATCCTGCCGGACCTTACAAAGATGCTATCGGCAAACCTCTTGCCGGGCCAAATTGGAACTATATCGATCCTACCGTCTTCATCGACGATAATGGTCAGGCTTACGCTTATTGGGGAAATCCTAAACTTTATTGGTGCAAACTGAATAGGGACATGGTGACTATTGATGGAAGAATCAATGAAACCAACCTTACTGCTGAATCGAATTACAAGTATACTGAAGGTCCGTGGATCTCTAAACGCAATGGCATCTATTATATGATATATGCCTCTCACGGTGTGCCGGAGAAGATTTCGTATGCCACAAGCAACAGTCCCGAAGGCCCGTGGACATCTCGTGGAATCATTCAGGAGAGTGGAAGACATAATGAGGTGAATAATTTCGCTTTCACTATCCACTCTGGTGTGATTGATTTCAAGGGGCATTCATACTACTTCTACCACAATCAGAATCTGCGTGGAGAGGAGGGCTATACTGGAGGCTTCACCCGTTCGTGCTGCGTGGAGGAGTTTACATATGGAGCTGATGGTTCTATCCCCCTTATCCCAGCCACAAACATAGGCGTGAAGAATGCTGTCAGAAATCTTGATCCATATCTGAGGGTCGAGGCTGAGACAAAAGCGTTCTCACATGGATTGCGTATGAACTACAAAGACCGAAACAATATCTTCGTACATGGTATCGACAATGGCGACTATATCAAAGTCCGTTCGGTAGACTTCGGTGAGGAGGGCGCGTTCAAGTTTGTCGCCGCTGTTCGTTGTGCTTCTGGAAAGGGAGGAAATATTGAGGTCCATTTGGATAAAAAAGACGGTGAAAAGATTGCTTCTCTCAGTGTGGAACCTACTAATAATGCTTGGAAAGAGTTGGAGACGGATGTGATGATGGTGACGGGAGTACACGACATCTATTTCACATTTTCTGGTCAGAATAGTGAAATGTTTGAATTTGACTATTGGTATTTCGTAGACCAGTCTCATAATATTCCACAGACTCCATACAATGGAGAGCCAGCTGAAATCCCTGGTAAAATACAGGCTGAGGAGTATGACCTTGGAGGATCTGGCAAAGCCTACTACGATATGGATGGGCAAAACCGTGGAGAGGCTTTCCGTAAAGATGGGGTGGACGTGTATAAATCCGATGAAATCGACGGTTTTGCTGTAGGTTACGCACAAAAAGGAGAGTGGCTGGAGTATTCCGTCAACGTGAAAGTCGCCGACGACTACAAAATCCGCGCAAGATTGTCTACAGGAAACGAAAATGCTGGAATCAAGCTATATCTTGACGACGAAGAGATTTCCGACTTTATCCAGACTGCTGAAAATGACGGTGATTGGGAAGCATACCTTATCGCTGAAACAATGACGACAAAAAAGTTGCCTGAGGGAGAGCATATATTGAAATTACAGATTGAAGGCGACTGGATCAATATCGACTGGATTGAATTTTGTGATAAAAACTCCACAAATGTGGTGGAAGTAAATAATCCTACGATTCTTGACGGAGATTATACAGTCTATACCGCAGACGGAAAAATCGCAGACATAATCACGCTCAATAATTCCGTCTCACCAAAAGAATTGCTGAAAAACAAAGGATTTGAGAAGGGCGTATATCTTTTGAAATCTGTCGACGAAAAGACAAGTCTTTCTGTTATCGTTGAATAAACGTAGTGACAGGTTTCAAACCTGCCTGAATATAACAGTTTTACACCCAATGTCATCAATCCCAATTATTAACAGAATACAACTATGAATAAATATTTATTACCAATCTTACTAGGCTGCTTCATCATCAATGCCAATGCAATAGACTTCCACGTCTCTCCAAATGGCAACGACGCTGCTGAAGGAACGCTTACAGCTCCATTCAAAACGTTGGAGCAGGCACAAAGAGCGGTGCGTGGAGTCAACAAATCAATGTCGGAAGATATCAACGTCTATTTGCATGAGGGCACATACCAGCTTACAAGCACATTGCGTCTTTCCAATGCCGATGGCGGAACAAACGGCCACTATGTACGCTATATGGCAGCTCCGGGCGAGACTCCGTTGGTGACGGGAGGTGTCCCAGTGAGCGGATGGGAGATATTCGACGCGGACAAAAACATCTGGTGCGTGAAGGATGTCGTAAATCGTTTCCGTCAGTTGTACGTCAATGGAAAGAAAGCGATAAGAGCACGTCATCCGAATGTCAAACCCAACGGCGACCACTATTTCAACCGTCTTGCCAAAGTGGATACTTTTGGCAGGGCATTCGACGTCTACACGGATCAAATCAAAAAACTTGAGAATATAAAGAGGTCGGAGATCCATGTGATGGTGGCTTGGGCAGACCAGATTCTTAGAATTGAGGATGTGAAATACAACGGCAACACTTGCAAGATCATTCCGCAGGATCCCGAACGTACACGTCTGTTCCGCAGAGCATATCCGATGCTTGGCACGGCATTCATGAGCAATCCACCCAAGCAGCAGTGCTACTATCTTGAAAACGACATGTCGCTTTTGGATATGCAGGGCGAATGGTTTCTCGACGAGGATAGCAACACACTTTATTATATTCCGCGTGAAGGGGAAGATATGACTACGGCAAATGTCGTGGCTCCCAATCTGGAGACTCTTATTGAGGTGACGGGTGAAAGCACAAAAAACAAGGTGCAGAACATCTCGTTCAGTGGCATTGTTTTTGCCCATACCAATTTCTTGCGACCAAGCAGGGAGGGACTGCTTAATCTGCAGGCCGGACAGTTCGCTGTGAAGGTGGAGGATCGTGGGTATCTTAAATCAAATGAGTTTATGCTTTGGCATCCTGAAGCAGGAATTGAGGTGACAAACGCAAGCCGTGTGATTTTTGAAGACAATATTTTCACTCAGATGGCTGCCACTGGACTGGATTTCACATCCGGCACCAACGACACACGTATAGAGGGCAACGTCTTCACAGAAATTGGAGGTTCAAGCATTTCGATCGGAAAATTCGCTCCAGACTCTCTGACAGAGATTCATAAAGGATATAATCCTTCCGACAGAGATGAAATATGCACTCGCGACACAGTGAAGAACAATTACGTCCACAACACTACTAACGAGATCCAGGGTGCGGTGCCAATCCTAGGCGGCTATCCAAGATATGTCGTGATCGAGCATAACGAAGTATCGTATGCCAATTATTCGGGAATCTCTGTCGGATTCGGCTGGACAAAAAAAGAGACTGCGATGGACGGAAACAAGATCAATTATAATGAAATCCACCATATCGCAAGATTGTTGTGCGACGGTGCTGCGATCTATACCCTTTCTAATCAGGGCAAAAACGGACAGATCATGTACAACTACAGCCATGATATCAACGGTTCTAACTGGGCAGACTATTGGACTTGCCCTATCTATCAGGATGAGGGAACGAGTGGTTTTGAAATCGCTTACAATGTGGCTGTGAATGCTCCGAAGGGTACAGCTTGCAACCAGTGTGGCAGCAATAATACCCATGACAACGACGGATCAGACAAGGGTGTGATCAACAACGCCGGAATTGAGCAGAAGTATAAGAGTATCAAGAATAAAGATATCCCATTGCCTAATTTCTCTGAGGCTATTCCACAGGAACCATATTCCTCTGTGTTCACTCTTCCTGGCAAGATAGAGATGGAAGACTACGATTTGGGCGGACAGGGCATCGCATACTACGACAAGGATGTGGAAAACCAAGGTGAAGCCTATCGTAACGACGGAGTGGACATCGTCACCGTCGACTCAATTAGCGATGCGAAAGGATATGCCATCGGCTACACACAAGAAGGGGAGTGGACGGAATATTCAATTGCTGTCGAGAAGACTGCACCGTATTTCTATAAAGCCAATGTGGCTAGTGGATTGGATTTCTCAAGTTTCATCATTATGGTAGACGGCAAACAAGTAGCAGACACAGTCAAGATTCCACAGACCGACAACTGGAACACGTATACAACAGTGGACGGCAAGACCTCCGAGATCGAGGCAGGCGATCATATCCTACGAGTAAGAATCAGCGGAGCTTATGCCAATATAGATTGGATCGCGTTTGCTGAGACAAAAGAAGAACTAGAAGATCTGACTGGCAACATCGACATTTTGTCGGGTGAGCCAAAGGAAGCCACAGTGGTGGATATGATGGGAAAAACATGGGCAAGGATTGTTGCGAAAGGCAGCGTCGACGCGAATATGAAAATCAGGGAGAAAAAATTGCCATCAGGAGTTTACGCAGTCAGATTCAGCAATGGAAAGACACAGCTTATTATCATGAAATAAAATCTTACTATTGATTTGGGAGACGCAGGAGAATAATCTTCTGCGTCTTTTTTTATTTGCTGGTGTCAAACAAAAATATTGAATTTTGTTTGCTGACAGCGAATAAAAACATTTTATTTTGTTTGCTGGTGTCAAATAAAAACATTGGATTTTGTTTGTCGGCGTCAAATAAAATTTCTATGTTTGCTTTGTAAAAGCATATTTTTGATAGAATATAAGGTTGATTATGGCAATAACAAAAGAAACATTCCGTGTTTTAATTCGTGAAGGGCAAGAGGAGGTAAGAGATGTGGAATTTTTTGATCGTCCGTTTGAATTTGAGGAAAATGGACGCTATGTGCTTGTTGGAGTTCGTCAGGCAGGAAAATCATATATGCTGTATAAGCGAGCACGTCAGATGATGGGGAAAGGGTGTTTGTTGGAAGATATAATATATATAAATTTTGATGATGAGCGACTAATGGGAATGACGGCTGATGATTTTGACTTGATATTGCAGTCGTATCAATCAGTTTATAGCGGAACGCCGGTGTTTTTTTTCGATGAAATACAGAATGTGGAAGGCTGGGAACACTTTGCGCGCCGTTTGGCAAACAAGAAATACCTCGTTTATATAACAGGCAGTAATGCAAAAATGTTGAGCAGAGACATACAGACTGTGCTTGGAGGACGTTTTTTAGATGCACTTATATATCCTTATACTTTTGCGGAATATTTGGCGGCAAGTGGAGTGGCCTTAGAAAAAGAGTGGCAGTATGGAGGACAGCGTGCTGTGGTGCAAAAACTTTTTGCTGATTATATGAAATGGGGAGGATTCCCCGAACTATTGTTGTTCCGTAACAAACGGAATTGGTTGAACAGTCTTTATGACAAAATATTGTTAGGAGATATTATACAGCGAAACAAAGTCAAAAATGAGAACGCACTACGGCTTACTATGAAACGCTTGGCTGAAAATGTGATGCAACCGATTTCGTATAACAGAATAGCGAATGTGATTCGTACCACAGGCACAAGCATAGCCGTATCGTCGGTGAGCGACTATGTCCGTTATGCGGTGGATGCGTGTATGATTTTCTCATTGGAGAACTATGCGTCGAAATTTGTTGAAAAAGAAACCGTCAAGAAACATTATTTTGTAGACAACGGATTGCTAAGTATCTTTTTGTTAGATGGAAACTCTGCGTTGTTGGAGAATCTTTGTGCTATACATCTTCATAAAAAATATGGAGATAAACTGTATTTCTACAACAAAAATATAGAGGTTGATTTTCTTATTGTAGACGAAGGATATGCGGTACAGGTCTCTTATTCGATTTATGGAGACGGGAAGCAGGAAACCTTTGATAGAGAAACAAAGGCACTTGTTCAATTGGATAAATACCTTTCTTTAAGCAGAATGATAATTGTCACTTATGACGAGGAAGGTGTTGTTACGCTGGACAATGGGAAACAGATAGAGGTGATCCCCGTCTGGAAATGGTTGCTGGAGTGAGACTAAGGCTCGGTTGTTAACATTTTTTCACAAAAAAAGAGCCACAATTTGAAAATATTGCTATTTTTGCCTAATCTAATAACACAAACTATGTATTTTTCGAATTTGTAATAGGGGTTTAATATATGGATAAATTTGGTATTAAATTAATTGCAATTTTATGCTGCTTGTTGAGTGGCATAGGAGGTGCATCAGCACAAGGTAGTGCCAGATCATGGAGCTCTGCCAGTTACGTTCCTATTAATATAAATTCTGGTAATCCAGCATTCCCTTATCCTCAATTTTTGGAGTATAAGGTAGGTAAAACTTTGGCAAAATACAATGCTGAAGGACTCACACATGCGGATATGGAAAAAACAGGACGTGAGGCTTATGAAATCATGAGCCACAGATGTCGATACGACGGAGGAACGCATTGTGGAGTGCCTTATATCACATTCAACAATTTCCGAAAGCTTGGAGATAAGGAAATGCCTCAGGGCGGAGCGGAGTTCTGTACAGAGGGCGACGGTTATATGATGTTGGCGGCCGCAATTTTTGCAGATCAGGCCACATTCAACGGATTGTGGATGTGGATCCACGATAATAGAATTCCTCATCGAGTGAGATATCAGGACGGACAGATAAGACTTCCAAATTATGAGTTTGGTGGCGGATTGCCAATTTGTTATGCAATGGAAGGAAGCACATCAGAAAATCATGGATCGGCCACCGATGGTGATGATGATATTGCTATGGCTCTTCTTATCGCCTACAAACAGTGGGGAGAATTCATGATGCAGGATGGCAAACCCGTTTTGGATTATAGTGGTAAGCCAATTTCTTATAAAGAGGCAGCTGAAGATTTCTTGAAAGCATTTGTTGATACTTTCTCATATACATCTAACAATGGCGACGGCACTATTTATAATGGTGGACATATGAGTGGAAATATCGGTGTCGATGGATACGTAAAGGGAGGAAACAAAGGAAAAGAGGTCTCTTCTTGGCGAAACACTCAGACCACATATCCTGACATATCACAGTTTAGCAACATCAGTGGTGGTGGTGGAGATGGAAACACACATACAGATTATTGTGCACCAGCTTATTATAATGAGTTTGCCAAATGGTTTGAAAGTGGAGATGTTACCGCTAACGATTGGCAGATAGGTCAGTATAAGCGAGCAGAGGCATCTTCAGATTGGTTGTGTGGTCAGGCTTACAGTCAGGGATTGGTATCAAGTATTGGAACCACAAATATGGCGACTGACGGACAACCTACATTTACAAATTTTAGCGAGGGAGAGGATTTCCGTACTATGTGGCGTATGGCACAGAATTATTTGTGGCATGGGACACCTGAATATACATGGAATCCTAAAACGCATCAAATAGAGAAAGGAACGAACACATATGAATATGACATGGCACTTCGTGCTGCGGCACTTATGAAGGAGCCTCCTGCATTGGATGGAAAAGGAAAGTGGTGTAGCAAATTAGGTGCATCTCCAGACCCCGGTCAGCCAGAGTTTTGGGGACCATCTCAGATTAAAATGTGTTACAATACAGAAGGAGGTGTCCTGTCACATTATTCAGCAAATTATGCTTTAGGTTGTGCGGCTCCAGCAGTTGTGATTAATGAAGACTTGGGGCTTATAGCGGATATGTATCGCCAGAGTGAGTTAGTGTGGGATGATGCATCTGGAGAGTCGAGTGCTCTTACAGATGACGAGAGATATATTGAGAGTATGCCTAAATATTTCCATGGATGGTTCCGTTGTTTGCCTCTTTTGACATATACTGGTAACTGGCATGCTCCAAGTGATATGGTTTCTGCGGCTAACATGAAAGTGTATATGTCCGTGGATAAGACGTACGCTTACGTTGATGACCAAATTGACTATACAGTCCAGTATCGTAACTATGGTAGTGCTGATGCTACAGGAGTGAAGATTGAGACAGAAATAGACCCTAATTATGAGGTGGTCAGCATTTCAAACGGAGGTAAGTTCAGTGGTGGAAAAATAGTTTGGAACATCGGTACTGTGCCTGGATTCAAAACAGGTCATCTGGCTGAGACAATAGATTCTGTCTCATTCCGTGTTGTTGCAAGAGACACTCTTAATCCACGTATCTGTTTGACAAGCAAAATTTCAGGTTCAAATTTTGAAGAGTGGGTAAGTAACGAGTATCCTAACCACGCTACATATACGATGGAGCGTAACTGTGTGGATATCTTGGCTAATCGTTCGTTGGCAGTCAAGAAAAGTGCTAACCGTACAGCCATGAACCCGAATGATGTTGTTAAATTTACTGTTGAATTTGAGAACAAGTCGGAAGGAGAATCCTCTTGGTTGAATGGTGGACGTGATAATGTCCGCATGTCGTATGGAAATTATTTGCCAAATGGAGATGATGAAGGCGATTGGACAAACACCACATTCTATCAATATTATCGTTTTTGGAATGATGCACAAGAAGCATACATCAATATGGGAAATTATCGTGTCTCTTATTTCTTGAACGACATCAACAAAGGATTTTATGGTGATGATAATCCCAATGGATGGCTTTTCTATCTAGACAATGAGAATGATGTGTCAAAATATGGATATTTCCCTGAAACAGGAGGTGCGGAAATTTTGTTCCAAAAAATTCCTGCTGGAGAAGATGAAGATGGCAAGGCTTGGAATCAGCGTTTCATTGTGAAGTTCCCTAATGTGCTTACTGCCACTACTACACATGTTTATGATAAACTAGACTCGAAGTATCTACTTCACAAGGGTGTCTACGGTCCAGGCTTATATAGAACTGCATTGAAGACTAAAAATGCCACAAACATGAAATTTAAGGTGGCTGATGATTGGTCTTATTCAAAAGCGGTTGAAAATAATGGTTCTTATGATAATCTATCAGGACAGGCTTGTAATTTCGTTCCGATTACTCCGGGATGGTATAATCCAGACAAATTTAACGAGGAAATAACTAATTTCTCACGATATGCATGTTCTCCAGATCTAAAGGGTTTCGATAGAGTATTGGTTGAGGAATTCGATGGATATACATGGCGACGTGTTATGGGAAAAGGACCTCTTCCTGGAAGAGAAGCATATGATGTGGTTGTGATTGATACAATTCCGATAGAATTGGAATGGGATGGCTTTATTACAGATAAAGCGTTGGGAGTTACAGCCACTTACACTCCAGCTTCTGGTGCAGATGAGGGAAAGTTTACTGGTATTGTAAAATGGACTGTGCCTGAAATGCTAGTCGGTGAAAAAGGCAAGTTGGTTTATCAAACTGTTGCTAAAGACATCGGATGTAAAATAACACCACAGCCAGATGATAAGTATTTTAAGAATGTGGCTTGGATATCATCAAAAACAGATTCTCCTGATTCATCTCAGGTTGATCTGATGATATCTTGTAATGAATTGCCTCCTGTAATTGATCCGCAAGCTTCTTTATTTAAGGATGCTGATAGGAAAAAGGCTGAAGTTGGAGAAAATATTTCATATACAGTTTATTTCAAAAATACAGAAGGAACTGTTATAGAAGGAAATTTCTCTTCCAAAGATTCTTGGACAACTTTGGGCGGAGGTAATCTTCCAAATGTCAAAGGCGAGATTTCATGTGATCAGAACAAAAACCAAGGTGTAAGACCTCCTTATTTCTTTACTGACAAGAAGGCTTATGGTAAAGATGTCACTCTCCAAACTCAATGGAGTGGAAATGATGGCTCTTTGTATCTTGTGTTCCGTTATCAAGGTAAAGGCACTCCTGGAGGTTCGGGTTTTGAAGGTATTGGCTTGAAGCTTTCTACAATGTCCGGAGGCCAATATGTTAAGTTTGAAGTGTATGAAGGAAGCAAATTGATTGCTGAGGACAAAACGAATAAGAGTTGTCCGGCAAAAGAAGATGGTACATACTCTCCTATGGACTTGAAGGTTATGGTGAAAGAGGATAAGATGTATGTCTATATCAATGATTTGGAAACACCTCTTGCAACCTATAAAGGTTTGACCTCTTCTAAATCAGGCTATATGGGTATATATAGCGGTCCAACTGGATGTGAAAGATCGTTGGTAGGCTTTTCTGCAGAAGTTGACCATGCTTTTGATGTTAGACTTTATGACCAGATTCCTGCTGAACTTGGAAATATTACCGATATTTCGCATAAGGGTGTATATGATGAGACTAAACGTCTAATTACTTGGCCGTCAGTCGGAGACACACCAGAGACTTCGTTAGCTCCTGGTGATTCAATTGGTTATACGTTTACGGCAGAGGTTGTTTCTTGTAATAACTACATTAATAACTATGGTCTTGCTACTGTCTATGGACGGGATACACTCAAAGTGCTCAACACTATCGAGTGCGGTGAGGTTGAGTGCGACCTTACAGATGTTGTCGCAAGTTTGAAACTTGAGGAGATTTGTGAGGGTGACAGCACTTATATCAAGGCTGTCGCAACTCCTAAGTCGAAGAGTTATACATATGAGTTCTTCAATGGAAAGACATCGTTGAATGACGACAAACCAATCAAGGTGGATTCGTTCTTCGTTAAGGAGGCTGGCTCTTATTCTGTGACTGTCTACAATGAGGAGATAGCAGGATGTAAGATCTCTTCTAAGAGTGTCAAACTTACTGTCAATCCTCTTCCTGATGTGGCTTTGGAAAACGGAGTGGCATTGTGTGACGGAGAAGGTCTTGATCTGTCGAAAGCTACAATTGAAGGCTACGATTTGAATTGGTATTCGGATGACGTTGCTGCGTTTGAGGTGACTGATTTGAATATCGACGGCAAGGATGTATTAGGTGCATATTTCTATACTGCCACAGACAAGACAACCAAGTGCGTGGGCAAAGTTCAAATGATGGAGGTCTCTAAGGAGGCTATACCTGATGTTCCTACTGTCACTTCTCCTAAAGAGTTTGCCGTAGGCACAGGCAAGGAGGATATCACAAAACTTGCATCTTCAGCAAATGGTCGTGTGGTTTGGTATGAGTCGAAGAACGCTACGGATTCGTTGCGTACTCCTGTCACAATTTCTGTCGCTAAGGAAGATACTGTAGTTTATTACGTGAGCACTGTGTCGAAGGGAGGATGTGAGAGCGAAAGGGATTCGGTTGTAATCTATATTACAAGTTCAAACAAGCCTAAGGTGAGCGACACTACATTGTGTGTCGGTGAAAAGATCGATGTCACGACATTGGTCGATGCTCCAGAAGCAGGTCAGTCTTTGATCTGGTGCGACGAGACGGGTGCTCCACTATCGGAACCAACTCCATTTGAAAGCACTACTCCTGGTGAGGTAAAATATTATGTCAAGTCAACTAATGGTACGGCTGAGAGTGACATCGCCGAAATCACAATCACAACTGTTGGTGTCGGCACGGCTAAGACAGTCCCTGTGTCGTATTGTGAGGATGCCACTGCTGAAAAACTTGTGGCTACTACAGATGACTCGTCGTTGAGCACGTTTGTGAAGGCTGATGATCCATCTAAGTTTGAATGGTATCTTGGCGGTGTGAAACTTGATGAGTCGGCTTTGATTCCGTCGACATCAAAAGTTTCTTCCACTACCACAAACACATATAAGGTGGTGCCTACTTACACAATCTCAAGCAATCACGTCTGCAAGGGAGATACTGCAGATCTTGATGTCACAGTGAAGCATATCGATGCTCCGGCAGTTAACAATGTGATCACATACACATTGGGTGATACGTTGACAGACGGCTCATTCAAGAGTCTGCTTACTCAAGATCCGTCGGCTGTCACTCCGGGAAAGGATATGACGCTTGTGTGGTATGACGAGAATATGTCTGAGTTGAAGTCGGAGCCAATTCCGTCGGCAGACAAGAGCATGACAACAGATGTGAAACTGAAGTATTATGTCAGCCAGAGGGATGCAGATGGATGTGAGAGCGTTTTGAGTGATGTCGATGTGATTGTAAGTTTGACACCGGTGCCAAAGACAAAGGTGGCTCGCTTCTGTGAGGATTATCTTTCAACGGAATCTATTGAGGATTTCGTAGAAAAATCAGATCCATCATATAGCTTGAAATGGTACGACGCGGATAAGTCGAAGGGAGGACTTGAAATTTCTATGCCTGCTATTTCAACAACTAAGACAACAAAACAGCCTACAGATACCACCGTATATTATGTATGTCAGGTTGATGATAATGGAGCTGAGTCGTCTACAGTGCCAGTGACGGTGATACTATATGCACGTCCTGAACTAAAGACTCATTTCGATACAGTTTGTTCAAGAGCCGTTAATCTTGATACAATGTGGATCGTTAGCAACGACGTGTCAAACGTATATTCATCATTTACAGATGAGAGTGGAAATCCTTTGAATAATTATAATGCGATTGATAAGACAGGTCACTACAATGTGACAGGTTATTTCAAGATGCCTAACGACACTTCAATCAAGTGTGAGAGTAATTCACCAAAGGAGATTTATGTTGAGATCCACAGAATCGACTCTTTGTCAATTGTCGGAGCTGCGTCAGCATGTCCGGGAGCTTCGGTAGAGTTGAGCGCTGTGTTGAAGGGTGACACGTATAATTCAGATATCACCTACACTTGGAACACAACTAATAAGTCGACAATGGCTGATGCCGGCAATTTTGTGAGCGAGCCATTGAACGACCCTACGAAGTTTGAGGTCACAGTGTCTGATGGATTCTGTGAGAAGACAGTGTCGCACACTGTTAAAATCGGACAAGGAGAGGTGAATGGATCAATCATCTTCACAGATGAGGATGGCAATACAGAGGCAATCTCAGCCCATGGAGATCCTATCTCATTCTACAGTTGTGGCACTAAATATTCGTTGTTCGCTGATTTGGAGTCTGATGCCAACGATTTCAAGTGGAGCACAGGTGAGACATCTCAGGCAATACAATTGAATACAGAAGGAGAGTATGTTGTCACATTCACCAATGAGTGTGAGACAAGCCAGAAGGTGAAGGTGGTCGACGCAGGAATCAAGAATAATACTGTAGGAAGAGACACAGTCCTTTGTGAGGGTGCTAAATATGCAATGACTTTGGATTTCTCTTGCAAGGAGACTCCGACGGTAGAATGGAAGAAAGACGGTGTGGAAGTTGGAACATCTAATTCTATTTCAATTTCATCAGCGTCGACATCTGATGACGGCAAGTACACATACACAATAACAAACAGAAATTGTGTTGTGGAAGAGACGTATGGCACATTGACAGTGTCTGAGGCACCTAAGTTCACAAAGATTGCGGATGACACAGTGATTTGTGAAGGTTCGGATGCTCAGATAGGATTGTCGGAGCTGACACCTTCTACTGCGACTATAGAGTGGAACAGCGACGCTACCCTTGTGGGCTCAGGTATGATTGCCGTTGTGAATCCAACAGCTACGACTACTTATCGTTTCACTGTCTCTCAGGCAGGAGGTTGTGAGGTTAAGGATTCGATCATAGTCGAGGTTGAGGAGCCAATTGAGTTTACGGTATCTCCAACAGATACGATAGTCTGTATGACGCCAGGATCAGTGAGATTGTTCACTAATGTCTCTCAAGGAAAACCACGCAAGTATACATGGACAAATGAGGCTGGAGATGTGTTGGCAACGTCGCCTATATATAAGGCTCCAACTGATGTGATCGGAGAGACTGTTTATACGGTGTCGCTTTCAAATGAAATTTGTGAGACAGTGACAGCCAAGTCGACAATCAAGGTGGTAGGATATCCAGAGATTGCGTCCGTCAACCAGAAAGGTTATCGTGATGTTGAGATCGTGCCATTTAAGGACAACGAGTCGACAAATGTCATGTATAAGGTAGACAACAGCGAATATCAGACGTCGGAGTCGTTTACTGACTTGAAGTATGGAATCCATACTGCATATATTATTGATGAGTATGGATGTCAGAGTGATTTCCAATTCACTATGAAAGCTCCTGACATTGAGTATCCAACAGTCGTCACTCCTAATGGAGACGGTGTGAATGATGCATTTATTTCAGAAGTCGTAGCTGAAGCATATCCGGATGCAGTGGTCACTATTTATGATCGTTTTGGAAAGAAACTTACAGAGATAAAGGGCAATGAGTCGTGGGATGGAATGTATCTTGGACGAAAGATGCCGTCGACCGATTATTGGTACGAAATTTGGATTGATGAAATCCGAAAGAAATATGTAGGACACTTTACGTTAATCAATGACTGATAAAAAAGGCGACGCGATCTTTTGCGTCGCCTTTTTTTTGCAATTCGTATTGAAATATCACGTTAAGAAACTACCTTTGCACAAAATTAAATATTGGCAATGAAAGAGGATATAAAGAAAATTTTGGAACATGAGGCAAATGCAATCCTTTCGCTTCCTGTTACAGATGACTATGAGAATGCTGTGGATTTGATTGTGGAGCAGGTTCACAACAAGAAAGGAAAACTTGTGACGAGCGGTATGGGAAAGGCAGGTCAGATTGCCATGAATATCGCTACGACATTCAGTTCGACTGGTACGCCGGCTGTTTTCCTTCACCCAAGTGAGGCGCAGCATGGTGATCTTGGTGTGTTGCAGCCAAATGATGTAATGCTTTTGATATCAAATTCCGGCAAAACACGTGAGATTATAGAACTTACGGCTTTGGCTCGAGGCTTACGTCCAGATGTCAAGTTTATTGTTATCACTGGTAACAAAGAAAGCCTGTTGGCAAAAGAGGCGGATATCTGTCTTTACACAGGCAATCCGAAGGAAGTCTGCATACTTGGCCTTACTCCCACAACATCAACAACAATGATGACAGTGATCGGAGACATCATTGTGGTAGGCACAATGAAGAAGATCAAGTTCACAAACGAAGAGTATGCCAAACGTCATCATGGAGGCTACCTCGGAGAAAAATCGCGTGAACAAAGCAAATGATAATTCATGATTCATAATGAGGGGGATGTCCACGCATTTGGAGATCCCTTTCTCGTAGAGACGCACGGACGTGCGTGTTATTACAATTCATAATTCATAATTCGTAATTGTGAATGATCCATCATTTGTTGTGTCGTCCCACAATTCATAATTTTGTTTGCTTTGGGGTGTTGATAATGAGTGAGAAATATTTTGAGCAAAAGTATTGGATTTTAGAAAATAATGTCTATCTTTGCACTCGCAAAATCGGGTAAACATATAGTTTGTTGATTTTGTGACAATAAGGAGGCCCATTCGTCTATCGGCTAGGA
>DGHQ01000050.1:16463-51732 GCA_002392915.1 Bacteroidales bacterium UBA3844 | reverse complement strand
GGAGTTCGACTCTCCTATGGGCTACTAATATAAATTCATTTATTAAAAACAATGGCAAATCACAAGTCTTCTATTAAGAGAATCAGACAGACAGAGAAGAGAAGATTGCACAATAGATACTACGCAAAGACTACAAGAAATGCAGTGCGTAAGCTTCGTGCAATTTCTGACAAGAAAGAGGCTGAAGAGCTTTATCCAAAAGTTAGCTCTATGCTAGACAAGTTGGCTAAGATTCGTGTTATTCACAAGAATAAGGCTTCTAATCTTAAGGCAAAGTTGGCTATTTACGTTAACAAGCTCTAATCTTTCATTTCTCGAATCTATCGAAGAAAAAACACAAATATTAAGGTCTTACTGAAAAGTGAGACCTTTTGTGTTTTTTAATCCTACCTATTTTTTATCATCCCGAAAATATGATAATGTGCTATGCCTATCCGAGCAACTAAAATATTCTTTCTGATCGTATCTGTGCTGATGTCTGCCGCAAACCTTTTTGCAAAGGATCATGAATTCATGATGTTGTATAAGTGCAGAGTGATGGTCGACGATTCTTTATGCTACCTGATTAAGAAAGGATCCCCTTTTAGACGTAATCTTAACAATTGGGAGCCATATTGTGGCTACTTGGAAAATTTCTATTTCGCTGAAGGATATGGAAAAAGTAATGTCATGTATCAACTTATGGCTGTGAATGAATATGATCCACATGCAGATACCATTCAAGTGGTTCATGTGGTATGCCGTGATGAGTCGCACATTTACTCAATATGTGATTGTGATCAGTTCAGGAAACAATATGCCAAGAATAAAGATGTGGAGAAATGTGATTGCACTGTAGTAGAAGAGATGGATTACAGCAGTGCTTTTGGCATAAGACGGAGACACTCCACAGCTAAGAAGGATGAAGAGTGATGAAATAAAGTCTTAAAGCCAATAGTCATAAACTATAATCCATTCTGATCTCATAATAAATATAACAGTTTGTCCTTAAATGCTTGCAAATATTGAGGAACTAGCCCAAATTTCTGTCAAAAACATGCCCCATTAACAATTCTCCCCTATATAACCAATCTAAGACAGATCCTAAGTTTTTTCTCTGCTAAAATGAATGTTTCTATATTGTTGCAAGTCAAATTTTTATATAAGGTGTGTTACAAGTGATGTTTGATATTGTTACATTAATCATCCAAGAAAAAATGTTCATCTATATTGTTTGGTATTGAAATTCTTATGCGTCTTTGCTTTTGCAACTACATTTGCACACATAAACAACACACAAAAACTTTTTTATATGCGATCTAACACGCTAGACATCATTATTTGGAATAGTATGATGAAAAAAGTGATGGCAAAGTATTACCTTATGACTTTATTTACACTTTGTTGCATGCTGAATTCATCGTCATCGTCGGCACAATGTGTCGTGGCAAACACAAATTTTGACACAGATATTGCCCTTTGCTGCCCTGTCTTGACTTCTGACGAAGAGGGATGGTATAGTGAAAGTCATGGTTGGAATAAAATGTGCAAAACAGATATGTTTGCGGAGCCTGAATATGTTATATTTGAAGGAATGGGTGGCAGGCTTTATAATTTTGGCATCAACGATGTGACAGAAGTGGATGATGCATTCCACTTGAAAGACTATCAGGCAGATGGAAAAAAGACCCAATATGGCTATTCTTTTGTCACTGCACAGCCAAAACTTGTACATCCTTTTTGTAAAGCGAATGATACGCCGAATAATATGTATGTCAGTGTCGGTTCCGCTGCACTGTGTCCGATGTTTTCTTATACGGTGCATGGATTAGCTCCTGGCACTTTTGCAGAATTGTCTTTTACATTGTATAATTTGTTGGATTCTACCTATTTTGAACATCTTGCCACAAATGTTTGTGGGGAAACTGCTTCTAAGTCTCCAAAAATGCAGGATTATATAACAAAGTATCTTTATGATTCTTCCACGAAGACAATCTCAGGTGAAAAATTGGAAATAGGTGTTGTTTCTAACGATGATGATATATCATTTAAGTCTGTAGACAATAGTGTGCTTAAACTGGGGAAAAAGAATAAATCGACAGTTACGACTGTGGATTATGGAAAATCAGAATTGGTGGTACATAAAGCAATTGTTCCAGAATCAGGTAGTGTCACATTTTACATCTACCGTCCAAATGATTGTTTTCAGATCCCTATTGGCATAGATGACATTGAGGTCAGTGGTGAAATAAAACCTGTTGTGATGAGCACAGGAAACCCATGCCCGGAACAGCCATTACGGGTGACTGCTAAACAAGATTATCCAGTAGGTACAAAGTTCTATTGGAATGAGTCGGTTACCGGTCAGTCGTCGACAGAAAACGACTTTATATTTACACCAAAAAAGCCAGACACTGATTATGTGATTACTTGTGTGGTGACCATCCCTGGATGTGATCCTGTAGAGTCTGACCCTTATATCATCCATTCTGGAATCTGTTGCACAAGTGAAGACGGTGCTCCTATGGCTATGACAAACTTGTTTTTTGATGATTTCGGTGACTTTGTTTCTGATGATATCTACAAGTGGACAGACCGAATGGGAATTACACATACAGAAAAAATACCTGTTGAACATACTCATGAGGCACGCTCTCATTCGAAAAAGGTGAGAATCCCTTATGTGCGAGCATATAATATTGAAAACAGTGGAGCTAAATTGTCGGTGCCTGTGGCGGGCACAGTTCCGCAAGATGATAATAAGTCAAAAATGAAGTCGGAATTGTTCGACCACGGTGTGTATGTCGTTTCCAAATATGGTGGCTATTCTGGAGGCGTGAAGTATGACAATTCGGGTACTCCTACCGGTGGCATGCTTCAGTTTGATCTCCTTGACAATGGTTCACAGGATGATTTTTTTGAAGTGGATATTGATCATATCTGTACAGGCAAAGAAATTACTTTTGGCGCGGATTTTGCTTCGATCTCAAGTCATCCAGGATGTATAGAAGTTACTCTTGAACATGATGGGAATGTATTGGAAAGTGAAGCTAGAAGTTTTAAAAGTGGAGCGGACGGTTGGCTGAGTGTAAATAAAAAGTTCACTATAAAAGCTGAAGATGTCGGAGGTGCATCTGAAGTCTCGATTAAAATGAAAGTCAAACATAATCAATCATGTGTTCCTCCAGGAGATAAGTTGACGCGTGATTATGCCATCGACAATATTGTCTTTCAGGTATGTACTCCGCCTGACGTAAATGTGGATGCTTTTGTCAATACTGGCAAAAACATATTCAATCTGTGTGCTGAGGATGTGCTGACTCTTATCCCTGTGATATCTGATGCCACCCGACAGTTTTATACTTACAGTGGAGGAAATCCAGATATGAGCAAGAAATTAGGTTTTGTTTATCAATATACGGATGTCGATCCGTCTACTGAAAGTGAAACAAATCCTATAACTTGGAAATCTCTTCATAAAGAGGATGTTGTAGAGACAGAGACATTTACAGTGGAGATGGCAAAGTATTGGACGGATATTTTCTCTTCGCTCTCTGAAAATCAACGTGTATATTTCCGCGTCGTTGTAGGTGAGTATAGTGATTTGGTTGCAGACCAATCGTGGAAAAAGAATTCTGCGTTTTCTCCATGTCGTAAGATTTCTATCTCTAAAATTCCTGTTGCAGCAGGAGTGAATTGCGCGGAGTGCTCTCGTTTGGATTTTGAGAAGACGGGTGTGACTTTTACAGTGGATAATGGCAAGTTCGACGCGAAGAAGAATGTAGTCGGACTATGTGCTGGAGAGTCAGTAGAGTTAGGAATTAATGATGCTGTACATGGACTAGATAAGGATGGCAAAAGATACAGCAATTATGAAGTCAAGTGGTTCAAAGAGAATGTTGATAGCCCTGCATTGTCGACGAAGAGATGTACGACAGATGATGATGATGCTCCTACGCTCACAGTAAACTATGACGACGTTGTGTCGTTTGGTGCGACGGGAATGAAATATATTATCTCATTCCACGATTATTATGATTCTGCGTTGGATTCCACTCCTTGTGATATGACGGATACAATTACAGTCGTCGCTAATCCAAAACCCCTCATAACATTGACCGCTCCAGCTCCATTTTGTGAAGGATCGTTAACTGAGGAACCAGAAAAAAGTATTGGTGGGTATAGCATTGATTGGTATGAGGCTGCCGACACATTGAAGAAAATATCTGTTCCTGAGATAGGTGAGTTGAAAAAGGTTGATATGCCCAAATCTTACTTTTATGCATTGACGGATGAGAAAACTGGCTGTCGTGGTGAAGCAAATGAGTACACTGTTGAGGTTCAGAGCGTGGCTGATCCTATGACAGGAACTGTGACATACCTGAAGTCGGAAGGGGTAAACGGTTTTAAGAAGCCTACCGAGCAGACTCCTGAAGCGGTCGTAGGTGATACGTCATGTATGGACTGCAGCATAGTTTGGTATGACGAAACCAAGAACAAAATCGATGAAAACGACGCGACACCTAAGTATAATGCCAACCTAGAAGGAAACGAGGAGCACACGTATTATGTGAAGCAGGTGAACAAACTTGGCTGCGAGAGCGAGTTCAGACCAGTGACGGTCATCGTGTCAGGATACCCGACTCCGACAGTCAAGAACTATAATGTGTGCGAGAAATCAGACAAGCTGACAGGAGAGATAGAGGCAAAAGCGAACGGAGTGCCAAACGGAGCCAAGGCAGAAGACTTCAAGCTAGTGTGGTACAACAGCAACGCTGACGGCTCTATTGACGAGAGTGTCGAACTGGAAAAGATAGATTTGTCACCAAGCATACAGAAGGCGGAGACGGGAAGCAAACAGACTATATACAAATATTATGTGCTACAGCGTCTGGCGAGCAGCACGACGCCCCCATACGCACAGAGTGCCCCTGTCCCAGTGACAGTGACGGTCAACACGAATCCAAGACTGACAAAACTTGTGACTGATCCCAAGTGTAAGGGAGAGATCCAGAAGCTGTCGGAGATGTACAACATAGATATTGATAGCTGCAATGCCACATATTACGATGTCAATCAGGGTGCGATGTCGACGATGACAACTGATGCGATTACTGAAAATGGAATTTATGAGGTGAAGGGCTGGTATGTGATCAACAAGGGCACACCAGAGGAGGAAACATGTTCGTCGGTGCCAGAAGACCTGACGGTGGTGTTCCACGAACTTGACGCTTCAATCGTGGGGTCGGAAAAAACGTGTCCAGGAGTAGGCGTGTCGCTTGAGGCCGACATCACCGTAGGCGGCGGATTGAAGGAGAGCGAGGTCGTTTACTCATGGAAGAACGACCTGAACACGAATACGGGTGACCAGAAGCAATACTTGACAGGCTCTGATGGATTGGACAAACCCGGTGATCTCATGAGTGTTACCCTCGAGGTGTCGAGCCAAGCGTGCAACGGACCGAGGGCGGTGACCAAGACTCACAGCATTACGGTGGGCGACGGACAGCTGGTCGGAAATATATCGTTCCACGAAATCAACAATACGAAGACAATAACATTGCCTGTGTCAGACAACGACATAGAGTTCTCCTCATGCGGCGGCAACGTGGAGGTCAAACTGACTGGTATAGTCAACAAGGACAACACGTCGGGCTACTCATTGAGCGGAACATCATCCTCCAAAGGATCATTCAGCAACGAATTTGACGGAGAGACGACACTAAGCCTTGGTGAGGGCAGGTACACATTGTCGTACATCAATGAGTGTCCAACAAAGTTTATGTTTGAAATCACCGACTACAGCAATAGCGCAGAATCGACGAACGGAAATATGACAATCTGCGAGAGGGAGAAGTGGAACGCTGAGATCATCGACATCACAGGACCGAAACCTACGATCGAGTGGCAGAGAAACGGTGACGTCATCCCGGGCGAGACAAACGCCAAACTGCAGCTCAACCCCGCAAAGCCAGAGGACAGCGGAGTGTATACATACACGCTCTACTCCGCAGGCTGCCGATTCGACGGCAAGATCGCCCTTGGCAGCGCGCTGAAGGTGAAGCCTTACGTGGTGTTCGATGACAACTCGTACGAGAAGAGATATGAGGTGGTTAACGGAGAGAATCAGAGCATCAGCCTGGAATTCAAGGTGCCTGCGACGGCGTCGGACATCGAGTCGGACGTGAAGTGGAGCGACATAAATTCGGGATTTATCCAGAGCGGGGCAAGCGTGACGATCTCGCCTGTGGACAGGGACTACGACCTGCACATTGTGGCGGAGAACAAGGAGTACTGCAAGGCTGAGACGGACATATCCATCCTGGTGGACGCCAGACTTAAGATGACGGCGGAGCTTGAGAGGGCAGAGATATGCGAGGGAGAGACGACGAAGCTGATTGTCGACACAACAGGAACTGGCAGGGTGCTTCATCCTGGTGATTTGGTGCTGAAGGTGACGGAGACGACGACCGACGTAGACAGGACGATAAAACTGACACCTAACCGCAGCACAGGCAGGCTGGAGGCGGAGGTGAACCCGGCTCACAATGCAAAATATATGGTGACATACACATACAATGTTGGCGGTCAGAACGAGTCGAAGAAGTTGGATCTGACAGTGCATGAGAAATTTCAGGTTGAGCTTTCGACGGTAGAGCCTGTGTGTGAAGGTGATCAGGCGACGGTCGAGGTTGTGAATCTCTATCCTAGCGGCACATACCTCGACTGGAGCGACAACCCGGCTGGCGAGCTGGTTGCGGGATCGATATCCGGAGCGACGTTTATGCCAATCCATACAGAATCGGGTGTCGCAAGACAGACGAAGATGTACAAGGTGATAGCCAAGAACGGAATCTGTCAGGACAAACCGTTCATGTTCAGCACCTACGTCGACAAGCCTATCGAGGGCGAGATAAGGACAGCCGACAGGATATGCCAGTTCGACGAGCTGACTCTTGACGCGACATCATATCAGGCAGACACATACGAGTGGAAGTATGAGGAGAAGGATTCGGTGTTCACGGGCGAGACAGCCAAACTGGTGCCGGACCCTGACTATGCGACATTCACGCTGAGCATGACACGAGGCAAGTGCTCCGCTGAGGTGCAGAAGTATGTTGAGGTGACATCGGCGCCGTCAGTGCTTCAGGTCGACTCAATCGGCATCCGTCAGATAGAGATACAGACAGAGGTTGGACTCGGAACGGGAGAGTTCAAGTACATCATAGACGGCAACGAGGACGACCCGGAGATAGGCAGCAGCATCAGGGATGGACTCTCGTACAGCGAGCACGTGGTGAAGGTGATAGACGAGGTGGGCTGCTCGACGGAGTTCAGGTTCGTGGTCAACAACCCTGCGATAGAGATACCTGTCCACATCTCACCTAACGGAGACGGAGTGTCAGACAAGTTTGTGGTGAAAGGATTGGCTGAGGGCTATCCTGACGCCAAGGTGTCGATCTTCGACCGCTGGGGCAAGGAGCTGGCGACATACAACGCCGGAGACGGAACCGACTGGGATGGAGTCTACAACGGAGTGACCATGCCGTCGACCGACTACTGGTACGAGATCCAGATCAAGGAAACAGATAAAACCTATGTAGGACATTTCACTCTTATAAGACAATAATTGGCATCATAGATGTCAAAAATATGGTTGTGGCCAAGGATTTAATTGCAATATGAATAAAGTCAAACAGAAAACAGTATCAGCTATAATATCTGATACTTGGGAAAACTCGCAAACAAGTTTGTTTTTGAAATCCTTTAATGGAGAAAACACAAACAGTAGAAAACAAAACAAGTTTTCTTTCGTTTTTGTTTTTAGCGTTGGGCTGTTTTCAATGTCATTATGACATGTTTTCCAGCACCGACAACAAAGTTGTATTTTAGCGGTGCGTTTTCTGTTACTCTTTTGACCATGGCATATAGAAATGCCGGAGTGAAACATTTTTTAGATGTAAATATGGTTAAACTTTTCAAAATAGGAAAATGTCTATTGCAAAAAAAAAAATCCAATTACGCATTACGCATTTCGAATTATGCATTACCACAATGCCGCTCGTCCTTGCGGACTCGCGGAAAAGGGGAAAGTTAGGGCGTTCCGCCCTTAACAATCCTTGTTTGCTTGGATATGAGTCATCGGAATGATAATAATACCACCGTCGTCCCCAATTACGAATTATGCATTATGAATTACCACAACGCCACTCGTCCCATCTCTCCGAGGTCGAGCACACCTGAGTTTGCCCCCATCGCTTTAAATACTTTCACTATGGTGTTCCAGGTTATGCTTTTGCCACTTTCTATTTTGGAGATCTGAGCCTCTTTCACTCCGACTAACTCACCCAATTGCTTTTGTGTGAGATTCTGTTGAAGACGAGTCTTTTTTATTGCCTCACCAATTAGGAAATCCTCTATCTCTTTGTCGTATTTATCTCTTCTTGGAGTCCCTTTTTCTCCAATCAACTTATCTAACATTTCTTCGTGAGTAATCAATTCCATAGTCTTACTTTTTAGATTTATAATACTCTAGTCTTAAAGACTCTGCTTTTCTTATCTCCTGTTGAGGTGTCTTTTCTGATTTCTTTATAAAACCATGTGTCACCACAACAACTTTTCCCCGCTCTTTATCCCAAAAAGCAAGAAGTCGAATGCAGGTGTTGTTGTGAATTGTTCTGAATTCCCATATTTCTCCTTTTAACTTTTTGAATAATTCACTGTCTATCACATACCTGCTCTTATCGATGTTGCTTGCAATTTTGTCTTGCGTCTTTTGTGGAAGTGATTCCAAAAAAGCATATACATCTTTGTTGTATACGACGTCAAATCGTGGTTCGTATTTCATTTTTTTATACTGTTATTAATTAACGTTTGCAAATATAGCTAAACTTTCCAAAATAGGAAATGTTTGTCGTGGAAAAACTCAACAATTATGCATTACCACAACGCATTGTGGACATGTATTGTCAGATATTATAGCTGACATTGGTTTCTGTTTGAACATTATTCCTATTGCGGGCAGGTTTGAAACCTGCCCCTACGATCAATGGATTGATTGACTATTTGAAAACGTTTATTTTAATATTATGATACCATGTTGGTTTCGTTTCTCGTTTATTTTGCATTTTGCATTTATAATTTTTAATTTCATTGTGTTCCGCCCTTAACAATCTTCATTTGCTTGGATATGATTCATCAGAATGATAATACTACCGTCGCCCACAATTATGAATTATGAATTGTGAATATGGATTATTTATAATACCCATTTTTAAGTATTGCCAATTTATTTTTATGCCCGTAATTTTGCAGAAAAATTTGTAACATCGCAATTTCTGTGGCTTGTTCGCTACAAAAACGACAAAAAGCAAGTAAATTTGCAATATGAAACACGAAACAAGATTATTTGAAGACAGCAACAGAATAGTGGCAAACATATCTACGTTTGCAGCTGACAATGCTGGACGCAACCGTTTAATAATCCATTCGACGTTTGTCCCAACTTCGGATAAGTGCAGCGACGTGATGTCGCAGGTGGATAATATTCGTCTTGCGATCGAACAAATTGAAAAGGAGACGGGAACTATCGCGTTTTTCGTCCGTTTCCATCTTAGCGACATCGCTACCCAGGCAAACTATGTGAAACAATCATTTTCGGGGAAAAAATGTGCTGTCTCTATTGTCGGACAGCCACCTATGCCTCTTTGCAAGGTACAGGCGATGGCAATGTTTGAAAGTGGCATTGAGATTTCTTCCGTCGACGCGAATACAATCAAGGTAGACAATGGTGATGAGGAGTGCTTTTGGACCACTCGTCTTGCGGATGCTAATGATGATAGCTATAAGCAGACGCACCGTCAACTTCAGCAATATGAGAAAATCCTCGCTGAAAACGGTATGAATATCGCTGATCATTGTGTCCGCACTTGGTTTTTTGTCCGTGATATCGACCGTAATTATGGAGGCGTGGTGGTAGGAAGACGTGAGAATTTCCTTCTTAATGGATTGACTCCCGACACTCATTACATTGCCAGCACTGGTATCGAAGGCAAACATGAAGACCATAATGTGTTGAGCCTGTTCGATGCGTATGCGGTGAAGGGAATCACTTCCGACAAAAGACAGATCCTTTATGCGGCTCAAAATATGAACAAGACGATTGAATATGGCGTCACTTTTGAGCGTGGAGTCTGTATACATCATTCAGCCGGCTACAAACAGGTGTATATAAGCGGTACGGCAAGTATTGACACCAAAGGGGCGGTGCTTCATGTCGGCGATGTGAAAGGTCAGGTGAAACGAATGACCGAAAACGTAAATGCTTTGTTGGAGGAGGCAGGTTGCAAATGGGACGATATTTCTCAAGCCACCGTCTACCTTAGGGATATTGCGGATTACGAATGCGCGTACAATGAATTGAGCAAGATACTGACCGACAAGCAGTTTATCATCGTGCAGGCGCCTGTCTGTCGTCCTGCTTGGTTAATAGAAATGGAGGCAATTGCAATAGGAAAAGAGTGATGGGAGAAAAGATATCGAAATATCTGCCGTTCGTAGTGCTGGCAATTATCACAATTGCTTTGGCTATATTCTCCGTCGTCGGAGATGCCGGCGATACTTTTCTCTATTCTAATCCATTCATGATTCTAGGATGGTGTTCTGTGGTTGTGTCAGCCTCTTTTCTTATCTTCAAAAAAAGAAAAAAGATGGGGATCCCCGCCATTCTGATCCATCTCTCTTTTGGAATAATTTTGGTCGGAGCCTTGTTCAGCCATTTCTCTGAATCGGGAATTGTTCATTTGCGAGAGGGAGAGACCAAGGATTATGCTATCAAGGAGAATAGAGATGTGATGAAATTGCCTTTTTCAATCACATTACAGAAATTCGAGATCGAATATTATCATTTATCCGATGCCCCTAAAGATTTTGTGTCCTATGTAGAGACGCACGGTCGTGCGTCTCATGGTCGTGCATCACAGGAAGGTCGTGCGTCTCATGATCATGCGTCACAGGAAGTCTCCTCATCATCTACGCATCGAATCTCTATGAATAAGGTTCTCGACGTGGATGGCTACCGTCTGTTTCAGACATCATATGATGAAGATTGCAATGGCAGTATCCTTACGGTCGCATACGATCCTGTTGGCACAGGAATCACCTATTTTGGGTATTTGTTGTTGACAGTTTCAATGATTCTTTTCCTTTTTGGAAAACGCTGTTATTTCCGACAGATCCTTCGTGACCCGCTTTGGAAAACATTCACTGTGTTGCTTTTATTAGGTGTGCCGACGCTGATTGATGCCGCCCCACGCACATTTCCGAAAGGTAAGGAAAATTCGAATGTGGCAGAGATGTTTGGCAGGGTGCGTATACTCTATAATGGAAGAGTTACGCTGATGGAAACGTATGCTCTTGATTTCACACGTAAACTGACAGGCAAGAACAGTTATGGCGAGTATGATGCCACTCAGGTGTTGGCAGGATGGATCTTTGCTCCAGAGGATTGGAGAAAAGAGAAAATGATCAAATCGAAATACGGAATGCTTGATTTTGATTCTGCCATTGAAATGCTGAAGAAGGGTATGGTTGGCAAAGTCATGACTAAGGATTTTGATCAATTGGATGAAAAAATAGGTCTTATACTCGATTTGCAGAGTGGAAACCCATTGAAGATATTCCCCAGAAAAATTGATTCTTTGATTGTGTGGGAAACTCCGTCAACTGTTTTCAAAGGAGGCATGCAGGAATTTGTCGCACGAGTCAACGAAAGTACGGATGCCAACTATGTGAAGTATAATAAGTTTCATAATAAGTATGATGGTTTGTGGGGTATTTGGTATGGTATAAATGTTGATCAGAGCTATATTTTAAATCAGGGTGGAGAAAGTACAAGAACGCAAAAATTGAAAGCCTATGCCGAGCATGTCTACAACCGTTATTGCAATACCGCGCCGTTGGCATACGCGTCGTTGACTCTTGGTTTACTTTCATTTTTCTGTTTGTTGCGACGTAAGTTGACCAAGTTCAGAGTCGGTTTTTCTATTGCTTCGGCGATAATATTTATCGGTATCTCGGCTATCATCGGAATACGTGCATTTATATCAGGACGGTTCCCGATGAGCAACGGCTATGAGACGATGCTTTTCATCAGCTGGATTGCGTTTGCCACGACCATTTTTGCCGGAATTAAAATTCCATTGGTGATGCCAGCTGGATTTTTCATCGGTGGATTCGCACTTTTGGTGAGCAAACTGGGAATGATGAATCCTGAAATCACACCACTTATGCCTGTCCTCGCGTCGCCTTGGATGAGCATACATGTGACACTTATGATGCTGTCGTACACTTTTTTCGCTTTTATGGCTTTCAATAGCGCTGCGACGCTGGTGATGGCAAGAAACAGAGCCGAACATCAGGATACAATTTCCCGACTGGTGTTGCTTAATAGATTTTTGCTATATCCGTCCACTTTTATGCTTGCGATAGGAATGTTTATTGGAGCTGTATGGGCAAACGAATCGTGGGGAAGCTACTGGAGTTGGGATCCGAAGGAGACGTGGGCATTGATCACTATGATCATCTATGCTATGGCATTCCACAGGGAGAGCATTTCGTGGATGAAGCGAGACTTACCGTTCCAGACATACCTGCTGGTCAGCTTTGGAGCAATTATAATGACATATTTCGGTGTTAACTATCTGTTGGGAGGCATGCATAGTTACGCAGGTTAGAATAAGAAATTATGGAATCGAAAGAAAAGAAACTTTTGTTGGATGTAGAGCAAGGCAAGGAATGCATTGTCTACAGAGTGAATGGACAAGGAGGATTCCGCCATCGTGTGATGGAGATGGGATTTGTGAGAGGAGAGAAGGTGAAGGTGATAAAGAGCGCCCCTTTACAAGATCCTATTGAATACAAAATTATGCAGAGTCATGTGTCGTTGCGACGCACTGAAGCTGCCCATATCGAAGTGGTCGATGTAGATGAGTTGTCGAAGGTTGAAAAATATTCGTTTCAGGGCACTATAAGTGAGGATGCTGATTTCCATTCAGAGCCTTTCGACAAAACCATCACTGTGGCGTTGGTGGGTAATCCCAACTGTGGAAAAACATCTCTTTTCAACCATGCTACCGGCCTGCACGAACATGTTGGCAACTATAGTGGAGTGACGGTTTCGTCGAAAACGGGTACATTCTACCATAAAGGATATACAATCAATCTCGTCGACCTCCCAGGCACTTATTCCATCACTGAATATTCTCCGGAAGAACTTTATGTGCGTGAGTATATCACCGAGCAGCATCCGGATATGATCCTTAATGTGGTGGATACTGGCAATCTTGCCCGCAACATGTTCCTTACCACGCAGCTCATCGACATGAATGTGCGTATGGTGATGGCATTGAATATGTATGATGTGCTCGAGAAAACCGGCTCCAAACTTGATATAGACCAACTTGAGAAAATCATCGGTTTCCCATGTGTCCCAACGATCGCAAAAACCGGAGAGGGTATCACTCATGTGCTCGACCATATTGTGAACATACATGAGGAGAAGGAAACTTTGCTCAAGCATATCCATATCAACTATGGTTCATCAATAGAGAAGGAGATAGAGAAAATCAAACCGTTGATTGAGTCGCACAATGAGATTGCGGTGGATTATCCATTTAGATATATTATTCTGAAACTGCTTGAAGGCGACAAACATACGGAGGAGATGATAAAAAAATCTTTCGCCGATTTTGAGCCGATCAGAAAGCAGGTGGAGGAGTCTCGTGAGGCAATCGCCAAGACATACGATGAGGATATTACCAGTGTAATTACAAACGCAAAATATGGATTCATTCGTGGAGCACTGAATGAGACATTGGAGTGGAAAGAGGGGGTGCAGAACGACTTGGAGTATAAGGCAGACAGAATACTGACTCACAAGTGGCTTGGATTCCCATTCCTGTTGTTGTTCCTCTTCCTGATGTTTGAGGCGACATTCCAACTTGGAGCCTATCCGCAGGACTGGATAGAGAGTCTGGTGTCGTTGATATGTGATGGAGTGAAAAGTGTGTTGCCGGAAGGAATACTTGCGGATCTTGTGGTCGACGGAATTATTGCTGGAGTGGGAGGTGTGATTGTCTTCTTGCCCAACATTCTGATTCTCTTCTTCTTCATCGCAATTCTGGAGGATACCGGTTATATGGCGAGAGCGGCGTTTATCATGGATAGGGTGATGCATAAGGTCGGACTGCATGGAAAAAGTTTCATTCCGATGTTGAGCGGCTTTGGCTGTGGAGTGCCTGCCATTATGGCGACACGTACACTGGAGAATCCGAAGGATAGAATCATCACAATGATGGCGATACCGTTTATGTCTTGCTCGGCTCGCCTTCCCGTCTACCTATTGCTTGTGAGTGCATTTTTTGCGGAAAAACAGGGCTTGATGCTCTTCTTGATTTATCTTATAGGAATAGTATTCGCTATCCTGACGGCATTGTTGCTCAAAAAGACGAAGTTTAAGAACAATAGCGAGGAGTTTGTGATGGAGTTGCCTCCTTATCGTATTCCGACGTGGAGAAGCGTCTTGATCCACATGTGGGACAAGGCAGTGCAGTATCTGAAAAAGATGGGTACGGTGATCTTGCTCGCGTCTATATTATTATGGGCATTAAACTATTTCCCTTCGTCTTCCCCTGAATTGGATGAAATCGACGCGAAGATAGCCCAGGTGGATGAGAATAGTGATGAGTATGCCGAGTTGACGTTGCTAAGATCTTCTGTGCAGAGTGAAAACTCATATATCGGAAGCATCGGTAAGTTTATTGCCCCAGTATTCCAGCCACTTGGATTTGATTGGAAAACATCAGTGAGCATTCTTACTGGTTTGGCGGCAAAAGAGATAGTTGTTTCATCTATGGGTATTCTCTACCAGGCGGATGGAGAGGCTGATGAAGAGAGTGAAAAACTGGTGTCAGCACTTCAAAATGCGCAGTATAAAGATGGCACACACGTCTTTACTCCGGTTGTGGCATTCTCGTTGATGCTCTTCATCCTGCTTTGCTCGCCATGTATAGCGGCGGTCACTGCATTGGCGAAAGAGTCGACAGCCAAGTGGGCGGCCTTTGCGGTAGGCTACACCACATTGGTGGCATGGATTGTGTCGTTTGCATTCTATCAGATTGCAAGTTTGATCGGATAATGTAGGAACATGGTTTATGCCTGTCCGCAATGATGATTATTAAGACAGAAATTCCCAGCGTGTGGCAGGTTTCAAACCTGCCCGCAACGAGGGAAAATAATATCAAAAATAGAAAACTATGCAGGAAATAATAGTATATATCATAGTAGCAGTGGCTGTGTTTTTCACTGTCAAACGACTTGTCGCAAAAGACAACAAATGTGGATGCGGTTGCGACAAATGTGACTGCCACGGAGACGATTGCCATGGCTGCGATAAGAAATAGAAATCGGATATCCTGATAAAAATGTACTCCAACTACACTTTTATCAAGATAAATCCTTTTTCAATCCATTACAATTGCCCTATTGGGCAAATAGGGTGTGCACAAGGTGCCGTAAATAACGTGAGTTCTGCGAATCATTTTCCACTTCCTGATTGATTTCTCACCTCTTTTTCTCATAAAAAGGCACAGCCTTTCTCTGTAAACCTTGTGTCTCTGTGGTTTTATTAAATTTTATGTGCTCGCCTACGGCTCGCACTGGAGGGGAGTGGTTAGGACCAATATTTATCAAACATGGGTCCTTAACAATCCTCATTTATGGCACTCCAACTATCATTTTTTTTTCTCCTACTATAATATTTAATTTCATCGAACTGATGTTAAATAGGGCGAGCACAAGGCAATAGCCTCTACATAATTGCAAAAAATGAGGGGTGACATACCGTCGCCTCTCATTTTTAATTATCAGAATATGAAGTTGTTTTCTACTTCTTCCTGTTGATATAGATCTTCTTGTTGTTGAAGATATAAATACCTTCTTTCAATCTGTCGCTGACATCTTTCAAATAAACATCCTTCATTACAATAGCTCCAGAAACAGTGTAGATGTTTCCTCTCACTTCGTAGATGTCAGCAGAATATAGTGGAGCTGGTGTGGAATCGTTGCCAAGCACTGTGATGGCGAAATCTTCCGTCGCTTCGCATCCTGTCATTGTGTCTCTTGCTACAAAGTAGTAAGTGCCAGTTTTGTTTACGTTGTCGAGAAAATATAGTATTGGCATCTCTTTTCCTCCGTGGCTTAACACCAGACTGTCTTCTGTAATAGAATTGAAGTATCCTTTCAATTCGATGGTGCGAGAAATTGTCATTTCTACCTTATGAGTAAACGAATTATATACTGGGCGACGGCTGTCGATGTATATGACTTTGTCTAGTCCTATACTGTCTTTGGCAAACACTGTGGTGTCGTTGCCAAATATCCTTATGTCATCCGGCACTAAGACGTGGACTTTCTCGACTGTGTCTCCTTTACAGTAGTTTCTGAATGTAAAGATGACGTCACTCGACTTTGTTATAGTGTCGCCTGTGTGCAGATTCTGAGTGTAGTAGTATGATCCACAATCACATTTTGGCATCAAAAGTTGGATTTCTGGCACTGTGAAGACGCAGTTGCCATTATAATTGGCTATAGCTGTGTCAGGTGCTATTCTGAATGAAGAACCAGAATCGTCCAAGTGCAGAACGTACGCCACAATAGTGTCGGATTCCACAATTTTATCGAGATTAAGTACAGTCGCTACCAACTTGACTGTCACGTCGTATTTGTAGTGCTCACAGTCTTCCGGATCTTCCGATTGTGTGCTCTCCACAATTGTGTCTAGCGGCAGTTTGCAGATGCAGTTAACAAATGGATCTAGGACATAGATGGAATCCTCTTTCAGATACGACAAATAGTCGTCGCTTCTGAATGCATGATACTCTTTTGAACCATCATAGTTGAACCAGTGGATATACGAAGTCTTACAGTTATTAACTGTGATTTCCGCAATATCCATGTGGCTACAGCCAGTAAATGTGTCTTTCGCTACAAACATATAGACTCCTGTCTGATCGACATTGTTGAAAGAACGTACGAAGTCTGGATTTAGACTAGAGGGAGAATCGCGGTAGAATAAAGAGGAATCAAACGGTATTCTATAAGAATCCCAATCTATAGAATCTGATTTTGTCCCAATTTTAGAGGCATACATGTCGTAGTATGGTCTGTATTCAGCATACACACTAGAGGAAGGATCCTTTCTCCAATAAGTTCCACTATAGAGGTTGATGAGAGAACCAATGTAAGTGCTGTCTTCTGCACAAAGAATGGTGTCGTTGACCGCTATACTGGCTTTTCTTCCAATAGAAATCTCACACTTTAAAGTGTCTTTAAAGGTGCCGTTTTCAAGAGAATCTGTTAAGACATAGAAGAAAGTGTTTTCTCCGAAGATCTTGCCCACCAAACTGTTAAGAGCTTGGTTTTGCTCTTCTGTCACATCAAGATTTCCAGGAATGTCTTTAATTACAAAACGACAGTTCTTGCCTTCTGGCACAACTGGAATGGTGACGGTTTTTACTGTCGCAAACGTTGATACGGCAGAAAGTAACGTCAAACTTAAGAGTAGAGTTTTTCGCATACTCATAAATTTAATTATTATATCAAATGACTTGCAAACAACCACACTTAAACTTGAAAGTATTGACTATTTGCTAACTAACTGATGCAAAATTACAAAAAGATGTTGAAGCACAAGTGTTTCAACAGAAAATATTTTTAGAAATCCATAAAATGTTAAGGAAAATTGTATGATTTTTACGGAATAGGAATATAAAGAAACCGGTTGGGTTATCATCTAACTCAACCGGTATGGAATATTAAACTATAGTTTTACAAAATGAATTATAACATTCTCTTTTTTTAACCAGGTGAAATATCTTTCTGGTGAAGAAATGGTGAATTTCTCTTTTGCGTCTACATCTAAGTATAATATGATTTCATAACTGAAAAGAGAATTGTCGTCAGATAACGATGATGCTTCTGTCAAAGAAATTGTTTCATATGATTCCTTGCCATATCTGTTTTTCTTATATACCAAACAAGGAGTATTATTTGTTAGACTTACGAGACTATTAAAAATCTGAAGTTCTACGGTTTGATTGTTATCTTTTATGGACACTGAATTTATTGGCATGTCATACCATTGCCTTTTAAATCCATCAGCTTTGTCTTCTGAAATTATTACTCTAACAGTATCTCCAGCATTGACTTCCATTGTGCGTATATATGATTCGTCTTTGTTGGCATTTTCAATCATATCTGAAATGCTTTTCTCATAGGGATAAGGATTAAAGTCAATGACGGCCTTATACAAGTACGATCCTATAATAAGATCTGGCACTGCCTGGGGGTCTCCTACATAATTTGCATTATACTGTTTTGCACTAATGCTGTCAAGACTTGTGTAAACATTATTTTCAATTGTTCTTGATACGATATTAGTAGTAGACAAGTGTGATCCATCGAAGATGTAATTGCCATTTCGTATTGTTAATGTGCTCAAAACTTTATCGTATTGATAATATGTAAACGAATCTTCAGAAAAGTCCCATATCGATATGATCCCAGAAGTGTCATCAATCCAATACCATTTGCGGACTATAGAAAATAACTCGTTTTCTTCTTCTTTTTCATCTTTGCAATTACACAAAAATATTGTACTGACCAGAAATAAAAGTAAAATTTTTAATGATTTCATCTTTTTGAGTTTTTTGTTAAAAAAATAGCGGTGCGAATATATTGGATTGATAAGAAACCTCCAAATTTTAATAGAGAATAATGAAAATAGAGCTCTAATCTGTCATGAATATTGGTCTATATGTCGAATGACTTTTCATGGGAGAGAAAAATGTGAGATTTATAAATGTCAAAAGCTTTTTATTAGAGCCAAGAATATATGTCATACAGTTTTTCCATATCTTTACAACAAATTAAAACTGATGAACTATGCTGACAATGATTGTTTATTACCATTGCAAAGATGGTCAACGTGATGCTTTTATGGCGGCTGTAAAGATGGAAAAGATTGCTGAGAACAGCCGCGTCGAACCGGGAAATATGCAATATGATTATTTCTTGCCTGTCGACGACGCTAACACTGTCTTATTGCTTGAAAAATGGGATAGTGATGAGGCTCAGAAAATCCATACTGCCACAGACAATTTCAAGAAATTAGGGGAAATCAAGGCGAAATTTGTGGAAAGTGTGGAGATTGAGAAATATTGATGTAGGGACGCTGTAAAAACAAAGAGACGGTGTTCACACCGTCTCTACAGGAATGTGATTATTTGAAAATATCTTTTAGCATATTTCCCATCTTCACTCGCAATTCTCCACGCTGGCATGAGAAATTGTTTACCATCAGGCAGACTGCGTATGTCTTGCCGTTGTGCTCCACATAACCCGCATAGTTCTGTACTCTCTCCATACTTCCGCTTTTGAAGTGAGCTTTGCCTTTAAGAGGGGTGTTGGCAAGAAAACTCTTCACTGTGCCATTGACTCCGCATGTCGGCAATGATGCATAGAAAGCAGGGAAAAATTTGCTTTTCTTTTTCATGTATATCAGCATGTCGACAAAGAAGTTCGGATTAATCGCATTCTTCATGCTGAGTCCCGAACCATCCACCTGATACACTCCTTTCGCGTTCACTCCATGAGCGTTCCACCATCCGAATGAGGAAGAAATGGCTTTGGGGTATGATGAAGTGTAGCTATTGCGTAGTCCTAAATGAAGGAATATGTTTTCAGCATATAGGTTGATGCTGTTGTAGTTTGTGGCGCGGCATAGCTCCGACAGTGGGGCGGAGTAGTGTGTGTAGAGAAGTTTGCATGAGTCTGATTTAGCAAACTGCTCTATTCTTGTTGTTGAGGCTTTTTTAGTGAACACTACTCCTGAATCTTTCAATTGTTGCTCAATTGCGTCTGCCACGAATAGCGCGGGCTCCGGATTTTCCGACTGTATCTCCTGCATTTTGCCAACAGCGAACGGACCTTCAATTGTCTTGTTCCATGAGAAGTCTGTCGACATTATTCTGTATGGAGTGTCTTTATTGATCAGCTTCACGTCAAGAAGGTTGGTCTTGGGCACTGTGTTCACCACTCTTGCAACAGAATCCTCTGCTGAATTGTTGACGTAGATGCGGATCATATTGTCGTAGGCACAGATTGCCGACGGAGTAGGGGCATAGTAGGTGCCTATATCTTCCACAAGCCAGATGGGCATCTGCGCGCATTGGGCGTAAAGGCTCGCGTCGCCTATCACAGCACCGTCTACTTTCTTGATCCCTGCATTGCGGACAGCATTGGCTGCATTTGTGAAGAAATCATTAGGCTGTTTGTTGTATTTGGATGCGATCGACGGATCTCCGCCTCCGACAACGTAAATGTTGCCATGCAAAGTGGAATCTTTAGTGAGATGTCCCTCCATCACTACTTTCGTCTCGAATTTGAAAGTGTCGGAAAACACTTCCAATGCAGTGGCAGTAGTGATAAGTTTGGTGATCGACGCTGGGATCAGATTGGTGTTTCTTCTGTATTCAGCGACCGTTTCTCCCGTCTCCACATTCTTGATCAGTATTCCAACACCTGCATTGTGAAGTCCGGGAGAATCGACAAATGTCTTTACTGCAGGATGGAGGTCCTGTGCGTTTGCGATCACACTTATAAGAGACAATATGATAAGTAATAATTTCTTCATTTCGATATATGTTAGTCGCTAATAAAAAGTCCGTTTGCCATTCTGAGCTAACGGAAATGGAGGATGCAGGGGAAAATCCCTTTGCAATCCTCAATTATGCATTCAGCATTGTGAATTCCGCATTATCCTTTGTGTCTGGCTTTTAGCTCTCTTGCCAAATCCTCGATTCTGATGCCCTTGCTTGTTAGCAATACGATAAGGTGGTAGATCATGTCGGAACATTCGTAGATAAACTGGTCGTTTGTGCCGTTCATTGCCTCTACGATCGCCTCGATAGTCTCTTCTCCTACCTTCTTACACATCTTAGCCGCGCCACCTTTGAAAAGCTTCGTTGTGTATGAGCCTTCTGGCATCTCTGCGTGACGTTTCTCAATGAAGTCCTGAAGTTCAGTGAGGAAAGCAAGATCTTTCACATTCTTTGAGCCAAGGAATTGGTTGGCACCTGTGGTTGAACCCTTTGGAAGTGCTTGGATAAGCACACTGTCGCCAGCTGCTGATTTTTGGATCTCAGCCACCTCCATAGTGTCGTTGTATTCTCCCGCAAGCACATTCTCGTCAGAGCCTGTCGCTGGATTGTGGAGCATAACGACTTTGGAATTCTCCATCTTAGAAATTGTCTCATCAGTCACGAACCCGATGCGTAGCACTTTGCTGTTTCTCTCGTCTTGTACGCATGCCGGAATCATTGTATTTGCCATATCTTTAGAGTGTAAAATGTCAATTTATTAAAATCAAATCAGTATCGACGGTGCCCGCCGATACTGAATATATATTATTTTTCAGCACTCTTTTTTGTGCTTGCTTTCGTTTTTGTTGCCGTTTTAGTTGAGGCTTTTGTAGTCTTTGTGGCTTTCGCCTTTTTAGCTGGAGCCTTGTCTGCCTGTTCCGCTATTATTTTGCGGCAGTCATCTAAAGTCAATGCTTTTGCGTCAGTTCCTTTGGCAATCTTGTAGTTGACTCCGTCTTTTGCTATGTAAGGACCGAATCTTCCGTTGAGAACCTCGATCTCCACTCCGTTGTCGTCAAACTTATTGATCACCTTGTTCTTTTGCTCTTCTCGTTTGGCTTCGATGATTTTTATACACTCTTCATTTGTCACCGTAAGCGGATCGTAAGTCTTGGCAAGTGAGTATGCCTGGCCGTTATGTTTGATATATGGACCAAATCGTCCGACTGCCACCACCAATTCAGAGTCTTCGTATGTGCCGACTGTACGTGGAAGTTTGAACAGGTCGAGTGCCTCTTCCAAAGTGATGGTTTCAAGATGCTGGTTTTTGCGTAGAGATGCAAAACGTGGTTTCTCTTCGTCTTCCGTCGCTCCGATCTGAGCTATTGCTCCAAAGCGTGCGATCTTCACGAAAACCTCTTTGCCACTCACTGGGTCTACACCAAGCTTGCGCATTCCGTTCTTTCTCTCGCTGATTTGTGACGCGTCTTCCACTAATGGGTGGAAATTGTGATAGAAGTCGTCGATCATATCTTCCCACTTCATGTTTCCTTCTGCCACGTCATCAAACTTATTCTCAATCTTCGCTGTGAAGTTGTAGTCGAGAATGTCAGGGAAGTATTCGGTCAAAAACTCATTCACCACGATAGCGGTGTCTGTTGGCACGAGTTTCTTTCTGTCTGCACCGTAAGTTTCTGTTTCTGTAGTCTCAGTTATCTGGTTGTCTTTAAGCACCAGAGTCTGGTAATTGCGTTTCTTGCCTTCCAAGTCGCGTTTCTCCGCATACTCCTTGTTCTGGATAGTGGAGATGGTCGGTGCGTAAGTAGAAGGACGTCCGATACCAAGTTCTTCAAGTTTGTGCACAAGGGAAGCCTCACTGTAGCGTGGAGGATGCTGTGTGAAACGTTCAGTGGCATCGATCTCTTTAGGCTTTGAAAGAATCATTCCCTTGTTGAGTGGAGGAAGCACGGAAGTGTTGTTGTCCTCGTTGTTCTCTTTGCTCTCCTGATATACTTTCAAGAAACCGTCAAATTTGACGACCTCACCGTCTGCGATGAATTTATAGGTGTCGTCACCACAGTCGATAGTCACAGTTGTCCTTTCGATCTCGGCGTCGGCCATCTGCGACGCGATTGTACGCTTCCAGACGAGGTCATATAGCTTTTGAAGGTTGTTGTTGCCTTCAATTGTTTGATTCTCTATATATGTAGGGCGGATTGCCTCGTGAGCCTCCTGAGCACCTTTTGCTTTGGCTGTAAAACGACGTGGCTGAGAGTATTTTTCGCCCATTGATTCGCTGATTACTTTTTTCGCTGTGTTGATGGCAAGATCGGAAAGATTTACTGAATCGGTACGCATATATGTAATCTGTCCTGCCTCATATAGTTGCTGCGCGAGCGACATTGTCATGTTCACTGAGAATCCAAGCTTACGCGCCGCTTCCTGTTGTAATGTTGATGTGATGAATGGAGCGGCTGGGCCTCGTTTGATTGGCTTCACGCTGATGTCGGAAACCTTGAACTCTGCATTTTTGCATTTCTCCAAAAATGCTCTTGCTTCAGCCTCTGTCTTGATTCTTTGTGGAAGTTCAGCTTTAAGAGTGGATGATTTTCCTTTGCTGTCCACAACTGTGAATATAGCTTGTATTCTGAATGATGATTCACTCACGAAATTCTGAATCTCCTTTTCTCTGTCTACGATAAGACGCACTGTCACCGACTGCACACGTCCCGCTGACAGTGATGGCCTCACTTTTTTCCAGAGTACTGGAGAAAGCTCAAAACCTACGATTCTGTCCAATACACGTCGTGCCTGCTGAGCTGAGACCAGATTTTCGTCGATGTCACGTGGGTTTTCAATTGCGTGAAGAATGGCGGTCTTGGTGATTTCGTGGAATACGATACGACGTGTGTTTTCCTTCTTCAGTTTCAGTACATTGAATAGGTGCCAGGCGATAGCCTCTCCCTCGCGGTCCTCATCGGATGCGAGCCACACGATCTCTGCGTTTTTAGCCTCCTTGATCAAATCATTGACGAGCTCCTTCTTGTCGTCGGGAATTTCATATATGGGTTCGTAGTTGTTGTCCAAGTTGATGGACATTCCACTCTTTTTAAGGTCGCGGATGTGTCCGTAGCTCGATTTTACCACGAAATCCTTCCCTAAAAATTTGCCTATTGTCTTCGCTTTTGCGGGAGACTCAACTATAACTAAGTTCTTGTGCATTTTAACGTACCTAAAATCTTTTTTGCAAAGAAAGACAAAAAATTTTTCATATACTCATATTTTTGCGTTTTCTTTGGAATATTTTTGAAAAGTTGTTGATTGATATGATTGAAATTGGAAAAATTCGTGAGCTGATGTCGAGTAGGGGAGTTGATGCGATTGTCGTCGGAGACAGTGACCCTCATTTCAGTGAATACCCTGCCGACTGCTTTTGTCTACGCTCTTTTTTGAGCGGGTTCGACGGCTCGAACGGCACCCTTGTGGTGACCAAGAATGACGCTGCTCTTTGGACAGACTCAAGATATTATCTGCAGGCGGCAGAACAATTGAAACCGTCTGGAATACGTATGGTAAAGCAGGAGAGTGAATGTTCGATACCTGATTTTTTGGCATCTGTTTTGAATCCTGAAAATGTGGCTGCACTTAATCCGTGGACAACATCCCTGTCGGAGGAGACGGAATATAAGAGAGCTGGAGTGAAGATCGTCTATGATGAAAATCTGTATGAATCGTTGTGGCTTGGCAAGCAACCGAAAATGTCGGATTCCAAATTATTTGTTCATTCTGAGAAATATGCCGGAGAGTCGGTGAAATCAAAAATTGAAAAGTGCCGTAAGTTTTTCGCATCTAGAAATGCAGACGCGATGCTCGTCTCCACACTTGATGAAGTGGCATGGGTGACGAATCTTCGTGGCGCGGATGCTCTATGCACTCCAATCTTCTATGCATATTTAATAATAGAAAAGGGAAAGTCAACTTTGTTTGTCGACACAGACAAAATAACAGACGAAATCTTAGAATATTTGCATGCGAATGCCATAAATGTAACTCAATATTTACTATTCGCACAGTATTTGCGTAAAAATCTGTCTGAAAGTCAGGTTCTGCTTGAGAATGCAAAATGCAACATCGCAACGTCGCAACTGCTGAATGGAAAAGTCGCGTCGACAGAAAAATTCATCGAAAATTTGAAGGCGGTGAAGAATCATACGCAATTGGAATGCGAAAGAAAAATTATGGTAGACGACGGTGTTGCCCTTGTACGACTTTTGATGTGGCTGGAGAAAAACCGAGACAATGGATTGCATGAGACTGATGTGGCAGAGAAGATTGCTGAGCTGAGAAAACACTCGTCTGAATATATCTGTGAAAGTTTTGATACAATTGCTGGTTTTGCAGATCACGGAGCCATCGTCCACTATTCAGCCAAGAAAGGTTGTGACTATACGCTGACTCCAGACAATATCATTTTGATAGATACAGGAGGAAACTACCTCGGTGGCACTACAGATATCACAAGGACAGTGTCGTTGACAGACGCACCGTCGACAGAGCAAAAAAGAGATTATACATTGGTCTTGAAAGGACATATTGCCATCCAAATGCAGAAATTCCCTGCAAAAACGGTTGGTTTTCAGATTGATACACTTGCTCGCCAATATTTGTGGCAGGCAGGTTTGAACTATGGACACGGTACGGGGCATGGCGTCGGACATTTCTTAGGAGTTCACGAAGGTCCACAGTCAATGAGCAAAAAAAGTGTGGATTGTGAATTGAAGGAAGGAATGTTCATAACAGATGAGCCAGGACTTTACCGCACGGGAAAATGGGGAATCCGCATTGAAAATATGTTGGCGGTGAAAAAGGCGGAAAGTACTGAATTTGGAGAATTTATGCAATTTGAAACCTTGACATTATGTCCATATGATCGCAAATTGATAGAGACATCATTATTGACTAACGAAGAGAAGAAATGGCTTAATGATTATCACAGACAAGTAAGGCAGAAATTAACAAATTTTTTGAATGTTGAAGAAAATGCTTGGCTTGAAGTACAAACTAAAGACTTTATTTAGTACATTTGCGAAAATTAAAAGAAACGGCAGATAGATATGAAAAGAAAAATTTTCTCTTTTTGGGCGTTGATATGTGCGTTTGTATCGTTGGCGGCGACTGCTCCTAAAGATGCGCCATATCGTATTGAGGTCAAGATGACGGATATCAAAGACACTTCGAAGGTGTTTTTGGCATTCTACTATAATGGAAAAACATATTCCAAGGATACTGCACAGTTTAATGGCAAGGGAGTGGCGGTCTTTGACGGAAGCAAGAGAAAAGATAAGGAGAAGCAGAGATTGGAGGAGGGAATGTATATTGTCTACTTCAAACAGGATAAATTCTTTGATTTGCTGGTAGGAAAAGATCAGAACATCAAGCTAAAGGCAGACACTACAGACTTGACACCAGTTGTGACTCAAGGAGAAGAGTCGGTCTACTTCTCAAAACTTGTCAAGTTTATGTCTGACAAGAATAAGGAGCGTAAGGATTTCGTTGAAGCCAAGAAAGCAGGAAAGATTGACTCTGTCACATTTGAGGCAAAATTGAAGAAACTGTCAGATGAGGTAGAGGCATTCCAAAAGAAAGAGATCGAAACGACTAAGGGAACTTTCTATTCTGAGTTTGTAAGAGGTACGGTAGCGGTTGATATTCCGGATTTCGCCGAGTTGCCAGACACAGCAAGACCAATGGCAAGATACCAGTTTACAAAGAACCATTTCTTTGATAATATCAATTTGTCTGATCCACGTATGTTGAGAACTCCATATTTCCCAGGAAAGGTGGACAACTATATGGCGAGATTGATTCCGATTCCAGACTCCCTGTTTGCTGCGGCTGACGTGTTGATTCAGAAAAGTGAAGGAAACAAAGAGACATACCAGACAATGCTTAGCAAGATGATGAACTACGGATTGAAGAGCAATCAGATGGGTATGGACAAGATGTGGTATCAGATAGCAGAGAAGTATTACTTGTCTGGCAAGGCTGATTGGGCAGACTCTTCATGGATAGAGGATTTGAAGGCAGAGTGCAAGAAAGTCCGCTACAACATGATTGGAATGACAGCCAAGAACTTGAGAATGCGTGGAATAGACTCTACACAGATACAGTTGAAGGATTTGCGTCCATCAGAGGGAAAGAACGAGTTTGTGTTGGTATATTTCTTTGAACCAAGTTGCGGACACTGTAAGAAAATCACACCAGTGTTGCATGATTCAGTTTATGTGAAGTACAAGGATAAAGGATTTGAGGTGTTCTGCTGCTATACACAGACAGACAAGAAAGAGTGGATCGACTTCTTGGACAAGCATAAGTTGTATGATTGGGTGAACGTATGGGATCCAAACAGAGAATCATATTTCTGGGAGTTCTACGACGCAACAGTAACGCCGGGAGTATATCTGCTAGACAAAGAGAGAAAAATTGTAGCAAAGAAGATAAGCACAGAGTCATTGGATCAGATTTTGGAGGAAGAGTTGATAAAGCGAAAACAACAAAAAAAGTAGTTTGCCAACATAAAAATGGCGTTTTTTCATCAAATTTATCAACTTTTTTGCAATAAAATCACAAAAGTGTTTTGCAAGAAACAAAGTTTGTCTATTTTTGCCAACCATACAATCCGACGCAATTCGGTTGCGACGTTATTGTGTGTTAAATTAAGTTAGAAATAAAATTAGTAAATTATCTTATACTCGAAAGGTACTATGAAACACTTAAAGCTTTTTACGCCGGTCACAGCGATGTTGATCTTAGGAGCTTTGACTACATCATGTGGTAAGAAGTCCTTGAAAGATTCACAGGAATCGAATGTAACCGGATGGAAGTACAACGACAAGGAAAACGGAGGTTACCAGGTAACCATCGGCTATGAACAGGATACACCTACTGGAATGACATTCATCCAGGGTGGTACTTTCACAATGGGTCGTGTTATTGAGGATGTATTAGGAGATTGGAATAACATTCCACGTCGTGTCACTGTAGCTTCGTTCTACATGGACCAATATGAGATTGCCAATGTAAACTGGCGTGAGTATTTGTATTGGATGTCAAATGTGTTCCACAATACTCCAGAATTGATTGAGAGAGCTCGCCCTGACACTTTGGTTTGGCGTGAGGAGTTGGCTTACAATGAGCCATATTTGGAGTACTACTTCACTCACGTGTCATACAACTATTATCCAGTTGTTGGTGTGTCTTGGGAGCAGGCAAGTGATTTCTGTATTTGGCGTTCTGACCGTGTAAACGAGAGAAGAATGGTTGAGGCAGGAACAATCCAGTATCCAGATTTCCAGGCATTGAAGGGAAATACAGATGCTAACGATATCGCACAGAATCAGGTATTCAGCACAGACAAGTACTTGATGAAGGGTGATTACAAGCCAACAGAAGGAAAGAAACAGTTGAAGGATGTATATGGTAATGCAAGAAAGACTACAATGTCTGACGGTATCCTACTTCCTAAGTATCGTCTCCCAACCGAGGCTGAGTGGGAGTACGCTGCATACGGTATTCTTTCTGTAGAGGGTGAGGAAAACTACGAGGAGAAGAAGATTTATCCTTGGTATGGTCACCAGATGCGTAACCCAGGTAAGGACAAGAAAGCTAACCGTGGACAGATGTACGCTAACTACGTAAGAGGTCGTGGTGACTACATGGGTATCGGAGGTAACTTGAATGACCACGCTACTATCACTTCTCCAGTTGATGCTTTCTGGCCAAATGAGTTCGGTCTATACAACATGGCTGGTAACGTTAACGAGTGGGTGCTTGATGTATATCGTGTTTTGACATCTGATGATGAGCAGGAGTACAACCCATTCCGTGGTAACCAGTATGTAAGCCCTATCATGCAGGAGACAACTCTTGAAGATGGTACTTCAGCTAAGGTTCCTCAGATCGACAGCCTTGGTCGTGTAATCTTTGCTATCCCAGCTGATAAGGATACTGAACTTGAGAAGTACGCTCGCCTTGATGTAAGAAATTACAAGGATGGTGATGGCCAGAGTGCTCTTGACAGAAATCAGTGGACTGCAGTTGTAGATCCAGATATCGCAACTAAGAAGTTGTATGATCCAGATGCTGGTACTGCAGTATCTAAGTTGACTTCTAACATCTCTAACACTACTCGTGTTTACAAGGGTGGTTCTTGGAAGGATCGTTCATACTGGTTGAGCCCAGCTCAGAGACGTTACCTAGAGCAGACAAAGTCTCGCAGCGACCTTGGTTTCCGTTGCGCAATGTCTAAGGTAGGTCCAGAGGATGACAACAGATAAACAGTAGGTTTATTAAACATATAAAACGGAGCTTTCAATTTGTTGAAGGCTTCGTTTTTTTTGATTAGACATAACAAAGAATAATTAGTCAAAACAAAGAAATGGATATCAAGTCAATATATTCACTTTTCATCCAATGTGACGGCGTTTCTACTGATAGCAGAAAATGCCCTAAAGATTCTATGTTTATCGCTCTTAAAGGCGATAACTTTGATGGTAATGTTTTTGTCGAGAATGCCATCGAATCGGGATGCAAGTTCGCACTTACAAGTGATGAACAGCGTGCTAACAACAAAACAATCTTTTATGTTCCCGATACATTAGCCGCTCTTCAACAATTGGCATCTTATCACCGTCAACAGATGAATGCGACTGTAATCGCTATCACTGGAACGAATGGAAAGACTACAACCAAGGAGTTGACTTCTGCAGTGATGAAGGCTAAATTTGGCGACGATGTGATCAACACAGAAGGAAATCTAAACAATCATATTGGCGTCCCATTGACATTGCTTCGTATCAAGGCTCACCATAAGTATGCTATTGTGGAGATGGGAGCAAACCATCCTGGCGAGATCAAGACTTTGGCTGATATCGCGTTGCCAGACTATGGTTTGATCACCAACGTCGGCACGGCTCATATCCTTGGCTTCGGCTCTTTTGAAGGAGTGATCAAAACAAAATGCGAGTTGTACGACAATTTGAAAAAGCACAACGGCACAATCTTTGTTAATGGATCAAACCACAACATTTTCCCTAAATCGGAAGGAGCAAATAGAATCGTTTATGGAGTAGATGGATCTTCATTGAACGCATCTGTCGAGTCGGCTGATCCATTTTTGAAGGTGAAGTTCTCCAACGGATATTCTGCACAGACTAATTTGATAGGCGCTTACAACCTTGAAAATGTTATGGCTGCCGCTTGTGTCGGCTCTCATTTCGGCGTCGATATGCCGACGATTGTCTCTGCGTTGGAAAACTATAAACCATCAAACAACCGTTCCCAGTTTATTTCCACTTCTTCAAACAAACTTATTGTCGATGCTTATAATGCCAATCCGACAAGTATGAAGGCGGCTCTTGATAATTTCATATCTTTGAAATCAGACAGTGAGAAGGCACTTATCTTGGGTGATATGCTTGAACTTGGAAAAGACTCTGAAGCAGAGCATGGCAAAATAGTTGAGATGATAGCAGCGTCTGGAATAAAGAAGGTCATGTTGGTCGGACAGAATTTCGCATCTGTTGCAAAGAGTGGAATGTCTACGTTTAAGAATGTAGACGAGTTGATTCCCGTCTTGACAGATAATAAATTGAACGGATGCCTAATTTTAATCAAGGGATCCAACAGTATGAAACTTACTAAAGTTGTAGAGTACTTATGAATTCAACGATGATATTATTCTTTGTGTTTGTCGCTATTGTCGTAGCGTGGATAATTTTCTACAATCTTCGTAGGAAAAGAATCGAGGCTGAGGAGAAAGAGCGCAAAGCACGTCTTTCAGAAGAGGAAAGAATCAAAGAAGAAGAGGCGGAAAAAGCAAAGGAGGAGTCTTCGGAATGTTGCGGACAACATGAGGTGTGTGAGAAAACAAACCTTATAAATACTAATCTGAAGATTGAGTACTACGACGACGAGGAATTGGATGCACTTTCTGGAAAAGATCCTGAGGATTATACAGAAGAGGAGATCGCTCAGTTGCGTGAGGTGTTTGAGACGTTGAAAGAGTATGATGTGGCAGGATGGCTCAGAAGTCTACAGCTCAGAAATATAGCATTGTCTGATGATATCAAGGAAGAGGCTTTGCTTATAGTCAGTGATTTAAGAGACAGAGAAAATGTTAAGTAAGGCAATTTATTTATCATTCTTTTACATCTTTTTCTTGGTGTGTTTCTTTTTGGAACGCATCCTTTTCGCCCTGTTTAATTTTGGCAATACATTTAAAGACGGGATTGCAGAGCCGATAAGGTCGTTTGTGCATGGATTCCCGATGGATCTGTCGGCGACGGGCTATTTTATGATTCCGTTTTTGCTGGCAACCTTATTGTTCTCTTTTTGGAAAAACAAATCTGCGGAACACTCCACCTATAAGGTGATTGGTATAGTGTTGTCTGTAATGACCTCTTTTTTCTGCGTTTTGGATATAGTCCTTTATCCTGCGTGGGGATTCCGTCTTGATGCCACTCCATTTTTCTATATGCAGTCGCCAACAGCCGCGCTCGCAAGTGGTACAACATCCGATTATCTTATCTATGGGTCGACGTTGTTGCTTCTTGCCGCATCTTTTGTCTACGCATTTGTCCGTTTGCTTGGGATGGCGTATGAAATTGCACAGAAAGATTATGTTTGTAGATTCGACGGAATTGGACTCAATTTTATACCGGTAGTGTTGTTCGTCGGCTTTACTGTTTTAGCCATTCGAGGTGGAGTGGGAGTGTCCACTATGAATCCCGGACGAGTCTATTTTAGTGATAAAGTCTATTTTAATCATCTGGCAATTAATCCGAATTGGAATTTGATGTACTCAATACAAAAGACAGATGATTTTTCTGGTTATTATACATTATCAGACGAAGAGTCGCAACGTGTCTATGAAGAATCACTAGCACCGTCGAGAAAACCTCGCGTCGCCACGGATACACTTTTTAATACGTCACGTCCGAATGTCCTTCTATGCATAATGGAAAGCTTCGGAGGCACAGCATGCAAACTTACAGGAGGTGCAGACGCAATGCCTAATCTCTGCAAATATGCGGAAGACGGAATTGTTTTCAACCGTTTTTATGCCAACAGCTTTCGCACCGACCGTGGATTGGCATGTATACTTGCCTCATATCCAGGAATGCCCACCACATCTTTGATGAAGGTGACGAATAAGAGCCAGAATGTGAAGAAACTTCCGAATGCTTTGAAAGAGGCAGGTTATAAAAACTCATTTTATTATGGTGGTGACATCAATTTCACCAATATGAATTCATTTTTGGTGATGTCAGGATATGAGAAAATAATTTGTGACGCGAATTTCACCAAAGATCAGAAGCAGTCGAAGTGGGGAGCGTACGACCATGTCTTGTTCGACTTCCTTGCCAAAGATTTTGAGAATGGAAATTTTGGCGACAGATTTTTCTGTACTGTCTTATCTTCAAGCAGTCATGAGCCTTTTGAAGTGCCGTATAAGCATCATGAAGATAAGTATTTGAATTCGGTTATGTATTCCGACAGTTGTCTTGGCTCATTCTTAGACAGATTCCGTCAGACAAAATATTGGGATAACACTCTTATTATAATATTGCCCGACCATTCGACAGGATTGGTTGGAGATCTGGCTAATTCAGATTCACTCCGCTACCGAATCCCGATGGTATGGTGCGGTGGAGCGGTGAAGAGGCATCAGGTGGTGGATAAAATCAGTTCACAGATTGATTTGTCGGCAACATTGTTAGGCCAATTAGGCATAAAACATGATGATTTTATGTTTAGTAAGGATGTTTTTGACAACAATTCACCAGAATATGCTATTTTTGCATTCAATAATGGTTTTGGTATCATTGAAAAAGAAGGTTATGCGTCGTACGACTATGATTCCCAAACAGAAATCACGTCTACAGATGCGAAAATCTTAAAAAGAGGTAAATCATTTATTCAAACAGTTTATAGAGATTTTGAAAGGAGGTGATATATGATGACTTTTGATGGTGTCGTCTACGGCCCTGTCCATAGCAGACGATTAGGCTTGTCTTTAGGCATAAACCTTTTGCCAACGGAAAACAAAGTATGCTCATTTGAGTGTATATACTGCGAGTGCGGTTTCACAAAAAAAGGAGTATCAGCAAAATTCCCGTCGCTTCAGAAAGTTGAAGAAGAGATGACAAACTGTTTCCGATCGTTGCATGCGGAAGGAAAACATCTTGATGTAATCACTTTTGCAGGAAATGGAGAGCCGACACTCTATCCGCATTTTGAAGAAGTGATAGATATGACGATACGATTGCGGGATCAGTTTCATCCTAATTCAAAAATTTCAGTATTGACAAATGCGACGCGATTAGCTAACGAGTCGGTTGTCAGAGCTTTGAAAAAGGTAGACAACAACATATTGAAGATTGATTCCGCGATTGATTCGACGGCAAAACTTATAGATGCTCCAGTTGACTCTCATTATAGTGTGGATCGAGTGATAGAGCAGATGGCACAATTCGACGGTGAATTCATACTGCAGACCATGTTTCTTCGTGGTGTTGTGGAAGGCAAGAAAATCGACAACACAACAGAAGAGGAGGTGAAAGCATGGTATGAGGCCGTGGAGAGAATGTCGCCAAAACAGATAATGATTTATTCAATAGATCGTGAGACACCATACAAAGAGTTGGAAAAGGTAAGTCACGAAGAACTGGAAAAGATAGCCGGACCATTGAGAGAGGCTGGTTTTGATGTCCAGACAGTCTAAGAGAAAAGTTTAAATCATTAAAAATCCGCATTTTTTTCATAGAATTAAGATAATGAAAGAAAAAATGATTAAATTTGCGGGCAAAATTAAAACGTAACAATTAAAAAATTATGATCGTAGTTCAAATCAAGGAAGGCGAGAACATCGAAAAAGCCTTGAAGAAATTTAAGAGAAAGTTTGAGAAGACTGGTGTCGTTAAAGAGTTGAGAAACCGTCAGCAGTTCACAAAGCCATCAGTGCTAAAGCGTCAGCAGAAGATTCACGCAATTTACGTACAGGCACAGTATGGTAATGAAGATTAATCGTTCTCGTGGACAGATTGATTGAAGACTTCAAACAATATATAAGGTATGAGAAGAACTATTCTTCTCATACCTTTATTGCTTATGAGAACGACTTGAACCAATTCTCTACGTTTTTGTTGGAAAACTATGGCAATTTAGAAGTCACAGAAATCACACATAAACATATTAGGAGTTGGATCTATGAGTTACGTCAGACAGAGAAGGCAACGAGTGTGAATCGCAAGATTTCTGCCCTCAGATCCTTTTTCAAATTTTGCAAAAGGAGAGTTCCAGGACTAAAATCGCCGATGATTTCCATACGTTCACTGAAGCAAGAAAAGCGACTTCCTATGTTTTTAAAAATAAATGAAGTCGAAAAAATACTTGCAAATAATATAAATTTTTCAGTGTATGAAAATTTTCGCGATTTTTTGATGATTGAAACGTTTTATTCATTAGGTTTGCGTTTGTCAGAATTGATCAACGCAAAAGAAACCGATTTTGACTTCTCGAGAAAGGTCGCCACGATCCTTGGAAAGCGAAACAAGCAGAGGGCGATTCCGCTTGGGGACAAGTACATTGATTTAGTTCAACGGTATTTGAAGCTAAAGCGAGAAACTTTCGAAGAAGGTGCTGAAAAGAATCTGTTTGTGTCGGATAAGGGAGAGCAGTTGAAGCCGCGCAAAGTTTATTCGATCATACACAAGAAGATTTCAGAAGTAAGCACCATAGCGAAAAGAAGTCCGCACGTATTGCGACACACATTTGCGACTGTGATGCTCAACAACGGAGCGGAGATAGAATCGGTGAAGGAACTTTTGGGGCATTCGAATCTGGCAGCCACACAGGTCTACACGCATACGACCTTTGAGCAAATGAAGAAAATTTATAAACACGCTCATCCAAGAGCACAAAAAGAAAAATGATATGAACGTTAATTTTCAGACAATCCATTTCGATGCAAAGGCAGATTTGGAGGCATTCGTACAGAAGAAGGTAGTAAAGTTGGAGCAGTATTCAGACCAAATTACTAATGTTGATATTGCGATGAAGGTGATCAAACCAGAGGTTGCAAACAATAAAGAAGTTATGTTGAAAGTGTTGTTGCCTAATAATGAGCTAGTTGTGACGAAGACAGCTGACAGCTTTGAGGAGGCATTCGACAATGCGATGGACTCGATGATCCGCTCAATTCAGAAGACTAAAGAAAAAAATAGAAATTAATCTGTGTTTTTCTTTGCAGTTTAAATAAAAGTTTCTACTTTTGCAGTCGTTATTCGGAAACAGCCCGATTAACGACTGTTTTAGCCTTATGGCTCAGCTGGCCAGATCTAAGATTTTCAAGGAAATCTAGAGGGAGGCGCGAGAAAGAAGGGTGTGTACCAGAGTGGCCAAATGGGGCAGACTGTAAATCTGCTGGCTCTGCCTTCGGTGGTTCGAATCCATCCGCACCCACAACAATGGACTACAGCGGTAACGCTTAGATGGCAGATTGCCAATGTAGCTCAGCGGTAGAGCACTTC
>DGHQ01000050.1:16272-16401 GCA_002392915.1 Bacteroidales bacterium UBA3844 | reverse complement strand
AGGTCACGGGTTCAAGTCCCGTCATCGGCTCAAAGAAATTATTAAAAAAATACAATATAATTATGGCAAAAGAACAATTTGATCGTTCAAAACCGCACGTAAATATCGGTACTATTGGTCACGTAGACC
>DGHQ01000050.1:15997-16222 GCA_002392915.1 Bacteroidales bacterium UBA3844 | reverse complement strand
ACCATGGTAAGACAACTCTTACAGCTGCAATCACTACAGTATTGGCTAAGAAGGGTCTTTCAGAGTTGAGATCTTTTGATTCAATTGATAATGCTCCTGAGGAGAAAGAGCGTGGTATCACTATCAACACTTCACACGTTGAGTACCAGACTGCTAACCGTCACTACGCACACGTTGACTGTCCAGGTCACGCTGACTACGTAAAGAACATGGTTACTGGTGCTG
>DGHQ01000050.1:8764-15943 GCA_002392915.1 Bacteroidales bacterium UBA3844 | reverse complement strand
CAGATGGACGGTGCTATCATCGTAGTTGCTGCAACAGATGGTCCAATGCCTCAGACTCGTGAGCACATCCTTTTGGCTCGTCAGGTAAACGTACCAAGACTTGTTGTATTCATGAACAAGTGTGATATGGTAGACGACCCAGAGATGCTAGAGCTAGTTGAGATGGAGATGCGTGAGCTTCTTTCATTCTACGAGTTCGACGGAGACAACACTCCATTCATCAGGGGATCTGCACTAGGTGCTCTTAACGGAGTTCCTGAGTGGGAGGATAAGATTATGGAGCTTATGGATGCTGTTGATACTTGGATCGAGCTTCCAAAGCGTGATATCGATAAGCCATTCTTGATGCCAATCGAGGACGTGTTCTCAATCACAGGTCGTGGTACAGTTGCTACAGGTCGTGTTGAGACTGGTATTGTTCACGTAGGTGACCCAGTTGAGATCATCGGTCTTGGTGCTGAGAAGTTGACTTCTACAATTACAGGTGTTGAGATGTTCCGTAAGCTTCTTGATCAGGGAGAGGCTGGTGACAACGTAGGTTTGTTGCTTCGTGGTATCGATAAGGATCAGATCAAGAGAGGTATGGTAATCTGTAAGCCAGGTTCTGTGACTCCTCACTCTGAGTTCAAGGCTTCAGTTTATATCTTGAAGAAAGAGGAAGGTGGTCGTCACACTCCATTCCACAACAAGTACCGTCCTCAGTTCTACATCCGTACATTGGACGTAACTGGTGAGATCACTCTACCAGAAGGAACAGAGATGGTTATGCCAGGTGATAACTTGGAGATCAAGGTTAAGTTGATCAACCCAGTTGCATGTTCAGAGGGACTTCGTTTCGCTATCCGTGAGGGTGGTAGAACAGTAGGTTCTGGTCAGATCACTGCAATTCTTGACTAATAAAATTAGTTCTCTTGCTTCGGCAAGGGAACTAAATATACGGAATTAGCTCAGTTGGTAGAGCACTGGTCTCCAAAACCAGGTGTCGGGAGTTCGAGCCTCTCATTCCGTGCTAAAAGAGATTAAGATGAAATTAGTAAATTATCTTGAAGAATCTAAAGACGAGCTTGTTAATAAAGTTTCGTGGCCCACTTTGTCCGAAGTGACCTCTAGCGCAGTAGTTGTTTTAGTTGCTTCCCTATTGATAGCAGGGGTTGTTTGGGTAATGGATTTTTGCTTCGACAAAGCGATGAGTTTTATCTATAATCTTCTGTAATCGTTATCTTTATAAGTTATACCATGGCTGAAATTGAAAAGAAGTGGTACGTTTTGCGTGCCATTAGTGGAAAAGAAAAGTCTGTACGCGATTATCTTGAAAAAGAGATCAAGAACACTAATCTTGGAAAATATGTTTCACAGGTTGTGGTTCCAACTGAGAAGGTAATGGGAGCGAAGAAGAAGATAATTGAGAGAATGTATCTTCCTGGATATGTTCTTGTAGAAGCTGCTTTGGTTGGTGAGGTGCCTCATACACTTAGCAACACTCCTAATGTTATCGGTTTCTTGACTGATAATCCTAAGAAAAGAGATGAGTACGTTTCTCTACGTCAGAATGAAGTGAACAGAATTCTATCTAAGATGGAAGAGGTTCCAGATTTCTGCAATGAAGCGTCTTACGACTTTATCATAGGAGAGAGTGTTAAGGTGAATGATGGTCCTTTTACTGGTTTTAGCGGTACCATCGAAGAGGTGAATGCAGAAAGGCAGAAACTTAAAGTAATGGTTAAGATCTTCGGACGTAAGACTCCGTTGGAACTTGACTTTTCACAAGTTGAAAAAGAATAATCTTGTGATTGTTCTTAACTAATTATAATTAAAAAACAATGGCTAAAGAAGTTGCTGGACTTATCAAATTGCAGATTAAGGGTGGCGCGGCTAATCCATCACCACCAGTAGGACCTGCTCTAGGTTCTAAGGGTATTAACATTATGGATTTCTGTAAGCAGTTTAATGCTAGAACTCAGGATAAAGCTGGAAAGGTTTTACCTGTTGTCATCACTTACTATGCTGATAAGTCTTTTGATTTTGTAATCAAGACTCCTCCAGTAGCAATACAGTTGAAGGAGTTGACTAAGCAAAAGAGTGGATCTGCTGAGCCAAACAGAAAGAAGATAGCTGAGATCACTTGGGATCAGGTGAAGGTTATCGCAGAAGACAAGATGAAGGATTTGAATTGTTTTACTGTGGAGTCGGCTATGTCTATGGTTGCTGGTACAGCTAGAAGTATGGGTATTTCAGTAAAGGGAGATTTTCCCGGTAATAATTAATCTTCTATCAAATGAGTAAACTTACAAAGAATCAAAAGTTAGCTGCAGAGAAGATTGAAGAAGGAAAATCTTACTCTCTAAAAGAGGCTTCTGCTTTAGTAAAGGAAATCACAACAACTAAGTTTGATGCTTCAGTTGATATCGATGTCCGTCTAGGAGTTGACCCTCGTAAGGCTAACCAGATGGTTAGAGGCGTTGTGTCATTGCCAAACGGAACAGGTAAGCAGACAAGAGTACTTGTATTGTGTACTTCAGATGTTGAAGCTGCAGCAAAAGAGGCTGGTGCTGATTACGTTGGTCTTGACGAGTTCATCGAGAAGATCAAAGGTGGTTGGACAGACTTCGATGTTATGATTACTATGCCTTCAATCATGGGTAAAATTGGTGCTCTAGGACGTGTGCTAGGACCTCGTGGTTTGATGCCAAATCCAAAGAGTGGTACAGTTACTAATGATGTAGCAAAAGCAGTTAAGGAAGTAAAGCAAGGAAAGATCGATTTCAAGGTTGATAAGTTTGGTATCGTCCACACTTCAATCGGTAAGGTTTCTTTCACTCCAGATCAGATCTTCGGAAATGCTAAGGAGTTCATGGCAACAATCATGAAGTTGAAGCCATCTTCAGCTAAGGGAACTTACGTGAAGAGCATCTATCTTTCAAGCACAATGAGTCAGGGAATCAAGATTGATCCTAAGTCAATTGAAGAAATTTAATATTAAGATCAGACATGAAAAAGGAAGATAAAGTAGCTGTAATTGAGCAGTTGTCTAATACTCTATCTGAGTATAGTCACTTTTATGTTGCCGATGCGTCAGATCTTAATGCAGAGCAGACAAGTGCACTTCGTCGTGCATGTTTTGAGCAGCAGATCAAGTTGATGGTTGTGAAGAACACATTGATGAAGAAGGCTCTTGATCAGAAGGACGCTGATTTCTCTCAGTTGTATCCATCTCTAAAGGGATCATCTGCTATTATGTTTACTAACACTGGTAATGCACCAGCAAAGTTGATTAAGAGTTTCTCAGCTAACAATCCTTTGAAGAAGCCTGTATTGAAGGCTGCTTATGTAGAGGAGAGCTTCTACGGAGCTGATCAGCTAGAGGCATTGGTAAGCATCAAGAGCAAGAACGAACTCATTGGCGACGTTATCGCTTTGTTGCAATCTCCTGCGAAGAATGTTATTTCTTCTTTGCAGTCAGGTGCAAACATTTTGCATGGAGTACTTAAGACTCTTGCAGAGAAATAATTTTTTAATTCAAACAATCTAAAAAAAAGAAATAAAATGGCAGATTTGAAAGCATTTGCAGAACAGTTGGTTAACTTGTCAGTTAAGGAAGTAAACGAGTTGGCTGAGATCTTGAAGAACGAGTACGGTATCGAGCCAGCTGCAGCTGCAGTAGCAGTAGCAGCAGGTCCTGCAGCAGCAGGCGCAGCAGCTGAGGAGAAGACTTCTTTCGACGTAGTTTTGAAGTCAGCAGGCGCTAACAAGCTTCAGGTTGTAAAGGCTGTTAAGGAGTCTTGCGGTCTTGGTCTTAAGGAGGCTAAGGAGATCGTAGACGGTGCTCCAGCTACAGTTAAGGAAGGTGTTGCTAAGGACGAGGCTGAGTCATTGAAGAAGACTCTAGAAGAGGCTGGTGCTGAAGTTGAGCTTAAGTAATATCGCCTGATTTCAGGTTTATAGTTTAGAACCACGAAGGTGTGGTTCTAAACTTTTTTGTGTCTTAACAATTTTACTTCATTAAAACATCAGCAAAATGTCTCAACAGTTAAATAATAAGAGGGTAAGTTTCGCATCTGTTAAAAACCAGATGGAATATCCTGATTTCCTTGAGGTTCAGTTGAAATCCTTCAGGGAGTTTTTCCAGATTGATACTCCACCTGAGCAGAGAAAGAATGAGGGAATGTATAAAGTTTTCTCTGAGAATTTCCCTATTGCAGACACTCGAAATAACTTCGTATTAGAGTTTTTGGATTACTACATCGATCCATGCAAATATAGTATTGACGAATGTATTGAGCGTGGTCTAACATACAATGTGCCTTTGAAGGCTAAATTGAAATTGTATTGTACTGACCCTGAGCACGAAGATTTTGAGACTATTATTCAAGATGTTTATCTTGGAAATATTCCGTACATGACGGAGAAAGGCACTTTCGTTATCAATGGTGCTGAGCGCGTTGTAGTGTCTCAGTTGCACAGATCTCCAGGTGTATTCTTCGGTCAGAGCATGCATGCTAATGGTACTAAGTTGTATTCTGCTCGTATCATTCCTTTCAAGGGTTCTTGGATTGAGTTTGCAACAGACATCAATAATGTAATGTATGCCTACATCGACCGTAAGAAGAAATTGCCTGTGACTACATTGTTGCGTGCAATCGGTTTCGAAAGCGATAAGGATATTCTTGAAATTTTCGGGCTTGCTGAAGAGGTTGAAGTAAAGGCTAAGACTATTAACAAATATATCGGTAGAAAGCTTGCTGCTCGTGTCTTGAAGGCATGGACAGAGGATTTCGTAGATGAGGATACTGGTGAGGTTATCTCTGTAGAGAGAAACAAGGTCCTTATCGAGCGTGAGACTATCCTTGAGGAGGAGAACATCGACGCTATCCTTGAATCAGGAGCTTCTACTATCCTATTGCATAAGGAGGACGTTTCTTCTTCCGACTATAGCATCATCTTCAACACTTTGCAGAAGGATGACACTAACTCGGAGAAGGAAGCTGTCAATTATATATATCGTCAGTTGCGTAACGCTGAGCCTGCTGATGACGCCGCTGCTCGCGAAATCATCCAGAACTTGTTCTTCTCTGAAAAGAGATATGATTTGGGTGATGTGGGTCGTTACAGAATCAACAAGAAGCTTGACCTTTCTATCGACCCTACAATTAAGGTGTTGACTAAGGAAGATATCATTGAGATCATCAAGTATCTAATCGAGCTTATCAACTCTAAGGCTGAGGTTGATGATATCGACCACTTGAGCAACAGACGTGTGCGTACCGTAGGTGAGCAACTTTACAACCAGTTCGGTGTAGGTCTTGCTCGTATGGCTCGTACAATCCGTGAGAGAATGAACGTTCGCGATAATGAGGTGTTTACTCCAATTGACTTGATCAATGCTAAGACTATCACTTCGGTAATCAATAGCTTCTTTGGAACAAACGCACTTTCTCAGTTTATGGATCAAACTAACCCATTGGCTGAGATCACTCATAAGCGTCGTCTGTCAGCCCTTGGTCCTGGTGGTTTGTCTCGTGATAGAGCCGGATTTGAGGTGCGTGACGTTCACTATACTCACTATGGTCGTCTATGTCCTATCGAGACTCCGGAAGGTCCAAACATCGGTTTGATTTCTTCTTTGTGTGTACATGCTAAGATCAATGACCTTGGATTTATCGCTACTCCTTACCGTAAGATTAACAACGGTATTGCTGATATGTCAGAGACTGGTATCGAGTACATGACAGCTGAGGAAGAGGAAGGAAAGATCATCGGTCAGGGTAATGCTCAAATCGACGAGAATGGTAATTTCTTGACAGACAAGGTTAAGGCTCGTCGTCAGGGAGATTTCCCAGTCGTGGATCCAACTGAGCTTGAGCTGATGGATATCGCTCCAAACCAGATCGCGTCTATCGCAGCGTCTTTGATTCCATTTATCGAGCATGATGACGCCAACCGTGCGTTGATGGGATCTAACATGATGCGCCAGGCTGTTCCATTGTTGACTACTGAGTCTCCTATCGTGGGAACTGGTATCGAGGCACAGCTTGCTAGAGATTCACGTACTCAGATCGCCGCTGAGGGTGATGGTGTCGTTGAATATGTAGACGCTTCTGTTATTAAGATTAAGTACGACCGTTCAGAAGAAGAGGAGTTCACAAGCTTCGTCTCTGCGGTTAAAGAATATAAATTGCCTAAGTTCAGAAGAACTAACCAAAATACTACAATTGACTTGCGTCCGCTAGTAAGCCGTGGCGATCGTGTCACTAAGGGACAGATCCTTACACAGGGATACTCTACTGATAACGGTGAGCTTGCAATCGGTAAGAACTTGCTAGTTGCGTTCATGCCTTGGAAGGGTTACAACTATGAGGATGCTATCGTTATCAACGAGAAGGTTGTGAAATGGGATATGTTTACATCAGTTCACGTTGAGGAGGATACACTTGAGGTTCGTGAGACAAAACGTGGTATGGAGGAGTTGACTGCTGATATCCCTAACGTCAGCGAAGAGGCTACTCGTAATCTTGATGAGAACGGTGTCATCCGTATCGGTGCTCCTGTAGAACCAGGTGATATCATCATTGGTAAGATTACTCCTAAGGGTGAGTCGGATCCTTCTCCAGAAGAGAAATTGCTTCGTGCAATCTTTGGAGACAAGGCTGGGGATGTTAAGGATGCTTCTTTGAAGGCTACTCCGTCGCTTCACGGTGTCGTTATCGGCAAGAGAACATTCGCTCGTGCTATTAAGAACCGTAAGTCAAGACAGTCTGACAAGGAACTTTTGGAGGCAGTTGACGCTAAATTCGAACAGGCAGCAGCTGAGTTGAAGAAGGTTTTGGTAGACAAACTTCTTGTCCTTACAAAAGGTAAGACATCTAAGGGTGTTAAGGATTGTATGGATATCGAGGTTATCGGTAAGGGCGACGTCTTCACAAACAAACTATTCAACAGCATCGACTACAATTCTATCCACTGGAACGATTGGACAGAGGATGAGAAGACAAACAGAATGATCAGCAAGCTGATCTCTAACTACTTGGCTCAACACAAGGAACTTGAGGCTGGTGTTAAGAGAGACAAGTTTGCAATCAATATCGGTGATGAACTTCCAAACGGCATCATGCAGTTGGTGAAGGTTTACATTGCTAAGAAGCGTAAGATTCGTGTAGGAGACAAGATGGCCGGACGTCACGG
>DGHQ01000050.1:0-8727 GCA_002392915.1 Bacteroidales bacterium UBA3844 | reverse complement strand
GCCGGACGTCACGGTAACAAGGGTATCGTATCAAGAATCGTTCGTCAGGAGGATATGCCATTCTTGGCAGATGGTACTCCAGTCGACATCTGTCTAAACCCACTAGGTGTGCCATCTCGTATGAACCTTGGTCAGATTTTCGAGACTGTGCTTGGTTGGGCAGGTTTGAAGCTTGGCGTTAAGTTCGCTACTCCTATCTTCGACGGTGCTTCTCTAGATGATTTGAATGAGTGGACAGACAAGGCAGGTCTTCCAAGATATGGTAAGACATATTTGTACGACGGTGGAACAGGAGAGCGTTTCGACCAGCCTGCTACAGTAGGTGTGATCTATATGCTTAAGCTTGGACACATGGTCGACGATAAGATGCATGCTCGTTCAATCGGACCTTACTCATTGATTACTCAGCAGCCTCTTGGAGGTAAGGCTCAGTTCGGTGGCCAGCGTTTCGGAGAGATGGAGGTCTGGGCAATCGAGGCATTCGGAGCTTCTCACGTATTGCAGGAGATCCTGACTATTAAGTCTGATGATGTTAAGGGTCGTGCTCGTGCTTACGAGGCTATCGTTAAGGGTGAGCCAATGCCAACACCAGGTATCCCAGAGTCTCTAAACGTGTTGCTACACGAGTTGAGAGGTTTGGGCTTGAGTATTACTTTGGATTAAATTGTAGAAGATATGGCTTTCAGAAAAGAAAATAAAGTAAAAAATACATTCTCGAGAATTTCTATCGCTCTTGCTTCTCCAGAAGAGATTTTGGAGCAGTCGAGCGGTGAGGTGCTAAAGCCTGAGACTATCAACTATCGTACTTACAAGCCAGAAAGAGACGGTTTGTTCTGCGAGAAGATTTTTGGTCCGGTAAAGGATTTTGAGTGCCACTGTGGAAAATATAAGAGAATCAGATATAAAGGAATCGTCTGCGACCGTTGTGGTGTAGAGGTGACTGAGAAGAAAGTTCGCCGCGAGAGAATGGGTCACATCCTTTTGGTTGTGCCTGTTGCTCACAACTGGTATTTCAGATCTACTCCTAACAAAATCGGTTATCTTCTTGGTCTTCCTTCAAAGACTCTTGACGCAATCATCTACTACGAGAAGTACGTTGTTTTGCAGCCAGGTGTTTTGGCAAGTGAGGGTGTCACAACTCGTCAGCTTTTGACAGAGGAGGAATACCTTGATTTGATGGATAAACTTCCTGTTGAGAACCTTCATCTTGAAGATTCCGACCCTAACAAGTTTATCGCTAAGATGGGTGCCGAGGCTGTTTACGACATGCTAAAGGAGGTCGACTTGGATTCTCTATCATATGAGTTGAGAAACAAGGCAAGCCAGGAGACATCTCAGCAGAGAAAGAACGAGGCTTTGAAGCGTCTTCAGGTGGTAGAGGCATTCCGTGCGTCTCACGGAAAAAGCCGTCCTGAGTGGATGATCGTTAAGGTTGTCCCTGTTATTCCGCCTGAATTGCGTCCTTTGGTTCCATTGGATGGTGGACGTTTCGCTACTTCGGATTTGAATGACCTTTACAGACGTGTCATCATCCGTAACAACCGTTTGAAGAGACTTATTGAGATCCACGCTCCTGAGGTTATCCTTCGTAATGAGAAGCGTATGTTGCAGGAGGCAGTCGATTCATTGTTCGACAACTCTAAGAAGGCAACAGCCGTTAAGTCGGAGGCTAACAGAGCTTTGAAGTCTTTGTCAGACAGCTTGAAGGGTAAGCAAGGACGTTTCCGTCAGAACTTGTTGGGTAAGCGTGTTGACTACTCTGCTCGTTCCGTTATCGTCGTTGGTCCAGAGTTGAAGATGCATGAGTGTGGTCTTCCTAAATATATGGCAGCTGAGCTTTACAAACCATTTATCATCCGTAAGCTTATTGAGCGTGGTATCGTAAAGACAGTTAAATCTGCAAAGAAGATTGTCGACCGCAAGGATCCAATCGTTTGGGATATCCTTGAGTACGTGATGAAGGGTCACCCAGTGCTATTGAACCGTGCCCCTACTTTGCACCGTCTTGGTATTCAGGCATTCCAGCCTAAGATGATCGAGGGTAAGGCAATCCAGTTGCACCCACTTGCATGTACAGCGTTCAATGCTGACTTCGATGGTGACCAGATGGCCGTTCACTTGCCACTAGGTAATGAGGCTATTCTTGAGGCACAGATGTTGATGCTTGGATCTCACAATATCCTTAATCCTGCCAACGGTGCTCCTATCACAGTGCCAGCTCAGGACATGGTTCTTGGACTTTACTATATCACTAAGGAGCGTCCAGGCACTAAGGGTGAGGGATTGAAGTTCTACGGTATGGAAGAGGCTCAGGTGGCTTACAATGAGCAGAAGGTTGACCTTCATGCTCCAATCCAGGTGATCGTGGATGATGTAGACGAGAATGGTTCTCCAATCCGTCACATGATTCAGACTACTGTCGGTAAGCTTATCTTCAACCAGAATGTTCCAAAGGCTGTAGGATTCATCAATGAGCTTATCACTAAGAAGTCGTTGAAGAATATCATCAGCAAGGTTATCAAGACTTGTGGTGTTGCTCGTACAGCTCAGTTCTTGGATGATATCAAGAATCTTGGTTACTACATGGCCTTCAAGGGTTGTTTGTCATTTAACCTTGAGAACGTTATCATTCCTAAGGAGAAGGAGCAGTTTATCAATGAGGGTTACGCTCAGGTAGAGGAGATCATGGCTAACTATAACATGGGTCTTATCACACCAAATGAGCGATACAATAATATCATTAACATTTGGACAGAGGTTAACAAGAAGTTGGCTGATGTCTTGATGGATACAATTAAGAAGGACGACCAGGGATTCAACTCAGTATACATGATGCTTGACTCAGGAGCCCGTGGATCTAAGGAGCAGATTCGTCAGCTTTCTGGTATGCGTGGTTTGATGGCCAAGCCTCAGAAGTCTGGTGCTGTTGGCGGCCAGATCATTGAGAACCCGATCCTTTCTAACTTTAAGGAAGGTTTGTCAGTCCTTGAGTACTTTATCTCTACTCACGGTGCTCGTAAGGGTCTTGCCGATACAGCCTTGAAGACTGCCGATGCAGGATACTTGACACGTCGTCTTGTTGACGTATCTCATGATGTGATCATCAACGAGGAAGACTGTGGTACATTGCGTGGACTTGTCTGCACAGATATCAAGAAGAACGATGAGGTTGTCGCTTCATTGGGTGAGAGAATCCTTGGACGTGTATCAGTTCACGATGTTGTCAACCCAGCAACAGGTGAGGTTATCGTGATGGCAGGACAGGAGATCAGAGAGGATCAGGTCGCTGCAATCAACGCAGCTAAGATCGAGAAAGTTGAGATCCGTTCAGTTCTTACTTGTGAGTCGAAGAGAGGTGTTTGTGCTAAATGTTATGGACGTAACTTGGCTACTGGCCGTATGGTACAGGAAGGTGAGGCAGTTGGAGTTATCGCAGCTCAGTCAATCGGTGAGCCAGGAACTCAGTTGACACTTCGTACATTCCACGTCGGTGGTGTTGCCGGTAACGTCGCTACAAATAATGGATTCAGATCTAAGTATGATGGTATCATCGAGTTTGAGGAGTTGAGAACCGTCGACACTACGGATGAGAACGATCAGCCAGTACAGGTTGTTGTCGGTCGTCTTGGTGAGGCAAGAATCATCAACCCAACAACTAAGATTGAACTTACTCGTGCTGAGATTCCTTATGGATCAAAGCTATTCTTCAAGAATGGTCAGGAAGTTCACGTAGATGATTTGATCTGTGAGTGGGACCCATACAATGCCGTTATCGTGACTGAGGTTGCTGGTAAGGTAGAGTTTGAGAGTTTGATCGAGGGTGTTACTTGCCGTTCGGATCACGACGAGACTACAGGACACGAGGAGAAGGTCATCATCGAATCTAAGGATAAGACAAAATCTCCAGTATGTAATATCGTAAATGAAGACGGTAGCATCGAGAAGTCATACAACTTGCCTGTGGGCGCTACAGTTGTTGTTTCTGAGGGTGACCGTTTGAAGAAAGGTCAGCTTTTGGTTAAGATCCCAAGATCTTCAAGCAAGGCAGGCGATATCACAGGAGGTCTTCCACGAGTACAGGAGTTGTTCGAGGCTCGTAACCCATCTAATCCAGCTATCGTTGCTGAAATCGATGGTGAGGTATCGTTCGGTAAGATCAAGAGAGGTAACCGTGAAATCTCCGTTACATCTAAGTTCGGTGAGGTTAAGAAATATCTAGTTTCTTTGTCTAAGCAGATCTTGGTACAGGAGGGTGATTATGTACGTGCAGGAAATGCAATTTCTGACGGTGCAATTTGTCCATCAGATATCCTTGCAATCCTAGGTCCTACAGCTGTCCAGGAGTATATCGTGAATGAGGTTCAGGATGTGTACCGTCTACAGGGTGTAGGTATCAACGACAAGCACTTCGAGGTTATCGTACGTCAGATGATGCGTAAGGTTCAGATTTCTGATCCAGGTGATACATTGTTCTTGGAGAACGACTTGGTTGACAAGATCGAGTTTATGGAAGAGAACGACAAGTTGTTTGATAAGAAGATTGTAGTCGACGCAGGTGGATCTACAAACTTCAAGCCAGGTCAGGTTGTTACAGCTCGTAACCTACGTGCTGAGAACAGTATGCTTAAACGTCGTGACTTGAAGACAGTCACAGTTCGTGACGCTATCCCTGCAACTGCTACACAGATTCTTCAGGGTATCACAGGTGCTGCACTTCAGACTCGTAGCTTCATGTCGTCTGCATCATTCCAGCAGACAACTAAGGTGCTTAACGACGCTGCTCTTCGTGGTAAGACTGATAATCTTGAGGGCATGAAGGAGAACGTTATCTGCGGTCACTTGATTCCTGCAGGTACAGGTCTTTCTAAGTGGCAGCAACTTGTTGTCGGACCAAAGGATGAAATGGAGAAGGCATACGCTAAGTCGTCTTATGATTATGAGGATAGCGACTTCGCTGTTGAGTTCCCTTCTGAGAACGAGTAAATGTAAGATGGATATGCACGAATGTGCATCCCTAAAATAAAAAGACAGACCGCAAGAAATTGTGGTCTGTCTTTTTATTTATTATTGTGTCGTGCCTATTTTGATGATGTATATCTCGTAGAAACGCACGTCCGTCCGTGTGATATAACAAAATGTGAGATGCATAATGCGGCATAATGCCCAAATGTATTTGGAGAGTAGTTTTTTAAATTGTAATTTTGCCTAAAACCAAAAAAACGAAGAATATGGATAACGAAAACAACGATAAAGAACAGCGTCGTGGTTTCCCTGTTGAAATCACAGAGGATATAGCGGAGGGTGTATATGCCAATTTTGCCCTTGTAGGCCACTCTCAGACAGAATTTCTGTTGGACTTTGCCAAAACTATACCCGGACAGCAGAAGGCTAAAATAAAGAGCCGTGTGATAATGTCTCCGATTCAGGCAAAACGTCTCCTTCGTGCGTTGGCAGACAATGTGGCCAAGTATGAGCAGGACTTCGGTGAAATCAACATCCAGCCTGTCGCTCCTCGTGCTAACGGTAATGGAAGTGATAATGGATCAATGCCTCCACCATTCATGGGATTCAACGGGACTGGTGAGGCATAATACTGAAAAGAATAATGCGAAATGCAAAATCAAAAGACGATAGTTTCTTCTCGTCTTTTTTTATTAACATTTATCGATTGTGATTATTGAATATAGCATTGACTCTAAAATGAAGATTATAATTGATAACCTGTTATCTCCCTGTCTTTATGCTGGTTTATAAGAATATGTAGTATAAACAAAAAGTTGTGATTATACTCAAAATATGTTCACTTGTACTTCCATGAAACTAATCATATATAGATTTAGCCTATTTTATACACTGTGATTTTGCTAAATCTTGTTAAAAATGTTAGATTTAGCGTTAAATAGATGTATAGTTTTTGCTAAAAGTATTAAAATATTTGAGATTTAGCGAAAAATATAGGATTGAAATTATCTAAATCAATAAATATGTATTAGATTTGTAGAAAAATTGAAGAATATGTTGATGTTGCATGAAGATTCAGCTCCTTATGGAATTAAACGTTTTGTTGGAAGAGACTATGAACAAGATCTTCTAACTGAGTGCTTGTATTCAGAACAATCGGAGTTTGTGGCTGTCTATGGCAGACGTAGAGTGGGCAAGACATTTTTGATTCGTTACGTCTTGGAACGTCATTTCTCTTTTTATGCTACTGGATTGCCGGGAGGTTCGTATCGTGAGCAGATCAACAATTTCTGTATGGCTATAGTGCAAGGATTCAATGTCGATTATAGTGAGTGCGAAAATTGGATGGAGGTGATGCGTTATTTGGCAGACACCATTACCAACGATGTCAACTATAAAAATAGAAAAAAAGTCCTATTCATCGATGAAATGCCGTGGATGGACACTCCTAAATCCGATTTCCTGATGTCTATAGAATGGTTTTGGAATGCATACGCGTCGGCACGAACAGACATCTTTTTGATAGTGTGCGGCTCTGCCACGACATGGATCACTAGCAATATTCTTAGAAACAGAGGCGGATTGTATGGACGACTGACAAATCAAATCTATCTAGAGCCGTTTACATTGGGGGAATGTGCGGAATTCTATGATTTGAAACAGATCTCAATGAGTAGGGAGGAGCAGCTTCAGGCATATATGATATTTGGCGGTGTGCCATACTATCTGCAATATCTTCGCAAGGGGTTCAGCGTGGCACAGAATGTGGATCAGATGTGTTTCGCAAAAAAGGGAATCCTGTCAAAGGAGTATGACAATCTTTATCGTTCCATGTTTAAGAATTACACTTCCCATATAAAGATAGTGGAGGCGTTGGCTGCCAAAAGTATGGGAATGACAAAGAAAGATCTATGTGAGAAGACGGGAATGCCGGAGTCTGGAAGCACAACAACCGTTCTGCAGGAGCTTGTGGATTGTGGAATTCTGAATGAATATAATCAGGTTGGGAAAAAAGCTAAAGGCAAAATGTACCAGCTGGTCGATTTCTTCACATTGTTCTATCTCCGTTTTGTGAAGAAGAATTACGGCGACGAGCATTTCTGGACAAATAACATTAACACTCCGACAATCAACACTTGGGAAGGATACGCATTCGAGCAGGTTTGTTTCGCCCATCTGCCACAGATAAAAAAGGCATTGGGCATAGCTGGTATATCGACTAAAGTGTCAAGTTGGAAGAGCACGGACAAAGAGAGTGGGGCGCAGATAGATATGGTGATTGAACGTTCGGATAAGGTGATAAATATCTGCGAGATAAAATATGCAGGATCAGAATACACAATCACGTCGGATTACGCTAAGAAACTACGCAACAAACTTGCTTCTTTCAAAGAAGAGACAAAAACAAAATCTGCCCTCCACCTTACAATGATCACAACTTACGGTCTGAAGAAAAACTCGGAGAACCGTGGTATGGCACAATCGGAAGTGACATCTGATTGTTTGTTTGTGAAATAATCAGAAACTGTTTATGTTTATTTTTGAGGAATGTTAAGAGTCCAAGTTTGGTAGATATTGGTTCTATCCCCTTTCAACGTGCGAACCCGAAGACGAGCATATATAAAACTAAATACACAGAGAAATTTTTAATTAAATTTGAACAGCTTCTAAGTAGCTTTTTATATTTTATCTATCTTTGTGAAAATGATTTATATAATTAGGATATGAAAAAATACTCGCACGCTTGGCTAGCCTTTATGGCTATAAAGAGACTTGAAGTGATTGCCACCACTACTGATGACGCAGTTGTGAAGGGAGTGTCGGATGATGTGCGTCAACATGCTAAAACTTTGTGGAAATGGTTTAAGAACTACCGTGATTTTGTGATCGAGGGCGCGTGGTATCCTGACGATGTATTCAAAGATATGAGCACCAGCCATATTGTGAAATTCGAGCCTGGTGGCAATTATACGGAGTTTCGCAATATGCCGAGCACTCACACCATCAGCTCTATGATGAAGAAATCTTCACCTCTTTACGGAAAATCATATTCTATAGTGAAGGGTAACTGTGCCGACCGTTGCGAGTCTATCGCCCACAGCATCGTCGACAATTTTAAGATGTTGCAGAAGGAAGACCGTGGATGTCCGATAACTACCACCAACAACCATATAGCGATGCGTTTTTTCATCCTCAGCCATTATGTCGCCGACTGTCACATGCCGTTCCATTGCGACAACCGCCCGTTCAGCGATGAGAAGGGTATGCATGGCATAATAGAGAAGAAGTGGGAAGACCAAATAAAAAAGTCTTATAAAATCGACACTGATAACAACCGTTTCTTCTACGACCCTGATGGCTATCCGTTGCCATTGAAGGAGTCGCCTTTTTTGGAAGACGTGAAGAATGAGATTACAAAACGTCAGTATGTCCATGGATGGGGAAACGGGAACTCCAGCACATGGGATTATATGAGCGGTGTGTCGCAACATTCATATTTGTTCTCTCGTTTCTTGGTGCCAGAATCTTTTTCCACTGCCCAGAATTTCAATGATTTCACGAAGTACACAGAATGGGGCGGAAATTTCGATTTCTACAACAAAATGATATTCGCCGACGCAATTGATTCCATCGCCCGTATCTGGTTGCATGTGTGGATTAAATATAGAAGTTGGCTGAAAGAATAATTCATAATGCGTAATTCGTAATTGATGTGATGCCAGACGTCTGATGTATAATCTCGTAGTTCCTATGTTTGCATCGAGA
>DGHQ01000059.1 GCA_002392915.1 Bacteroidales bacterium UBA3844 | reverse complement strand
GAGGAACAAGGTTCGTTGACATGGGCAGATTTTACTCCGTATAGAGTTGAAAAGGGGACACTTTTTGTTATGTGTAAATTAGTTCCTTTCGGGAACTGCGAAAATGAAATCAATTTTCATGTGAGCTATGATAGATTTCGTCACTATCCCATATATGGACAAAAATATGATTTAAATTATTTTTGGCAAGTAAGTGACAAAGATTACAATATCAGAGAAAAAAAATGGTGCAATCGATGCAAAAAAATATTGAGAAAATATGAAATACAAAAGTGGTTTGCTAAACGAGTATATAGGTACTTTGGTAAAAAAATAAACATATTGGATTTGGACAAAGAAATGAAAAGTATTAATGTCTTTTCGTGATTGATTAGACCCGAAAAATACACTATCTTTGTGGAGGAATCATCTTCGGTGCCGCGGCCGGACTTGTAGGCGGAGGCCTCCAAGGCTACTGTTCAGCCAAGAGTCAGGGGCTTAATCCGTGGACGGGAGCCAAACTGCCAGAGACGACGGTGAACACTCCGAATGTGCCGTTGGAAGTGCAAGCGGAGATGACGACGACAGGGACGGAACAAGCATTGGATGATTTGCATTGTAGTAATACTTTCGAAATTAGCGATGGCGTAAGAAGAGCAAAGGCGGCAGAACAATTAGAATTAAAATCTATTGAAGCAATGGATTATACAGGCAAAACATTTCAAGTGCAGATAGAAAAATTTACGTTCGCCTTTTAAAAATTCTATAGACATAAGCACAACGTTAAAACTAAATAGATATGAAAAAATATTTAATGGATTCAAATCTGGTGACAAGATTCCTCCAATTTATGTGAATCTTGGAAATAGAGGTGTCAAAATTATAGATATTAAATTTATACATTAACAAAATGATAGAGAATCAAAAACAAAAAAGGCAATACAAGCAATACAAGACTTGATTGTAAAAGCGAGAAACTTTTCGTATCAAAATATGTCATACGAAAGATTGGCTGAATTTTTAGACGATTTAGAATACCTACCATCCCTAATTGTAGAAGACAAAGATAATACAATATTATTTGAAGATTATTTAAGGGATATCTGTGATCGTAATTGTTGTATGGATGTTTTTATTAGATATGATAAACGATAGAAATATCTGCCCACTTAATAAAGTATACTAAGTATGAGTCAAATAAACTTTTATGACAACAAAAGACATTTAATAATGTCATTTTCTAATTTTTCTATCCTTGAACAGGATATAGGACTGATAAGGTTTCATATCGAAATGTCATTTGGAATTTTCAATGTTTCGACTGAAACAGAAATATACATGCCATATCTGCAGTGTTTTTATGATGAGTTAAAAAATCTATATGACCATTTTACAGAAAAACAAAAAGCTGTATTTAGTCCAATAGAAAGAGATGTCGACATATTATTTGAAACTGGAGGGAATATGGGATATATTTCAGCTTTAATAAATTTATATTATTACGATTCAAGCCACGAAAATAACGCTACTTTAACGTGTGAATATACTATCGACCAATCATTCTTGCCAGAATTGATAGAAGAGATAGAGACAACATTGGAGGAGCTTAGGTAGGATTCTTCACCGTCAACCACTACAAGCGCTACGCTTACTGCATGTTCAACCGGTAACACCTTAAAATTTTATAAATATGATATGGATAGACAAAATAGATGGAGTCCAAAGGCACGTAGATGACGAGGAACTTAATCAAGCCTTGAAAGATTTAGACACAATTAAACGGAAATTTTTAGAGTATGATTATTTGTACGCAGGTAATTTGAATTTTGAAATGTTTAAATTGCCGTATTGGGAATATTTGTTTCTCTGTGGTAATATAGATGTCCACAAAAAAAATATCATTGAAGAGGGCGCTCTACTTTACATATATGTGTTGTATAAAGAGATTTTTGAATCGGAGGGGTATTGTTTTTTGTATAAAAACAAAATTTTGTTTGAAATACTAAAGGTAAGCATAAATAAATATACTCCAGATAGTATAAAAAAAGAACTGATGGTGTCGAAAATAAAATACGAACAGCAGTATTATGAAAACGAAAAGTTGAGTGATGATTTTTCTATAGATGAACTATCTGAAAATGATAAAAATATACTTGACAATTTGATATCAAATGACGACTGGGTTTATTCTAAGTTCGTTTTAGGTATTTAGCCTTTTATTATTCAAGGCTACTGTTCATGCGACAGAAACAGGAACGATTAAAAATGCTTTTACTGAAACAAGAACATCAAAAGGAAAATGATTGGAAAAATTGATTTATTGGATAGAGAAAAAAGTGGATTTGTAGAAAAAGAAATTTTTCAAAATATCCCTTTGGTAAAAGAAAATGGAAATAGTTGCATTATACAAATTATTTCAGAAGATTCCTTAAAAAAATTCTATCTTTTTAAGGACGGAATTTATTCTTTTTTTCTAACTTACGAATTGTTCTATTTTTTAGTAATTATAATGAAAAATAAAAAATTCGCATTGAAACAATACGATGATAATATTTTTGCCATCGATTTAACTGAAGATGAGTTAGCAGATGTTTACGAAACAGTATCCGACCTGATTCCAGGAAGTTTTGACTATCACAATAAGCCAACTTTAATAACTAACAAGTTAGAACTTTTGGTAGATATTTTTATGTTGTAAAAAAAACTCTATTTTTCTGGTTTTATAAAACCTCTACGGCACAGCACTCGGCGGAGTTAGTGCGACAATAAACGGTGGCGACACCTGCGAGGAAATAATCTTTGGTGCTGCGACCGGACTTGTCGGCGGAGGCTTCCAAGGCTAATGTTCAGCCAAGAGTCAGGGGCTTAATCCGTGGACGGGAGCAAAACTGCCAGAGACGACGGTTAACACTACGAATGTGCCGTTGGAAGCACGGACGGAGATGATGACGACAGGAGGGTAGATTAGAACCGAAAATAATGCAACTTATAGCGAAAGATGTTTAGAAAAAGTATCTGGCGCTGATGGGCAGCATAATTGAGTTGTTTGTAAATATAAAAATAAAGAAGCAGGAATGTTTTAATGTTTGATTTCTTAAAAAATCACTATCTTTGCTGACTATAAAATAATGCTTATGGCAACATTGGAATTAGAAATAGAGGATTTGTCGGTACTCCCTGCATTACAAGATGTGTTGAGCAGGTTCAAAGGTGTCGCATTGAAATCGATTAAAGAAAAATCGCTTGAAGAACTTCGTGTGTCAAAAAAATCTACGGATTTGGAGGAATACTTAAAAAGGGTGAAGGAGATGGATGATGATGGACGGTGGAAAGAACTTGAAACATTATCGGAGTCTTTGACGGATTGCCCGATGTCAGAAAAAGAGATTGTAACAGAAGTAAAAAAGAATAGAATGGTGAAATGAAAGTGATTTTTGATTGTAATATAACGTAAATTCGATGAATTGTAATCTGCGAATCATTTTTCCACTTTCTGATTGAATTCTCACCTCTTTTCCTCATAAATAGGCGTAGCCTTTCTCTGTAACCCTTGTGCCTCTGTGGTTTTATTAAATTTTTGTGCTCGCCTTCGGCTCGCAATAGAAAAGAAGGGGTTAGGGCGTTCCGCCCTTAACAATCCTCATTTCTTTAACCAAATTCTTAAATTTAAACGGATTCTTAATGAAGATTTAAAAACAAGGAGGTGATTATGTGTGTCTTTTGTAAAACAGGCAATGTCATTAATTCAACGACAACACATGTCGTGGATTATAAGGGCTGTTTGATTATCATTAAAAATGTCCCTTGTGATGAATGTGTATAGTGCGGTGAGGTTTTTATCTCTGATGATGTAGCTATAAGATTGGAAAAAAATGTGGATTCTGCTAAAAAGACAATGCAAGAAATATCTGTTCTAGATTATAACAATGTGGCATAAACATAAAATCAGCGTTGATGGATTCCCGTCAACGCTGATTTTGTACAGATATTAGTGTGAGATAAATTGTATATGATATTTATTCGTTAACTTCTTCTGAAAACGCTTTTGCTGCCGCCACAAAAGCAGTGAAAAGTTTGTGCGGTTTCAACACTGTGCTCTGCAATTCAGGATGAAATTGTCCGGCGATGAAAAATCTGTGCGACGGAATTTCCACAATTTCCACCAGATGATTGTCTGGATTCATACCTGATGCGATCATTCCGTTTGCCTCATACTCTGCAAGATAGTCGTTGTTGAACTCGTATCTGTGGCGGTGACGCTCGGAAATGTGTGTCGTGCCATACACTTTCTCTGCCAATGTGCCTGGCTTTATTTCGCATGGATATGCTCCCAATCTCATAGTTCCGCCCATTCCTGTGATGTTCTTCTGGCTCTCCATCAAATCCACCACTTTGTGTGTCGTCTTTGTGTCCATTTCGGCTGAGTTCGCGTCTTTATAGCCAAGCACATTTCTTGCAAACTCAATCACCGCGCATTGCATTCCAAGGCAGATGCCGAAGAATGGGATATTGTTTTCTCTGGCATATCTGACAGCTGTGATTTTGCCTTCTATTCCTCTGCCTCCGAATCCAGGGGCGACGAGAATGCCACTCATCCCGGCAAGCTTTTCTGCGACGTTGCTTTCGTCTATATTCTCACTCTGGATATATTGAAGATCCACTTTCACATTGTTGGCTGCTCCAGCGTGGACAAAACTTTCACTGATTGATTTGTAGGCGTCTGGCAATTCTACATATTTGCCTACCAACGCGATCTTTATAGTCTTCTGTGGATTCTTGAATCTTGTCAGGAAGTTTTTCCATTCGGCAAGATCTGGTTCTTTTGATGTGTCGAGGTGCAAGTGTCTCATCACCACAATGTCCATCTCCTCTTCGTGCATCATGAGGGGCACTTCGTAGATGGTGGGGGCGTCCATACACTCGATGACCGAATCTTTAGCCACGTTGCAGAACAGCGCGACTTTGGCTTTCATTCCGTCGTTCAACGGATGCTCTGTACGAAGCACCAGCACATCTGGCTGCACACCGTTCTGCAACAGATGCTTCACGGAATGTTGTGTCGGTTTGGTCTTCAACTCTCCTGCGGCAGCCACGTATGGGACGTAAGTAAGGTGTATGCACACACAGTCGTCGCCAAGTTCCCATTTCAACTGACGTACAGCCTCAATGTATGGCAGAGACTCGATGTCGCCCACAGTTCCTCCGATTTCTGTAATGACGATGTCATATTTTTTAGTGCTGCCGAGTGCCACGATGTTGCGCTTGATCTCGTCGGTGATGTGTGGGATGATCTGCACTGTTTTGCCTAGGTAATCACCGCGTCGCTCTTTATTTATGACATTTTGATAGATGCGTCCTGTGGTGATATTGTTGGCTTGCGATGTCTCAACACCTAAAAATCTTTCATAGTGGCCTAAGTCCAAATCTGTCACAGCTCCATCCACTGTGACGTAGCATTCTCCATGTTCGTACGGATTCAGAGTGTCTGGGTCGATATTGATGTAGGGATCCAACTTCTGAATAGTGACGGACAAACCTCTCGATTGCAAGAGCTTGGCCAATGATGCAGCTATAATGCCTTTGCCGAGGCTGGATGTCACGCCTCCAGTGACAAAAATGTACTTAGTATTCATTTCGTTCTATGATATTAATAACATTGCAAAATTACAAAATATGGAAAATGTGATATCTAGAATTAGAAATATGCTTTGTGAATTTCGATGAATGTTAAAAAGTGTAAGCGAAAATTGATGTTGTGGTTTCTATTTTAAATGTATTTTGTCTTTATGCTTACATTTTGTTATGTCATTACGCTTTTTGACTTTAAAAATAAAATCCCCGTTTTTAGGACGGGGATTTAGAATTTTTATTTGGGAATGTTAGTTACCAATTAATTTTTCCTTCCAATTTTGAGACTCTAGGACTTAATCCAGTGTCTGTGTTGTTAATAGCATTATCCAAATCACTGACCTTTTTAGCTAATCCATCAGTGTCATCATTTATGGAAGTTTCCAAAACACTGACTTTTTTAGCTAATCCATTGCTATTTTCATCATTCACAGAAGTCTCTAAATCACTAACCTTTTTAGCTAATCCATTAGTTCCATCATTTATGGAAGTTTCCAAAACACTGACTTTTTTAGCTAATCCATTGCTATTTTCATCATTCACAGAAGTCTCTAAATCACTAACCTTTTTAGCTAATCCATTAGTTCTATCATTTATGGAAGTTTCCAAAACACTGACTTTTTTAGCTAATCCATTGCTATTTTCATCATTCACGGAAGTCTCCAGAGTGCTGACTCTTTTAGCTAATCCGTTAGTCTCATTGTTAATAGAACCGTCGAGAGTGTTGACTTTAGATTGCAAGTTGCTGACAGAAGTGCTGATTCCGTTAAGACCGGCAGCTGTCAATGCCGCTGCAATCTTTTGGTTGATAAGAGCAGTTAGGTTTTCTTCGTTCAGGCTCTCCACTTTGCTTAGCAACTCTCTGTACTTGCCATCAGCTTCTGTACTGTCTGCAAGGTGTTTAGCCTTTGCCTTGTCAAGTTCTTTTACTAAAGAATCATTTTTTGCCTCGACTTTTTGTGCCCAAGATACCAACTGAGTCACCATGCTGTTTAGATTGGAAAGTCCAGTTGTGTTTAATGCCAATGATGAAGAATGGCTGTTTAATGTGTTTTGTATTCCGTCTATTTCATTTTCAATATTGAAAACCTCTTCGTCAATTGACTTTGTTATATTAATATTAAGAGTGTCCAACTTGCCGCTGATCACTTTGGATAGACTGTCGATCTTGCTCTTCATCTCTTTTGATGATGCTGTAGCATTGGCAGACACTTTGTCAGAGAGATTGTTGATCGCTGTAGTATGGCTCTTGCTGATGCTGTCTACCTTTGTGTTTAATGCAGCAGTCTTGCTGTTCATGTTAGCCTCCAAAACGGAATCTTTTGCTGTCAACCCTTTTATTTTGCTTTCGTTAGTTGAGATCCTGTTGTTTAAGACAAGGTCGTCAGCTTTAGCCTTTCTTTCTGAAGACAGTATTTTGTCGTCCACTTTGCCTAACTCAGTTTGGATGGTCTCGATCTTTTTATTGACCTCCTTCTTGTTGTTGCTAACAGTCGTGGAAAGAGTGTTGACTGTATTTGCCAATTCGCTTGCTCTTAAGTCTGTGCTGTTGAGAGATTGAGAAAGAGAACCTACTGACTTGTCAAGAGCTCGTAGAGCATCGTTAGTGGCGTAGTACGACATTCCTGATTTTGTCATGAAATATTGCAATGTGTCTTTCTTCGCATATAGCTTGTTGACCTCTTTCAAGTTTTTGAAGTTTGACTCAGATAGTGTCTTGTTGGTCTGCACTGTCTGGCTCAACTCCGATATTGCTTCAGAAGTGTTTTTAGATAATGTGTTGACACTAGCTTTTGTCGCGTATGAAGACAGAGTGTCTTTCTTGGCAAAAGAAGAGATTTCTGATTTTGTCGCATATTTTGCAGCGTCTGCCTGCAATTCTGTAATCCAGTAGTTATTGGCGTTGACCACTGATTTCAAACTGTCGATTCTGTAGTTGCTTGAACGCAGACCTCTGTTGTGCAAATCCAAAACGTCATCTTTTGTGGCGTAATCAGTAAGGATTTTTCTTGTGCTGTCGGCTGAGTATGAAGCAACGTCTTCAATTTTCGCATATTCCGACATGTCAGGTTTGCCCAACAAGTCATCCCAATATCCTGAAAAACTATCCGCTGACTTGAGTGAATATAATGCGTAAGGCACACTGCTTATTGAAGTGATTGCTTCTGCGGCGTCAGTTAAGTTGGAGTTTGTTGAAGTCGCTGTTTTGATGACATATTTGCCTGCCGACCAATCGATGCCATTGAATGATCCTGTTGCCGCACTTCCTTCACCGATTTTGATGGCGAACGAACCATTGGCGTTGGTGGTCGCGTTGTGCATTTCAGAATACACTAGTTCCTGCATCCCGGTATTGTCTCTCAAAATCTCAACCTTGACATAAATTGTCTGGTTGGCTATCGGCGAGCCAGAAGTGGAACGCACGACACTTTGATAGTTGAAACTCTGTGGAGTGGCTGCATCTGCATTGATTGCCATAAGAGGCAGCGTCGCTAATAATATTTTATTAAGTATATTTTTGTTCATGACGATGATTTTTTTACTTGACAATGACTTTTGTTGTATATTTCTTATGTTTTCCCTGAGTGAATGCCACCACGTATGCGCCTACATGACTAAGATTAAGAGTGATTGTTTGTTGCACATCAGAGATAGGTGCAAGCACTATACTTCCTTTGTAGTCGAATACGAAAACTTCACCTTTTTTAAGTTCATCAGCATTGAATCCGTCCAAAGTAAGTTCGAAATCCTCTCCGTGTCTCACGATCACGCTTTCGGTAGAGAATCCTTTCTTGTCGGATGCCGCAAAGTAGAGCGACTGAGGACAGATTGTTTTCAATCCTTCATCTGTGCCGACGATGACGCTGTATGCTCCGTTCAGACCTTTTTCTTCATGATAGAATTTGTTGGTCTCGCCTGGAATATTTTCACCGTCTTTCTGCCACTGGTATGTGTAGACAGGCTCTCCTATATCGTCGACGGTGATCATGTTGCCGACTTTTGGATGGATGAATTCTTTGCTGAATCCTACGTTGACGCTGAATTCCTTCATCTCCTTCTTGTATCCGTCAAAATAGTTTACTGTCATCTTGGCTGACACTGCCTTTCCGCCTCTGCTATAGTTGGCAGGCAAAACGAAAGATGCGATTGCAATTCCGTCTTCATGCTTGAACTTTTTTTCTGTTATGATAGGGAAAGAGTCGACGTTGCTCTTCAAAGAGAACGACTCGATATCGTTCGGAGCCCAGTTGGACGACAACTTGATGTTGATAGTGTCTCCCGGGCAATAATTCTCGGCAAGCTGCAGGTCGTATGTCCTCTCGTCGACGATGGCGTTGAGAATAAGATCAGTCGACGGCATTCTTTCTGGGAGAATTTTGTCCCAATTTATGAAAGCCGAGTCATGACCGACGTAAGGGTCGTTGATTGGAACAATCAGATCCCCTGTGTAGAAAGTGTCGGCTGCGTACTCCTTGTCTGCGACGTAGTAGTGGATTATATGACGAGTCGTGGACAACCCGATTTCATAGCCGTTAGACACGACATATTTAGCGTTTGCGTTGTTGTCGGAATAGCCAACCACGACCTCACCTACTGTGTAAGTGACCTCAAGTGTGTTGCTTCCACCTTTCGCTGATCCAGCTGACAAAGTGGCCTCTTGACTTGAGACGTTGATGACGAAACAACTCGGCAAAAGTAAGGTTGTCAATATTTTACTTAAATCCTTTTTCATCATTAATATATTTGGACTTGCAAATTAGATAAAATGCAAAAAACATACAAGCTATTTTATTTTTATTCTTTGGATTGTTGAAAAAGAGTCTAATGTGTTGAAAACTGTAATGAGTATATTCGCACTAAATAGATGTATGCAAAGTGAGAATCAATGTTTCGACGAACATATTTTTCGTCTGTTCTCGTTATCTGTTTTCGTCTTATGTAATATACGTAAAAATAGACATGTAAAAAATAGAGACGCAAATCATTGCGTCTCTCATATTTTTATTATATGATTGGTATATTATATTCTTTGCATTGCGCGTACATCTCTTCTGGCCAGATGCTGCACTGGATTTCTCCGATGTGAGCCTTGTGAAGGAAGAACATACACAAACGGCTCTGTCCGATACCGCCTCCGATTGATAGAGGAAGGGATCCCTCAAGCAGTCTCTTGTGGAAATACAACTCTTTGCGGCTCTCTTTGTCTTCCAATTTCAACTGGCGTTCCAAAGCCTCTTTGTCGACGCGGATACCCATAGACGACAATTCAAGACTCTGTCCAAGGATTGGGTTCCAAACCAAGATGTCGCCGTTCAAGCCTGGCAGACCGTTTTCTCCGATTGACGACCAGTCATCATAGTCAGGTGAACGACCGTCGTGCTTCTTTCCGTCGCTCAACTTGCAGCCGATACCCATCAAGAATACAGCGCCGTATTTCTTTGTGATCTCATTCTCACGCTCTTTTGGAGTGAGATTTGGATACATTTGAAGCAATTCCTCAGCGTGGATGAAGAAAATGTTTTCTGGAAGCTGAGGCTTGATTTGAGGATAACGTTCGTAAACGACATATTCAGTCTTTTTCATCACTGAGTATATTCTCTTCACGATATCTTTCAAGAACTCGATTGTACGCTCCTCCTTAGAGATGTGGCGCTCCCAGTCCCACTGGTCAACATATAGAGAGTGGAGATTGTCCATCTCCTCGTCCGGACGGATAGCGTTCATATCAGTGTAAAGACCGTAGCCCTGCTCGATACCGTAGTCGGCAAGCATCATACGTTTCCACTTGGCAAGAGAGTGGACCACCTCAGCGCAGCGGTCGCCCATATCTTTGATTGGGAAGCTTACAGGACGTTCTATTCCATTCAAATCATCGTTGATACCTGTGCCTTTCATTACGAAAAGAGGGGCAGTGACACGACGAAGGTGAAGCTCAGCGGAAAGACAGCTTTCGAAAAAGTCTTTCACGCATTTGATGCCCAACTCAGTCTGCTTGATGTCGAGGATGGGCTTATAGTTAATCGGCTTTATAACTTTCATTTTGGTTTAATTTTCACTTTATTGAGTTTTCTAGCGAAAGAAAACATACGCAAAAATATATCTTTTTTTTAAATATCGGTAAAATTACCTTACAAATTGTCTGTAAAAAATCAATTTTTGCCGTAATTGTGATTGATAAATATGGATATGATGTGTTAATGTGATAGTGAAAGAGTAGAGAAATAAACCGATTTTATAAAAAACAGGTTGCGTTAGAAGGTTAAATTTTATATTTTTGCACCGCTTTATCAAAAAAGGTATGGCATGGCCCCGTAGTTTAGCTGTATAAAATATCAGATTCCGGTTCTGAAGAGCGCGGGTTAGAATCCCGCCGGGGTCACTTTTTTCAATTAAAAGTTAAGAATTAAGAATGAAGAATTAAGGATTAGGATTGCAGTTGTATTTATGTGTTTCATGAATTTTTAAGAAACTGTTTCAGTTTTGACTATCAAATTTGCTATACGATTGATTTTTACGAGGATTGTTAAGGGCGGAACGCCCTAACTCTCTCTTCCGCGAGCCCAAAGGGCGAGCGGTGAAAAATTGATATTTAATCAGCATATTAGTTTCCTCCATCTTTCCATTTTTATCCGTACCTTTGTCGCCGTCTAAATTTGTAGAGATAAAATATTAGGAACATGTTACTACTATTTACTATAGCTGTCTTGCCGGCATTATTGTTGCTGGTTTATATGGGATGGAAAGACCGTCAGCATCCGGAACCAACATCTTGTCTGTTGAAGGGTTTGTTCTTTGGAGTCCTTTCAATAATCGTTTCGCTGAGCATCACTTCTATGTTCGGTGATTTTGGAGATCCTATCCTTGACGCTTTCTTCAATGCCGCTATCCCTGAAGAGTTTGCCAAATTGCTTATGTTCTGGCTGCTGATACGCAAAAACAAGCATTTTAATGAGCCGATCGACAGCATCGTATACGCAGTTTATGTCTCTTTGGGTTTTGCTGCCGTTGAGAATATTCTATATCTGGTCGACGAGGAGGATTTCTTCTCCACCGCTTTCTCACGTGCGATATTCTCTGTTCCCGGCCATTTCTGTTTTGCTGTCTGCATGGGATTTTGTTACGGAATGGCTCGCTTCGGACATAAGTCGAAAATCATATATTATCCGATGGCGTATATCGGCCCGGTTCTTCTCCATGGCACGTATGACGCATTGCTTATGTCGTTGGGCGACGACGATTCTTGGATAATTATAATCTTGGTTTGGCTTGTGTTCTGCGTTTTGATGTATCGTGCGGCAATAAAGCGTATCGACAAGCTGAAAGACGTTGGCTGATGATACCGACTTCGTTATTTCTTTTGTATCCTTAATCTAAAATCACATAATGAGCCGCCAGCCCCGATTGTTTGAGTGCGTATGAATTCCATTCCTGGCAAATTGCCGTATGCATACACGTCATTCTCGCAGAATAGTCGTGTGAGTTCCGGACATCCAAGCTCTGTAAGGTAGGTGTCGTAGGGGCATCGAGTGATGTCCATGCGGAATTCTCCTCTTTGTTTGGGATAGAAGACGTTGCTGAATCCAGCTGATTCGCTGAACATTTTGTGACTTATTATATCCCATATTTTTAGAAAGATTCGTTTGCCGAACGGTATGCTTACAAACCTTGCAAAGCCTTTGCCTGACTGCTCTCCCTTTTCTTTCATCACTTTTTGCATTATGCCAAAGGCTTTTTCTGTGTCGTAATCTTTGATTGCTAGATAGATGGCAGCTGCCGGGAAAATGAATCCGTCAGTGTGCCTTTTCACTCCCTTGGGTAGGTTTTTGTGATTGTCATACATTGTCTGAAGCCTTTTAGCAGCCTCATGCCAAATATTTTCGGTGTCTATATCCGAAAAATGATTGCTGATTTCAGCCTTAAAAAAGTCTTTTTTCTTTAGTTCTTTCTCTGCGTTCATTATGTTTTTATTTTTTTGCCAATATTAGTTTGTTATTTAGACATGAACCTGAGTTGGTCAATCAATATTTTATGATGCAAAATTAACGATGGCTTTATGCAATCGGGTTGCAAAAATCGGTATATGTGATACCTAGAAATCGGTATTTTTTCCGTCACCACAAACTAGATATCTTATTTTCATAATATTCAATTTTTTTGTATTTTTGCAGTGTAAAAATGAAAGACGGTGCTTTTCTCCGCTTTTATATTATGTCTGGTGAATAAAAATTCATTTATTACGCTGGCATCATGGCTCAATCTCTTGACTTGTATGAATGTAATATGGGTCGGGGGATTTTTCGTTTGAAAAGAGATTTCTAATGAGTTGCGACTTGATAAAACTTAGGACTACAATATTTAATAAACTATTGTCGCTGTTGTTGGCGACGTTGACTTTTTGCCCCATCTCAGTCTATGCAGACTCCGTTGATAGGGATACTCTTTTCATTGATAGTCTGAAGGTTCGGTTTGATCTGGACGACCCAGTGATAAAGTCTGGTGTGATTGATTTTTATATCGACAGCATCGGCGTCGCCTCCAACGATTTTCTGAAATTCATCACCCTCGTCGCTACTCCGTATGACTTTTCCAAACCGCAGATAAAAAGAATTTTCGATACCGCGTCTGTACAATATAATGAGACGCGAATCCTCACCTATCTGAAATATTTCAATGATAAGTCGTATGTGCCGCTTGTGAAGGAGTGGTTCAAAAAGAGTGATAAGCGAGGCAAGAATTTATATGAATCGATTTTGTTTGAGTTTGGCGACAAGGAAATCGCAGATCAGTGGGAAAATTCTATGAGGGGATGTTCGACGGTGAATAAGACAATTCCAATTGCTATCGGACAATATCTGCCACTCATCTGCGGACGTTTCCCAGACCGAAGGTTTTGCGACTGTGTTTTGGATTTCATAATAAACCATCAAAACCAGTATTTTGTATATAAAGACTACAACGGTGATATTGAGTATGACGACGTTGTCTATTTCATCAGTTTTTTCCTTGTGGACCGACTGAAGGGATTCCCGGATGCGTTTGCATTCAACAAGTATGTGCGTAATGTCGGAAGAAACAGATATGTCTCTTTTACACAGGCAGACAAGGATAGGATCATAAAGTGGTGCAAATTGCATCGCAGGGATTATGAGTTTGAGTAAAATGTAGACGAGATTGTCAGAAACATCTGTTTTGTAAATTTTAAAATTAACGTGAATTCGACGAAATTAAAAAGATAGTTGGAGTGTCATAAATGAGGATTGTTAAGGACGGAACGTCCTAACCCCTTTCCACGTGCGAGCCGTAGGCGAGCACATAAATTTAATAAAACCACAGAGACACAATGGTTACAGAGAAGTGCTATGTCTTTTTTATGAGAAAAAGAGGTGAGAATTCAATCTGAAAGTGGAAAAAGATTCACAGATTAAAATTCGTCGGACTCACGTTAAAATTAGGGTTAGAAACAGAAGATGTTAATCATTTAGATTTTAAGTGAAATTGCGGTTTTTGTGATAGATTCATTCTTTTTTGTTAAAAAAATGTTACAATTATTATCAAAATTTGTTTTTTGTATGAAAAAATCAAAATAATTTTTTCCTTTGTGAAATGAAAACTAGACAAAAATCACAAGCTTATGAAACACTCTAAATTCATTTCTGTCGTTATTGCGACATTGTTGCTGTTCTGCTCAGCAGACGCGTTTGCGCAACGTTTCCGTGGTGGTAGAGGATCAGGTGGACGTACGCAAGGTTATTCTCGATCGGCGAGTAAGAGCTCGTTTTCACGTTCAAAGTCACGTCGCATATCGTACTCAAGCTCGTCAACCAAAGGCTGTTGTATGCAAAGCTATGAGAGCTACCGCTTATCTGGAGAACCGATTAAGTCTATAGCACATCGTAGTTCTGGTGTCGCTAAACCTACCCCTAAACCAACTGCAGTCTATTTTTCTACAAATGATGTTCTAAATTCGTCATGCACGAATTTTGGCTTTGAAGTGAGCAAAAGGAAAGCTACCAAAGAATCTCTTTTGGTTTCTCGTCAGGCAGGAGATTTTTATTATCGTGATGGAATATTCTTTTCCCCAAGTAAAGAAAATGGTAATAAGTATGAAATTCAGAAACCAAACAGTGGTTTGTCTGTGCCGGTTTTGCCAGCTTCTAGTAAAGTTTACGAGTTTGAAGGTGTCTCTTATTACTACTATTATGACACTTATTATGTTTTCGACAAATCCCGACTTGAGTATGTAGTTGTTGCTCCACCAATTGGACTTGTTGTGGATGTTTTGCCTTGTGATGCTCAGGCGGTCATGGTGGACGATAGTAGTTATATGATTACTGATAATGTGTTGTATAAAGTTGTCTCTTCTGATGATGAAAAAAAATATGAAGTGGCAAGGTTGGATAAAGAGACAATGTATCTTATTAAAGACTACCTAGCTTCTGCAAGAAGACAACAGATGTTGAAGGATTGGAATCTATATTCAGAGAAATAATGTGGAATGATCCACAATCATTTAAGAAAAGAATGATAAAGAAAAAGCCGAATGATTCTGAATCTTCTGAATCATTCGGCTTTTATTTATAATTCCGCATTCCTAATTTTTAATTAATACTTCTTAAACTCTCCCCACAGCCTCTTCATCTGCTCCTGCATCTTTGCCTCGGCAGCGCTGTCGCCTCCGTTCCATAGCTGCACACCTGAGATGGCGTCTGGCATATACTGCTGTGCGTAGAAATGACCAGGATAATCGTGTGGATAACGGTATTCCGCTCCATATTCCATCTGCTCCATCAGTTTGGTAGGGGCATTACGGATGTTGAGCGGCACTGGCAGGTCTCCCGTCTTCTGCACCATATCAAGAGCCGCTCCAATCGCCTTGTATGCGGAGTTGCTTTTCGGACTTGTGGCAAGATAGATAGTGGCTTCTGCCAACACGATTCTGCCCTCTGGCCATCCGATTTTCTGAATAGCGTCGAATGCGGCATTGGCAAGCAACAGCGCGTTTGGGTTGGCAAGACCAATATCCTCGGCAGCTGAAATCACAAGTCGACGGGCAATAAACTTCGGATCTTCTCCTCCAGCCACCATTCGTCCGAGCCAATAGATGGCAGCGTCGGGGTCGGAACCACGGATACTTTTGATAAAAGCGGAGATGATATCGTAGTGAAGCTCGCCGTTCTTGTCGTAGGCACTTGGATTCTGTTGCAGACGGATGGTTATCAAATCGTCGGTCAATTCCACCGTCTCCTTATCCTGTTCCGCATTGCATACGAGGTCTATAATATTGAGCATTTTTCTCGCGTCGCCACCTGAGAAGCGGAGTAGGGCATTGGTCTCCTTCAGCACCACATTCCTTTGTTTCAACTCGTAATCCGTGGAAATCGCTTTTTCAGCGAGACGCAATAGATCCTCATTCTCAAGCGGTTTCAACACATACACCTGGCAGCGGGAAAGCAATGGGGTGATCACTTCAAAAGATGGGTTTTCCGTCGTCGCACCGATCAATGTGACTACGCCTCTCTCCACAGCACTCAATAATGAATCCTGTTGCGACTTGGAGAAGCGGTGGATCTCGTCGATGAAAAGGATAGGGGCTTGTGTGTCGAATCCACGCGAATGTTTGGCTTTTTCAAGCACCTCACGTATATCCTTCACGCCAGAAGAAATGGCACTCAAGGTGAAGAAAGGCAGACGCAGTTGTTCTGCAATGATTCCTGCAAGTGTTGTTTTACCGACACCCGGAGGTCCCCACAGAATGAATGACGAGATCTTTCCAGAGTCGATCATACGACGAAGCACCGCACCGTCTCCGATGAGATGCTGTTGTCCAACATAGTCCTCCAGCGACTTTGGTCGCATTCTTTCCGCTAATGGCTGCATTTTATTTAATAAATGTGAAAATTCACCACAAAAATACGATTTGCCCGTATAAAAATCTAATATTTTTATTTTCATTTGCATCAGAAAACTAAAAACGAAAGATTATGAAACAGACTAAATTGATATTCGCTGCAATCGCAACATGTTTGCTATTCAGCTCGGCAGACGCTTTCGCACAGCGTTCACGTGGCGGATCAGAGTCTTCCGCTCGCCCAGCCACATCGACTTCGGTGTCTGCTTCACCGTCGTCTTCAAACACTCCTTCAAAAGGAAACACAACATCGTCAGTACGTGTTGAGCGTTCGGCTCGTCCTACAGCTCAGCCTGCTCACAGCAATAATCATGTGGCTCCACCAAAGGCTCCCAACCGTGTTGAGCGTGGACCGGTATCAACTTCGTCGCCAAGCAAACACCTTCAGCCGCATAAGGTGGCTCCGGCAGCCAACTATCACAAACAGCCTCATTATGGTTCGTCTGTGTCGATGAAGAAGGCTACCAGAAAGTCGCATGTGATCAAGCATCATACAGGTGATTACTACTATCGTGACGGTATTTTCTACCGTTACCACAACAATAAGTATGTGATCCATCGTCCACATGCAGGATTCCGTGTGGCATCTATTCCAGAGTATCGTGTCGTTTGGGTTAACGGAGTGTCGTACTACTATTATTATGGCACATTCTACTCATACATGGCACCATCACGTGAGTATGTAGTGGTGGCACCTCCAGTAGGAGCGATTGTGGAGAGTATTCCTGACGGCTATGAGAGAATCGACATCAACGGCAATACTTACTACACAGTTGGTGGAGTGCAGTATAAGGCTGTGATCTTCAATGGCGAGATTTGGTATGAAGTGATTAAAGTCGACAACGACTATTGATTATATTAGATATGAATTAAATAAATGCGAAAAGACGGGCAGTGATGTCCGTCTTTTTTTCTTCTGCTGTATTCTCTTTTATTGGAATAATCTGTAATTTTGTGTCGTTGAATCAAGAATAACATTCCAAATTATGGCACAGATACAAACATTGGATGACATAGACATCCGAATTTTGCGAGAATTACAACAGAACAGCCGTCTTACAAATAAGGAGTTGGCTGCACGTATTCACTTGAGCACAACGCCGACTTTTGAGCGTCACCGTCGTTTGGAGCGTGAGGGGTATATCAAAATGTATACGGCGATTATCGACGCTGACCGAATAGACAGAAGTTTCGCAGTCTATTGTAATATCAGTTTCAAGCAGATCAACCGTGAAGTTGCGGATGAGTTTCGTGAGATAGTGTCGAGTTGGGAGGAAGTGACAGAATGCTACAATGTGAGTGGTGATTGTGATTTCCTGATGAAGGTGAATGTGCGAGGAATGAAAGAGTATCAGGAGTTTATCCTTCACAAAGTGGGGGAACTTAGTTATGTGGGGCGAGTCCAGAGTGTTTTTGTGATGGAGACGCTGAAGCAGAACTATGGTATTAGATTGTGATGGAAGGTTGAAGGTTGATGGTTGATGATGGATGGTTTAATCAATCCTCAATCGTCCATTCTCAATCGTCAATCATTTTTATTTTCCTAGTTTTGTTTTCACAGATTTTACAATAGCAGATAAACATTTTAGAATTCGTATGCAATCGTGATTTATTGATTCAAAATTTGAATCATTAAGATATCCATTATCATGAAGTAAGTTTAACCAATAGTCTGTTTCGTCAGCTTCTTTTAGAGCGATATTCATTTTGTTCAAAAAATCAGCTTTCGATTGAGCGTGATTAGCTTCTCGAATATTTGCTCCTATTGATGTACCGCTTCTGTATACCTGTTTGGCCATCACAAACTCCTTGTATTCAGCATCTTCTGTAAGATATTGAAACAAGCGAGAAATACGGCAAGCAAAATCATATGATAAAATCTGAACGTTGCCAGAAATCTTTTGATTTTCCGACATCAAGTTAGATAGATTCCCTCTTTTATTTTTGTACTCCATACTAATCTTATTTTGGATGGAAGGTTGATGATGGATGGTTTAATCAATCATCAACCATCAACCATCAATCCTCAATCATTTTTCAACTGGCATTGATGCGTTCTGCCAACCCAGCATTCCAGAGTTGAGCTCGATCACCATATAGCCCATATCAGCCAATGCGTTTGCTGCTATTTTGCTTCGTTTTCCAGAACGACAGTAGACAGCTATTTTCTTCTTTTTGTCGAGTTTGGCTGCTTCTGTCTGGAAATCAGCACTTTTCATATCAATGTTTTGAGCTCCTTTGATGTAGCCAGACTTGTATTCGATAGGTGTACGAACGTCTACCACAACAACAGAGTCGTTTTTGATTGCTGTTGCAAATTCAGTAACAGATAGTGATGTGAATTCACCCGCATTTGCTGCTACTGCAGAACTGAATCCTAATGCGATTAAAATCCTTTTCAATCTATTCATAGCTTATTGTATTGGTTTTTAATTTCTTCTTTTATAGAGTCTTTATCCAATCCGCACACTTTGTACAACTCTTCAGGGGTGCCGTGCTCCACGAATTTGTCTGGCAGACCAAGACGTTTGACAATTACAGGAATATCTGCGTCGTTGAAGAATTCGGTCACGGCAGAACCCATTCCTCCATTCTTCACTCCGTCTTCCACGGTGATGATGCGGCGGAATTTTTTTCCGACTTCTCTCAACAAATCCTCATCCAATGGCTTGACAAAGATCATATTATAGTGTGCGGGATGGAAACCTTCCTCCTGAAGCTCTTTTATAACTTTTGCGACGGTGTTGCCAATTGGTCCGACTGTAAGCACTGCTATTCCGTCTCCATCATTAAGAATTTCTCCCTTTCCGACGGGGATTTCTTCAAATGGACAGTGCCAGTCTTTCTGTTCTCCCTTGCCGCGTGGATAACGGATCATGAACGGTCCTTTGTCTGGAAGCTGGGCGGTGTACATCAGTTTACGCAATTGGCTTTCGTTGATTGGCGATGCAATTGTCAAATTTGGCACTACACGAAAAGCCGCTAAATCAAATGCTCCATGGTGAGTCGCTCCGTCTGCACCGACTAATCCGGCACGGTCGAGACAGATCACCATGTTAAGATTCTGTATTGCCACGTCGTGGATGACATTGTCGTAACCTCTTTGCATGAAAGAAGAGTAGATGTTGCAGAACGGCATCAGACCTGCTTTTGCCATACCTGCGGAGAATGTCACGGCGTGTCCCTCGGCGATTCCGACGTCGAATGCACGGTTTGGCATCTCATGCATCATATATGTCATCGAGCAACCGGTCGGCATGGCTGGTGTCACTCCTACGATTTTCTCGTTTTCACGTGCTAATTCAAGCAGTGTGTGGCCGAACACGTCTTGGAACAAAGGTGGTTGGTCAGTCTGGATGACTTTGATCTTTTCTCCTGTCTCAACATCAAACTTGCCCGGTGCGTGCCATTCTGTTGCCGCCTCTTCTGCTGGTTTGAATCCTTTGCCTTTCTTGGTGATAAGATGAAGAAGTTTAGGCCCCTTGATGCGTTTCAAGTCTTCCAAAAGTGAGACTAATTCAATGACATTATGACCGTCTGATGGACCGAAATATCTGATATTCAAACCCTCAAACATGTTTTGCTGGCTGCCCAACAATGATTTGACGGAATTTGTAAGACGGGTAAATCTACCTTTTTTGTCGTCGCCGATGATGCCGGCATTAACAGCACGGTTGTATAATCCTTCACGGATACGGTTGTATCGTGGTGAAGAAGTCAGTTTCAGCAGATAATCGCTTACACCTCCCACTGCTGGGTCAATCGCCATGTGGTTGTCGTTGAGGATGATAAGCAGATTATTGTCGCATATGGATGCGTTGTTCAGTCCTTCAAAAGCAAGTCCACCTGTCATCGCACCGTCTCCGATTATGGCAACGGTATGGTTTTCTTTGTGTTCAAGTTTAGATGCCACCGCCATTCCTAAAGATGCGGAAATGGAGTTGGATGCATGACCTGCTATGAATGAGTCGTATTCACTCTCTTTAGGGTTTGGAAAACCGCTGATTCCGCCAAACTTACGGTTTGTGTTGAACACTTTGCGTCTTCCTGTAAGAATCTTATGTCCGTAAGCCTGGTGACCCACATCCCAAACGATGTTGTCAGACGGCATGTCGAACACGTAATGCAGAGCGACGGTGATCTCTATCGTGCCAAGACTGGATGCGAAGTGCCCTGGGTTGTGCGACAACTCATCAATGATGAATGCACGCAACTCTTCACAAACTTGAGGCAGTTGTTCCACCTTAAGTTTCTTCAAATCCGAGGGATACTCGATATTATTGAGTAGACTTTCTTTCATTTCCATTCTTCTCTCGCTTTAACCATCAATTCCAACACTTGGCTTATTACGCTGTGGTTGGAGTAGTTTTTAACTACAAAGTCTGCTTTATTTATTTTTTCGTCATCGCTGGTTTGGTTAGCCATGCGTTGGCGGATTTCTTCAATATTAGCGGAATCGCGTCGTGCGACTCTTTCAATTCTGGTCTCAATAGGAGCGTAGACGAGGCATACTTTGTCGATACATTTATTGTTCAGACCGCATTCGTAGAGTATCGCGCTCTCCAAAGCGACGATGTCTTTTTTTTGCTCCATACACCATCGGCCGAAATCATTTTCCACAGCTGGATGCACGATCCCTTCAACCTCAGTCAGCAAAGCGGCGTCAGAAAAAATCTTTGCTGCCATTTTTTTCCTGTTGAGACGTTGCCCTTCATACACGTCGTCTCCAAGCAGATCCATTATCTTTCGCCTTACGTCAGCATCGTTCTCCTGCAACCATTTTGCTCTGGAGTCGCAGTCATAAACTGGGACACCCAACACGGAAAGTGTTTTGCTGACGACACTTTTGCCTGATCCGATACCGCCTGTGATTCCAAGTCTCAACATTATTGCTCAGTTTTTGTTTCGATTATAAACTCAACCTGGTCTGGATGCAAAGATATTCCGAATACGCCTTCGGCGCTGTTGGCAACCTCCACGTTGATTTTTTTGCTTTTGCTGTTGATCTTGTTGTAGTCCACAACGAGTGTGAACGACGAAGGTGTTATCTTGTCCCAATTGCTGACACCGACCTTACATTTCACACCAACGGAAGCTGGGAATGTCTTCAATGTCAGATTGGCGGGTACGTTCTTTTTGTTGATGCCGACAACGTCGATTATCTTTTCTGTGACTTGCTCAGCTTTAATTTCCACAGTGACTTGTGACTCATTGAAAGAGATATTGTCACTCTTTCTCAACGGAACAATCTTGGTCGTGTTCTCGAATATGTCGCCGAAAAGAGAGTCGGCAGGCAATGTCTCCAGAGAATCAATCTTGTCCAAAGTCTCTTTTGTTCCGAAAATATCCACTTTGTCTGGAGATATAGTGACATCACCGATTTGTATATACTGCGGGCGAAGACGTATATTGCCAACCAGTTTGACAGGCACCGTCTTCTTTTCTATTTTGAATATAGACACTTTGATTGTGTCTGGAGAATAACTTTCGATTTTAGTGTTGGCGTTGAGTTGCTCCTTCAACTTGGCTTCGAAACTTTTTGCCTGAATAAGGTTTTTACCCTCCTGAAGCTTTTCTCTTCCAATCTTGATTGTGTCGAATCCATAGCCCAGAAAAGCAAAAGCCATCTTTGCATGGTATTTGAACAACGTTTGCCATTGGTCTGTCACCGTCACTTCAAGTGCAGGGCAAAGTTGTTCGCTTTTGCAAAAACCTTCAGGTATCTCTTCATATTGTATCGGAATTTGGATAGTAGACTCACCTTTTTCCGACGAGGCCTGCATTAGCCAGAGGGTAGCGGATATAGTCAAAAAAAACAAAAAGACCCAAAGGTCTTTGCTCATCACAAATTCCTTGGCCTTTTTGATTTGTTTTTCTATAAAATTTAGAAATTCGTCTTTCACTACACTCTAAATGAGGAATTACTTAGAATAGTTAGAAGCGTCAGTTGGGGCAGAGCTTGACTGAACTTCGTTTGTAGGATAAACGTAGTTGACGTTTACATTAACAACAACGTTTGGCGCGATTTCGATGCGGATCGTCACACCGTCTGCCTCTATACTTTTGATTTTGCCGTAAATACCAGTCTGTAGAATCACAGTGTCGCCAGCCTTTAGATTAGCTCGGTATTGACGGATTTTTTTCTCCTGTTTTTTCTGGCTCCAGATCATGTAGATGAAGAATGCACCGAAGATTATAATCATTGGTAACATAGAGCCCATGCCTGGCTGAGCCTGTAGTAGAATTGATAATAGATTCATGTTTTGAATTTTTTAGATTATCTTGTTTTTGGTGTTATCACCGCAACTTTTGTCAATTTGTTTTGTTCTTTAAGATCTTTCACGATAGCGTCAAGCACGCCATTGATGAAAGTTGAACTTCTTGGAGTGCTGTAGTATTTGGAAAGCTCCACATACTCGTTCATAGTGACTACGATTGGAATATGAGGGAATGCGAAAAGCTCAGCAATCGCTGTTTGAAGGATGATCTTGTCCATGAATGCGATACGCTCTTTGTCCCAGTTTTTGATGTGAGTCATGATTAGCTCGTCATACTCAGCCTGGTTGTATATAACCTTTGTAAGTAGAGTAAGAGCGAAAGTCTCATCAGTGGGGTCGCTGAACTTAGGCATCAACTCGTAGTCGTTAGGGGTTGTCTCCTCGTAGCGTGCGATTGTTTTCATGATGAAGCTGATGACAGTCTCAGTGTCATCGTTCCAGTAGATCGACATGCCTTCCAACTCTTCTGTCAGCATCTTGTTTGAGGTAACTACACTTTTGTAGAATCCACGTAGGAAACGACGGTCGCAGTCGTAGTCACGTTCGCTCGCTTCGGCAGTCTCGTAAGCCTGAGAAGTCAAAGCCTCGGCGTATAGGGAATTGATGATTTCAGGATGCTTGTTCCATGATAATTTGTGCTCCTCTAGGAATTTGTTCAGAGTCTCGTTTTCAGCAAGCTGTTGTGCCACTTTGTTTTCTGCCAAGAAATCAGCAGGGACTTTCTCTCCGCTGTCAAAGTTGGCATCACCGGCCATCTGGCATCTTTTTGCGATAGACTCTTTTCTTGTTTTAGCATAGTCAGACACTTCGACAGCAAGTCTAAGCAATAGCATATAAAGCTCGTATGTTTTGTCGAGAGAGAGAGTCAACTCATTTTTTGCGTCGTTGACATCTTTACTGTTGCTTTTGTAGTACGAAAAAAGTATCTGAATTACTTTGATTCGAAGAAGGATTCTGTTTATCATCTTTTTTTCTATTTAGCTTCGCAAAATTAGTAGAAAAAATGCAAAGCTTGAAATTTTTTAGTGCAAAAACACGATTTGTGGAGTTTTCTCCTTTTTTAATTTGACAGTGTATTCTGGATAATACGATTAGTGTTTGAAAAAGTAGAGACGCACGGATGTGCGTCTCTGCAAATCTATGATTGACTCTGTAAACGATTTTGTGTTATTCTGCAGAAGATTCAGAATTGTCAATCAATTTCTTCATTCCGTCGAAATTGAATCCAAGAGAAAAACGCAATGTTCTGTCAAGTGGACAGTTCGCACTAGAATGAGACGCGATTAGATATGCGGCATTGATCTCAAACACTCTCATTTTGAATCCTATTCCGGCTGCAAAATATTTTCTGTTTCCTTTTGTCTCATTTTCGTGAAAATATCCGAAGCGAGCCATAAACATATCTCTGTAGGAGTATTCTCCACCCAAGCTCCATGTGATTTCTTTCATTTCCTCTCCGAATCCACCTGAATCACCAAATGATTTGAAGATTCCTTTGATTGTACCATGATTACGGTATTCATCCAAAGCATTTTCGTATTCCTCCCTGGTCTCGTAGTCACTTTCAAGAGGAGTTGTTGGTACTAAAAGCTTGTTGATGTCGAATGATACAGAGAATTTGTTGTAGGCATCGATTGGAAATTCATAATTGACACCCAATCTCCAATTTGTTGGGAGATACTGATATGTCGCTCCGTCGTCGTATGTTGGTTTAGCGCCGATGTTTGAGATGTTGGTACCGATATTCAATTTTGCTACTCTCTTGTCTGACAAATCAAATGGACGACTGTAGAAAGCAGAAATGTCGGCTGCAACTGACTTCGCGGCATTGTAAGACTGCTCGTCTACCACACCGTTCATCAAATCGGATAAAATGAATCTTAACGCAACAGAGGCGTTCCAATACTGGCTAAGTGCACGGGAATATGCAGCGTCGAACGCCATTTCATATGGATTAGCTGTGCCTTGTGAGATTACTTCTCCTGATGGGCCAGGCATGTCTGTCAAGTTGATCTCTCCGTAAGAGAAATATCTCAAAGATGCTGACAGGGCCTGCTTGTCGTCTAATTTATAGTAGCCAGCCAAATATGCTAAATTGATATCGTTTACAATATTTCTCAACCAAGGAGTGTATGATATAGCTACTCCTCCTTTACCTTCCATAGTCGCGTATTTTGAAGGATTCCAATATTGAGAAAAAATGTCGGCAGATGTCGCGGCTCCAACATCTCCCATACCACCACCTCTTGCATCAGGGGCAATACTCAAAGAAGGTATTGCAGTCTGTAAAGGGTTGAAGTAATCGCCTTTGCTTTCTGCACTTACACTCAATACGGATAGCATCATGGCTGTTCCTACCAAACTTACTTTTATTCTTTTCATCTATCTATTCTATTTTAGCTTTTTCTACTCATTTAACGTGCAATATTACTATTTATTGTGCAATTACCATTATTTTTTCTGTTTTTTCTGCAAAATTAGATTTTTCTGTGGCTATTCTGACGCGTAAAAAGTATAAACCTGATGCAACTTTGCCTTTTTCATTAAGATTCCATTCAATCTTCCAAAATCCATCAGTTTGCTTATCTTTCAACTCTTTTTTTGAAATTTCTCTGCCAGACAAATCAATCAATGAACATTCTATGGTTTGGACTTCGTCTGGTCTGTTAGTTTTTATAAAAACAGTGAAATTATCCTTTGCTGGATTAGGGCAGACTGTCAGAATGTCTATTTCCGGCGCTATTTTTTCTGTTACAAAGATTCGAATTGAGGATTCTGATGAGTTGTTTTGCAAATCCCATGCTTTTACTTTGATTGTATGCCATCCTTCACTCAAATTTTTTCCTATGTGATATTCTACTTTTCCTTCAGTACAACTTCCAATATTGTATTTGAAGTAGGAATTTAGAGAAATGACATTTTTAGTGTCGTCATCAATGATCAGAGTTATGTTATGTCCGACACTGCTGCCAGTGACATTTATTCCGCTTGCATCAGATAATTCCACATATATCATCGGGTTTGGATTTACATTATATCCATCTTTGTATTTATTGCCGTTTGTTGTCAATGAGATGTTCGGTCCTATATTGTCTGACTCCACATCTGACGCACTGCCTCCGATTAGAAAACTGTCGTTTGAGCCCATGGCATCCCAGCCGTTGTTTTCATCATACGCATACATTGACAGCCTTCCGTATTCTACTTTATAGTTGATGTCTTTTGGTATAATCATTTGAATCTCAAATTTGCCATCAGTCACTACAGTAGATCCGGAATACAGAATGCTTTTGTGTTCGTAGTATGTGAACGGGTCTGCTTGTTTTGTGACATCTATAACACTGCCATTAGGCTGGGTTTCTTTAACTGTCAGAGTTTTATTTGCTTTTGTTTTTATTTTTATCTCTTTGTCTTTGAGTGTGGCGTTCACAATTCCATTGAACTGTGTCAATGTGTTGCCTGTCTCGTCTTCAACATGACAAAAGAATTTTTCTCTGGATAGTGCTTTTAGTGTGTCTGCCTTGGAGACGGTGCCATCTCTCTTCAAAGTGATTATTGAATCGACTACCAGATTAAGTTCTGGCACTTTAAGTTTTATCCCTGGATCTCCCAATAGGATATAAACCATTTTGTTGAAATCTGATCCGTTTGCTGTTTTAGCGGCTCTGTATATTTTCCCTAAACGGTATTCGTTCTCTGGATTAAATAGTTGTTTAAGAAAATTCTTGTCCAACGACAGGTTTTGATCGGAGTATGCCGTACGTGCAGCACCTATAGACGCGATCGCTCCTCCATTGGGATTTAGAACGATTTCTTCTCCGAAACTATTTCTGAAATCGTCATACTGAGAAACATTGCAGCTGCCAGCAAACCACACGGGGTATATCTTGTTGTAGATATTATTTAATTGTGAGATAGAATATGCATGTTCTGTACTGATGGCATTGTATGAACCATGGCCGAGATAGTTGAAAATCAATGCTCCTTCATTGAATTTCTTTGTTATTCCGGCAGTCACATCGGGATATCTTCGTGATCCTACGCTCATGTCACAAGTGAAGTTGTCCCAGTAGATACGGGAGATATTCATCCTTGATTCTGTATCGTTTATTGTGCTTATCGCTTCTTCTTGTTGGCGCAGAAATAAGTGATAGTTAAAAGATGATTGTGCTTCTTCGTTGTCATCTGCAAGTGCAAGGATTTTTGTTTTCCATTCGCCTGGCTCTGATGCATAGTATTGTTTGACTTTGTTGACAAGATTTTCTGCTTGACTTGTTTTTGAAACAGGGAATCTGCCAACACCGATGTTCATCCTTTTGTTCATATGTAATTTGTTGTAACCAAATGTGCTGTCTTCTAGATATCCGAAATAGTCGTCGCATGAGTAGCTGTAAGATTCGTTTAATGATTCAACGGATTGGTATGTCAGCATTTTATTGTAGTCTGTAATTTTATATATTCCTCTGTTGTCGTATGTTCCGTCCCCAATTAATAACAGATATTGTGGATAAAGTCCGTATTTTGATTTTGCGGCTCTGTCCCATAACATTTTCATGAATGCTCTGATGGCTGTAGGATCTGGTGTTCCGCTTGAGAATTCATTGAATACTTGGTCGGAAGTGACAACCGCAACGCTCATGCCATCCTCTTGTTTATGAAAATCGGCTATTTCTTTGGCTTGGTTGATGAACTCTGAATTTGTGACCACAACATATTCGATGTCCTTAAGTGCATGGAGATTTTGGTTGTCTACATTTCCCACAATCTCTGGCCTTTTGAACTCGGCGTTCCAGTTGACCATGATGTATCTGCCGATAGTTGGTCTTGTTTTGATTGTGAATATAAGACTGTCTTTATTCATTCTTGTTGGTACTCTTTTGACATCTTCAATTTCCGACACATCCCAAACCTGAATGCTGGAGTTTGAATTTAATGCTGCGTAGGTGATGTTTGTGTCTATATAAGATGAACTTACTGGGATCATTTGGTAATCTACGTTGCTTTTTAAGTGGCATTTTGCTGCGGCTATTATATAGTCGATATATCCTGCTCCTGTGATTGCGTCTGTGTTGTACTGGCAAGTGAATGATAGATTGTCTGAATATTGGTTGCGGATTGAAAAGTCGACAATCATTTCTTTTCCAAAAATGTTTTTATCTCTGTCTTTGTCTAACTGATCTATTTTTTGGGTTATGTCTGTTAAATTGGTTGAAATGTGAAAATATCCTGGTTTTGAGGAAGACGACATTATTTTGCTGTGTATCCAAGCTGTATCATTGTTAACCAGGTTGTTGAATTTAATTGTGAATTTTTTGCTGTCATCATTACTGAACTTGCTTCCATACCATATTCTTCCGGTTTTACCTATGTTTATATCGGTAAAATTCAGATATCCGATGGCTGTGTAAGTCGTTTCTTTTGTGTCATTTTCTGTCAACTTGTCTGCAAATTCAATTCTCTTTGCTTCAGTGTTTTCCTCGTGTAGAAAATAATAGGAATAGTCAGAAGTGTAGTTGTCTGTAATGCCGATATTGTTGGTGGTTGAATTGTTTGCTTTTGTAAGTTTCACAACTCCTCTTAGATAGAATGCGACTCTATCTCCCAAATCCACAACTGGTTGGTCGGTCAAATCGTCGATGTAATGGTTGCTTTCTGTGAAATCTTCATTAAGCAATTCGCCTCCATACCCGCGTAGGTGCACATTTTTAGGGTTGGAAAATCCCATATTGCGTAATTCATCGTAAGAAAAAGAGTAAATTCCTTCTTCTTGAACTCGTATCTTCACTGTTTTACCGCTCGACAATACCGATTTGTTTGTGTATGATCGTAGGTCTTGGGCTCTGACTTCGTTTAATGAAGTCGATATGATTGCTAACAAGCATGTTGTTATTAGTTTGAATAATTTATCCATAACAAAAAAATTAGGCAGATAGAAATTTTTATTCTATCTGCCCATTTAACGTATGGTAAAAACTATTTATTGTGAAACAACCAGAACTTTTTCTGTTTTTTCTGTGAAATCTGATTTCTCAGTAGCGACACGTACATTTAATATGTATAGACCTGGGGACACTCTTCCATTTAGATTCCATTCTATTTCCCAAGTGCCGTCTACAGGTTTGTCTTTCAGTTCTTGTCTTAAAATTTCTCTGCCTGACAATTCCGACAATGTACATTCGACTGTTTGAACCTCGTCTGGTCTGTTTGTCTTTATATACGATACGAATTTGTCTTTTGCCGGGTTAGGGTAGACTGTCAGTGTTTCAATCTCAGGAGCCAAGTTTTCGTTTACATAGATTCTTAATGTAGATTCAGATGAATTGCTTTGCAAGTCCCAGGCTTTGATTTTGATTGTGTGCCAGCCTTCATTCAATACTTCTTCTATGTGGTATTCCACTCTTCCTTCCGTACAACTTGCAGTATTGTATTTGAAGTATGAATTTAGAGATATAACATTTTTTGTGTTGTCATCAATTGTCAATGTTATATTATGTCCGATACTACTTCCGGTTGCATTTATTCCACTATTATCAGACAAGTCTACAAAAATCATAGGGTTTGGATTGACTTTGTATCCATCCTTATATTTATCTCCATTTGTAGTTAAAGTGATGCTTGGACCCACATTGTCTGGCTCGACATCTGATGCACTTCCTCCAACTAATAGATTTTCATTTGCTCCCATCGCATCCCAACCATTATGCTCGTCGTAAGCATACATTGATAGTCTTCCATAGTCGACATTGTAGTTGATGTCTTTTGGAATGATAATTTGTAGTTCGAAGACACCATTGGTCACAATTGTCGATCCTGAATATAGGGTGCTCTGACGATCATAATAGGTGAATGGATTGATGCCGTTTTTATTTCCTTTGGTGAAGGCTTTAACCTCTTTGTCTTTGAGTGTGGCATTTACAATACCATTGAATTGCTTCATTATATTGCCTGCCTCATCTTCAACGTGACAAGAAATCTTCACTTTTGATAGTGCTTTCAGTGTGTCAGACTTGACGACAGTGCCATCCGTATTCAAAACAACAATAGAGTCTATTACCAAATTAAGCTCAGGTACTTTTAGTTTCAGACCTGGGTCTCCCAACAAAATATAAACCATTTTGTTGGAGTCTTGTCCTCTTGCTGTTTTGGCGGCTCTGTAGATTTTGCCTAAGCGGTATTCGTTCTCTGGATTGAATGCTTGTCTTAGAAAATCTTTGTCTAATGATAAATTAGGTGATGCGTAGGCTGTTCGTACGGCACCGATAGACGCAATAGCTCCTCCGTTAGGATTGAGCATTATCTCCTCTCCAAAACTCGATCTGAAATCGTCGTATTGAGACAGATTACAGCTTCCAGCAAACCATACAGGATATATTTTATTATATATCGACTGCACTTGTGATATTGAATATGAGTGCTCGGCGCTGATCGCATTGTATGAACTATGTCCTAAATAGTTGAAAATTAATGATCCTTCAGTAAATTTCTTTGTTATAGCAGCTGTGACCTCTGGGTATCTGCGGGCTCCTCCGCTCATGTCACAATTGAAGTTGTCCCAATAGAAACGAGTCACATTCATTCTTGGCTCTGTATCCTCAAGTGTTGAAATGGCTTCTTCTTGATGGGTTGAAAATGAGTGATAACCTGAAGATGACGTCTGCTCGTCGTTATCGTCTGCCAACGCAAGGATTTTTGTCTTCCATTCGCCAGGACCTAACGCATAGTATTGCTTTACTTTGTTGACAAGATTTTCTGCTTGCTCTGCTTTTGAGATTGGGAATCTGCCTACTCCAATATTTATACGCTTGTTTGTATATAGATTGTTGTACCCGAATGAGCCATCTTCAACATATCCGAAATAGTCGTCGCATGAGAAACTTGATGTTTCGTTCAGGGATTTGACAGATTGATATGTCAGTATTTTGTTGTTGTCATTCATCTTTAGAATGCCTCTGTTGTCGTATGTTCCGTCTCCCATCAACAACAGATATTGTGGGTATACTCCGTATTCCGACTTGGCGGCTTTGTCCCAAAGCATCTTCATGAAGGCTCTGATTGCTGTTGGGTCTGGTGTTCCGCTTGAAAATTCATTGTACACTTGGTCGGTTGTGACAACTGCGACGCTCATTCCATCCTCTTTTTGATGGAACTCTGCTATATCTTTGGCTTGATTTATAAATTCTGGATTTGTGACTACTATATACTCGATATTCTTAAGCGCATGTAGATTCTGGTTGTCTACATTTCCAACGACTTCTGGAGTTTGGAATCCTCCTCCCCAGTTGACCATAATGTATCTGCCGACGGACTCTCTTGTTTTGACTGTAAAAATCAAACTGTCTTTGCTTAATCTTGTTGGCACTCTCTTTATATCTCCGATCTCCGACACATCCCAGACTTGAATGTTTGAATTGGAATTCAATGCTGCATATGTGATGTTTTTGTTTATTGTCGTTGGCTCAACTGGAATCATCTGGTAGCCGACATTTCCTCTCAAATTACATTTGGCAGCGGCAATTATATAGTCGATGTATCCGGCTCCTGTCGTTGATGCTGTTGTGTATTTGTATGAGACTGATATAGAATTAGATGCTGTCTGTGTAACCTCTGCTTCCATTATTTTCTCATATCCTAAATCGTATTTGACTATTTTGTCAAATGTGGCGGATTTCTCTGTCAAATCAGTTTTGATGTTGAATTCTCCTGTCATAGACGATGACGACATCACATTGCTGTAGATTCTTCCCGTCTCTCCTGCGATTAGATTGGTGAAGGAGAATGTGAAGGTTTTGCTGTCTCCGTTGCTGAATTTGTTCCCATACCAGTTTCTTCCTGTTTTGGCGACGTTGATGTCGTCAAATTTTTGCCATTTGATAGCTGTATAGGTAGTCTCTTTTATGCTGTCTTCTGCTAATTCCTCAGCAAACTCGATTCTTTTTGCCTCAGTATTCTCCTCATGAAGAAAATAGTAGGAATAATCAGACGTGTAGTTTTCTGTTATGCCGATATTGTTGGTGGCAGATGCGTTTATTTTTGTCAACCCCACAACACCTCTTAGATAAAATGCGATTTTGTCTCCTAAATCCACAACAGGTTGGTCGGTCAAATCGTCGACGTAAAGATTACTTTCTGTGAAATCTTCGTTCAGCAATTCGCCTCCGTATCCGCGTAGGTGCACATTCTTAGGGTTGGAAAATCCCATCTCACGCAACTCGTCGTATGTGAATGAGTATAAACCTTCCTCCTGCACTCGAATCTTTACTGTTTTCCCGCTCGACAATACTGATTTGTCGGTGTATGTACGCAGATTCTGCGCACTGGCAACACTCATTGATGCCAATGTCATCGCAATCGTGTACGTGAATATATTTTTTAATGACTTCATAATCATTCAATTTTGTTATTTGTTTGTTATTTGACACTGAATTTAAGCAATTCCTGGCCTTCGATGAATCCTTTGATCTCGTCTCCGATCTCCACTTTGCCCACTCCGCTTGGCGTGCCTGTGAAAATCAAATCTCCCGTCTTCAAGGTGAAATATTTGCTCGCCAACGATACAATTTCCGCTATCGACGTGATCATATCTCCGCTGTTGCCTGTCTGCACTATATTGCCATTCTTGCTTAGACTAAAATTAATGTTCTGTAAATCTGTAAATTTGCTTTTGTCTATGAATTCTCCTATTGGCGCGGAATTGTCAAAACCTTTGCTTATATCCCATGGTGCACCGGCTTTTTTTGCCGCAGCCTGTAGGTCACGTGCTGTAAAGTCGACTCCGATGGTGATTGCATCGATATAACGCTCTGCAAATTTGACTCCGATGTTCTTTCCCATCTTGCCGATCCTCATCACCAGTTCCGCCTCATGCTCTACCTGTTGTGAAAAATCGGGCAGATAGAACGGTTTGTTTTCTCGGAGAAGTGATGTCTCTGGCTTCAGAAAAAGCACTGGCTCTTTCTTCTCCTCTTTATATAATTCTGCATTGTGGGAACCATAGTTCCAACCTATACAAATAATCTTCATAATATGTTCCATTATACCAATTTCGCAAATTTAAGATTTTATTTTTCTTTTTGCGTGATTTGTCTTAAAATGTTTTTAACATAAATGAAGTCTTATGGATTTTAATGTTTCTAAAATAAAAGAAGCGGTTTGAAATTTTAGTTTTTCTTCAAAACGTGTATTTTTGTTTTTGAAAGACAGAAACGAAATACATAAATTAATTATATGGATTGGAAAGATTCGCTATCAGCGCTTAAAGGCACATTGCCACAGGGAGATGCAGAACCGGTTGTAGAGAAAAAGGTGGATGAGAAAGTTGATTCTCAGAATTTGATTGTTAGTTTTGAAAAGAAGGGTAGAGGAGGAAAGACTGCCACTATCATCTCTGGTTTCACTTGTGATTTGGAGACGGTGCATCAGATTGCTGACGTGTTGAAGAAAAAACTGGCGACAGGTGGTTCATACCGTGAGGAGGAGATCCTTCTTCAGGGCGACAAGCGTGACGCTGCTGTGGAGTGCCTGAAAAAACTTGGTCATAAGGCGAAGAGGGGAAATTGAATTTAATTCGTAATGCTTAATGCGTAATTCGTAATTGTGGGTGCAATCTAAACAATGGGATAATCATGAGACGCACGACCGTGCGTATCTACAAGAGGTTGAATCATCAGATTTGTGTTTTGTCCCAACAATTACGCATTACGAATTATGAATTATTTTTTATTCAGCCAGTCGTAGTAGTACTCTAAAACTATACTTGACATTTCGTCTGGATGATGTGAGATGTCAAATAAATATTTTTGTAGACGTGAGCCTCCCCAAAGCCCCCAATTGTTTCTTATCCACATGCCAAAACCGAAATGCAAATGTTTTAAGATGTCTTCTTTGAGAAGCCCTTTGATGTATTCCTTGTCTTCCTCACTCAACAACTGATCCAATTGTACGCAACAGTCATTTAAATCCATAGGAATATAGACACAGTCTATCGTGTCGCTCTTATAAACATCTTTTTCATATTTTGCAAATGTGGTATTTTGTTCTTGTGACGCTGCCTTTCGTTTTTCTGCGTACTTTTCTTTTTGTTCCTTTAGGTTGATTTTTAGATTGTTAAGATAGCGGTGATAAGATACCAGAATTGTCTCATACATCTGGTAATATTTGTAGATTTCTTTTTTGACGAAATATTTCTCTAGCTTGGATGTGCTATCCGTCATTAGCCACGTTTCGTAAAAATCAGCATCCTTATTACGGAATTTTTCATGCTTGCATATGCTGTCTTCTGGCAATGTCCTAATCAACTCTTTTTCGTCGGCTGACATGGTTTTGTCGAGCAGTTTTATACAACCTTTGATATTTCTTGGTATAGGATAGTCTGCCAACCTTTTTTCATATGCTGAAGATAACAGCGGAAGGAGCGATAATAGAAATATTATGGTGATTTTAGCTTTCATAAAATGCTTATTTGTTATTTTTCTAAATTTTTTTCACGACGCTGGCTTTCTCCGACAATTATGCATTATGAATTATATCAGTATCCCGTTGCAGTGGTCGATTTCATGCTGGATAATTTGGGCTGTAAAGCCTCTGAATTTCTTCCTTTGTGGTTTGAAATTAATGTCTAAATATTCCAACTCTATTTCATTGTATCGAATTGTCTTCTTTACTCCTGGCAATGACAAACATCCCTCTTCTGCAGGATATGGTTTCAATTTCAATGTGATCACAGGGTTGATGAAAGCTTCTTGTTTATCACCCACGCATACCACAATTATATTTTTCAAGACACCAATCATGTTTGCTGCCATCCCCACGCATCCGTCAAGGTGGGCACGCAGTGTGTCGAGCAGGTCAACTACCACTTGTCTGTCTTCTTCCGTTGCAGGCTCTGATTTCTGTGAGAGAAACAACGGGTCGTGCATTATCTCTTTTACCATTTCTTTTTATTTAGCGATGAACGAGAATTTTTGGCTACCGCCAACAACTATAAAAACATCTTTCCCCATTTGTCAAACTGATTAAGCGATTCTTCTCCGAATTTTTCCAGCTTGCGTCTGGCTTGCTCAAAATCTCTTTCCTCTCCCAAGTGAGTTTTGCTGAAAAACTTGTCGGCAAAACAGATGATTTGTTCTTCTATGCTGACTGGACGCATGTCTCGGTGTGGAACAGGAAGATTCTGCTCAATAATCTGCTTCAACGATAATCCAGTGCCTGTGTGACGTTCAGCCACCAATGCATGGCGTGGCAGACCTTCCGCTTGGAGCAGTTCGCTGCCAAGATAGCCGTGGCAGATGTATGGCTTGTCACCGTCGCAACAGATTCCTGATGCTGAAGTCTTGAAGATTCCAATGTCGTGAAGCATCGCTCCTTCCTCCACAAACTGACGGTCGGCACCAAGTTCAGGATGCGCGTCGACAATCTTCAATGCCTTTTCTGTGACCTCTTTTGAATGGGTGACGAGAATGTGATATAGCTCGCTGTTCTCGTCGTAGTATTTTTTTATTATTGCTATTGGATCTATCATTGTGATTTCTTTTTTCACAAAGGTAATGATTTGGCAGGAAACTCGCAATTAAATAATTTTTCACTTTTTTGTATAAAAATAAACGCTTGTTGCAAAGTTGTATCGCACAATTTACGTCTGTCTGACGCGATTGTTTGGATTAACCATTTTCACAACCTTCAGAGAGTGAAAAAATGATCTCTTGCTGGCAATGTGAAATTGTATATGAGACAAGCTTTTCCGACAGTTTTTCTCATGCTTCATGGAATAAAAAAAGGACCGCTCGTTGTCAAAACGTACGGTCCTCAAACACTTAACCAATTAAAATTTCTATAATTTTTATCTAAGATTTATCGGGTTAGCAGGAACAAAAAAAATCAAGTTATGAGTCAAAGTTTGTCAAAGAAAGATGTATTAAACATTGACCTTGTCGCTTTTCTGGAGAGACAAGGGATGACACCTGTGCGACAGACTCGTAACAGCAAATTTGGTACAACTTTGTTGTACTATTCTCCATTCCGAAACGAAAAGAATCCTTCGTTTGAAGTGTTTCCGGACACTTATCCACAAAAATGGATAGATCGTGCGGAAATGGATCGTACAGGAACGCTGCTTACCTTAGTAGCTAAACTGAAAAACATTCCTGATACTCCAGGGAATCTTAATGAGATAATAACCGCAACAGCGGAAGCTTATGGAGGGGTTGTTTTTAACCTGCCTCAAAGGGAGGTTCGTCATAATTTGGTTGAAGACAAACCCAAAATAGAGATAAACAAGGTAAATTCTATTTGGTATGATTCCCTCGTCGATTATCTTAATCGACGTTGTATTTCACTTGATACAGCACGAAAATTCTGTAAGCAAGTGCATTACATTAAATTGAAAGAAGACGGGACTCCGTCGAAGGAAAGAGTTGATATAGGATTTCCAAATTCGCATGGAGGAAAAAGTATTCAAAAATGCGATAAGGAAGGAGGATGGGAACTTAGAATGGAGTCTGAAAAAAAAACAATGCCGGATGGATCGACGTATCAATATACATCGAAAATATGTAATGCAAAAGCACCAAGTTACATTGTTGAAGGAAAACAGACTATTAATGTATTTGAAGGTTTCTTTGACATGTTGAGCTGTGCTGAGCAGAAAAAAAGGTTGGGTAAAGATCCGTTGAATGAGGATTATATTGTCCTTAATTCGGTGGCTTTGGCTGACCAGGTAATAAAAAAAATGGAGGCTATGGATCTCCAGAACAAAAAAATAAAACTGTTTCTGGATAATGATAATGCAGGAACAGTCGCAACAAAAAAAATCGTGGATGCGTTGAGCGATAGAGCGGAGGTTATTGATTGCCGATATGTCCTCGGAAATCATAAAGACCTAAACGAATGGCATATCGCCAACACAAAGGAAATGATTGAAAAAAACAGATTGACATTGGAAAAAGGCGTTTACGTAGAAAAAAAAACTGAGGAGATTAACCAACGTCAATCTATACCTGCACCTGTGATGAAAAAAAAGAGAGGAGTAGGTGTTTGATATTTGTGTTTTAATAGATTAGATTTATGACAAAACAAGAACTCAAGGATTCAGAACTCCAATGGATAGAGGATTGGGTAAAGGAAGTCGAAACATTGACAGGTCTAAAATGTCAATGCATAAGACAAGTATGGAGCCAAAATACTTTTACAAAAGAAGATTTGGTTAAAGCTCAAAACGAAGATGCTTTTATATTTAAGGGGTTAGCTAATGATTTAGAAAGATTGTGTTAAAGTAAAATGACAAAAATATAAGTGATGTGAGTACTCAATTGAGAGGACGCACATTTTTCAAACTAATTACAATTAACTTTAATAAAAAAGCAATGTGTGTCCTCAACAAGAGGACGCACATTTATTAAACTAATTACAAATTTGTTACATGAGAAATCTATTGGTATTAATAACAGTATTTTTATCTTTTGCTGTTTGTTCGCAAAATCTGCAACAAAAGGGAGCCAAGAAAATATCACTCGAAGTGAGTGATGTGAAATGGTTGTATTTACAGTTTCCTGCGAAAATAAACTATGTAGACATGGGAACTGAGGATATTGTCGCCGAAAAAATCGGTGATGCAGAGAATATTCTTCGTATCAGAAGTGAGATCCCTGTATTTGACAATACTACCCTAACTGCAATCACGAAAGATGGGAAAATATACACATTTGATCTTAATTATGATCAAGATCCCAAGACAATAGCCATTGATGTGAAAAATGTGGGTGATTCTGTTAAACAGGAACATTATTTGTCGGAATCGACAATTGAATTGTCGAGTATCAGAACCTCACACCTTTCTTATAATTCTGACGAGACAGTTATAGATGTAGCTGTCGGGGTTGATTCTATCATAGCAGAAAAAATCTCTGATTTTAACAATGTGGTCATCGCCAAAAGGGTGGGGGAGTTTGATGCTTTTACTTCTACGTCACTTCATGTCGTGACTAAAGACAGCAAAAACAATGTGAGGATTTATCCCCACATCATCAAAGCTAATGAAAATCCGGAGCTTGTGAATCTGGTTATTGGTAGTGATGCAAATGAAGAAAAAGCATCTTTTTCAATAGCGAGTATGAATGAGGTAGAGATGGAAGAATATGGAAAAGCAGTAGTGGAAAAAGGTGCGGTATTGAACAATATTGGAATTTCGGAGAATAAGATGCTTTTCAGTCTGATAGGATTGTTCATCAAGGATGATATCCTTATGTTTCACCTGTATCTACAGAATGACAGTAAGATTGATTATGAGATAGACTTCATCAGAAGTTATATCCAGAACAAGAAGAAAACAAAGAAACAGACTTATCAGGATGACGAGAAAATTCCTATCTATGTTTATAGATCAAAAGATGGAGATTTGGTAGAAGGTGACACTGGGTATAGTGCGGTGTTTTTTTTCAAAAGGTTCACCGTTCCGGACAAACACCAGTTCTATTTTGAGATTTTTGAAAAAAACGGAGGTAGACATTTGAAATTTACAGCTTCCAACAAAGAAATATTAAACGCAAAAAAAATTACAAAATAAAATGGAGAAGATAGACATACTGCTAAAGGCAGTACTTGAGCTAAAGGAGCAGGTAACAGTATTATCATACAAGATGGATAATATAGAAAATATGCTTGCGTCGTCAGTTCATAGTTTACCAAAAGAGGATGGAATGGTTGAGCCTAATTCGGAAGACGGTTATGACAATACAGAAGAAACAGCGGAAGAGAAGCTGGTTCGTTTGTATAATCAGAAAAAGAAAGAAGTCGTATCAGAAGATCCGGAGCCTGTAGCTGAGGATTTTGATCTGGGAGAACCAGAGGATCCCTTTGAGGAAAAAAAGAACTTGTCAATGTCAAGTGAAGATCTGAGTGCATATATTAAGTCTGAATGTAAGCAAGCATTTCCTTCAGATAGTAGCATAAATGAGGAATATATAAACCAAAGCTTAACTGAATCAAAAAAGAAAGATGATGTTAGCAGCACAACTAAAGCTACTCTTGAAGAAGTAAAGAAGAGGGTAGAAGAATTTATGGATATGAAGAATTTGCAGTATAATATAAATAAACATATTTAATCATGAGGGTAGTAATAGCAGAAAAACCTTCAGTCGCAAGGGACATAGCGAAAGTGCTGAAGGCAAACGAAAAGAAAGAAGGTTTCTACGAGGGTGACGGATGGCAGGTGACATGGGCTTACGGTCATCTAGTTGGCTTATGTGAACCTGAAACATACGGCTGGGGTGTGCCCTGGACTAAAGAAGTATTGCCAATGCTTCCGTCATTGTTCAAGTTGCAACTCTTAGAGGATAGCAACGCAAGAACAAAAAAGGAGGATAGGTATCTTCAGCAGTACAACATTCTTAAAACATTGTTTAACAGTGCAGACTATATTGTCTGTGCGACGGATGCAGGTAGAGAGGGAGAATTGATATTCCGTAATATCTACAATTACATGGGATGTAAAACTCCTGTGAAGAGACTTTGGATCTCCTCTTTGACTGAGAGTGCGATCAAGCAGGGATTTGATAATCTGAAGGAAGGATCAGACTATGACAATATATATCATAGTGCTGAATGCCGAGCTAAGGCAGATTGGATCATAGGTATGAATGCGACAAGATCGCTGACACTTGCTAACTCGAACAAGGGTCTCTTCACGTTAGGACGTGTTCAGACTCCGACCTTTTCATTTGTATGTAAAAGATACTATGAGAACAAAAACTTTGTGCAAACTTTTTACTATAAATTGAGGGCAAAACTGAGTACCTCAGATAAGACACAGTTTTTCTCAGTTTGTCCGGAATCTTTTGAATCAAAAGAAGCGGCGGAAAAGAGGATAGAGAGCCTTGGAAAAGTGTTCACTGTTGTGAAGGTAGAGAATAAGAAGCTGACAGAAAGGGCTCCTTTGCCTTTCAGCTTGACTGACTTGCAAAGGACGGCGAACAGATTGTTAGGAATGTCCGCACAGGACACCTTGACTGCTCTTCAGAGCCTGTATGAGGCGAAAATGACAACTTATCCTCGTACAGATTCCAGTTATCTTGCGGAGGATATGATACAGCCTATATCTGATAATGTAGGCAGTCTGAACAGATTGAACTTGAACAAAGAACTGAAGAATGGATTGGCGTTCATATCCAAAAACGGAATACAAAAGAGTTGCTTTGACAACTCAAAGCTGACGGATCACCATGCCGTCATCCCAACATTTGAGGGATATGAAAAATATGTCAATCTGAACATAAATGAACAGAAAATTTATGATCTTGTTGTCAAAAGATTCATACAGTCTTTGTTGCCTCCGTGCAAGAAAGACCAGGTAATATATACCTTAGAAGCGAAGGACAAAACACTCTTTAAGAGTGTAGGAACGTCGATCAAGGATGCAGGATGGAGAATTACCTTGTCACAACAAGAGACTAAAGAAGAAAAAGATGACGAGGAGAGTCAGACACTGCCACCAGTAATCGAGGGGGAGAATGTAGATGTGCTACAGGTAGTTGCGGAAGAAAGAAAAACACAAAGACCACCGCTTCTTACAGAAGCTGAACTTCTGAAGCTCATGGAGACGGCAGGAAAAATGATCGAGGACCAGGAACTATCAAAAGCGATAAAGGATTGCGGTCTGGGTACTCCTGCAACACGAGCGAGTGTGATAGAGTCTCTGAAGATTCGCAAACTTGTGGAAATTCAGGAAAAGAAATATCTTGTTCCAACGACAAGGGGTTTGGCGATATATGATGGCGTCAAAAATTTAGATTTGTCAAAACCTGATGTTACAGGTGAGTGGGAGTGTAAGCTCAACAAAATAGCGGAAGGCTCCTTCAATGCGGAAGCATTTATTGAGGAAATAAAGGATAAGGCGGTAAGTCTTATCAAGGAACTAGACAAAGTGATAATAAATGTGGAAATGGAAAATAAAGGAAATCCAAAGCTTCTTACGGAAGATTTGACTTGTCCTCTCTGTGGAGGAAAGATCATCGAGGGGGAGAGAACCGTAAGATGCGAGAATTACCAATGCCAATTTTTGCTCTTTAAAAGCAATAAGTATCATACTTTTAGCTCAAAAGAGATAAAAGAATTGACAACAAAGATGGAAACATCAGATATTGTCTTATTGACAAATAACGAAACAAAAAAAAGTTATAATGTCAGGTTTAAGTTCGATAAAGAAACAAACAAAGTAGGACTTATATTTGATAATAATCTGGGAATAATTTGCCCCAAATGTGGCAAACCCATGGTCGAATATAAAAGCTCATACGCATGTTCTGGGAACACTAAGGAGAATCCAACTTGTAATTTCCTTGTCTGGAAGAATATGTCCGGACACGAAATGACAAAAGCAGAGCTTGACATTCTTATGAAGGAAAAGATATTGAAGAGCGTATCTTTCCTATCAAAGGAAGGAAAACCGTACAAAGCGAATCTTGTGCTGAATGAGGATTATACGACGACGGTCGTATTTGAAGATAGAAATGAAGAAGTCGGAATCTGTCCGAAGTGCGGTGCACCAGTTATAGATTTCGGCAAGGGATGCAAATGCACAAGAAACACAAAAGAAAATCCGACCTGTGATTTTATAATGTGGAAAAATGTGTCCGGGCATGAGCTGACACAGAAAGAAATCCAGGCATTGATGAAAGGTGACACATTAAAAAAAGTCCAACTAATATCATCAAGGTCAGGGAAAAAATACGAAGCAGATTTGGTGTACAGCATCGAATCAAACAGAGTAGAAATAAAATTAAAATAAAGAAAATTTGTAATTAGTTAAGTGGCATGGATTGTGAAATTCGTGCCATTTATTGTAAAAAAAAAGGTGATCAATGACCACCTTTAACTTTTCCATTTGTTTAATTCATATCAAATCCAAAGAGTTAGAACCATACATTATAATAATAGCCTCCTGGATCATCAATAGTTGACAAAATCCATCCACGCTCAGAAATTTCCGTGCTAAGACATTTATCACTACAAAAATGGTAACGACCATAATCATAATAATATCCTTTACGCATCAGTCTTCCGCAAGCATCACATCTTCTGCAGGGTTTTGATGTATAAGAGAAGTAATTTACAAATGCCCTGGCTATTGTTTCCGCACTCGTAAATTCATCATAATTATAACTATCAATACACTCGTAGGCGAAATCTTCCAACTCGTCATCAGTATAGAAATCTCGCTCGGATCCGTCAACCGCCTTGTGAAGACGGTTCAATATAGATACTACCAGTTCTATTTTTGTCATAATTTTTTAGCCTTTATACAAAGATACTAAATTTTGAGGACAAATGCAAACCAGGCAAATGTAATTTAGCCAAAAATAGAAAGAGAAATAATCTTTTTCTCCAAGGGAAAAGTGAAAAAACGTTCCCCCTTTCAAAAGAGGAACGTTAAAAAAGAGAACATCAAATGTTCTCCCAATACCAATTTTTCAAGTCCTTCGCCCATTGCTTCATGTCGTATGGGTCTACCCAATACGAGACAACGAGCATGACAAGTTCTTTCATCTCGTTATCGGACAAGTTTTCAAGGCATTCACAAAGGGATGGGCTTGGATCAGAGATCTGTTTGAATATTTCAAGATAATCATACAGATAATTATAATCTTCATATCCGACCGCCCCATGCAATTTCTCTGCAGCTTCGATAAGCAGATCCTCACTCATATCATCAATAAGACTCCTTCTTACATCCACATCACAGAGTGCGATGAAATATATTTGTTTTTGCACCTCGTCTCCAATCTCTCGCATGACTCTTGCGAGCATCTGTACATCCGGAATCACCCCGTCGACGTGCGCCTTTTGTTTGTCATTGAAATAACCTTCCACGAAGTCAAGGATAATTCCTGATTCGTTATGTCGTACAGACCACACAAGATTATGTGATCGCTTAAATGATATACTGCTCATAAAAATAAATTTTAATATTTCGCCCAGACATTAAGATCCTTCATTGGGTTGTTCCAGAAATCTTCCACCCTTGTGTAGATGGCATCAATCTGGGCAGCAGTCAAGGCTAATATTTTTTCCGTCAATACTTTGACATCGACTCCCCATTTTGATCCTAGACCATCCAATCTGTCACTGTCTTCCACTCCAGCAGCTAATACAGAGCTTGAATAACGAAACGATCCAATTGCAAGCGTTCCGTTAAGGGAGTCCGCTAAATATTTCCATTCCTGTTCTGTAAGTTTGCCTTTGATTTCATCCATTGAATAACTCTCAATGAACATAGCTTTCTCAAGTGCGTCGACAATCGCACCATTGTAAGAATTATCTCTGCCATCAAGCCATTCGGCTATATTTGACGGTATTCTTACCGTAATGTTTTTTGTTTCCATTATTTTCCAATTTTTTTAAGTTCACACATGATATTTCCGCTTCTTAAACAAAGAAAGAACATGGCTTCACCAGGTTCCGGCTCATAGTCCGAATGGACAAACATACATTCTGAGCCGTTAGTGACGACATATTTTTCCCATCCATGATAAACAGATTTCGCCCTCAAACCATCATAGTAGTTTTTGGCGACACTTGCCAATTCTAACGTATTCATATTATCAAGTTTGAGGCAGGGAAAATCCCTGCCTGATTGTTACTTATATTACTTGTATAGCCTTCAATTCTTTTGTGTATTTCCTAACAACATCCTTGTCAGCCGTTTTAACTGCATTTTTCAATTCCTTTAAGGAATAAACCTTATTGATGTCAAGTCCTGCACTTTCCACAAACTCTCGCATTCCTTGCCAGCAAAAACCAAAATGTTCATGAAGGAAAGATGCGGAGAATCTTGTCCTCTCTTCTTTTTCCTCCTGTTTTTTTTCTTTTTCCTCCTGTTTTTTCAGAAGCTCAATTTTTTTAGAAAGACCACAAATGGCATCATCCTTTGTCCTGCTGTGATAATACACATCGTTATCTACCGCAACATATCCGACCACCTCTTTGCCAAACTTCTGACAATATAATTTCTTGTTTATTTTCTTTACTTCATAAAACGGATTTGTCTGCAATTTGTTCTTTGATGGTTTGACAATCTTGAAGTAATCAGCGATAGCTTGCAGTATATTGTTCTGACGGAAAGAATCAATCTCTATTGATTTAGCAAGGACCACACATCCAGCGTTTCTGCCTGTACCGTGTTTATAGATATTCACAAATCTGTTATTAACCGTTTTCTTCGGATGTCCGTAAGATCTTGCATAATAGTTATAATCATAGTCCGCATCTTCGATCACCTTGATTATGTATTTGTTGTCATATTCTGTCCATGTCTCAGCCTTCAGATCATCGACGGAAGAAACATACCTCATGTATCTTCCTGAAAAATGCTGGCGAGGACACCCATACCACCTTTGAGCAAAAGATTCCTCCTCTTTCCTTTCTCTCTCTTCTGCCTCTCGTTTCTTCGCTAAGATTGCATCGAGTTCCTCCCTTGATGCATTATATAGTGCATCAAGTTCTTTTTCATTTTCCTTCACTTCTCTAATGAAGTCATTGATTGTTTCTTCATTAGAGCCGCCAGACATTACATTTTCTGCAATGGTTAATAAAGATCTGTATATTTCAGTCTCCCACCAATACGCCAAATATTCTTTTTCTCCAAGGCAGCGATCTGCCAAATCGCTTACCCAAATACAACCTCGAGAAACAAGATATTCGTAATCCTTAAAACAGCTAATTCCGCACTTCTCCAAATTTTTGCACGAAAAAATAAACCAAAATTGCACGAATTTATAAACTAAATAAATATTAGTCTTTTCCCACATTAAAATCTATTCACGTTTTTGCATCATAATTACGTCTAAATAACAGTATTTTTTTCTATTCAAGGGATTTTGTAAGAAATCAAGAAAAAAAGTGAAGTGAAATTTTTTTATATCCAAATTGGATATATATTTGTAGCAAAAACAGGAAAGATATGATAAACGAAAAGATCAAATACACGCATATAATAGAAAGTTGTAGTCAGCTACTGAAGGCATACAATTATGTGATCCTCGAGAAATTTACAGGAGACACGTTGAGCAGTGCTTACTGGAGACTTCGGGATGGGAAGGGGTTGGTGACATACCAGGACAGAAGATCTCTTGTCGCCATCAGCAAGCAGATCACCAGGATAAGAAGATTCTGCTCGTCTCCTGTACCATTGACAGAAATTGAATATAACTATGTCAGAGACATAAGGGATTCCCTTCTGGAAAAGATGGAGGGGTACAGGGATTGGCTGGCAAAAGGGTCGGTCCCTGAATATTTGACTGATCTTGCGGATCATGAACACAGCAGGATCACATTGGAACTTGCGGTTGGGAGTATGGCGTGGTCTTGCGTCGTATCAGATATAGAAAAACAGAAGGAGTATTGGAGATCTGTGGAAGTTGACAAAATAATTGATTTTGACAGGACCATCTATAAGAAAGTGAGAAGTATATTGGAGACAGTGCGGAATAATAGGGAGGCTCTGGATAAAATAGCGGAGAAATACAATCTGACTATGTTGCCGAAAGACAAAGTGTGGCAGATAAGGGCAGACATAGAAAACAGATCCAGCAAAAACGCCTGTATTAACGACACGATGAATTGGATTTGTGGGGTGAGGAGCAAAAGCGATGGTCATGAAGGGATATTGGAGGAAAACGACCAAATCATAGATGATTTCATAAGATGGAAATTGATGATAAAAGAGAAGTATAAGACAAAACAAATGATCAATGATGATCCTGCAAAAAGAATAATGGATTTTGTCAAAGAAATAAAAGTGCCGGAATATTCCCTAGAAGAAAAAGAAAAAACGTCTCGCTGTCACAGAGAAACGTTTTTGTAATCTTAACTTAATTTGTATCATAAAATAATGCAAAGATAAGCCAAATCAAAGAAAAAACAAAGTCGCTGAGCTTCACAGCTCAACGACTTAAAAGTTTTGTCCAAAAATTTGAATGTTATTTGTTGTTTATTAATTTATTTCATGATAAGAGTCTGTGCCGTAATCAGAAAGGAATCGTTTGGTCCTCCTCTGGCGTTTTGTACTGCTGCACAGGAGCAGGAGAGTCAGAAGACTCTGTTTTTCTGGAGTCAAGAAGCTCCATTTTTGAGCACCAAATTTCGGTGCTGTATTTTGTTCCCTTCTCTGGATCCTCCCACTTAGAGTAGTGGATACTTCCCTCCACAGCGATGCGAGCGCCTGTGTTGACAAACTTTTCTATCACCTGGCAGATGGAGCCGAAAAAGACAACCGTATGCCATTCTGTTCTGTCCTCTACCTTGGTTCCGTCCTTCTTGACGAAACCTCTCTCTGTTGTCGCCAAAGAAACTCTGGCAACTCTCTTTGTTCCTTCCCCAAAAAACTGAGGGGCATTACCCACATTACCAATTAGCTGTACATTATTCATATTCTTTCTTATTAAAGTTAATTATTCTGACACATATTTGCCGAGCTGATCCTCCAATGCGTTGGCGATCTCCTCATAGTTTTCCACATCCTTGATCTCCTGCAACCAACCGTCAACAATTTCTCTCACCTCCTCTTTTGTCTCGAAGAAGTTGATGTCCTGTACATCAAATGAAACGGTTATTTTTCTGTTGTCGTCCACTGTTATCTCTGCTGATTTCTCATCCAGATAAAGCTTGATTTTTGCTTTCATGTTCTTTCTTATTAAAGTTATACATTAAGGAACCTCCGTCCCTTTTTTTTTCTATATACAAATATATAGAAATTTGCTGTAACTTGCAAATTTTCAATGAGTTATTTTGTTATTTTTTTAACAAATGGGCAGTCATGAAGACCGCCCTGGTGTCATGATTTCAAATTGAATAGGATATACTCCCTGTCTTGCCGGTCAAGTTCGTATCCGTTTTCTAGGCAGAATATGACAAAATCCCTTGGTCCAAGCACTTCTCGTACCTCGTTGCGAAGGGTTGTGTCTTTTTCATCATAAGCGAAAGAAAGGATTTTTTTAGTCAATGCGTCCAATTTTTTTCTAAAGGCATCCAAAGCGGTCTTCTTTGAATAGTAATTCTCCGTGATGTCCAGAAGAAGGTCTTTGTCCGATCTTTTGAATCTCTCGCAAAACTCGTCTTTTTCCATGTTGCTTGCAAGGTAAACGGAATTGGCGTTAGCGTATTCCTCAAACGGAACTTGCCTTCCGATACGTTCCTCAAATTCTTTCTGTGTCATAGTGTAAAAAAATAAAGTTAAACAACAAATTGGAAGAGGTCGTAACTCCCTCATTTCCATATACAAATATACTAAAAATCTGAGTAACTGCCAAATAATCAACGGATTATTTGAATTAATAATAAGAAAAAAATGTGGTTTTTTCTTTCAAGGGGAGAGTGGTGATTGTGGATTTTGCCCTTCAATCGGGTGAAATCCCTTACTATAGGATGGAAATAAAGACAGTTCTCTCATACATAGTAAATATATATATAAATTAATACATATGACAATATTAGAGCAAATCAGACAGTTGTTGTCTGAAATGGATTTTATTGAATGGTTCAAAGATGTAAATCTTGTCTTGTCTTTGATAGTAAAGATAAGAATGTTAGCAGGGGGAAAGAAGGATTCTCGCAAATAGCGTAATCGAGAGGTGTTTTCCTCTTGATGGGGCTTTTTGCTTTGCAAGGGTGTCTGACCAGACGGTAAGGTTTCCCTTTGGAAGACCAGTCGAAAAGTCATAAACCTGTGGTTTGTGACCTTCCGACTGGTCCGGGATGTTAATGCGAGGTCTCCCTTATGGGGATCAATGGAGCTGCCTGAACAAGGTTCAGATAACTCCGTTGATCATATCTTGCTTTGTCAAGGATAGGATTACAGTAAGGTATCTCCTTTGGATGGAGGTCAGAGTGAGACGGGGAACTTGTTCCACGTTCCTCTCTGACCGTAAGCTTGCTGTGCAAGGGATAAGGGAATGTAAGGTTTTCCTTAGGAAGAACGGTCGGAGTGTCTCGGATCTCTGATCTGAGACTTTCCGACCGTTCCGGGATGGAAAGTAAGGTCTTCCTTTGGCAGAGCAAAGGGAGTCGCCTGCCCCCTGGCAGGTAGCTCTCTTTGCTCACAGATTGCTTTGCAAGGAGAAAAAAGATGGAAGGGTCTTCCCTTCAGGGGAGAAAAAAAGGTGGCGTAAAAAGAAAACGCCACCTTCTCATTATAAATTCAACGTTCTATATTATGACTCATTTTTTTCTGCCTTTGCAGGACTTTTTTTAGTTAAACGATTTTGGTTTCTTTTCTCCGTGTCCGCTGTTATCACCGCCTGTCTGACAATAAAGGCGAAGAACAGCCAGAATAAAAATTCAAACATTGCGTCCATGCCAGTAGTCCTTTACTCCCAAGTTGAATAATAACTGTCTGCGTTGGTGTCGCACTCATGCTCCCATTGAGCGTCGGTGAACTCGGTATGCAGGCATTCGTCACTGCAATAATAGGCGTCTCCGTTGTTCAGACAATAGCCTGTGCGCATGAGCTTTCCGCAGACAGAGCAGCGTCTGCAAGGTTTGTCTGAGTTCCAGAAGAAATCAACGAAAGACTCCGCAATCACATATTCGCTGGTCTCCTCGTTCCAGACATCGGTGTGGAGTTGGGCGAACCTGTGCAGCTCCTCCTTTGTGTACAGGAGTCTCTCCGTTCCGCTGACCGCACTGGAAAGTCGTCTCAGGATGGATTCGACGGTGGTGTGCTGTTTGATGGTGATTTGTGTCTCTGCTGTTGTGTCGACACAGTCCACAGCTGAGATTCGATGGCAATGGCAGTCCGAATAGTCGAGTTCTATGTCCCCCTTGTCGTACAAGGTGTTAACACGACTGGAAGCAATCTCTTTAGCAATGTCTGGGTTTTCCACTCCTTCAACGTCGACAACATAGTCCTTACTCAGAACTTCCTCGATAACAATAGTCACTTTCATAATAAAAAAATAAAGTAAAACAACAAATGATAGTGGAAAATTGGGGTTTGTTATCTCCCTCATTTCCATATACAAATATAGTAAATTTTCTTTTAACTTGCAAAGAATCAACAAATTAAAAAGGATTATTTTGAGAGAATTTTCATATCTGTCTTTTTCTCTTCCACGGATATCCAGACGGTGCGGTCCTCCGCTAGAAAAAACGGGCGGCTTCCTTTGAAGAAAAGGGAGGGTGTGGCCAGATCTTCAGTCTGGTCGCGCCCATGTCAGAAAGATAGGTCGGTCGGATCCTTCCGGAAAAAGCATTTGGTACAGGTTCCGCTGTGCGGAAGTTTTTTTCCGCTCTTGCGGAAGGGGTCGGGGTGGCATCCGTCCGGGCATGAAAAAAAGCCGTCGCATATCACTACGAGGCGGCTTCGGTATGTTTAGTTTTTTGTAGTTATTAGTTATGTTCTATTCCCTTGTTATCATATACAAATATAGTAAAATTTGCCGTAACTTGCAAATAATCAATAGTTTATTTAAGTGAAAAGATGTTAAAAATTGTTGTTTTCAAAAACTCCGAATCAATGTTTTTATATCCAAAACGGATATAAAAAGCCGTCCCCAAAATTCATGGGGAACGGCGGATAAACTGTTAAAATCCCACATCCACAAATCTTTGTATTTTTTACATCTTAAAAGTTGAATGAGCTTTCGTCCAAAGTCTCCGTTGACATCCAGTAGGAGTCTTTGAAGGAGAACCCGTATTTATAGGAGAGTGTCTTCACGAACGACGACGCATCCTTACAGGCGGAGGCTGTCCTTCTGTCCTCTTCCGAAAGCCTTATTTTGAGGAGTCTTCCCGACTGGTAGTCAAGTATGATGAGATAATCCGCTATTCTTTCCATGTGCGAAAGCATTATAGTAGTAGTGCACCCTCTTTTTTGAGACGGCTGTAATATTCCTCGTCTGTCCATGACTCGCAACGCTCAATCTTGTCATCAAGGAGTGTCCCGAGTGTGTCGAAAAAGATATTGTCCGCTTCATAGGTTACATTTCCGTCCTTGTCCAACAGGTATACCGTGTAGGAGTCTCCTCCCTCGTCATAGGAGACTATCGCCTTGCCTTTGTGTAGCAGTCCGTTAACGTCCATGACAAGTGAAGGCATGTCGTTGTGGTAGGTCGCTGTCTTTTCAGACACGCCCCATGAGCTGAATGTCATTGTTCCGACAACCGAAATGATTTGGCTGAGGATTGTGTTCGCAATCTCCAAGCAGTACTCTTGATTTTCCATAGTGTAAAAAAAAATAAAGTAAAAAACAACAAATAGGAAGAGGTCATAACTCCCTCATTTCCATATACAAATATACTAAAAATCTGTGTAACTGCCAAATAATCAGCGGTTTATTTTAAGAAAAAACAAGAAAAAAGAGGGTCGTTTTTTCTTTTCAAGGGGACAGTTGGACCAGGGACGCTGCTGCGTGGGAGGTTGAGAGAGTCCGCTTTTGCGGAGGATGACCACAGATGGTTAGTCAAAGTGGGCTTTCGCCCTGGAAGGGGTGTTCGGGGCGTGAAAAAAAGTGACGGACAGCTCTGAACGGCTGACCGTCACGGATTAGGCGGAGATCCTGGCGGTGTGGCAGATCTCTCGTATGCGGTGCATGTTGTCATTTACCAGTCCGACAATCTCGTCATGAAAAGGGGAGGAGGAGTTGCAGACTCCTCTGCTTTGGATCACGGCGAGCTCCTTCAGATTGATCTCGACTGTCTCCAGTCTGTCCCCCTTCATGTTCCTTGCTGTGAGGATAAGGCTGTCCTCCCTCTTGTAGTAGCCGTTGGCGAAAACGCAGTGGTGCATCCTGTCCCCCTCCTCGACGAACTCGGAGACTGAAAGCAGTGGTCTTATGAAGACATTGCCGTCGCTCATCGTAAGGTGGAAGAAGCGACCCTTCTCTGTTCTGTACCGCTTCTCCCATTTCCTTGCGGTCTCCATCGCCTCCTCCATCTTTCTTTTACTGTCGGCACGCTCTTTGAGTGCGAAAACCCTGTCGTGTGCGGACTTCAGATCGGAGGGGCAGACATAGAAAGGCGAACGGGTGTCCTTGCCAAGGGAAAGGAGTGCGTCCATCATGTCGAGCCAAAGGTCTGCGTCCTTGACGGTGTATCTGTTGCGGACGCATATTTTGACCGATTCCTTGTGGGGAATCCTCTCCAGCCCCCTCTGGCATGCGTGTCTGAGAAGGGGAAGCTGTCGGGTTTTCAGAAGGAACTCGTAGTCGGAGTTCGACAATATCCCCTTGGTGAGGGTGGAGGGGGAGAGGTCAAGGAAGTCCCCGAAAAATCCGTTCCTTTTCAGTGTGGGGATGTATTTGCGGAAAGGATAGATGTAGTTGGGGTTTATGTCATAAAGGCAGAATCCGTAATGACGGATCGGGTGTTTCAGGCTCAGTTCGGAGTGGAGGATCCATTGGTCACAATAGTAGCCAAAAGTCGTGCTCCTGGCGATGACGGTCTCCTTGCCAGAAGGGTTTATCCAGTTCTGCACGACCTCGGTGTGTGAGATATGGCAGTTCATGCCTTTGCAGGAGATCTTCGAGACAAGGAAATGTCTGAACACCTGGTACTCCTGGCAGACGGTCACGAAAGTGAAGTAGAATTTCTCGCACTGCCTTGATCCTTGCGACTGTGTAAGTTCAAGCTCCTTTCCGCAGAAAGGGCAGATCAGCCTGCTGTTGGCGGTGAGTCTGCCGACAAGCGATTTCGTCTCTTTCGGGAGTGGGAAACCGCATTCTCCGCACCACGCATGCCTGCTGTTGACGTAGCCTTTCGGCACGCCCACTTTCCATTTAAGCCAAGACTCCTGCTTAGCCGAAAGGTTCGGGAGTGATCCGCTCAGAGCGGTCACTCTCTTTTCCTCCTTTGTCGATGGTCTCATGGCTGTCAGAATAAGGTGAGCTGTTTGGGTTTGTGATCCGAATCGGAAGTCTCCTTCTTCGGGGTCTGGTGTTTGATGTTCTTCGCCACCATTTCCTTGTAAAGGGTCTCCTGGTACTGCTTGATGGCTTCGGCTCTCGCCTCCTCCTTCTGCTCCTCGGTCAGCTCGACATGGTGGTTGCATGCGACCATGTAGTCGCCTACAGGCTCCACTTTGACGTCTTCCTCGTCATAATAGTGGACAGCGAGACCGTAGACCTCGGAGTCTTCAAGACCGCAGACCCCCATCTTCTTCACTTCGGAAGCGATGAAGGAGCAGCACTCGCTTATGGATTTCTTGGGGTTCTCGTATTTCTGTGCGAAATGGACATCGTTCTGTGCGAACTCGTCAAGGTATTTCTTGATTGCGTTCTCGAACGCCACTGAATTTTTCATAGTGTAAAAAAATAAAGTAAAACATGGAGGGAAGGGGGAATTGCCCCCGACCCCTAAAAATCACTCTACGCTGTATGTGTACCGTTTGTTGTCCCTGGAGACTGAGAATGAATCGTTTTCAAGTGGAGAGCAGTCCGAATAATCGGAGTCTGTCGACCGCAGGCTGAAAAATTCAGAGAGCATAAATCTGCAATACTCTATGTCACCGCACTGGAAGAGTACTTTCTTTCTGAATGGGATCATTTTTCCGTCTTGTCCCTTGCGAGCTGACGAACATACAAGTTTGTGGAATTTTTCCATAAGATAAAAAATAAAGTAAAACAACAAATGAACGTGGAAAGAGTGGGGGCGATTTCCCCTCATTTCCATATACAAATATACTAAAAATCTGTGTAACATCCAAATAATCAGCGAATTAATTTGTAAAAAAAGAGTGTGGATGCAACTTTTTCCCCAAGGGGACGGGGAGGGGGGTCGCTCTTGCGAATGGAGATAGAAGTTGTTAGGGATGGTCTTCCATGGGAAGGCAAGTAAGATGGTTGGCTGGTGGGGTCTTCCCCAGTTATGGGGAAAAAAGGACCTACCCCCAGTCGTAGGGGATAGGTCCAGAATTTTATTGAAAAAATATAATTTGTTCAGATTAGACTTTAGCCGTTCTCTCTATCTCGTCGTCGTTTCAGGAAGTCCCTGATGTCGTCAGTCAACAACATAAGGAAAACGCCGTAAAACACTCCTACCACGAAACCGAATAAAAATTTCACCCAGTTGGGCAGATCGGAGGCACACATCAGATAAAGTAATCCTGCTGACGCAATAAAAAATGTGAGTCCAGCAACTAAAATAATAATATTATACAGAATATTTTTCATAAGGCACTGATTTATTATAATTTGTTGTTCTGAACTGCATTCTTGGGAATGGTCTTTGTAGCCGACCTCTTTTCCCGTCTCCGTGCAAGGACACACTTTATGTCGTCAACAAAAAAATGTAGGACAAAGCCATAATACGCTCCGAACAAGGGATTGCATACAGCGCTTATCCACACGGGAGTGTCGCAGGTGAGGACCAGATAATGACATCTTGCTGTCGAACACAGCAAAATGACAGCAGCTAAAAGATGTAATTTATTATTATATTGAATATTGACCATAAGGCACTAAAATTTAAAACAAAGATAAAAAAAAATTGTGAATGAGGAAAACAGAAGAATATTGCCGTTTCCTGATCAGAACTTGTCTGAAGGCGGAGCGTATAGCGTCAGAAGGAAGAAGTCACGCCCCTCCCTCGGGAACCTGTAGTGGGCTTCGCCCGGACATCTTCCGTCCGTGAAGTCCGTGAACGCCTGGACGAATCCTGCGGACATGTGGGTCGGAATGTCTATGTCGATGTATATCTCTGGATGAAGCGGATGGTCGTGGTGCTGGAACCCCGTCACCCTCAGCCCCTCCTGTTCTGAGAGGAGCCCGAATAAGTCGAATATGAGCTTTGTCTTTACCATAACAGAAAATAAAGGGTTAAACATATCGTATGGGGCGGACGGAGGAGATTTCCTTTCCCCCGACAAGCACCTTGTGTTTTGGTCTCACCTCCCCCCCCTTGCTGATATACCTGCGAGAAAGGAGGTAGTCGAAAACATCGTCCTCAGTGCTTAGGGTAGTTCCCCCGACGGTCTCGAACGAGCCGTTCCTGTCGCTCCACAGGAGGATCTGCACGTTGAGGGGCGAGTTCTGGCGTCTTATCAGTCTGTGGAACAATTTGTTTCTGTGGCGTGTCAGCGAGAAAAAATTCTCTTGCATTTTCCGCAACTCCCTGTTGGAAAGGAAACGATCATAATCGGAAATGTCCATAAATACGCTCCTTTTCACTCCGTCACCAAAGAAATTGGAAGGGGAGTCAGAATAAATATAGAAAATGGTTCCGTCTCCATTAAAGAGGTCTTTGTCCCAAAAAATCTCAAAATCATCATCTAAAAAGGGAACATGTATCTTCACGCTCATGTCCCCATTGGCGTATTCTATCTTTGCGGACACGAACGCTGGCTGTAGGTTTTTGTCTTCATCTAACACAAACAGTTTGTCATTGAACGTTAAAGTTGACAGGTGCTTTGCCCCATATTCGTTCAGTAAAAACTCTTTGGCATCCTTGATCTTCTTCCTCAAATCAGCTATTCCTTTTATTGTATTTCTAAGACTAGCTTTGTCATAAAATCTCTGATATTCCTGGGCTTTGCTTATCACTTCCGTTTCGTTGAAGGAGGCAAAGAATTTCTTGTCCTTGAATATGAAATCCCACGTCTTGTCCTCGTCGGAATCGACGAACATCAATGGATTTTTACGCACCTTGAATATATGACTTCTGATTTCAAAGCTTGTAGTGGATATATCCTTCACATAAAGGAAATCATTGTCCTCCCTTAAAACGGAAAACACATATTTTAACGTGTTTGAGTCTGTCGCATATATCTTGTTGTTGTCCATAAACTCAGTTTTTAAGTTCCCGTTTCTGTGCGTCAATTCCACCTGCGGTGTCTTCGCATCCTGTTATATAGAACTCATTCAGGGAGCGTGCCGTCATGGAAGTGTACTTGCCGACGATCGGCAGGGACGGCAGGGTCCTCCTGAAATGTTTCGAGAAATAGTCGAAATTGACGGTCATGCGGAGGCACCGCACCTCCAGGGCAGGGGAATGGTGCAGTCTCAGCCGGACTGTCTTTTCGCTCCGTTCCACTACCAGGACACTACCCTGGTCAAGTGACAGCCATTTTGATGCGAGGTCGAGGAACGAAGCCAAAGACCTCTTTGCCATTATGTCATTTCCCATGATCTCCAGGGCTTAAAAGGTTGAGCAACGACCCCCAATTGGATCCGAAGCTGTCGAACTCCCTGCGTGGTTTGGAGCAGATGAACCTTCCCAGGGAGTCACGGAAGTCCACGTCTTCCGTGCCGACGCTGTAGTTGGCTGCGCCCATGCTCACAAGGCGCATGAGCTGGTCCATTGGGAGAGATCCGCCCCTCACGCCTAACGATTTCCTTTTTTTCCTGAAGGTGCATTTTATCCGGACGCTGACCTCTCCAGGAGGGAGGATCCCCCTCACCATGTCCGTGTAGTGGGCGGTGACCGCCTTTTTGGCGTATTTTTTTCTAAGTCTCAATTTCATAATATTCATTTACGTTTTGATCAATAAAAGTTTTCAAAGGGATCCCGACGGCGGAGCCGTCGGGGAAGCCCCTGTCATTTCCTCCTCTTCGTCCTCTTTATAGAGAACTCGAACGACTCGACAAACTCGTCGGGGTAGGAGATGTAATGTTCGCATCTGACGGTGATGCCGTCCTTTGCGAAGAACATGTCGTACCTCCACTCTATGTCGCTGTTCGGGTAAGGCTCATGCAGGTCGTTCTCGAACTCGTACTTCGGGGAGTGCCCCGCAAGTTTGCATGCGAACCTGCGTGGGGTGATGTCCGTCTCTTCCTCGCCCATCAATTCCGTAGCCAGGTCTGCGAGGTCCGCGCCCACGCCTTCGAGGTAGCCGTCCGAGTGGTGGTACACCTGTTTGTAGAACACCTGTTTCCCCTGTTCCTCACCCCAAAGGATGATATTGCATCTTGTACTCATAATGTAAAAAAAATAAAGTTAAAAACAACAAATCGGAAGAGGTCGTGTCTCCCTCATTTCCATATACAAATATACTAAAAATTGTCGTAACTTGCAAATAATCAGCAATTTATTTTATAAAAAAGTAAAGAAAAGAAGGGTGCGTTTTTCTTTTCAAGGGAAGGGGAGAGAGCTGCAGTCCTTGACATGGGGAGAAAAAAGATCCGTCGGACCTCACGGTCGGACGGATCAGACTATATTAATAAAATTACTACTGCAAAATAAGGGGATTTTGTCCGGAAATCCAAGCACAATGCCGTGGATCAATGTTTCTTCAGCCATCGCTTCAGATGGTTGGCGTATTCGGGCATCACATAGAAGTCAGTCTCTCCTGCCTGCAGGTCAGCCAGGCGTTTCTCCGCCTTTTCCACCGACTCCAGCCATTCTGTCCGGTTGTAGCCGAACAGATCCCACTGCGGAGGATAGTTTTTAAGTTTTGTGAGCTTTGCCTTCTGAGCCTTGATAAGATTGGTGCGTTTCCACTCTATGTACTCCTCTGTGGTCATCATGTCCGTCCGTGCGATGAAGCACCGCACTGTACGCCTGGGGTTGTCGACCTTGACACGGGCTGCAAGGTACTGGAAATACCACTGCCACCGCATGACCATGTCGAAAGACATCCCCCTGCGGTAATAAACGACGTCCTCCACCAGATGGGAGTCGACTCCGCTGACCGTTATCTTGGCGACAAACTCGATCCTGTCGATCTCGAATTTTTCCATATTTTTGAAATGTATTGTTATTTGTTGGGTTCATTCGCCCAGCTCATCGCCTGGTCATAGTAGTCGCTTCTGATGAAGAGCATGTCTCCGCTTCCGTCCTCCCACCAGTCAGAGCAGTGGGTGATAAGCCTGCCTGTCCTGGAGGGGCACAGTTTGCCGTACATCCCTCTGAACAATGCGGACACCTGTCTTCCGCTGAAGTTGCCCGCTTTTTTTGCGTCGTTCGTGCAGAACCCGATGGACATGGCGGTCTCCACGTCGCCGTTCCGGTCAAGGAACTCCATCGAGCAGTCCCCCCACTCGCCGAATCTGAAGGTATCCTTCAGAAGCTGTCTCTGTCTGTCGTTAAGTTTGCCGATCTCGGTGGCGAACAAATCGTTTGTCTCCATAATGAAAAAAATAAAGTAAAACAAATCAGGAGGTCATATCCTCCCCAATCACATATACAAATATAGCAAAAATTGCCGTAACTTGCAAATAATCAGCGGAATAATTAAGAAAAAAAAGGGTGCGGACTTCCCAGTCCCACACCCCGAAAGAGAAAAAAGGATTGATATATTTTCATGCTATCACAAACTCGATTTTGTCTTTGTCCCTGTGCTGCACCTCCCAGATCGTCACGGGTCTGCCCCCTTCCCACGATATGTTCTTGCTGACCATGAAGCCCCAAGACCTCAGCGTGTTCCACTGGCTCACTGTCGGCTCGGTCCTCAGCCAAAGCTCGTGGAACCTCCTGTCCTTGTCGGTCGAGGGGTCAAAGATGTTCTGGATCTCCCCTCCGAACTCTTCACGCACGTCGGACAGTGTGCGTCCCTTCACCTCCTCTTTGTCCTCCTCCCCGTCATACACTCCTTTGATGTAGCGGTCGAGGGAGCAGCAGAGGCTGACGATCAGATCGTCGTAATTGTTCAGCGACTCCCTGATTTCCCATAGGGAGTCGTCCAGCCATTCCCTCAGCTCTTCCGTACAGTCGAAGACCTCGCCCTGCAGGTCGCAGTCCAGCTCGAAAGAATGTCCGCCATAGAAGATTGTCACGTTGGTCGGATAAGCCTTGTACGTGGCTTTGTACAGCCAATTGTCCTCGTCCTCGAACCTGTGGAGCATCCAGGCTTCCGCATACTCACGATTCTCGGCGTCCTCGTCCATATCCGAAGATATGTAGTCATACACGTCCGCATCCGTCGTTTCAATAGAGAAGGTGTCGCCGTCCTCGTTCTCGGCGGTGATTTTGTAGCGACCGTAGCTTCCTGTGGGTCTCACCTCACCGTCGACTCTCTTTCCGTTGAATATCAAATGAAAACATTTCATGGTCCATTGCTTTTAGTTCATATACAAATATACTAAAAATCCGTATAACTACCAAACAATCAGTGAAATAAATAAGTGGTTCGGAGGGAAAAAATCAAGATGTTTTTACTTTCAAGGGAAGCCGGCTGGGGCACGCTCAGGCGTGGGGGCAAAGGAGGTGCGGTGTCCCGCAGGAAGCCCCGGAAGGGGAGTCCGCTCATGCGGAGGAAGCCTCCGCCTCCTGGCGGAGGGACGGGCGGCACGGGGGGGAGGGTCATCAAAGCCGTGGCAACCCCGACAGACAAAAAGAAGGAGGAAGAGCCAGGGGCGTCCCCTGGCTCTTCCTCCTTTTAGATGCTGGTCAGAGGACGTGCCCGAACTCGTCGATCCTTCTCTGGTCGGTGTAGAGGGTTGCGGACCAGTTCTCGTAAGTCATGTTGAAGATTGATTTCCTCTCAACGTAGGAAAGGAACTCGTCGAAGGGCTCGCTGCAGGGGACCACTCCGTCGGCGACGAAACCGTAATGTACAGCCATAGGCGTAAGAATTAAAGTTAAACAAAATTATGGGAAGTGGGGGAATATCCCCTCATCCCCATATACAAATATACTAAATTTTCGTGTAACATGCAAGCAATCAGCGGGTTAATTTGAAAAGAAAAGAGGGTGGCGGAGGGAGGGTGGAGAAAAAAAAGGAGGGGTGGCGACCTCCCTTGAAGAAAAAGTCGTATATTTGCGTCAGACAGATTATAAGGTTAAGATTTAATGATACGGAGAACGCCCCCTGCCCTGCGAAGGGTGGGGGAGCGTAAAAAAAGGAGGGCTCCGATCCTCACGGACGGAAGCCCACATGGTCAAAATATGTTATTTATGTCAGTAACTTGAAATGGGTAAGGAAGTGTGGGGATCTCCCCTCATTTCCATATACAAATATACTAAAAATCTGTATAACTTGCAAACAATCAGCGAAATAAATAAGGGAAAGACACGGAAAAAAGAGGGACTCCGACCCCGACTTTTTCTCCGAGGGGGCAGGCTGTCTCCAGCCTGCGGCGGCTCCAGCCGGGGGGTCGGAAATCTTTCGGGAAGCCCCCCATTTTAGGGGTGTATTTTTTGCGTATCTCATTAAAAAACACTATATTTGTAGTGTAAAAAAATAAAGTAAAAATAACATTCGCAGTAGCCCTGCGTGAGTACCGCTACTGCTTTTTTCAGAAGACCGCCTCCTTTCCGGCGGAGTGTGCGGGAGGGATGACGGCTTAGGGAAATGGAGGACGCCAGGTGGCGGTCACCCTTTTGGGGGACCGGAGCGGAAGCGGAGTCCGCAATACCCCGACCCGGAGGGGAAGCCCCGAAAGAGAAGGATGGGGAGAGAGATTGTTTTATTACTATTAATTTTTTTAAAAAAGAAAAAGATGGAAAGAAGAAACGGATTCGGATACAACGGGGGACACAACGACTATACGGTCTCCTACACCGAAAAAAAAGAGGACGGTACAACAGTCACGACAGAGAAGAGGATCGACGAAGATCTGAACGAAAAGATAAGGAGACTAGCCGAAAAGGCAGAGAAAAACGAGCGGTTCACGATCGCTCAACTCCAATTCCTGGAGAAGCACAAGAACGACCAGAAGATAGCCCCCGAACTGGAGAGGTTCAACAGGGACTACCTGAGCGAGCTGCGTCAGAAAATCAGGGAATACCGCAAGGAGGAGCTGATCGAGCAGCAGGCGGTGACGGAGAAATGGTCGACGCTAAAGAATGAGAGTATGGACCCTATGACGGCGTTCCTAACCTCATTCATGACGACATACTCGAGGAACAGGGAGATGCTGATGATGAGGGCGGAGATGGCAGAGCAGCAGATGCTGAAGAAGGACCTGCAGGAGAAGCGTAACAACATAGCGGAGATGCTGAACGCGATGGAGTTCAAGGAGGGGGACGCCAAGATCTTCCATGTGGAGAACGGAGAGGGGGAGAGGGTTTTCGTAGCCAGGGACAAGGCGGAATGGCTCGCTCTTGCGAAAGACGGGGAGTTCAGAAGGGTCGTCAGCGACGAGTACAGCCAGACATCGCTGTACAGCACGACACTGGAGGTGCTAGGAAAGATTGAGAAGGAGCTGGAGGAGGTTTCGGAAAAGAGAAGGTTCCTTGATGAGAGGCTCGGCGGTCCCGCAGCCCAGAAATGCTACGGCGAGGGCGTGGAAGGAGGCGTCGGAAAGAGCCAGGAGGAGACCGTTGAGAGGGAAGAGAGGAATGACATACGGGTAAAGGACCTTTGGGAGATAAACAAGGGGCTGGGAGAAATGATAAGGAAGGTGGACCACGAACCCGGAGAGGGGGAGACGGAGTACTTCACAAGCGTGAGCATAGAGGGAAGGCTTAGCCGGGAGGAAGAAGAGGCGTACAGGGTTCTGGCGCAGAAGATGGGGTGCGAGAACATGACATCCGACGGATGGGTGCATGAGTTCCAGTTCCCGTACATGCACGCAGGAGCCGACGTCTTCATCGGGGAAGCGGAAGCCGACCTTGTGAGGAGGATGGGAGTGAGCCCCGAGACGGTACTTGTGGAGAAGGAGAGGAAGATGGAGGAGAAAGAGGCTGAAAGCCAGGAGAAGGAGCGTAAGGAAGAGGCGAAGAGGGAGACACCTGAGGAGGAGAGCAAAAGGCAGGCGGAGGAGCAGAAGAAGGTGGAGAGGATGGAACTTGTGGAGGGAGCCCTGATCCTGAAGGGAATGGAAAAGGCGAAAGCCATTGAGGAGATCGGAAGGATAGAGAAAGCCCTCGAGGTGGAGCACGGAATCGACCCGAGGTCGAAGGATGGAGAGGAGATCCTGCGGAAGCTGCTGGACGGAGAGAAGGTGACGGCGGGTAGCGATGACGGCAACATCAGCTACGACATAGCCGTGGCGAAAGGCAAGGAAGAACTCGTGATCCTGACGGGCAACCTCACGGTAAAGGACAGGGAGAAGCTCAGCCAGGAGGAGAAGGAGATTGAGGCGAGGACGGCGGGAAGGCACCTGTCGCACTACATGGACTCCAAGGAGAGGATAGGATGGGCTGTGGTGACGGAGGACAACATACCCGACCAGATCAAGGGTCACTCGGTGACCACCCAGGAGAAGCAGGCTATGCTCAGGGGCGAGAGCATCGTGATCGACGGATGCACTGAAGGGTCGAAGGAGCCGTACTCAGCCGAGGTTCACATGAACCTGGAGAAGAGAGGGGAAAAGATAAAGCCAATCATGAGCGTCAAGCCGAAGAAGGAAGAGAGGCAGAGCCAGAAGCAGCAGCAGCCCAAGGCAAAGGCGAGCCAGAGCCAGAGGCAGGGAATGAGGCAGTGAGAAAGATCTACAAAACAAAACAGAATAAAAAAATAAAAAAACATATAACTATGGCACTAAACGAGAAATACCAGCTGGAGCCGCTAAGGGAGTGGTTCCTCAAAGAGTCACCGAAGGATGCGGTGCTTGACTTCAAGGAGAAGGTGGAGACCCTTCTGGACAGTCCGGATTCGTTTCTGGAGCATATCATGGAGGAAGACTTCCTAGAGGCGATGAACAGCGACATGAAGAAGATAGACCGCTCCATCGAGGAGGTCAACAGGATCTCCGACTTCATCACCCACAACGCCGACGAGGACGAGGGTCTTACCCCGTTCGAGTACCTGCTGAGCTCGAAGGACATCATCGGCAAGGAGAGTGTGGACTTCATCAGGAGCCAGTACATGTTCTTCGTGGACATGAACGCCATAACATCGAGCGTGAGGTACAACAACCCCGAGGGGGAGTACGAGGCATACAAGTCCCAGCTGAAGGAGCTTCTGAAGGAGACATGCGGCAAGAAGGGTGAGCTATGCGGTTACCTGGAGAGCTACGCCACATTCATGAGCGAGCTGATGAACGTGGAGGAGGCGAACGAGAAGTACGCAGCCATCGCCGAGATGGACAGCAACCAGTACGAGAAATTCCTGGAGGAGGGCAAGGACCTTCTGGACATGATGGCTGAGAGCAGGGAGGATGAAGGGGCGTTCTGATCCCCTGGAAAGAAAAGGGAAAGTTATACATGGAGGATCCCCACGGCGAATCACCGCCGTGGGGATCCTTTGTCTCAGCAAGAAAGCAATTATTTTATATCCAAAACGGATATATAAATATGGGTGGGGGAAATGTTAAAAAAAGAGAAAAAGGCAAACTTTTTCCGGGAAAAATTAGGAAATAAGAGGAAATGCGTTTACTTTTGCTCTCGCAAAAAATCCTAACCGAGACAGCTTGGAGGATGACGATTATTACAATTACTAACTTTAATAAAAAACGATCATGAGCGAGAAATTAGAGAATACCCAGCCCGCAGAGGAGCAGGCTAAGCATTGGGAGTCCTACAGCAGGGGGAACAAGACAGTGACCCTCCTTAGCAAGACAGAGGGAGTCCAGCACGAGAGGGTAAGCCTCACGGAGGCGATAGACCGCCTCAAAGGGATAATCGAGGACAATGAGAAGAAGATGGAGAGTGCTTTCTCCAACGCCCCCGACTGGGCGGCGAGGAGCGAGCTGAAGATGAACACCTTCCGTGTGGAGGCACAGGGAGCCGAGAACACAAGGAAGGAGGTGCACACTATGATCAAGGTGCCGTCATCCTTCACAAAGCAGCAGCGTGAGACGCTGAAGGAGTACGCCACGCAGATGGGCGGCAGCTACCAGAACATGAAGGTGGTGACAAAGCTTCCCGACGGAAGCGAGAAAAAAACCTTCCCTGCACAGATCGAGTTCGGAAAGGGCACGGCGTACTCAGCCGAGGTGTGTGCCAAGATCCTTCTGGGGGTTGACCGAGAGCAGATAATCAAGGACATCATGGAGAGGAACAAGAAGGCTCAGGAGAGAGAGCAGGCGAGAAGCCAGCAGACAGCGGAGAAACCCCAGGTCGAGGAGAAGCCGCAGCCTAAACAGCAGAAGAAGGGTCCAAAACTGTGATTCTGAGATCCAGAACGACACAATTTTGAAAATAGGGAGAGGGGGAGTGCAGTGAGGTCACTCCCTTTCTTTATTTAACTGACACGGCAATGGAAGGACCGAGCAAGAACGAGCTCAGCAGGAGGCTGCTGGATCTTCAGAAGGAGGTTGGAGCCGAGCACAAAGGCTTTGACAGCATAGAGGCAAGGATAGAGAGGAAGGGAAGGACGGCGGAGGACGAGAGGCTTATCGCCGAATCTTACAGGAACGCCAGGGACCTGCGCGGCGAGGTCACGGCGGAAATTGGGAAATACCAAAACAACCGGGGCAGGGACGAGGACATAGACACCTACGTCAGGAACCTGGAGAATCTTGACAGAAAAATGGAAAAATACAGGAGCAAATACAAGAAATACGAGAGTGAGACAAGGCTGGAGCCGAGGAACCAGTTCCTTAAGGAGTTCACCGACGCCATCATAAAGAGGATGGAGGAGATCAAGGGGTCCGGATCATGGAAGAAAGGGTGGATGGATGTCAGCCCGAAGTGGGAGGAGGCAAGGAGCGTGGACGGCTACAGGTACACGGGGGACAACAGCATGAAGCTGAACTTCCTGTCGTGCCTGTGCTACAACACGAACGTCTGGGGAACCTTCAACGCCCTCACCTCCCTCAAAGGGGAGGACGGAAGCAAGGTGTCGGTAAACAAAGGAGCGAAGGCGTGGACGATCCTCAAGCCCTACGATGTCTACATCCTCCCAAAATCCGAGAGGGAGGGGCATCCCGACCTGAAGACAAGGCTGTCGCAGACCGAATACGACAAGCTTGAAGAGGAGGTGAGGAAGCTGTACAGGAAGACCGTTGACTTCCAGAGCATCAAGGTCTTCAACGTGGACCAGACGAACCTGAAGGAGGTGAACCCGTCGCTCTACAGCACGTTCGAGACCAAGAAAGAGGCTGAGGAACATGAGATAACGTACAGATACCAGCCTCTCGACGAACTTGTCAAGAACCAGACATGGGTCTGCAAGATAAGCGAGCTGGCGCAGGACAGGGCGTTCTTCCGCCCGTCCACAAAGGAGATCGTCGTGCCGACAAGGGGACAGTTCGAGAGACAGCAGGAGTTCTACTCGACCCTGCTGCATGAGATGTCGCACTCGACGGCTCTGGAGACAGGAAGGGAGATAAAGGGCTCGTTCGGAACACCCGAATATGCGAGGGAGGAGCTTGTTGCGGAACTCTCCGCCGCTTTCTCGGGAAGCAAGCTTGGCATATCGACCACGATAGAGCAGGACAACTCCGCGCATTACCTTGACGGATGGCTAGAAGTCCTGCAGAAGGACCCTGATTATCTGAAGACAATCCTTGACGATGTGAAGCAGGCTACCGCCGTGATCGACGAGCGTCTGAAGCCGTACATGCCAAAGCAGGAGATCGAGGTTTCAGCCGAACAGAAGACAGGTGTTGCGGAGGCAGCCGTATCGGTTGCCCTGGAGTGCATCAGCAGGTTCAACGAGGTCGCCGACAGCGCGAGTCCGGCTATTTTGCAGGAGGAGAGAAGGGTCACACTTTCACAGGACCTAGACGAGGGGCAGAAGAAAGTCATCAGGGACTACACGGAAGCCATGGGGGGCGAATATACCGAGAGGGCGGAGTTCAACAAGCCTTGCGTGAGCTTCAACAAAGACTCCGTCTTCTCACCTGATGTATGCGTGAGCATCATCCAGGGCGAGAGCAAGGAGTCCGTCATAACAAAGATAAGCGAGAGGGAGCAGAAGAAGACGGAAGGGAAGAGGGAGAGCGTTGGAGACGCCCAGAAAAGATCCGTTGAAAGGAAAAAAGGCAAGTCGGTATAAAAACAGAAGCTTATGGAAAGAAACTGGAAGAATCTTGACGAGAAATGGAACGGGGAGGCTGTGGCTCCCAAGACGGTCCTCAGCATGAAGATGACAAAGAGCTATGAGGACGCTAAGAGGAACGGAAGCCTGGACAAGGCAGTGGAGGTCGTCGCCGAGCTCGTGGGCGACGGCAGGGAGTACAGGGATCTCTTCACAGACAAGGAAGCTGTGCTTGTGCCTGTGATGGGGGAGGAGAGGACGCAGGGGAAGAACCAGCTTCCCATCGCCCTCGCCATGAAGCTCTCCGAACTCGGCGGTCAGCAGGTGAACATGAGCGTTTGCGGAACGCACCCGAAGGCTCGCACCGGAGCCACATGGCTCGACAGGGTGATGTCTCCGCTTCCGAAATGGAGCGGCGAGATACAGAGCGGAAGGAACTACATCATCGTCGACGACGTTATCACATCCGGAATCACCGCCAACAGCCTGAAGGACTGGATAGAGGGCAGGGGGGGGAAGGTCACCGCAGTGACCGCCCTCGCCGTAAGCCGTTACGGCAGGAAGCTCGGCGTCACGGAGGAGCAGGCGGAGAGGATAAGGGAGCTTGACAGGGAAGAGTGCGGTGGGGCTCTCGGCACATTCTACAAGTGGAGGTACGCCGACGGCATAGAGGGCATGACGCACCATGAGGCTAAGTTTGTCATCGAATCGAAGAACGTGAGGAAGGAGATCGCCCTTGTCGTCGAGTACGCAGGCTACTCCATCGGGGAGAAGAAGGAGAGGGAAGAGAAGGGTTACGGGGCTTTCGACTGGGAGGAAGCCCTTTCGGACCCAAACGCAAAGGAAAGGATCCTGAACAACGAGGAGAGGCTGAACGCCATCTTCTCCAGAAGCGCGGGAAAGAGGGAAGACCTCATCGGATGGATGGACGGTGAAACGGCGAAAGTGACGGTGCCATGGTTCATCAAGGCGGAGGCGAGGGATGTTCTGAAGGACTACACCGAAATGCTCAACGGAAGATACACCAACATACGCTTCCAGGACGCCAGCGGATGGAAAACCTCCGCTCTCATAGAGTTCGATCCGGGCAGGGCGAAGCTCAGCCCCGAAATCTGCGCGATGGTCATCACGGGGGCGAAAGCGGAGGAGATCGTGGAGAGGATCACGCGCAAGCTCTCAGAGGAGAAGATGAAGGAGGAAAAATGCGAGAAGAAAGAGGCTGTGAAGGGAGAGAAAAATCCTGTTAAAAAGAAGGGGAAGGGTATCTGACAAATTATATTATATTATAATATAATATGGTGCTTTTTTTATGTGTTATTTAATGTTAAATAATTGCAAATCAATAAAAAAAGCAGTATCTTTGTAGGTAATAAGATAAATGACGAAAATGGTTAAATTTAGATAAAAAAGTATTGTATGGAAAGAACATTGGAACAAGCCTACGCAGCCTACGAGGCTGAAATCGGGGTGAAGCTGACCCCAAGGCAGAAAGAGCTGATCAAGGAAGACATGATCTATGAGGAACAGGTGGACCTGGACGAGGAAAGGATCAGGGCGAATGCGGAACTGTTCCGAAAAAACGTTGAAGAAAAACAAAAGACAAATGGATAATAAGAATTTATTGTGGCTGAGCGCCATCGCCATGTCACTCGCTTCGTGTGACACAAGGGACGACTGGTTCCTCGAGCACGGGGAGGAGCCGATAATCAGAATGGAGACTTCGAGCGACACGCTCGGAGGCGAGTATTGGGAAGGAAAGAGATATAGGGTCGTTGAAGTCGGATGGGGCAGACCCGACACTCTATCTTTCTCTATCGAGGACCCTTACGGAAAGGAGTGCACGTATGACTTCAAGATCACAAGCATTCCAGAGGAGAACATTGCCAACGGTGTGCATGAGACCGAACTTCTCTATTTCCTTGGACCTGAGATATGCCACTGGCAGGTAGAGGAAAAAATGGGGTCGTATAACATGGGTAACTACAGAGAAAACGCCTTTAAATACACGGAACCGCTTCTGAAGCTGACAAAGTCCAACGGCAAGGTGATATTCTCTCTTGGAAAGAAAGATTATTTCGGAGGCTCGATAGCGGGCGACTATTTCGAGAGCAGGGCACGCCTGTACTCTCACGAGAACGACCCATACGCCGTCAAGTATTTAAATAGTCAACTGATTGATAGAGAAAGGCATCTTGTGCCGTTCTCCAAGGAGGTGTCGGCGAGGTTCACCATGACGGCAAGGAACAAGATCGGGGTCGAGACAGAGGAATATGTACTGGTGAAGATCAAGCCCAACCGCAAGCCTGTCCCTTCCGTCAACATCACGTGTGTGGACAAGGAGACAGGAGAATATAAGATAACGGCAAGGGGAACGGATCCCGACGGACACAGGATCGTCAAATGGTCGTACCTCTTCGACTACGCCCCCTACGAGAATCTGGGGAAGGAAGATCTGAAGTGGTGCCGCAATTATCCAAGCTCCAATCTGGAAGACGTAGAGTGGGACAACCTGTTCGACGGAGGCATCCGATACGATGCTATTGTGACAGAAAACGCCTCTACAGCATCAACGGATGAGACCGAATGCTTCTACCTCGCCACATTCGGAAGACAAAAGGACGACTTGGAAAAATGGTGGAAATTCAAGGGGATCGAGGTCGACTTCATCAAGCCGACAACAAGGAACGAGGTCAACCACATCTTCCAGTCCAAGGGTGAGCACACCGTATCTGTCCGCTGCAAGGACGAGTTCGGATTGTGGTCCGATTACACAACACAAAAGATTTACATAGAATAACAAAGCGATGAGATACATTATATCTTTTTTGATCTCTCTGTTCGCAACAGCGTCCCTGTTCGCCGAACATGAGAAAGTGAGCCTGCTGCACACAGGCGGACACCAGTCCATGGGTGTGAGGTACGGAAAGGGCACAAAAAACAAGTTCGACATAGGAATGGAGTATCAGAGGTGCTTCAGCCAGAGGACAGGACTCATCTGCCAGCTCGACATGGAAAGGGCGGTGTTCGGCAATTCAGAGTTCAGCAACCAGTTTCTGCTTGGAGCGGGTCTTGAAGTGATGTGTTTCCACCCCCAGACATGGATGTTCATCGACCTTGACATCATGGGCAACGTGGGATATGACAAATGGACGTGCGAGGATTTGGAAGCCGAAAAGTCCGGCATCGTGGGCGGAGCCAACATCGGGGGAAAAATGGAGGTCTACCCCGGCAAAAGGGTGTGCATCGTCCTCGGAGGACAACAGTACTTGTTGTTCGGTAACGGGACAAACTACCTGAAACCAAACTTCTACATAGGACTGAGGTACGTATGGAACAAATGATCATATATTGCAATTAACTTTAATAAAAATGTAAAGTATGAAAATAATAGTAAGAGTACTCGCACTGCTGTCAGTGTGCCTGTTTTGCACCGTGGCAAACGCAAAGAATTGGGATTCGTACATGAAATTCCTCGACGGGAATCCTGTTGTGGAGGGAGCCACATACAAAGGATTTAAAGACGGGTATGCCCAAATCATCGTATCCATTCCAGAAAGAAGGGTGGAATGCTGTGGAAGAAACCATGTCTTAGGTGGCGAAAAGATAACGGACCTCACATACAACATCCGCTGGCAGTACAGGATGGAGGGAGGATCATGGAGTGATTTCATGAGATCAGAGGGAAACTGGAAAGCGGGAAGCGACTACGCACCTGCTGGATGGCAAGGACACCTGGCAAACACATGGAGTACAACCTCCGTCACGCTTCCCCAAAACAGCGGTTCCATTTCATTCTCCATTCCCGAACTGTACAGCGACAGATCGACGATCAGAATGGATTTCCGCATCCTGTGGAATCTGAGGGTTGACCTCGAGGGGTCCGCCTACCACACTCTTGACGGAGAGTCGGCTACAGCCACATGCTCAATCTACCAGTGCAAGGGAGGAAGCATTAAGGTCAGCACTAATATTCCTGACAAGGGCTCGTATTACGCCATCTATGACGAGGAAGCCTACAAGAAGGCTCACAAAGTGCAGTTCACAACTTCCGACTTCATAGGAAGCGTTAAAGATGCGAAATTTGTGGACGGTGCGGAAAAAGAATGGAAAAACGTCAAACCGCAAAAGGAATCCCCTTATGAGTCTGAAAGGATCAGCGTGTACGATTTCGAGACGGGATGCGAAGGAAGCAACACCGTCGGAACGGACGGATGGACGATAAAGGCATACTACACTGTGCCAGGCTACAGCTGCCATTCCAGCTCTGTCACATTCAACCACTTTGACAGGGTCGTCCTCGCAGGCAGACCAGCACATTATGAGACCGACAGAGAGCAGCACATCTGCATGGACAGCGAGAAAAGCAAAGTAACGCTTCAGGGAATAAACGCAACTCTGAGCGAATATTTCACGGAAAAGGATTACGGACTTCAGTACAAGTGGGAATACTCGCTTGACGGAGCCAACTGGAACACCGTCCAGACAGGCATGAACGCCACTGTGAATGGAACTGACCTCACAGTAAGCGGACGCTACATTTCAACCCTCAATGCGACTGATATTGTCTATTTCCGCCCGAAGGCTTATCTTGAACTGTTCGACTGGGACGTGCTTCCTGAGCAGAACGTGGTCTATGAGGTGCATCCTTACACCATCCCGACAACAAGCAACATGAAGCTGGAGATCAGCGACAAGGCAGTGTGCGCAGGCGTTGAGTTCGGAGAAGGCAAGGGAATCATAACACTGAAGAAGAAGTATGAGAGCGACGTGTTCAACCCGAACCTGCAGTTCAGCATCGACCCTACAGCCGAAAGATACGAGAGTGTCGACGAGAAAAACAGCGAACTTGCAAAATGGAAGATCACTAACCCCCTTACACAGACAACTATATACACAGTCTATGTGGAGGACCAGGAATGCGGATCAAACGGTATTTCTTTCCCTGCCCAGGTGAAAGTGGAGTCTGTGGAGTCTGATCCGGAGGCTGAGATCACGATAGCAGGATGCTCATACCGCTTCGAGAACGGAAAGATATACATTCAGGTGAAGGAGGGCAACACGATCAAGTTCGGCAAGAACTCGACCGCCTACAAGTACGTGCTTAACGAGGGGGAGACAGCCAGACAGCTGCCTGCATCCCTGACAATGAACGAGACAAACATAGAGAAGCTGAAGAACACTAGCTACAGCCTGCAAAAGGTAAACGGCGGTGTCAACTCGCTCGGATGCGAGGGCGAGGCTATCCCTGTCATCATTGAGGTCGTGGAGGACATCAAGAACAACGAGATAAGGTTTGAAAACCTCACTTCGGTAAAAGGCAACACATACTATCTGTGCAAGGGCGAGAAAAACCCGAAGATTATCGGATCTGAGAACATCGCCGGGGGATATGGCGACCAGACGATCATCTGGAAATTCAAGGACACAGGCAAGCAGATACCAGGCACGGAGAACGAAACATTCTCTCTTTCAGCAGGAATGATCGAAATTGCGGATGACTGCGAGATAGTCCGTGTTGTCCGCATGGGTGACGGTGCTTTCGAGAGCGTGAGCGACCCTTTGAGGATAAAAGTGTACACTGCTCCTTCCTTCAGCATCACAGAGTATGACGCTGTTGTGTCAAAGGCTGACGTGTGCTATGAGGAGAAGCCTATATTCAACATTTCCTATGAGAGCGACGAGCCTAAGATCGCAAGCCACATAGGAAAGACAAGCTACAGGATCCAGACCTACCAGGATGTCGACGGACAGAAGGCTAAAGTGGACACCCTGATCACAGGAGCATCTAAATACAACGGTTGGCAGTTCGTCTACGACGCTAAGATCACAGCGACACAGGAGTTCTGTTCGACTCAGGTGGAAGCGGCAAACGCAATCGATGTGACTGTGAAGGGAAACCTTGCGTTCTCAGACAACGATTTCGCCTATGACTGCCCTGTTCTCGGCAAGGATCTTGACATAACACCAAAGACAGACGACGGATCTGTATATTCCTACAAGGTGGGAGGCAAGACCGTCACTTCAGAGAGTGAGGGAACAAGCACGATAAAGATGCCGTCTGTCGTGGATGACATAACAAAGAACACAGTGAATGTGGATGTGACAAGGACTTATGACGGATGCAGCAGAAGCCAGACTATTAAGATCAAGAACGTCCTCACTCCGCTTGAAGACAGAAGCCTGTTCCTTGTCGGATCGCTCGACGCAAACAGCAACCTTGTCTGTCTGTCAAAAGGCTATAAGATAGAGGACAACGGAACTGACGAGGCGAACGTCAAATACACCTGGACTTCTAAGACCACAGGAGCGTCAATCGTCGGTGGTACATCAAAGGATGTGAATGTTTCGCTGTCTAACGGCAACGAGTTCATCAGAACGAGAGTCCTCGGCAACAACTGTGAGGTGAAGAGGGACACAATCGCAATCGATGTGCTTGCTAAAACAACAGCCGTCCCTTCATTCACAGCGTCATCTGCGGAACTTTGCCACGGTGACGAGGTGGTGATCACAGCAGACAAAATCCCTGGATATAAGGTTACTGGCTGGGTGAAGACAGCAGGGGCTGCAACGACTGACATGGGATCAGACAACACAATCAAGGAGTTTGTGGAGGATGCAGGAACAGTGACATACACGGTGACAATGGCAAGCGAGCTTTGCGACAACTACACGTTGCAGGGCAAGGAGACAATCAAGGTGGCTCCAGATCTGAAGATCAAATCAGCCGACATCACGGTATCGCCATCTGACATCAGCAAGAGCCTATTCGACGACAAGACAAAGGCGATCACTGTCAAGCTCACTGACAAGAACGATCTTGGACAGAGCAACGTGGCTTTCTCTTTCCTCGGAAGCGACTTCAAGCAGACTGTCATTTCAGACGGTGTGTTTTCGGCTAACTACACTCTCGAGGAGAGCGACCTTGATGACAGGGACATGGTGGAAGGAATGGTGTTCCGAACATACAAACTCAGCAGCACAAAATCATGTGTGAGCGACACATTCCACATCAACAAACCAGTGAACAACGGATTCGAGAGCATTGTTATCAATCCGTCGAGCGAGAACATCAACGCTGGCGACATCTTCTATTTCTGCGGAAAGGGAACATTACAGCTTGTGAACGACGAGATCATCTTCAACAATGATGTTCTTGAAAAAGGATATAAGTTGCAGTGGTACAAGAAGACCAACGGAGTCTGGACCTCGATCAAGGACGCAACGAAAGCGGAAGTGGAGATCTCGACGGCTGGACTTGAAAACAGAAGCGAGTTCTACAAACTCGAGGTCAGCCTAACAAGCGACGGCAAACTGTACAAGCAGGCATCGAACGCAATCGAGGTGAGAAACGTCGCCACTCCGAACCTTAACATACGCATTTCAGACGGCGATATATATTTCTGCCACGCAGGAAAGAGCGAGTTCCAGCTTCAGACAAACACATGGAGCAGTCCGGACGGAGCTGTGGACGCAAAGAACACGTACACATGGCAGAGAAGCTATGACGGAGCCACATGGAAGGATGTGGTCGCAACATCGACGGACAACCTTAACATAGAGATAGCCACAAAGGATGACGTGTCGACTTTGAGCTATACAGAGGAGTCGATGACAAAGCCGACTTATTTAAGAGCCGTGCTGACAGACCTTTGCGGCGCGAAAGCCACTTCAAACACCATCCTGACAAAGACATACAGGGGCATGGATCTCACATCCAAGGATGTAAATGTGATGTCGAACAAGCTTGTACAGAACAAGGACAGCTTTGAAGTGAAGTTCTTTGTAAACTACAGCGACGACAAGGTGTATTCTTACACTTACTACAACGAGGACAAACAGGTTGTGGAGAGTAAAGGATCAGCCTCACAGTCGTTCGTGCATGACACTGAGAACGGAGACAGCCACGCCGATTTCGACTACTCTTTCGGAAAGCACAAGGTCTATGTCGAGAAGGTGATGATTGAGAACGGTTGTAAAAGCGACAAGGTTGAAGTGGAGTACGAACTTATTGAGCCTTTGAAGACAGAAGTGCAAATGAGTATATCAAACACTTGTCCTAACGCAAACAATCAAAGCGGAAATATCAATCTTGTATATAACGGTGGCGGACTTCCATCTAATGGAATGAAAGCAACATGGTACTACAGATATGATGACCAGGAGTATTTCAAGAAAGTAGATGAAACGGTTCTTGACTTCAAATATAATCTGATGTCGAATGACCAGGAGAATATAACAAATGGAAGAATATACAACATCAACAATCTTGATCGCACATGCCATTTCTACGCTGAGATAGCCAATGAGGGTTATCCGATCAAGGCAGTGAAGACTTCTGTCGTGACAATGGAGATCAACCCTAAATTCAAGATAGGAAGGGCTACTTGCGACAAATCACAGTATTGCTATGGCGAGGACGTGAGACTGACAGCTGGCAACGTGGAGTCCTCTTTCGGTGATGTGACTTACAGATGGATTGACTTGAACGACAAGACAGCCATCTACCCATCGACTGAGATCCTTGATCTGGAGTCGATAAAGGGACAGACGACATTCAGAAGAATTGCGACTGACGGATGCGGAATCAAGGACACATTCGACGTGGATCTTGCGGTAAGAGAGAAGCTTGAAATGAGCGCGGACGAATACGAGCACGCCAATTACGCAGAAATGGGCAAAGTCCCTTATATCGCTGTGAAGGACCTTCTTCATGTCGAGTCGTATGTCGTGTCGCACATCAACCAGGACGGAGTGAAGGATGTGAAGGAGGAAAAGACGTTCGGCGTAACCGATCTTAGCTTCGGCACAATGCCTGCCGTAGGTTATGAGATCGAGAGATTCGAGATCTACAAGGTAGACCGCGCTGGATGTATGAGCGTACCAGACACTTTCACTGTCAAGGGAATTGAGAAGATAACAGCCGGAACAATCGCATTCGAGCGTTACGGTGACACAAAATCAATCAACATCTGTCATGGTGAGAAAATCGGAAGAATCATCGACGACGAGATAGCAAGCGGAGGCACGGACATCACCTACAAATGGGTCTACGCTGAAGTAGGCAAGGACGAGAATTATGTAAGGGATTCGGCTGGTCTTCCGCTAGCTTCATCGGTGTTCAACGCAGACACGACAAACTTCGGTACTGTCGTGGCAAAGAATGTGGCTGTGGGCAACAAGATCAAGACAAGCTATGTCTTCAGACAGGCGAGCATCAATGTGATGCAGCCAGACGGAACTTATACGCCGTACATCAAAAACAGCGACACACTTTATATCAACGTGGCTCCACAGCTCTCGAACTGCAACATAGAGAACCTTGCAGGATCTGTTCAGACACAAAGCAACGCATATTGCGGTGGTGCGGAAGTGAGCGGCGCGATAACACTCACTACAGACGAGGAAGTGATCGAGAGATACGAGGCGAAAGATTTCGGTGCATTGCTGTTCGGAGAAGGCTATGAGCTTTACGGATATTGGGAGACTGCAAAGGGCGGTCAGAAGAGTTTCGCCCAGGCTTCTTCCGCTGTGACTTACGAGGACGGCTTTGAAAGCAGGTTCTATGCCGAGGATTTCGACTCGACAACTTATGTGAGATTCGCAATCAATGACGGATGTTCCGTTCTTGGTACGGATTACAAAGCCCTTACGGTAATATCATTCGACAAGGACAGCACTGACAACTACACGATAGACCGCCAGGCTGTGGATGAGAGATATATCGAGATCGGCGACAATATCAAGGTGACAAACAGGGAAAGCACCATGTCGGGAGAATGGTACTCAAACAAGAACGAGAAGAGTCTGATCAGCGAGGAAAAGACAGTGTCGCTGGACAGCGTTACATTCATGACCCGTCTGTACCATAAGAGAATCAAGACAACTAAAGGCACAACCTGCATAGAGCCTGAATATTACGAGATACCGTTGAACGTCCACCCAGTTAGCAAGGGAGGAAGAATCAGAAACAACCAGCAGGTTTGTCCTGGTGTCGAGTTCGAGGACATCAAGAGCTATGAGAACGCTTTCGGAGGTACTGGAGTGTTCCGCTACAGATGGGAGATCACGACAGACAGCTCGGATGCCTACAGCTGGAGACAGATAGACAACGCATATGAAGACTCTCTGAACTACGCAACATTCAGAAGACAGCTTGATCCAAAGAAAACAAACTATATCAGAAGAACCGCTACCCCTATCTACAACGAGAAGGAAGTGGGAGAGGTGTACACTCGCTTCTCCAACGTCATTTCGCTTGAAACATACAAGACTCTGAAGGTGTCTTCTCTGGCTTGGAATGGAGAGGGAAAGAACTCTTACTGTTCGGACGAGAGTGTTCCGGCTATCAAGGCTGACGCTCCGACAGGCGGATCAGCCGAATACAAGGAGTCGAAGTATGGTCTTGACTGGATGTATTCTGTAGACGGAACAAACTGGAATCTGTATGCTTCCACAAGCGTGGATTTCGGAGGAACAAGCGAAATCTATGGTAGCGGATTGGTGTACTCTTATTTTGAAGGAAAGAAAAGGGACCATGATGTCATATTCTATGTCAAGGCGGTGTTCAAGGATGACGAGTGCGGAGAGGTGGAGACCGATCCTTTCTCCTTCAAGGTATGGGCAGAAACAGTGGAGCCATCGCTATATATCGGAGCAGACAGCTGTGACTCGAAATATATAAGCTTCATTGTCGAGAATGACACTGATTATTACTACAACTGGACAATCGGCACGGATTCTGTAAATCCTGTGAAGACTGACTTCAAGGAGCAGTACAGAATGGAGTTTGAGCGTCATCCTGCCTACGTGGTGGAAAGTGGCTACACAGTCCAGGGAATGCACAAGCTCAGCGGTTGCAAGACAAGCATTGTCTACTTCAATGTAGACAGTCTGCCTGAATTGAAGCAGGAGGGAGTCGCCGAACAGGACGGCGTATTGTGTTACGGATCTGACTTGAAGATCAGCCACACAGCCGCCACTGGAGGAACTGGAACAAAGAGCTACTTGTGGCAGTACTCGTATGATAACGAGAAATGGAGCGACGCCAACGCAGGATTGGATTTCAGTTATGATGATGTGAGAAGTGACATGTATGTCAGAAGACTCGCATTCACAGACGTGTGCCCTGACACGATCGCCACTGATGCGGTGCTCTACAAGGTGGCTGACAAGATAGAGCCTATGAAGGTCATTATCGAGGAAAATATGTGCAGGAACCAGGATATGGTCGTGACACTTGCGGACAGCATGGTCGGTAACTTCAACGTGGCTGTCTACAGATTGCAGACTGACACGGTGATGGAGACTGAGCTTACTCCAGAGAAGCTGACAGGCAAAATAAAAGGAAACGACCTTGCGGAAAACATCTTCGGAATCGTGACATGGGACAGCTCATATTCATGCAGGTCTGAAATGGTCAAGACTACAGTTGTTCCACGCCCTGACTTCGCAGAATTTGAAAGCTCTATATTGAGCGACGATGAAACCGTATGTGAGGGAAGTTCTGTGACAATCACGTCTGCTACCGACTATACTCTGCCTCAATACTTGAAGCAGAGATTTGAGACTTCAGCGGACGGCAAAGTCTGGAGCGCCGTTAAGGAAAACAGCGAGTTCAAGGAAGCTGACAAGGTCGTTGCGACCGATACTGCTTACTACAGAACCGTTCTTCTCAACGGATGCAAGGACAGCATTGTCAGCAACATCATAAAGGTTGACGTTAAGGAGACGATAGACAATCCTATGACATTCGAGGTCGAGACAAAATCAGACGGAGAGATTGAGATCATCGGCAATGGCAACACTGAAATGGCTGCACTCTCTCTTCTTGTGAACGATAGTCTGGAGTATGATTTCAGCGAGAAGATCACTCTTGCGAAATCGACAGAGAAAATCCTTGTCGAGTCAAAAATCGGAGCAGACGGAAACATGGTCTGCTACTCGCCAGTTTCAATCAAGCCGTTGAAGGGCGGTAACATCTTCACCGAATGTAAGTCCACAGGAAAGCAGATTGTCGGCGAGGATGTTGTGAATGCAGGTTCTGAAGTGACATACAAGTGGTTCAAGTTCGGCAACGACAATACAATGATGTACTTTACGGATGTGACTGACAAGAACTATTCGATCACAGTGGATGAAGAGAAGAGCCTGATGTTGCGTATCTCTTACTATGACACTGACAACATCAAGTATGTTCTGAAAAGCAATGTCCTTACAGTGAACGCCAACGGTCCAGCATTGTCAAAGATCGTTCCTTTGGAGAAAGATTCAATGTTGGCTGCAGGTCTGAAGGTCAACGACCATTTCATGGAGCTTAACATCGGCATGGACGCAACCCTAAGCTGTTTCATTGATGATGCGTCAAACGGAGAGTGGCAACAGTCTGAAGACGGTCTGACATGGATGACAGCCGACAAGTTCGATTCCACACGTCTGACATCACAGGTTTTGTCAATCGCTCCTTCCGATGCTGTCTATTACAGGGTTGTTGCGACTAATTCATGCGGAACGACGACAAGCGACTCTTTGCTGGTCGCTGTTGAATCAATCCCTGGAATAACAGAAGGATGTCTTGAACTTACTCTTGACGACTGTGAGAAGACCGCAACGGTCATCTGTTACGACGACGAGCAGAAGAACTACAGACCTAATCATTACGAGTACTACTTTGAGGTGAACGGAGAATGCTCCAAGAAGGAGCTTGTTGGCGAGCACGGAATCTCACTCAGCGGTATCAGCGGAGAGGTCGAGGTTCTTATCACAAGAAGCTACAAGGGTATCACGACTAAGTATGTGAAGAGGATTGACATGAGCAAGTCCGTAGGGGCTGGCTTCAGCATTCTTGCGGAAGGTGTGGAATACGGATCTTCTGATATGGCTGGCGAATGGCTTGGCGATGTACTTGTCACCGACAAGGCTTCAGTTCCGAGCGGAACAAAGATCAAGCTTAACAACAGAAGCGAGAACGGAACTTCTTACAAATGGGAGGTATATTACGAGGGAATTAAAATGGCGACAAGCCTGGTGGAGAATCCTCAGATCTACGTCTACAATGAGGGATCCTATTCTTTCTTCCTTACAGCTTATTCAGGAAAGTGTGAGAGCAGCGTCAATTGGGAGTCTGGCGTGGAAGTCCAGAGCGGAACATTGAGATATGCGAACATCGTCGAACCAGGCGATTTCGTGTATGAAGCCCAGTTCCCTGTTTATCCAAGGGAATACAAGCAAGTCTATGACAACATTGTCGTATATCCGACAAAGATAGACAACGAAGTCAATGTGATCTGCAACGGACCGTTCTCTTATTCAGTGTACAACGCTTCCGGAATGCTGATGGTCGAGGGAGAGGGCAATGACCAAACGACGATCAACTCCGAAAGGCTCAATCCAGGAGTATATACAGTTGTTGTAAACGAAGAGGCGTTCTCAATAATTAAATAATATCTAAATTTAACATATTTTTGTTGATTAAGGGAAGAGGGCTGTGAAGCTCGCTTCCCTTGCTTTTTTCCTATGAAAGAAAGGAAAAAATCCCTATATTTGTATAATATATTATCAGCATTTAATTTATTTTTTGAGTATTTTTAAACGAGAGGAATGGGGGCTTGTGACAAGTCCCCATACTTTTTTAGGAAAAATGTTTGCGGTTTAAAAAAAATAGCTACTTTTGTGGTAAAGAATTTCTACTGTTGTAGATGCTTCCGGAATGGAAAGGTTAGGGTGGTCGTTGGACCACCTTTTTTTGTGTACTATGCTTGAATATGGCACATGAGAGATTTATATTTGCATAAATAATGACAAACTCCACATGCTATGAATTGGACATACGAAAAATGTAAGGAAGAAGCCTCTAAGTACGAGACAAGATCAGAATTTAGCAAAGGAAACTGTTCTGCCTACAATGCATCAAGGAGTAATGGATGGCTGGACGATTTCTTTGTGAAAAAGAAAAGAAATTACAAAACCTGTAGGGAAGAGGCAAAAAAAAGTGGTTCCATGACGCAAGGCATGATAAAGTCAGCCAATGGACAGAGGAAATGTGCCGTGAGGAGTCAAAGAAATACAAGACCAGAACCGAGTTCATGAAGGGTAGTCCCACCGCATATAACCAATCCCTAAAAAACAAATGGATAAGGGCGTTTGATTGGTTGAAGCGTCCTGAGTCCCATCTGAAGAAATGGACATACGAGACCTGTAAGGAGGAGGCGAGAAAATATACCAGGCGTGTTGATTTTATGAGGGGAAGCTCAGGAGCGTACAGGATCGCATATAAAAACGAGTGGATCAAGGAATATGATTGGTTTGAAATCCACCAAATGCCAAGCAATTATTGGACAGAGGAAATGTGTCTTAAAGAGGCGAAAAAATACACATCCAAAGTAGCCTTCCAGAAAGGATCCGTTACTGCGTATCAGGTAGCCCTCCGCAAGGGATGGATTAAAGATTATGACTGGTTCAAGCGTCCGGCTCCTCATAACAAAGGCAAAATAAAATGGACTTATGACAAGTGCAAAGCCGCATTCGAAGCCGCATGGCAGAACGGATGGATTGAGGAATGGTTGGAAGAAAAAAGAAGTAACTTTGGAATTGAAATCAAGAAGTGATGGAAGTAAAAACAAATAAAGTTGCAACTTAAAAGTTGCAACTTTCGCAAAATATTACTACCTTTGCATAGAAAAAAGAAATAGAATATGAGATTTGTACAAATCATACCAGGTTATAATCATTTGTGGGCAGTAAAGGAGGAAGAAAAGGAGACAGACGAGTTGTCATTGCTTTTCCGTCAATGGAGCAACTTCAACTATCTTCTCGACTTCTTTTTCGCCAACCTTGAAGACCTAAAAGGATTCTTCCACATAGAAAAGGTAAGCGATGCCATAAATGACACAATGGAGGATGCCCAGGAGTTGGAGCGACTGATACTTGATTTTCCCTATACGGAACAGCTTGACGGATTGTTCCATCCATTAAGCTTATCCGACGACAGAGCACATGAACTGACACGAGAGAAAGCGAGGAATTGGGGAAGAAGACAGCATCCAAGTTGGCTGCGTATCTATGCTATACGAATAGAACCAAATGTATATATAGTGACTGGAGGTGCAATAAAATTGACTGCCACCATGCAGGAGCGAGAACATACGCAGAAGGAACTTGACAAGCTCAACATCTGCCGGGACTATCTAAAATGTAATGGAGTATTTGATCAAGACAGTTTTATAGATTTCTTTAAGGAGGACTGAATATGAAACAAAAGACATTGGAATTTTTGGTGTCTCATAAGAGTGAGACTCCATCAACATTTATAGAAGATGCTGCATGGCGACAAGAAAACGAGGTATGGCTAAAGTGGTCACGAAAAATAGCCATGAAGATAGTTGACTATATGCAGGAGAACGGACTATCCAGATCGGATATAGCAGCCAAACTGGGAGTGTCGCCACAGTATGTAAGCCGTATTCTATCAGGTAAGACAAATTTTTCATTTAAAAGCATAGCGGAGATAGAAAGAAAGCTTGGAATCTCCTGCATGGAAGCAACAATGGCATTATAAACAAAAGACGAAGAAAGAAAAAAAACTCAAAAACAATAGAGAATGAAGGGAAAGGCAATCAGTATAGCAAACTTATTTTTATCATTTTTTTTATCATTTCTAATCTCTTGCAATGAAAACAAGATAAATATCAAAGGAGGAGACGTAAGAATATATGAAAAACCCCAAATAAGTAACTTCTATAATTCTGTTACACATTACAAAATCATAGAAGTGTTGAATAGCGAAGCAAATGTAGCAATAGCTGAAAATTTGACATGGCTAATAGATATCTACAATCCCAAATTAATAGGGACTGGGGATCATGTCCTATTATTGGGGGAAAACTTCTATGCAGGAGAAGAAATAAAAATGCAAGGGTATCTGGCAGAAATAGGCATTTGTAGTTATACGGATAAAGAAGGAGCAAAGAACATTCCTATCATAAGAAAAGCAAACGAAAAAGAAATAAGAGAAAAAGAACATCAATCCGACATCATTTCATCCCAAATATGCAAGTAACCCAAAAATAAAAACAAAAAACAAAGGAAAGAGGAGCAGAAAAGCCGAACAGACCTTTGGAATACTGTAAAAAAACGAAAGATGGAGAAGGCAGATAAGTTAGAAATTTTCGTCTTCAAGGAAATCATGACAAAACAGTACGAGGAGTCTCCCACATTGTTTGACTGACATGGCAAGTTTGTTTTTGTCTGCCTTTTTGTCATATTTTGTCAGATTGTTTCCATAATAGGCTCAATTTTATAGAATGGCATATGGTTTGATCCTATACAAATGTGAGGTAATGTTGCCTCATATAAAATAAAGTTATATGAAAAAGAGATATTACGAACAGGACTTTAATGGTTATGTAGGAGATCTGATAGAGTCAGGTCGTTTGAACGAGACAGAGGCTGGTATAGCCAAACGAATGCAGGATAAAGGATACGACAGCTTGAGTGACAAACAAAAGTCTGTATTTGATAATGCAATAGAAAAAAACAGTGTGAAAGAATGTAATTTTTGTGGCAATGACATTCCATGGGACGAAATGCTAAATGCTCTTGATAATGGAAATTTATGCAGCGGATGTCAGAGAAATATGGAAAAGATTGATGAGGAATAAAATCATAAAAGTGATTAAATAAATGTGAAAAAATAATTATGGTAAAGATATTTGAATTATACGACACTCGTCCTGTAACCGTATACTCTACAATGTCGATGATTGCAGGAAGATGTGCCGGGATGCAAGAAGATCCAGATGGAGAAGATTGGACCAAATATGATAACATTGATATTTCCATTGTCAAATCTACAAAACAAATTATGGAAGCTTTTGATAATCACGAACAAGTTGGAGATTTGCGATGGGAATATACAATAAAAGAAATGGCGGAAGATTACAAATCTGAAGAATGTCTTCTTGATATTGATGATATAGGGAAAGAAGTACGAAAACTTCCTATCGGAAGGTGTTTTTTCCATTACTACATAAAAGCGGAATTATTCGTAGAAGCAAAGTAAATGAATTGACTAAAGAAAAGTCGTTGCTATGAGCAACGACTTTTCTGTTAATTCACCTATCAAAAATTGGGCGTATAGGTCAAATTGCGTGGTATTTTAGAGGTGCTATGTTTCTATAGGTCAAAAATTGGGATTATTCCTTATTTTGTCAATATGTGAGAACTGTTTTTTATAAGTATTATAGTACTTGTCTTTTCATTGACAAGATTGGAAAGATCTTAGGATAGAAAGTAACCCCAAATAATATAAAAAGTTCCCCCTTTTCTCAAAGAAGGAACTCAGTATCATTATAATTTCAAAACTTAGAAAAGTTTGATGCAAATATATAAAATTGTGAAAAAGAAACAAAAGTAGGCGACTTGTTAAGTCGCCTACTTTTTGAATGGTTGCTTATTTTTTTGATTCTTCTAAGGATTCCTTGCGAAACTCCTTCATAAGCTTCTCTAGTTCTAAACTGGCTTTTCTCGCTCTTGTTCCAGCTGCTTTATTTCCTGATTCAATCTGAGAAGCAGCATCTTTCTGGAATGCCTCCATAGTGGCATTGATCTTTTCTACAATTTCTTTCATATATTTTTTTATTTGATTGATACAAAGATAAAAAATAAGATTAAATGGAGACCACAACATGAAAAAAACCTCCTATAAATTAAATAGGAGGCTTTTCTTCTTTCTACAAGTAGAAAGTTTGTCTTAATCCTTGTTTTAATGGAAGAGACCAAAACTGGAACTCGATTGCAAAGCATAAAGCTGTCTTAATCCTTGTTTTAATGGAAAAATCGAAGCTCCTGTGGTCTTGATTTTCTCAAATGAGGTAAATCCAATACAAATATAGAGAAAAATTTAAGAATACATCAAATAATGATATAATAAATTTTCTATTATTCTCCTTCCTCCAACATGCCTTGATTGCGTAATACATTCTGACGAATGTTCCAGAGTCTCTTGTATGGCTGCACTCCTTGTTCTGCAAGTTCCTTCATTCTATCAAGTTCTGCGGTACAAATATTCTCAGCCTCTCGACGGATGCAGTCACGATTGTTCTGAAGGTATTCCCTCATGCGGTTGTCTCTGATCTCGCAGACTTTATTGAATAGTTCATCTTTCGCCAAATATACAGGGAAGACATCTTTCATCTTTTTGGAAGGTTTTCTCACCTTTCTGATAAGGGTTGAAAGAGTCTTATATTTATGATGGTCAAATCCTTTTTCTGCAATGTTGTTACGATCAAACCAGTGACGAAGCATAGCATTAACAAGCTCATTAGTAGTTTTGAATTTGGAATGATCAAATTTGATTTGTTCGGCATATTCTCGAAGATTAGCATCTACAACATCATCGTCGAAGTTATATGTCTCAGGTAATTCAAGATAATGAGATTCCTCCTCGTCACAAGCCTGGACATCAATATCTATATCGGCAGAGAAAACTCTGTCCGGATTATCAGTGCCGTTGTTGTCACAAACAAGTCCTGCAAACCATCCTTGTCCAGCCTGTGCGAATCTTTCTGGTGGAACCATATAGTCCATCTGATCAGAAATAGAAATAGATGTTCCATTCTCTGATATTGAGATTGATTCTTTCTGCTGTTTGTTCTTTCCTATTCGTTTAGAAATCTTTTCCGCTGTCTCGTCAAAACATTGACCAACGAAAATGTTACCCACTGTCTGGATAATTTTGTTAGCGTTTGCTTCCTTATATTCAGCTTTAAGCTGAGTGAAATCTTGGAATCCAAGAAGAACAGCGACCTCGTTAGATCGAGCGGTAGCAATCAACTCGTCAAGTCCATGCACGAACATAGTTGGAAGCTCGTCAATGACAACTGCACATTTATGTTTTCCTTTATTGTTTGCCATCTTCAGCATTCTGGCAGTATAAACTCCTAAAGCTGTACCATATACCTGTGTCTTCTGAGGATCGTTGCCAAAACAAAGCAATTTAGGTTCAAGCGGATTGTTAATGTCAATATCAATGTCATCGCCGGACATTGCCCAATATAGAAAGATTGAAGCAAGTCGACCAAGCGGAATCTGTACGGAAGCGATCTGACCTTGAATCTGATCTGTGGCACCAGCGGACCAGGCATTAAGAAAAGGTGCAAGAGTAATACTAAGATCACTATAGCTTGCAAGAATCGGAATCACCTCGTCCATCGGCTGAGAAATAAAGTCGATAACATGAGGAAATGTGCAATATTTGCCATCTTCATAAAGACGTAAAAACCAGATACAAGCACCAAGGTAGTTGATAGCTGACTCAACAAAGAAATCTCCCTGCTTGTCTGCCCATGTGTGAGCCAAGTTGTAACAAATGACCTGAGCAATCTGATTAGCGTCTTCCTGGGATTCAAGAAGCTCGGCTTTCAGAGGGTTACAACGAAGGGAAACTCTCGGCTCATTGAAGTCAACCATTCCATATTTTGGCTCTACCCCACCATATATCTCTTTCCAGCGATCCTTGTTCCACATGAAATTAGAAAAAGCAAGTTCAGAAAGATCGGGGATCTTGAAATCATAAAGGTACATAGCGAAACCTTTAGCAAGAGCCTGACGAATATAGTTGTTTATGATAGTGAATGATTTTCCTGCTCCAGGCGATCCAAGTACGATAGTCGCACGGAAAGGAGCTTCAAGGTTGATCCATCCATGGTGTTCCTTTCCCAATCTATAATATCTTGTAGGAAAGTTGATTGTGTATTGGTCCGTTTTGAATTTTTCGTTCTGAGGAAAAGCCGACTGCTCTTTCTTGTTGAACGGATCTTCTCTCGATAGATTGCGTTCTGGAGTTGCCGTATAGATTGCCAATCCATAAATGAATGGAAGTATTCCCATCGCAAGAAGAACAATGTAAAAGAATAATCTTGGAATAGTGACAGGAATAAACAATGCTACTGGGGCGATTAGTGTAATGATCAGACCGACAACTGACACTTTCATTCCCAATTCATGCGTCGGCACAAAGGTTCTGCCAAAAAATTTCTTTTCGTTTGTCTTGACAGCTTTGTCTCCGATGCTTGCACCGAAGAACGCCAGCAAGGCAGGAATGATGGTCGCATAAGGAGAATGCAGAAGATATAGAGCTTTGTCCAATCCTGCCAAAATGTTAAACCATGCCTGTGTGATTACCGCATACATGCCTGTTGCGGATGTGTCATGTTCTAAACAGAACCAATACACGTTCAATGCAAGTAATCCCATTCCTACTGTTTTGAAAAGATTAAGGAATTTTCTTGCTGCTTCCTGATTTTCTTTCATGTTAATATTGTTTTTTATTATTTATACTGTTTACCGCAAGAAGTAAGCATGGGTTACACACCCATACCCTTCTTCTTGTCTTGATTATTCGATTGTGTCTTGTCTTGACCCTTATTTTCTTTGCCCTTCTGATATATTTTTGTTCTATGGTAGAATCCGACTTCTTTGTCCTTCTGATATTGTGAATAGCTTATGAATGACAAATCCTTTTCAGCATAGTGCATCAGATGGTCAATGATATGTGATGTGTCACCTTCATTGATCATACGTCTGATGTCGTTCGACAATTCTGGATTGTGCTGCACCATCCAATCACATATATATATGAGTCTTTCCTGTTGTTTGAAATCAGATTCAAGAACTCTGTTGAATTTCTGAACCGCTTGGTAAAGCAAAGTAGGATAACCTCTCTTGGTCAAGAACAGATTGTTCATAGAAAGAAGTTCCTCTTTATGGTTGATGAAATAATCCCTAAACTTAGAGTCTGTGACAACCAAAGAAGCTGATGAATTTGGAGAGAATATGATGACATCATCTCCCCTCATATCAAACAGCATACCACTCATGATCATCTTATCTACAGCTTCTGTTATAGAATTGTTCTCAATCAAGTTGGCTATCTTGTCCTGCATCATCTTTGACTGAACCTTTGTCTTGTCTTCATCAGATAAGAATCTAAACAGCTTGTCGTTAAGGTTGAAGAAATCAAATTTAATATTGTCGATGCCAACATCAGCTACAAGTGTATAGAAGTCAATTTCCCTCTGTGTCATAGACTTGTCATCCTCACGTCTACGAGCATTAGAAAATTCTGGGAAAGAGATTCCTGTATTCTCAATGTAAAAGTCTGATCGGCGAGAATCACACAACTTGCCATCCTCATAATTAAACACAGACGATCGGAGAAGGTCATCAAGCTTATCAGGATCCACAACTGCTGCAATCTTCAAGAACTGAGCAACGTCGTCTTTGAATTTCTTTTCTTCTTTCTGATAGATGGAATTTAGATTCCTATTCTTATCTTCAAGGAACTTCTCGATTGCGAAACGTGCATTGTATTCGTTAGCATGATAGAACTCCTTACAATAAGAGATATACAGTTCCGTCTCATAAGGAAGGAATCTGATAGCGTTGGACTCAAATTCATATTGCTCTTTGACTCTTCTCTGGAGCATATCTTCAAGTGCTTTCTGAAGACGGTTAGTTTCAAAGATCTCAGGTGACTCTCCTACTCCACCAGCGATAAGTCTGTCTTTGAGTTCTTTTGACAGAGATCTGTCTACCTCACTGGCTTTGTACGAATATCCTCTGCCATGATCAACAAAGTTGAATCCTATAAGCAAACCAAAGTCGTTAATCAGAGGTTGTGCGTCAATGCCATGTTTCTTGACTTCTGCAATATAATCTCCATAGGTGATTTTGCCTGCATATTTCTTGAAAATATAGTCTGTCGCATTACGGACGTGTTTCTTAGACACATTAACCTGATTCTTACGGCGATCAAACAATTCCTCGTTACGTGAGAATTGATCCTTCCATGTCTTGTAAGAAAACAAGAACTTGCTACCTGCAATGGCTTTTCCGTTTCTTTTTCCGTTCTCGTCAATCGAATAAAAGGAAACTCCTTCGTATTCGTTACTTACTTCAGATCTTATTCCATAAGAAGCAAGTATTCTGTTAAGCTGACTGAAATCGGTAAACTCATAGTCATTACGTACCTTCCGCAATACTCTTTGAATATTGTTTTTGTAGTCTGAATTAGGAATGTCGTTCTGAAGGAAAGATGTCTTGTCAACAAAATTGATTGCGTTAGTGACACGTTGCTTTGCCTGCTCACGATAATCCTTGCTCTTTTCAGGAGAAGAAAGGTTGTATTTTTGCTCCAGGCTCTTACGGATTTCCGATGTTTTTCGGTACTGGAAGCTATCGTCGATACACTTCTTACCTTTCTTGTCAATGTCTATTGAAACAATATGGACATGGGTATGGTCAGTGTCCTGGTGCTTGACAACAAAATAAGGTTGGTTAGCATACCCCATTTCCTTCATGTAATCGTCAGACAGACGAGTCAAAGTATCGTCAGACAGGTCTTTTTCTTCTGGGGATATAACTCCATGGAAGACGTATTTTTCCACTTTTGAAGTAAATCCTTTCAATGGCGTTGCGATATGTCGCATCATTCTCTCGAGAAGAGGTAGATTATTCAGGTCATCAACAGGCAAATTGTGGGCTGAAAGCACAGTCGCACGGTCGTCATTCACCTTTTGGGTGTTATAACGAATGGCAGCTTTCAAGTCCGAACCTTTGATAACTTTGATAATCATAGCCTGAAATTTTTGATTTTAGTCCCTATCGTCCTGATAAAGTTTGTTTATGTAATCGACATAAGCCTTTTGGATCGCCTTTGTTTTTTGGTCCAATTCCTTTTGAAGATCCATTATTCGGGGTAAATACTCCAGCATCTTGGTTACATTGTACCCAAGAATTGCGTCCTTTCGGCTTTCGTTAAGGTGTCTTGCCATCTGGTTGACGTTGACGGCGATACCTTCAATCTGTTTTTTTACGGATATAAGCTCATTCAGAATGTCATCTGCACCGAATATTGGAAGCTGTACAATCTTAGTGTTGTGCAGTAAATGGCAGATGTACTCGGACTTTGTTCTGAAGTTGGATTTTTCAAAACAAGTTAGAAAGTCTTTTTGTTGACTTTCGTTTAGTCTGACGTTGAGCCTGTAGGTCTTTTCTGTTCCAGGCATAAAACTTTTTTATTAAAAAATTGTAATAAGATCCGCCTATGGCGAATTGAAAAAAAATGCGACTTGGGAGCATTTTTCAGTACAAAAATTCAAAATTTTAGAAGTCTAAATTTTGAATTTTTGAGATGCGTTTTGAAGTTCTTTTGTGAACCAAAACGCACATCTTGCTCACGCATCCATCTGCGTGCAAAGATAGTGAAAATTTTTGGATTTATCGAACTCTTTTTTTTGTTAAAAAGAGCAAAAATTTGAAACAATAAACCTTATTGGTTAGTAGAGGTGATTTGCTGTTATATCAGGAAATAACCTCTACACTCTTGTGGTGAAAAGATGTAAATGAAGAAAGAGAAATCTAGAACTGGAGAAAAAAGAGGGGAAATGAGCCGTTTTAAGGGTGAATCTGGACGGTTTCTTTGTGCGAAGGTACAAGTGTCCCCAAAAAACAGAAAAGACGGCTTAAAACGCAAAGAAATTGTTGGTTTTTAGAAAGAAAAATGCAAGAAAAAAATGGGTAAATAGCTGTAATTATGCGTGATATATAAGCATATAGGGTAAAAGAGTAAATATGTATTAAAATGCGTAATAAGATGTGATATAAGGTAAATGGGTAATATAGTAATAATATGTTATAGTATGTAATTATGGGTTATATGGTGTAATAATGCGTAATAGTGGATAATAATGTAAATATGGGTAAATATACGTAATATAATACTATAGTGTAATATATTGTAACTATGCGTAACTATATGTAATTATACTTAATATTATGTAAAAATGGGTAATTATAAGTAACTATTAATAAGGATGTAATAATGGGTAATATTGGGTAATATGTTACTATAGTGTAAAAAGTAGTAATATAAAGTAATAATATGTAAGTATAATTAACTATGTGTAATTATGGATAAAGGTGTAATATTGGGTAAATAAGGGTAATTAATACTAAGATGTAATAATGGGTAAATATCTGTAATTATAAGTACTATGATGTAACTTTCAGTAAATAAGGGTGATTATATGTAAATGAATGTAAATATGTGTAATATGTAGTAATTTTAAGTAATATAGTAATAGGTAGTAAAATGCAGTAATATAACGTAATTATCTGTAATTAGTTGTAGTAATGCGTAATATGTTGTAAAAAGATTCCATTTTCCTTTGAAGAAAAAAATTAAAGGAGTATCTTTGTAGAAGGATTAGAAAAATCCGTATCATTTACAATTGTACTTTAATAAAAAAGACCTATGACAAAAATTATTTCTTTTGTCGCCCAAAAGGGTGGCTCTGGTAAGTCGACTATGACATTGATAATGGCGAATTATTTCGCCTACAATGAAAAAAAGAACGTCGTCGTAATAGATGGAGACGCTCCTCAGTATTCTTTGTATAAGCTTCGTAATTCGGAGGAAGAAGACGAAGAAAGCATTAACAAAAAAGTACTTTCTTCCCACGTAAAATCAGATGTGGAAACATATCCGATCTATCAATGTGTTCCATCCGAGGATCAGGAACAGCCAAAGAAAAACATTTATTCGGTAAACAAAATAATTGATGCCCTTGTTCAACAAGGGAACATTGATTACATATTCATTGATCTTGCAGGAACATTAAATTCGCCTGAAATCATCGAAATTCTAAAAAAGGTGAATTACATCTTTATTCCATTTATGGAGGCATCAAACCTTTATTTCTCTAATTATGAAGCTCTGTACATCGTCAACTTGATAGCTAAGAACTCGGAAAATGCGATAAAGGGTGTATATGAGTTCTGGCACAAGTACAGGACTCAAATGAGTGTCCGAATATTCTATGAGCTGGCAGAAAAATTTGACGTTATTAACGAGAGTCTTAAAAAAACTGGTATCAACGCATCGATGATGCAGTCTAAGATTGGAAATTCCACAAAAGCTTTCTCACCAGAAATATGGAACACAATTGCTCCGATACCTGACAATTATTTGTCAGTGTTACCTAACGGACTAAACCTTGGTAACTTCATCAAAGAGTTTAAAAATTTGATTAAATAATATCTTATGGGTATTTTAAAAAAAGGAGAAGACAAAAAAAAGCTTGCCTTCAATAATCTCATGACCGCTGTAAGCGGTATGAATCCGAACAAGATTAAACATCTGACAGAAGATGATCTGAATGATCCAGAACCGCTTTCCTTATCAGAGGGAAGAGAAAAGAAAGAGGAGGAGGTCAAGGAGTCTTCCGAACCAGATAAAAAGGAGGATCAAGAAGCCCCTGCAAGATCAGAAGCAGAGGAGAAAAAGGAGCAACTTTCTTCTTCAAAGGAAAATGAAAAGAAAGAAGAGGAGGTCAAGGAGTCTTCCGAACCAGATAAAAAGGAAGATCAAGAAGCCCCTGCAAGATCAGAAGCAGAGGAGAAAAAGGAGCAACTTTCTTCTTCAAAGGAAACACAAGATGTACAGAGTCCTTTTTCTTACGAGAATATCATAAGAAAATCCAATATAGAAGATGGTCAATTCACCACCTTCAAATTAAAAAGAGAAACATTGGACATGTTGGATGCAATAGCAAGAGGAAGTGAAAAAAATGTGTCAAAATCGACCATAATTCACAACTTAGTATCAACATTCCTTAATGAGAATATAGAAAGGCTAAAGATGGTGGCATCAAAAAAAATTAAAAAAGATTACTTAAAATAATATCTTATGTTTTTTAACCGACTGATTTTTAGTATATTTGTATAATCTCAAACGAGAACGCAAAGTATTACAATTAACTATGCTGGAAACATGGAGTTGGGGGGATTTCCTCTCGGTATGGATTCCGTTCTGTATTATCCTTGATGTGATATTCGTCGTAATGGATAAGTTCAATTCAAAGACAACATCCTCACAGGAGGATGAAAGAAAGGAAAAAACCAAGTCTTTGAATACAAAGTATAAAGATGATGTCACATATAATATGGCATCAAAAAATTTATCAATGCGGACAGTGGATCTTCTTCAACCAAAAAACTCAAATACAGAAAATCCAGTTCCAGACGCATCTGAAGTGGAAGGTGAAGAAGTGGATCCAATCCGAAAGGACCAGGAATCCAATGAAGCAAAATTAGTACGTCTGTACAATTTGCGAAAAAAAGAGAACAAATAAAATTATAAACTTTAATAAAAAAGAACATGAAAAGTTTAACTTCTAGAGCGAGAGCTCTAATGGTAGCAGTGTTTGTTTTTGTGTATAACAATCTACTTGCACAAAAAAATGTTGGCGATGCCTTTCAAACTGCCAACGAGCAGTTAAAATCAACTGTGAACGGTGCTTTGGTAACATTCCAGTATATCTGTGGATTAGGTGCATTGGTAGGTGGTTGCATGCTATTTTACAAGTATGTAAACGGAGACCAGGATGCATCAAAGAAGACAGGTCAATGGGTTGCTGGTCTTGTCATCTTTGTAGTAGTACTACAAATGGTGAAAGTATTCTTCTTTCAACAGGCATGATTTTTTAAGGACAAGAGAGAACAGCTCTCTCTTGTCCCAAATTATCACTAAAAATAACAATGGCGATTTATAAGACTAATAAAGGAGTGGGGCGTAACGCCCTTGTTAAAGGAATGACAAAGAGTTATCTGATCTTCTTTGTCATCTCCATATTATTAGGATATGTGACATACATATTTGTCGATGACTCTGAATCTATATGGATTGGCATTCTATCAGGTGGTGCTGTCGTAGGTGCAGGAGCTGCAATATGTATCTATCTTTCTGGTAAGTTCGGAGAGAAAGGTCTGATGCAGTATCGAGCATCAAAAAACGCACACAAGTACATACACAACCCCAAAAGAGTCAAAAATATATTATTAGCCAAAAGGTAATTTTTCTTTCAAGGGAAAATATGAAGACAGTAAATGTAGAAGATATACTTCCTCTATATCTATATGAGGACGATTTCCTTATATCAAGGAATACAGACATAACAGCTCTGTATGAAGTGTTTTTGCCAGAGATTTGGACAATGACACAAAATGAATATGAGGAACAGATGAATTGCTGGGTACGGGCAATGAAATCACTACCTGATTTCAGCATCATTCATAAGCAGGATGTTTTTATAGAAAAAAAGTATCATTCAAAAGAAAAGTGTAGCGGTTATCTCGCAAAAGGTTACGCTAATCATTTTGAAGGAAGATTGTTTTATGATCATAAGACATATCTTTATGTGACATTATCATGCAAAGAAAATATAAAGAAGAACAGTACATCTTCGTGTATCTGTTCTGGCAATATTGTTGCAAAGGATATGACTGACGAAAAAAGACTTAGCGACTTCGCTAACGCTCTTCTTGAAATGAAAAACATTCTTGAAGGAGTTGGAATAAAGCTACGTCGTTTGACGGAAGAGGAAGTCGTTGGCTCACAAGAAAATTTTGGATTGATAGAAAAATATCTGAATCTGGATTTTTCTGAATCAAACACATCCTTAAAGGAACAGCACATTCTAAATGATGACACCTTTATGGTAGGGGACAGCTATGTTAGTTGTTTTGCAATATCAGATTTGCAGAATATGCCTAACACAGTTGCTACACACAGCTGGAATCCTGCATTGTCACAAAGTTCAATAGGATGCTATGTAAATCAGAGCTATGTCGAGGGATTATGTTTGCTCACTAAATGTGAGCATATATATAATCAATATTTTTTCCTTGAACCACAGGAAGCCTTGAAGGAAAAAATAAAGAGCCAAGGAAAACTGTTACGCTCGATGTCCGGATTAGATTCCGACAATAAATATAACAGTGCTCAGAATGAAATGTTCCTGGATCAAATAGCTCAAACAGGAGATCGTATATGTAGAAGTGCATTCAATGTGATTATGTGGGATCAAGACTATAACAGTCTTCTTAAAAAGAACGCAGCTCTCAGCGAAAAATTTTCAAAACTTGATTGCACAAACACAAAGGTAGAGAGAATAACACCACATATATTTTGGGGTGGCATTCCGGGATGTGCTAATTACTATCCTGCTGAAATGACTCTGCTCGGGACAACGGAACAGAATGCATGTTTCATTCAAACCGACAGCAATTATAAAGATTGGGTTAATCCAGAAACAGATTATCATATAAACATGTGTGATAGAGTCAATGGAGTCCCTGTCGCAATGGATTTGGATGAAAAGCCGATGGAATGGGGATGGATCAATAACCGCAACAAGGTGATGGTTGGTCCGTCCGGATCAGGTAAATCATTTTTTATTAATAATCTGCTACGACAGATGTACGATCAGGAATATCACGAAGTGATAGTCGATATAGGAAATTCATATCAGGGGCTATATGAGTTTATCAAGGAAGAGACAAATGGCAAGGATGGTCTATACTATACCTATTCAGAAGATCACCCATTGAGCTTCAATCCTTTCTATGATCCGACAGGAAGATATTCAGAAGAGAAGAAGGAACAATTGGTTTCTTTGATTCTGACACTATGGAAAAGTGACACAGAATCTGTGAAAAAATCAGAGATCTCTCACATAGAAATATGTTTGAACAACTATTTCCAGAAGGTAAAAAATAAAGATGTAGATCCATCTTTTGATTCTTTCTATGAATATCTGAAGGGTGAATATACGGATTACATAAAAAATGAGGTCAAAGTGGAGAGGGACAATTTTGATATAGACAATCTTGTCCAGATCCTGGTCAAGTTTTATAAAGATGGTCCTTACGGCAAGCTGCTTAACAGCGATATGGATGATGATCTACTCAACAATAGATTTATCATCTTTGAGTTAGACAAGATAAAGGACAACAAAACTTTGTTACCTATCGTGACTCTTCTTATTATGAACACCTTTACGAACAAGATGTTCAACCTGCCTAAAAAGCAATATGTTGATAAGGACGGATCATTGAAGGAAAAAGAAGTGGGGAAGATTTTGCTTATGGAAGAAGCCTGGTCTGCTCTGAAAAGTGAGAACATGGCTAACTATATCGGTTATCTGTACAGAACAGCAAGAAAGCATTATGCACAGATCTGTATCGTAACGCAAGAGCCTTCGGATTTGGTAGGTAACAAGAACATTGAGGATATTGTATCTACACAGTCTCCAGTAAAGATTTTGCTTGACTTCGCACAATACAAGGATATGCAGGATAAGATAACCAGATCTCTTGGTCTGACTAAAGACGAGATTGCAAAGCTTATGAGTGTTAATCAGAACTTGCAATTCAAAGGCAGAAACAGGTACAAGGAAGCCTTTATCAAAGTAGGGGAGAGAAGTGCCGTGTATGCCACAGAAGTGAGCAAAGAAGAAGCTCTGGCTTACTCAACAGAGAAAAAGATCAAGAGTGATCTTATGTCTTTGAAGAGAACATTTCAACTTACTATGGCACAAGCCATAGAAAAGAAACTATATAACAAGTTACCATATGAAGAAGAAAATTAAATGGTTATTAATAGCCATATTGGCAATTAAAGGAACTTCTTCCGCATATAGCCAGGCTGTGGTCCATGACCCTGCGAATATGGCGAACAACATAATCATGCAGGCGGAGTCGATGGAAGAGGCTATAGAACAAAAACTGATTGCTCAGGAGCAATTGGTACAATTCACAGCCCAGCTCGAAATGTTTAAGGACAAAGCGGACAAATTCAAAAGAATAGCCGGAATTGTTGCAGCAAGTGTGGAAATCATTGAAGCTATAGAATACGGAACTAATGCATTCCAGAAGATCACCCGGTTACGAGAAAATGTGACCAATATGGATGATTTGACATACGAGGAAAAATACAAGTGTATCATGACACTTGTAGATTGCGGATATGTCATAACACAGAAAACAAAGCACATCACCGCATTAAGGGATCGACTGAAATCCTCGACTGGAGAGGAAGAGGTCACTCCAGAACAGTTACAGTCGTATATTGACGACTTAAAAGCGAAGATTAAAGAGGAAGTGGTGCGAGCTATCTGTTGTGTTGATGATTTTATCTTCAATGCACAGCTTCAGAGAACAAACTACGATCTTTATTGTGCTGGACTTTGTATGGGAAGGGCAAAAGAATACTGGAAGAATGGAAAGGCAGTTCCTCTGCAAGCCAGAAGGGTAAGCATTAAAATGCCTAATGGCAAAACAATCTATTACAATAAACCTTATTACAGATAACTAACTATGATAAGTGATATAAATTCAGAACTTGTACAGAAAGTTTTCGAAAATGTAAAAGAAGCGATAGAATGCTCAGAGCTTATGGCATATTGCCAGATATTAGCTGGAATATTCACGCTCGCCTATGTAGGCAACATTTTTTGGAAAACATGGGGAAAAGGTGCGGAAATTCATATCGTGGATTTCTGTAAACCCTTCGTTGTATTGATCTGCATAACAAATTTCAGTCTTGTCACTGGACTCTTCGACAGCCTGATCTATCAGCCTCTCAACAACGCCACATTGACACTCGTGGAAAACAATAACAATGTTCTAACAGAACTTCAAAATTACATTGTAAAAAAAAATCAAATAGAACAGAAGGACTCTGAAGATGAAAATTTTGTCTCAAAGACAATTGACACCGTAAAACAAACGGTAAGCTCTGTATGGAAACTTCCGTCGATAATCGCAATGTGCACATTCAATCTGCTGGCACAATTATTTTGCATTATCGCAAAAACATGTATGATAGCATATTCTTACCTGCTTCGCATCATACTTAGTGTGTTCGGACCGATTGCATTTGCATTGAGTCTTATTCCTTACTTCTCTGACAACATCAAGAACTGGATAAGCAAGTATGTCGGTGCTCTTCTATACATTCCTATCTGCAACATAATTCTGTATGTAACACAATGCTATGCGACGGCAATGTTCCAGCTTCAGAACTCGGATCTTAACGTTGTTCAGAATATATACAATGTATTAAGTTCTGATCTTGTTGTATCTGTGATGTTCATTGTGTCTGCATGTGCATATTTCACGGTTCCAAAACTTGCTGGAATGATTGTCAGCATGGCGGATTATGGAAGTGATGTAGGCATAGGAGGTGCCGTAAAATCTGTAGCTACAATCGGAGGTACTCTTGTAGCAGGAGCGGTGACAGGCGGAGCCAGTTTGGCAGCCACAGGAGACGGCAGTCTTCTTCAAGCAGTGGAAAACATAATCAATAAAGCTAAAGGAGGAAACAGCAATCCTTCTGGATCTAACCAAAATAACGATAATTCGGGTGTTAAGGGAGCTAGCTAACACCCTTGAAAAAAGAAAAAAATATGCTAAATAATTTAAAAGACATTCAGAAATTACACTCATTGACAAAAGTGTATCTGATAGGAATAACTGTAATAGCCGTATTGGTTTCTGTATCATCAATTTGGATGAGCTATCAGTTTGCAGAAGCTCAAAGAGAGAAAATATATGTGCTTGACCAGGGAAAAAGTCTGATCCTGGCTCTTGAACAAGACATAAGACAATCACGCCCAGCAGAAGCAAAAGCTCATGTACAAAGGTTTCACGAACTTTTCTTTACGTTGACCCCAAATATGTCAAGTATTGAGAACAATGTGAATAAGGCATTACAGCTAAGTGACGAGACACCAGCGTTCTATTACAAGGAAAGAAAGTCTAAACAATACTATGATCATATCGTACAGGGCGGTATTATCTGTGAGATCTTCACAGACAGCGTGATTGTGAACATGGATAAATACCCTTACGAGGCAACATACTATGGAAAGACTTCTTTTATGCGTAGTTCAGATATAGAGTATTTTTCTATTGTGACAACACAGCTTCTGATCAATGCTCCACGCACTGACACTAATCCGCATGGATTTGTGTTAGGCAAATGGAACATTAGAGAATTTTCTTCAATAAAAAAAGTAAAGAGATGATAAAAAATATTATAAAAAAATTGGCAGAGTGGGAGACTGCACTTAACAAGATTCCAGTCGAAAAAAGACAAGGCTTCATAATAAAGACAGGAATTGTATTGCTTATTCTTCTTTTTGTATTCATCATCGGAGGAAAGATGTACAGAACGCACAAAAGAGAGGCTAAAAAAGAAAACATAGAACTTCCTGTCACAAGTAACATTGATGCCATATCTGAAGAAGTAGACAAAGAACTATCTACAATGTCCCAAGGAACAAAAGATCAAACAGAAAAGGCACTGAGGGTGCTTGATAGTTTAACACAAAAACAAAAGAAAGATGAAAAATAAGAAATTGTTGATGTATCATGGATTCTGTGCTGTCTTGTGTCTGTTAGGCTGTGCCTTCTTTTACATCACAGGAGGAGGAAGCCAACAGGTTCAGGCTCAAGACAATGAGAACGTCGATATAAATGTGATCCCCGATCCTCTTGTCGAGGACAATTCCATACAGGAAAAAACAAAAATGGAATTGTTCGAAGAATACCAGCGAGAGCTTGAACGTAAAGAGGCAGAGGAACAGGCACAACGTGATTTCAATTCTCTATCTTTTTTCCAGGGAGAGACATCCAACGAGATTGAGGAAGACTCTTTAGAGACAAAAGAAACACAGTCTCTGTCGAAAGAAGAAGAGATAGAAGCGTTGAATCAGATAGGATCAGACAGATCTGTCTCAAAAAGAAACGTGACACAACCAGAAAGGGGAAAATCATTAGCTGTAGCAGCATCCTTGGAGGAAAAAGAAGAGACTGAATCAGTTGAAGAAAGGATTCAGCGACAGAAGAAGGCAGCGATGGCAAAGAAAAGGAAAAGAATATCGGAACAGACAGGAATAGATATTACGGAAAAAGAAGAAGTAGAAGAAAAAAAAGTCACAACTTCTCCTTCGATTGTAGAGAAAAAAACAGAGCCAAAGAAAAATAAAGGGTTCAAACCAATGGGAGGAAAGGGGGCGAACAACTCTTCTCATTCGATCAGAGCTGTGATCCATGGTGAGCAGAAAGACATCACAACCGCCAGTCAAGTGAAGATCCGTCTCCTGGACAATGTTAATGTTGCAGGCATTAGCATTCCTCGCCATACAATGGTTTATGCAAAGGCGAGTTTTACGGCGAATCGAATTCTTTTGAATATTGAAAGCATCGCATACAATGATAATGTTTATCCTTTTGATGCTCAGATCTTCGACGTTGACGGATTCGAGGGACTATATATCCCTGACAATGCAGTTAACGACGCAGGAAAAGAAACAACCAGCAACACATTATCGGGAGAAGGTGTAGGAATAACAACTACACAAAGGACGTTAAGTAAAATTATAACAACCACTTCTTCCGCAGTAAAGAGTGCTGCATCAAATAAAATTAGAGAGACAAAAGTGACTCTACCTGCTAATTATAAGCTTATAATAAAGCAGAAAAAGTAAAAAGAATAGAAGTCACTCATAAGAAATGCGGTGGTTGTTGTCAGCCTCCGCATTTTTCATTTATAGGACATAAATTTCCTTGGAAGAGAAAAAGATATTAAATTTGCTTACAAGGACTTAATACATAAACAGTGACATGAAGAAGAAAGAACCGATCAAAATACGCTTTAGAAAGCTAAAAAATGGGAATAAAAGCATTTTCCTTGACACTTATTACAACAAACAAAGATCTCATGAAAGCTTAGGTTTGTATATAGTTCCAGAAGAAACAGAAGAAGACAAAAAGCAAAATGAGATTACCCTTCAGGCTGCAATGAAAATACAGTCTGAAAGGATAATATCATTGATACAAGGTAAGGCTCATATTAAGGATAATAAGTTGTCTGAAATCCTATTGACCGAATGGCTAAAAATATATCGAGATAAACAAGAAAAAAAGGGGATCAAGGATATAGGTCAAATTGCCAATCTGATAGATGTGGTGACTGAGTTTGATCCTAAAGTAAGGCTATGTGACATAGATAAAAATTTCTGCTACAAATTCCTTGAATACATACAATTTTCTTACATCAGCAAGAAGGGTAAAACAAAGCAAAAAAAAGGTGAACATCTGAAAGCTGTTTCAGCCAAAAACTATGAACGTGTGATGATAGGAGCATTGAACTGTGCCGTACGTGCCGAATATATAGAAAAAAACCCTTTCATGCACATAACAAAAGAAGAACGAATAAAAGTTCCAGAGTCCACAAGGGTATATCTTACTGAAGAGGAATTTACAAAAATGAAGAACGCCGATTGGACCAATCCAATAGCGAAAAATATATTTGTGTTCTGTTGTTATTCCGGAATGCGAATAAGCGACATCCGAAATCTAACCTGGAACAATGTTATCCGTGACGGATATTTGGTCCGAATAGAGAAACAGATAAAAAAGACAAGGAAAACAACAAGCATTCCACTCTGCTCAGCTGCAATAAATCTGCTTCCACGCAAGGGATCAAAAAAGGGGTGTGATAAGGTATTCCCTGATATATCCAGCAGTGCGTTGAACAACAACATACAAAAAGTAGCCAAACAGGTGGGTATAGACAAAGTGGTCGGAATACATACAGCCCGACACACATTCGCAACTCTGCTTCTAACCAAAGATGCAAACATTAACACCATCAAGGAACTGATGGGGCATTCTGACATTAAGACTACAATGATCTATGCGAAAGTCATCGACAAAACAAAGCAAAAGGCTGTAGATCTTCTTGACAGCATATAAATCAAAATCCTTTGAAAAAAGAAAAAATATGCAATATTTGTTACGATTTTGTAGCACGACAGAAAACAACAACCTAATCCTATGAAAAAAATCCATAGGATATATAGAAAATTAAGATATTCTTATCTTAAAATTTATGCATTATTATACAGTTGTAAGGTGGTTTCTTTGTATAAGTATGCATTAAGGTGTTTTGCAAATTGTTTTCGTTTTTTCTGTTTTTTGGTCATACATTTTTCGCTGGTGTCCCTGGTAACCATGCAGCTCTTCAGCAATTGAAAGGCTGAACCATTGTACCACGCTGATGGGTTAATATAATATTTCTTATTTGATTTATCTCGATATAAAATTCCAGAATTGAGAATGTCACCAATGGCACGGTAATAGGTAGAACGGCTGATCGGATATGTAACATTCTCACATAGATTTGTACGAGAAATTTTTGTGACATCTTTATCCTTAGGCAGATAAGTGTCAAGAACAAAGGCGATAACTTTAGCTGAACATTTATGTTTCAGGGAAAGAAGTGCTGCCGAAAAAGATCCTCTGAAGACCTTGAAAAATGGAGGCAGTTCGTCATGAATGGAAGAAACATAAACTCCCTTTTTGATTAGAGTTCCTTTTTTCTTCTCGGAATCATCTTCAGGAAGAAAGAAATGGGATGCAACCGACTCAAAAGAAGAATTGCGAATACCCAACTTTGCTATGATCTTAGAATCTGTTATGATTTTGTCAAATTTCTTCCGCACCTTTTTTTCAGCCTGGAAAGCCTCTTCTGAGATCTTACCGCATTGGAATATGGCAGGATTGACATAGTACCTGTATGATCCTTTGACATATCGGTAATTTTCTCCATCAAACGCCTCAGACTTCAGAAATCCACATTTTTGAAGATCTTTAATTGCTGTTCTGAAAGATTTTTTTGTGAGATCGTAAACAGGAAGAAGATCCTGGTCAAAGGTGATGCTGTTGTCTTCCGTATCTGTAAGAAAATCAACTATCCAGGCAATTAACTTAAAACTCGCAATAGCATTAAGACACATAAATGCGTTGACTGTCTCAAACGTTAAGTACAGTCGGATGAATGTGGATCTGTCTCTGATAACTTTTTTCAATGAGATTAATCCTGCCTGTTGATCTGATGACCTCTTCATGTTATCGACACAATCTTTGAGGATGTCGATGTCATCTGGCATTTCGAATCGTTCCGAATTAATTTCTGTAGTCGGAACCACTACATTTACTCTCTGCCTGAATTGGAGCGACTTTCCAAATTCATCCATGACAGAAAATCTGTCTTTTAATATCATACTATAAAAAAATATAATTAGGAAAAATAACCTGCCCGAAAGCATCGACACAAAAGTACAACAAAATTTATTATCTGAGCAACATTTTTTTTGTTTTTTTTTCTTCAAGGGAAAACAGATATTGCATATGTGAGTCGTATGTATATCTAATAATACATAAAAGGGGAAAGTGCTAATCAATTATAATTCACTTAATAACATAAAGTAATTTTCTAAAAAAAGGGAAGATGTTTTTGCAAAAGTGGGAAGATAAAAAAATAGGAGATTCTTCACAGAGTCTCCTATTAAATTTCCTAAAATTATATTTTTTTATAATTTGTATCTGATTAATTTGAAATTTAAATATTTTCAATTGTTTATCAGACATCGTTGTTGATCGATGCTAATAACGATGTCTCAACAACAATGCAAAGATACAAAAAAAATCTTACTATACAAATATAAAAAAGAAAAAAGCATCCTATTTCACAATAGAATGCTTTTTGTTTTCCTAAAATTATATTTTTTTTTATCAATATCAACCCGAAAGCAAAAACACCTATTTTCACAAACAAGTGTTTTTTTTATTACAATTAACTTTAATAAAAAAGTTTTTTCTTTTTCTTTTGCGGTTTTTTGCATATTTATTTGCATGTTTAAAATCAACATGCTAAATTTGCCTCCGCAACATTCGATGAACCCTCGATTAAAATTTCTATATCTTTTATTCTTTGTTTTGTCCTTTAATCAGCAGGCTTCCTTTTTGCTGGCTTTCTCTGCCTCTTTTTTTTCCTTGCGGAATTTGCGGAGTTCTTCCTGCACCTTCACAAGCCTTTGGTTGCTACTGCCTCTCCAGTCGAGACGTGGATCGAACTTAGACTGGTCGAATCTTCCGTCGACAATCACGTCGATATAGTTCAGCAACGGGATAACTTCTTCAATCTCAAGTAGTTCCTCGAATTTGTAGCCTGTATATACCCAGATGTTTTTGCCCGTCTCCTTCTTGATTCTTTTTAAAATGTACCCAAAATCCTTAGGGTTGAAGAAAGGGTCGCCACCAGAAAAAGTGACACCGTCAAGAATAGGATTCTCGTTGATAGACTCAACCATTTCGTCCACCATGCTACGTCTCAATGGAAGTCCGTTTAGCGGATTCCAACTATTTGGATTCTGACAACCTGGGCAATGGTGTCTGCATCCAGATAGATAGATTGAATAGCGAAACCCTGGACCATCCACGATAGTCTCTGGGTATACTTTCATTATGTGAAGTTCTCCGATTAAGTCTTCCATTTTTCGATTGTTTTACATTCGCAAAGTTGGGAATAAAAAAGTGATTTAAGGTAAAAAAAAATGAAAACTTTCGTACTAAAATCATAACTTGTTATTATGAGCATTGATATGAAAAATGATTTGAAAAAAGTAAAAAAATGTTTGTTTATTCATTTCTAAAATCATTGCGAATAAAAATACAAAAATGCCTTGGATTTATGGTTTGGATTGTTCATAACTTGTTGATAACTCGGATTTTATCAAATATGAAAGAAAAAAATCAAGTTTTGTTTGGATAAATAGATAAATCGCCTTACCTTTGCACCCGCAAATGAGAGCCTAAAGGCTATCGAGTTGTGATTGTCCTATGGTGTAATGGTAGCACACCGGTTTTTGGTACCGTTTGACTAGGTTCGAGTCCTAGTAGGACAACAAGAAAAAATGGAGACTTGTAGACGGAATGTTTACAAGTCTTTTTTGTTTTTTCCCGACAATGCCTGAGTGCCGACTGTCTATTAAGGCAACTAATAACAGGTGAAGAACAACAATCGCAGAGCTTGGTAGATCTAGAGTCGTTTTTTTTACCTGCCCGCAATAAAAATGAATCAAACAGAACCGACGTCGTATATAATAAGTAGACGCTTGGAAAACCAGCAAACATTTTTTGCAAATATTACTTTTCTGCATTAATTTTGTATCTATTGATTCTAATATAATTATGGATAAAAGACAAACGACTCCGTGGGCTTGGATCCCCACATTATATATGGCGGAGGGTGCTCCATATTTTGCAGTGAACACTCTTGCGATGCTTTTCCTTTCAGAAATGGGTCTGAGCAATACAGATGTGGCTCTCTACACCTCTTGGATGTATTTGCCGTGGGTTATCAAACCGTTTTGGAGTCCGATTCTCGACCTGTTCGGAAGCAAGAAGATGTGGGTGGTGGTGATGCAGTTTATTGTCGCTATTGCTCTTGGAGGAGTGGCGTTCACAGCTCCGTGTGACTTCTGGCTCAATGCGTCGTTGGCATTTTTCTGGCTCTGCGCGTTTGCCTCTGCCACTCATGATATAGCTGCCGACGGATTGTATATCCTTGCTCTCGACACCAACCAGCAGTCGTTCTTTGTGGGAATACGAAACACATTCTATCGAATCAGCACGGTGCTATGTCAGTGGGGATGTCTGGTGCTGGCAGGTCAGTTGTTTGAGAAGAATACCGTCGACGGAATGGATGTTATTCCAGCACATGCTAGCGCCTGGAGCACCGTCTTCTATATAATGGCAATCGCGTTTCTCTTTTTGTCCGTTTATCATTTTGCGTTTTTGCCGAATGACAAAAAACGTTTGGAAATCGGTCGTACGTCTGATGATGAAATGTTGTCTGTAGAGACGTACGGTCGTACGTCTCAGAATGGAACCGACGCACAGAATACTCTCGGATTAGATGGAATCGTAGCGTCGCTCAAGAATAATTTTAAATCATTTTTTGCCAAATTCACAGGCAGGGAGCTTATTCTCGCTCTTCTTTTCATCTTCACATACCGTCTTGGTGAGGCTCAGCTTGGAAAGATCGCGCAGCTCTTTTTGAAGGACACATATGAGAATGGCGGACTAGGATTGTCGTTGACAGATGTCGGCAATATCTACGGTCTGGTCGGAGTGATCGCGCTGATGACAGGAGGGGTGCTTGGCGGAATCGCAGTGTCGAGATATGGATTGAAAAAGATGATGTTCCCGATGCTGCTGTTTATGAATATCCCTAATGTGGTCTATATATTTTTGAGTTCTACACAGACCGCATTCCTTCCGACTATCTATACCATGGTGGCGATTGAGCAGTTTGGCTACGGATTCGGATTCACAGCGTTCACTCTCTATCTTGTCTATATATCGCAAGGAAAATATTCAACTACACATTATGCTATCTGCACAGGTTTGATGGCGCTCGGAATGATGATCCCGGGAATGATAGCTGGATATATGCAGGAGACGTTGGGATACACAAACTTCTTCGTGTGGGTATGCATCTGTACGATTCCACCGTTTTTCATAGCTCCATTGCTTAAAATCGACAAAGAGTTTGGAGTTAAATAATATATAGAGTGTCCGACCGTATTTTCTCATTATTTGTTTTCTCCGTTGAGGCGTTTCCCACACAAAAATCCTCGTACTAAAACAAATACAAGAAATGATTCCGATAAATAATGTAAAAAATCAAAAAAAACGTATTTTTGCGTCTCAGTATATAAACTTAAACTTAAAATAAATGAAGCTAACAGGAAGAAGAACATCCAGCAATGTGGATGACAGACGTGGAGTAAGCGGTAAGGCAGTTGCAGGAGGAGGAAGCCTTTTGGTTGCTGCAATCGTAGGTATTTTCACATACATGCAGACAGGCAGTGTTGTATCTGGACTATCAGCAGGTTGGAATTCATATTCAAGCCAGCCAAAGGTTGAGACAGGTAGTGGCTACACTCCGACAAAAGAGGATGAAGAGAAATATCAGTTCGCAGCGCAGATCCTTGCAGGTACAGAGGATGTGTGGACAGAGATCTTTAAGAATTCTGGTATGACATATAAAGCCCCAAAGATGGTAGTGTTCCGTGGATCTGTGTCGTCAGCGTGTGGAAATGCCACTTCTGAATCAGGACCTTTCTATTGTTCTGGTGATCAGGCTGTATATATCGACCTTGATTTCTTTGATCAGTTGGAAAACAATTATGGTGCAAAGGGTGATTTCGCAAAAGCATACGTTATCGCTCATGAGGTGGGTCATCATGTGCAGTATCTTCTTGGCACGTTGCAGAAGGTGTCGCAGCAGCAGGCTAGAATGTCGCAAGTGGAGAGCAACAAGTTGAATATCCGTCTTGAACTTCAGGCTGATTTCTTCGCAGGTGTTTGGGCTCACCACGACAATGCCAAATACAATTCAATGGAAGTCGGAGATATAGAGGAAGGCTTGAATGCCGCATCAAAGATTGGTGACGATTATCTACAGCAGCAGGCATACGGACGTACTCAGCCAGAAACGTTCAACCACGGAACATCAGCACAGCGTTCACGTTGGTTGAAGAGAGGTTTTGAAACTGGTGATCCAGGCAAGACAGCTTCGTCTATCTTTGAGTTGCCAGACGCACAGTTGTAAGAAATTCACAATTATGAATGCTAAATGCTGAATTATATGGCATTAGGCATTAATAAAAAGAGAGGGGGATCAAAACTAAAAGTTTTGGTTCCCCTCTTAGTTGATCTGGCACCGTTGGTACGTGGGACGATCGCAACGGCACATAATTCCGCCAGCGTAGGTTTTTAACCCTACGTGTGGAAACCAAGCACCGATGGTGCGTGGAACGATCGGCAGATAAGTGCCAACGGCACATAATCCCGCCAACGTAGGGTGTAACCCTACGGATATCTATGCTCATGTGTCAATCGACAGGAGAGCACCAACGGTGCGTTATCAGACAACGGAGAGCAGAACCCTACGGATTAATCCCATAAATAACGTTTGTCATACTCAACATCGTAAAGTTTCAAAAATTCTAACAATTCTTCCTGATATATACGAGTTTTGTGATGTTCTTCTTGATTATTAACATAACGGATAGCCCTGTCTAAATGTGATTTTCCAATAGAAAATGCTCCATAACCTTCTTGCCAAGCAAAGTTTCTATAGTGATCGCCTAATGATTTATAAAATGAGAAGAACTTGCTTTTACGTTTTTTACGACATCTGCAATTGTCTTCTTCCTACTTAATCTAAAAAGAATATGTACGTGATTTTGAACACCTCCCACACGAATGACATCACAGCCTAAATTGTTTAGGATTCCACCAAGATAATTATGGATTTGGACGTAATCTTCTTTTTTAATCATGGGCACCCTATATTTTGTGCTAAAAACTAGGTGTACATAAATTTGGGATAATGATTGTGGCATAATTGTTTTTTTTTTGTACGTGATACTTAATTTTGATGCAAAATTATAAAATTAATTTTATCAAGCATCTTTATTTTTGTTTTTTTGCAGATATCGCCCGTTCCGAGCTTTGGCATAGGGGATATGTCATATCTCTCTCATAGGGTTGAAACCCTATGGTGGAGGGCTTTGCACCATTGAAGCAAAAAAGAGGGCATATCATTTTGATACACCCTCTTTATAGTATTTTCAAACAGATGTTATTTCAACATCGGATTGTTCAATTTCACAGGAGACGTTGCTGTCGCCTCAAGTTCTCCCGTCAACACTTTTACAACTGCTTTCTGTGTGAATGTGTCGATGCTGTAGGCATTGATCTTAGTTGGGACGATTCCTTCGTAGATCTCCAATGAATAAGGGTTTGCATACGAGATTGCGATCTTTTTCTTTGGATCCAACATGTTGGCTGTCCATACTCCGAACGACTCCTTGTTTTTCAACAAGCATGTTCCAAGTGGGTGGAAATAACGGTTCTCGAAGCAAACAAGTATCTTATCGTAGTTGTTCAATGAGTCGATTCTGTATCCCCAAGCGTAGAAGTGTGGGTTCTCAAGAATATCCACGCTGAATCCACGGCTCTCCAACTCTCTCTTTGTGACTGCGAATTTCTCCACCGTCATCTGCTCTCCAATCTCGATAAGTGCGATTCGTTTGCCGTTTTCTGCCTTGATAGGAAGAAGACTGTCGCTGTTCTCAACCACTGTGATGGCTTTGTCTGCAACTGCTGCTCCTGTTTTTTTCACAAATGCTTTGTCTGCATCAGTCATTGGAGTGGCAATCACATGATTCTCTTTCTTGTTGTAGCCGAAGCGTTCACGCATTGCCCAAACGCGCTCAACAGCGTCGTCCAAACGCTCCATCGGAATTTCTCCACGAAGGATTCTTGCCTCGACGGTATCCATATATGCCAATGATGGCCACAAAACGACATCCGCACCAGCTGCAAAACACTGTACCGACACTTCAAGCTCATTTTTGTAGTAGCCTGCGCATCCACCCATGTTGAGCGCGTCTGTGATGATCACACCCTTATAGTTGAACTGGTTTTTAAGCATATCCACCATTAGCTCCTTTGAAAGAGTGGCAGGAGGTAACTGACCGTTGATCTTCTGAGTTTGGAATGCAGGCAACTGAATGTGGCCGACCATGATAGAGGCGGCACCACCGTCGATCAAACCTTTGAATAGCTTTCCGAAAGAGTTCATCCACTCTTCTTTCGACAATGAGTTGGCTGTAGTCACGATATGCTGGTTGCGCATTGTCACACCGTCGCCAGGGAAATGCTTGACAGTGGAGATGATTTTTTTAGAGTGAAGACCGTTGATCTGACTTTTCAAGATAGGAAGAGCCTTCTCCACGTCGTCGGAAACAGAACGTTCAACTACTAATTCCTGAAGAGGATTCATGTTAAGGTCAGACACTGGGTGAAGAAGCCAGTTGAATCCCATCTCACGAGCCTCCATAGCGATAGCCTGTTCAGAATTGTAGGCTAGGGCAGTGTCCGCCGCAGCTCCAAGCGACATTCCTACAGGAAGATGCGTGTATTTAGAATATGTCTCGCCGATACCTCTTTCGAAATCCTCACACACAAGCATCGGCACTTTCGAATATTCGTTGTACTCCTTCAAAATCTCAGGCAACACTGCCAATGGATCTTTTGGAGCGTATTTCTCTTTCAAATACCAGTCCGCAATAAACAAACTGCCGACTGGATATTTTTCCAAAAATCCTTTGATTGATCCGTTTCCAGCTGCTTTATGGTCTTCGGTTAAGGCGACTACCATCATTGTCTGTCCGATCTTTTCACGAAGCGACAGAGATTTCCAAGATGTGTCTTTCGCAATAGGAGTGTTGTCGGTAATGGAAGAATTGTCTGCAGTCGACGCTGCGTCTCTTTTGTCAGCGGTGCGATTACATGATGTTCCAAGCAACAGACCGCATAAAAGTGATAAATAAATTTTCTTCATAAATAATTATAACTTGTAGTTTACTTTGATTTTTCCAGGCATTAAAAGGATGAAAATCTCCACTCAATGCAAACGTTACAAAAATAACAAAATTTAATTATAAATCGGAAATGAGGTATGTGAAATTAAATTATCTTTGCAGTGTACAAAAAAATGAAGAATATGACAGCATTGGAATTGAAACATAACATTAGAGTGTCGACAGAAATGTTGGGGAATGATGAATCTGCGTTAAGTGACGTCCTGAATTATATAAGAAATCTTTTGAAAAAGAAGAAAATGGTTGAGGATGACGCTTTTGCCGATTTGACTGGAGCATGGGAAAATGATGGCAAGAGTGTAGAGGAGGTTGTTAATGAAATTAGAAAAGCAAGAGTAAGCGGAAAAACGAGAAAATTAGTAGATTTGGATTAGTTAAGGTGTTTTTATGGAACAGTACATTACAACTAACAAACAATTCTTTCTGAAGAAGCAAAAAAAAATGGTTGTATAAATTGAGGATTGTTAAGGGCGGAACGCCCTAACTCACTCTCATCCGCGAGCCCAGAGGGCGAGCGGTAAAAATGCGTTTTTTGTAAATTATAAGTGCTCGCCTTCGGCTCGCACTAGAGGGGGGGAGGAAGGGCGTTCCGCCCTTTGGAATCCTCAAGTACAATGAACTATTTATCGGTCATAAACTGCTAAAATGCCAATTTTGAATAAAAAAGGCCACACATTTCTGTATGGCCTAATTATGAATTATGCGTTACGTATTACGCATCGCATTAATATGATCTTGCGAACAATACTCTGCACTTGCTTGGTTTGCCAGTCACCATACATTTGCCTGGCTCTTTGTCGCCGGCGATGTAAGAATCAAATGGCACGCAGCGGATTGTTGCCTTTGTCTCTTCCTTGATAAGAGCCTCTGTCTCAGCTGTTCCGTCCCAGTGAGCAAGAATGAATCCACCTTTCTCGATCTCTGTCTTGAACTCCTCGTATGTGTCGACGCTCTTGATACTTGCGTTGCGGAAATCAAGAGCTTTTTTCAACATATTAGCCTGAATGTCAACAAGAAGCTTCTCTACGTATGACACTGTATCTGAAAGGTTGATGCTCTCCTTTGTCAAGTTGTCTCGACGAGCCACTTCAATAGTGCCGTTCTCCAAGTCTCTTGCTCCCATACAAAGTCTTACTGGAATTCCCTTCAACTCGTATTCTGCAAACTTGAATCCTGGACGCTTCTGTGAATCATCGTCATATTTGACGGAGATGCCTTTCGACTTCAACTCCTTAATGATTGGATCCAACTTTTCTGCGATGGCATTTTTCTGGTCGTCTCCCTTGAAGATTGGGACGATAACCACCTGGATTGGAGCCAATTTTGGAGGAAGCACAAGTCCGTTGTCGTCTGAGTGTGTCATGATCAATGCTCCCATCAAACGAGTGGAAACTCCCCAAGATGTAGCCCAAACGTAGTCCATTCCTCCCTCTCTGTTCTGGAACTGCGCGTCGAATGCTTTTGCGAAGTTCTGACCCAAGAAGTGTGATGTGCCGCTCTGAAGGGCCTTTCCATCCTGCATCAAAGCCTCGATTGTATATGTGTCGACTGCTCCTGCGAAACGCTCTGTCTCACTCTTCACACCCTTGATCACTGGCACTGCCATCACGTTTTCTGCGAAATCGCCGTATACGTGAAGCATCTTCTGTGCCTCTTCCTCTGCTTCCTCGCGAGTCTCGTGGGCTGTGTGTCCCTCCTGCCACAAGAACTCAGCTGTACGCAAGAATGGACGTGTACGCATCTCCCAGCGCATCACGTTTGCCCACTGGTTGCAAAGGATAGGAAGATCACGGTAGCTGTGGATCCATCCCTTATATGTGTTCCATATGATAGTCTCTGAAGTAGGGCGGACGATTAGCTCCTCCTCAAGTTTTGCCTCTGGGTCGACAACAACGCCGTCTCCAGTCTCATTTGTCTTCAGACGGTAGTGTGTCACAACAGCACACTCTTTAGCGAATCCCTCTACGTGCTCGGCCTCTCTTGAGAGGAAAGACTTAGGGATTAGAAGAGGAAAATATGCGTTGACGTGGCCTGTCTCCTTGAAACGTCTGTCAAGCTCAGCCTGCATCTTCTCCCAAATGGCGTAACCATAAGGTTTGATTACCATACATCCTCTGACAGGCGACTGCTCTGCAAGGTCTGCTTTTACTACCAAATCATTGTACCACTGTGAGTAGTTCTCTGCACGTGGGGTCAATTCTTTTGCCATATATGTTCTTATGTTTTTCTCTTAGTTTAACACTGCTTTGAAGCGTTTGATGAACTCGTCTGCGTCTGCTTTAGTCAGGCACAAAGGTGGAAGAAGACGCAATACATGTGTGCCGCTGCATCCTGTGAACACGTGCTGCTCGAACACTAGTTTTGTACGGATCTCTTTGTATGGCACCGTCAACTCGATTCCAATCATCAATCCTCTGCCTCGTACATCTGCGATAAGCGGAGACGAGATGGTTTTCAACTGCTGCATCAGATAGTCGCCTACCTCTGCCGCATTGGCTATCAAGTTTTCTTTCTCCATGATGTTGAGCACGCTGATCGCTGCCGCGCAACCAAGATGGTTTCCTCCGAATGTTGTGCCAAGCTGACCGTATACGGCCTTGAACTTAGGTGAGATCAACACTCCAGCCATAGGGAATCCGTTTGCGATACCTTTTGCCACTGTGATCATATCTGGTTTGACGCCAAGGTGCTGGTGGGCGAAGAACTTACCGCTACGTCCGTAACCACACTGTATCTCGTCGCAGATAAGCACTGTCTCATATTTGTCGCAAAGCTCACGCAATCCGCTCAAAAATTCTTTTGTCACCATACGTATGCCGCCTACTCCCTGAATGCACTCAAGAAGCACAGCACACACGTCGCCTTTGGAAATCTCCTTCTCCCAAGCCTCCAAATCATTGATTGGAAGGTATGTGACGTGATTGTTTGCGTTGATAGGCGCGATGATCTTCGGATTGTTGGTTGCCTCGACAGCAAGTGAGGTACGGCCGTGGAAAGCCTTTTCCAAAGTCAAGATACGTGTTCTGCCGTTAGTGAACGACGCAAGTTTCAATGCGTTCTCGTTTGCCTCAGCTCCTGAGTTGATCAAGAATAGTGAATAGTCGTCGTAGCCGCAAGCCTTTCCAAGCTTTGCTGCCAACTCCTGCTGAAGCTTATTGATCACTGAGTTGGAATAGAAACCAAGTGTCGCTACCTGGTTGCTGATCGCTGATACATATTCAGGATGCGCGTGACCTACAGAGATAACGGCGTGTCCGCCATACAGATCAAGATACTCCTGACCTTTGTCATCCCATACCTTGCATCCTTTTCCCTTTACGATGTTGACATCGAAGAGTGGATATACGTCAAATAGATTCATTATTATATGTATGAATTATTGTTCTTTTATAATTTACGTTGGCACATGACTGTTGGCTATAAGCTATCTTAGAATGCCACTGATTTCAGATTCAAGCCCATCTTCTCGTCAAGACCGAACATGAGGTTGAAATTCTGGACTGCCTGACCAGACGCACCCTTCAACAGATTGTCGATCATAGAGATGATAAGTAGTTTGTTGCCATGCTTCTCAACGTGAACGATGCCCTTGTTGGTATTCACCACCTGTTTCAAATCTGGATTCTTGTCCATCACAAATGTGAACGCTGAATCTTTGTAGAAATCCTTGTATAGCTTGATTGCTGCCTCTTCGTCAAGATCACACTCTGTGTACTGGCTTACGTAGATTCCTCGAGAGAAGTCGCCACGTACAGGAAGGAAGTTGATGTCCTTGTCGAATGATGGCTGAAGGTTTCTGATTGTCATGCCAATCTCGATAAGATGCTGGTGCGTGAACGCCTTGTAGATGGAGATGTTGTTGTTTCTCCAGCTGAAATGAGATGTCGCACCTGGCTTTACACCTGCTCCTGTTGAACCTGTGATTCCGTTAGTGTGGATTTCGTTCTTCAACAAACCAGCTGCGGCAAGTGGAAGAAGTCCAATCTGGATGGCTGTCGCGAAACAACCAGGGTTGGCTAGCTTAGTGGCTTTCTTGATTCTCTCTCTGTTGACTTCTGGCAAACCATAAACGAAACCGTTGCTCTCGTCTCTGTAGTCTTGAGAAAGGTCGATGATCTTTACGTTTGCTGGCACGTCGTGGCTCTCCAAGAATTTCTTGCTGTCGCCGTGACCTGAGCAGATGAACATTGCGTCGATCGAATCAAACGGCAACTCTTCCGTAAACTTCATCTCAGTCTCACCGAACAAACCTTCGTGAACCTCGTATAAATAATTGCCAGCATTACTTGTGCTGTTGACAAATTTGATCTCAACTTGTGGGTGGTTTACTAGGATTCTTAGCAACTCACCTGCGGTGTATCCTGCACCACCTATGATTCCAACTCTTACCATCGTTTAAAAATTTTTACAAAATTACCAAAACAAAATTATAATTCATAATTCGCAATGCATAATTCGATGGATTTTATGTGATTCCGTGGATGACGGTAGGGATGATGAATTAAAAATGAAAAATTAAAAATGAATAATGAATAATGATGGCATAGGGCTTACGCCCTATGCTGGGATTGCGTATTGTAGTCATAGGGCTTATGCCCTATGCTGGGATTGCGTATTGTAGTCATAGGGCTTATGCCCTATGCTGGGATGTGTCGCACCTACGGTGCTTAGTGGGTGTATTTTTTCTTTCTGAGGAATAGATAGATTGCGGCGAAGATGCCGAGCAATAGCACTGGGAGCAGGACGTTGAGTATCTGCCAGAATTGGCGTGCTCCGATCGACGATGCTTTGTTGAGCAGTCGGAGCTTCACTTCTCGATTACGCAGCTGCATCCATCCGTCGTCATCTGTCAGATAATTGACACAGTTGAGAAGGAAATCGCTGTTTCCAAACTGTTGGTTCATATACTGGTCGTAGCCTAATGGCAACACTTGTGCGTTGGCTCCGTACCCCTGCACGTCATTGCGTATGACATCCGCGTCTGCCACAACAATCATCTTGGTAGGCACACTGGAATCTTTCTTTGCCGTTGTCGCTTGTATTCCCTCCGGCACCATGCGGTTTTTGAAGATTGATGAGAATTGTCCCTCAAGAAGCGCGGCGGTCATCATATTGCGGATGTTGAAATAGTATCCTGTCTTCTCCACGTTGATGATATCCATGCTTACGATCGACGGAATTGTCTGCACATGTGTGCTCGACGATGTCAGAAGCAATGGAGTCTTCTCTATTTTTGTCGTGTCGCCGACAAAATCCATTGAACTGACAAATTCTGTCTTCACGGGTGTGACGTTCTTGGAAATCGTATGGTAGGGATTGGTGATCAACAATGGCGAATAATACCATGGGGCTGGTTTGAAATCTGGCGCGTCGCCCTCCCTTGCCATGTTCACTGGTATCATCGAGCATTGCACATCCTGAAGCAAAACTGGATTGATGCGCACTCCGTAGCGGAATAGCTGGTCGTCCAAGTTGACGGAATTGACTATACCGATCGTTTGCGACTCTTTGCTCAGACTGTCTAATGAGATCTTCACTCCGTCGACAAGCCACAACACTTTTCCTCCATTCATTATATATTGGTCGAGCACATATTTGTCTTTTTCTGGAAGAGCCGACGTCGGACCGGCAACTATCACTGCCGCGTATGCATCAAGTACATCTGTACGGTTGCTGATCGCTCCGAAGTCGATGCTGTAGTATTCGCTCAGTGTCTTTGTGAAATCGTAGACGTATTGCTCTGGCCACTCTCCGTGCCCCTCCAGGAATGCGACACGTGTGTCTCTTTTGTCTACAAGCAGACGAAGAACATTCGTAAGCTCATATTCCAAACTCTGCTCGGAAAGGTTCAGATTCTCCTCTCCGCTTTTGCCTTGCACATTTTTCAACAGACAGACTGGTCGTGTGACTTTCTTTCCGCTGGTCTCCTTGTATGAAATCTCTGCCCATGGAAAGACTACCTTCATTGTCGGGTTTCCTTCCGCATCCTTATCGTAGACGGGAATGCGTCGCAAACCACGTTTTTCCAATTCCTCATACTTCTTGTCGCGGGCTTTGGCATTATCCGCTGCCGATGGATTGACAAACTTATATGAGAATCCGCCTCCAGCGTAGACATTGAATTCGTCCAGCATCTCCTTTGTCGCCTTACGCAGACGAAGGAATCCTGCATTCAGATCTCCATCAAGATATACGACGACGGAAATATCACCGTCGGCATTCCTCAACATATTTTTAGTGTTGTCAGAGATGCTGTAGCGCTTCTCCTGTGTCAAGTCTAATCTGAAGAAAAAATTGTCAGAAAAGACGCAGAATGCGATTGCCACCACCGCTACAATCGCAAGAAGGTATTTATATATGTTTTTGATATTCATATCGAGTATGAAAAGAGTCTTTACTTAAACGATAGTTACAATCTTGATGATAAATTGGTGAGTTCACGCTGCTGGGAAGATTTGAATTCCATCTGACATTACTTGTTTACGAAAGAAATCGCTTATGTTTTTGTTGTTTCTCACAAGATCTACCTTACATCCAAGTATCTCTTCTAGATAATCCGCAGCAGTACATGCTAGAAAAAATTTGGGTGGCATATCCACAAACACATCTACATCACTTCCCTCATGATGCTCGTCTCTGGCAACGGATCCGAATAGGATTAGAGACCGAACTCCAAATCTTTCGGCAAGTTCGGCAATGTGTTCCGTCAATATTTGTATGTATTCTTGTCTTGTTTTCATAAGCGTTATCCACTTAGAATTTACAAATATAGTAAAAAAAGCAAAAAGCTTAAAGCCCAAAGCTATATGCCAAAAGCCAGCCGCAATGTCATCTCCACCTCAGACTCTCCAGCAATCTGATGATGTCCTCACGTATATATTCACGCACAGGTGCCACCGAATCCTGGTTGGGAGTGTTGTTGAAATAGAGAGCTCCACGGAAGAAATGCTTCACGCTGTCGGTCGCCACAAACTGTATGGCTGAGGCTGTGTTGCCCTTCAGCTCGTAGAGTAGGGCATACACTTTAGCCGAATCATCGACATAAGGCTGCTCTGTGATGTCGTCTGCCTTGATCGTATGCTTGTAGACGAAGGAGCGAGCATCTTCATTCACCTCTCTGAAATTGCCGTCCACATGTTTGTAGCTGCAATAGATTCTTGCGTTGAGGCGAGGATAGACGACATCCACCCAATATGGCTCATCTTTTGTCGCCTTTCTCTCTATGGCGGCTACGTTAGCGTAGTCGAACAAGTAGGGGAAAGAGTCGTTGTCGAACTTGACATAGTTTTTCTCCGGCAATTCGATGCGGAAATAGCCGCGCGGACGAGGCACATCGTTGGAGCATCCGCTTGTGATGACGGTGATGATGACCGTCATTATTGAAATCACCAGTAGTCTACTTCTTTTCATCTGGCAAACGTAATTTGATCTTTTTAATTCTTCTTTTATCCACCGACACGATCTTGAAGATGTATCCTTCATGGATTATCTCATCTCCGAGCGACGGAATGTCTCCCTTCAGCGACAATATCAGTCCTGCCACGGTGTCTGCATCCACGTCGAGAGCCTCAAACACACTCGCGTCGATCTTCTCGATCTTATAGAAATCCGACAGAGGCATCTTGCCTTCAAGGAGATAGTTGCGTTTGTCGAGCTCCGTGTAGAGCTTCTGCTCTACGTCATGCTCGTCGCTGATGTCGCCGAAGATCACCTCCAGGATATCTTCCATCGTTACTATTCCTGATGTGCCGCCAAACTCATCCACTACGATCGCCATGTGCATTCGCTTCACCTGGAACTCACGTAGCAGATCATCAATCTTTTTTGATTCCGGCACAAAGAACGGGGCACGGATAAGATGTTGCCAATTGAAGTCGTCGCCACGGTCGAGATAGTTCAGAAAATCCTTTACATACAGAATACCCTTCACATTATCCACTGAGCCGTCGTACACAGGCATACGTGAATACTCGTTGTCGCGGATCACTTTAAGCACATCCGTATATTTGTCGCTGTAGTTGACAGCCACCACATCTACTCTTGGACGGAGAATTTCCCCCACCGAAACGCTTCCGAAAGTGACGATGCTCTCCAGAATATCTTTTTCCTCTTTATCTTTTATGGAGTCGGAGTGCAACGTCTCAGACAGCTCATCGAGCGATATGTTTTTTTGTCGTTTCACCTCCAGTCTGCAAGCGATAAACTCTGTATGCTTTAGCAGAGCTGCGAAAGGATAAAGCAGGAATGAGGCGATCCTCACCGGTTTCGACATATAGTAGAGACAAGCCACTCTGTCTTGTTTGCTGATTTTGTGAGGCAACACGTCGGCAAATAAAAGAATCCAAATGAACGTTGCCAAAAGAATGAGCATCGTCAATATTGTCCTCTGGCAAGCGTGGCCTTGAGTGTCTTCACATCCTCCAATATTTATCACATATATAATATGGAAGGCGATGGCAATTAATACAGCGGTTGAGCACCAATAACCTAGCACCACAGCCGATAACGATTGCTTATCATCGTTCAGCAGACTCTTCAATCCGGAGTATCCAGCTGAATTATTCTTCATGATCTTCTCTTTGTCGGAATCCGACAGCGAGAATAGAAAGTATTCACAATAAGAGAATACAAAAACCGCAATAGACCCAAGCAGCCAACATAGAGCTGCCAAACCATACGTACACCATTCCGGCAAGGGAACGGAATCAGCCGAACTATCCAACAGTAATGAAATGTCCAAAATAAATATTTTAGTTAAACATAGAAAATTATTCGCAAAGATAAGTAATATTAGAAATATATTGTATATTTGCACCGAATTAAAAAATAATTATTAAATAACAGTCAAAAAAGTAATCCAAAATGAACAAGGTTTTTTTGGTAGGTAACGTAGGTAAAGATCCAGAGGTAAAGTATTTGGATCAGGGTAAGGTTGTGGCTACATTTCCGGTTGCGACAACAGAGAGAGGATTTACAGCGCCAGACGGCACTGTAGTGCAGCCACAGACAGAGTGGCACAAGGTTGTGGCGTGGGGACACAGTGCAAAATTCGCTGAACAGTACATCAAGTGTGGCAACAAAGTCTTCATTGAGGGCAAGCTGTCGACAAGAAGTTGGGTGGATTCGGCAGGAGTGACCCGCTATTCGACAGAGGTCGTGGTGGTCAACTTGGAAGGTATGACGGCGGGCAAGCCTAAGGAAGATGAGGCTCCGACTCCGACAGCACCTCCGTTTTAAATGACGTTGGCGGATAGCTTATGGCAGATGGCGAAAGACGTTCGCCATCTGCTAATTTTTTAATAAATTATGAAAATAACAGTACATTGCAAAATTTTTACGAAGTGTCTCAGATAGTGCTTTATAAGCCAGAAGAAGATGTAGTGCTTGAGGTAAAACTTGATAAAAATACTATTTGGTTAAGCCAGCAACAGATAGCTGATTTGTTTGGCGTACAAAAATCTGCTATCTCTAAGCACATGAAAAATATTTTTGGAACAGGAGAATTGGTCCGCGAACAAGTTGTTTCCAAAATGGAAACAACTGCTGCAGATGGGAAAAGATATAAGGTTGATTATTACAATTTGGATTTGATCCTTTCTGTTGGATATAGAGTGAATAGCCGTAATGCCACCCAATTTCGTATTTGGGCTACCAGTGTCCTTCGTGACTATCTTCTTCGAGGGTATTCGATTAACCACCAACTTGTAGCAATGCAGGAACGAATAGATACACGATTTTCCCAACTTGAAGAAAGAGTGTCAAAAAACGAAGAACAGATCAATTTCTTCATCCGGACTAATGTTCCTCCTGTTGAAGGTATATTTTATGAAGGGCAAGTGTTGGATGCCCGCCTCTTTGCGGAACAATTAATACGCATAGCGAAATGCGAGGTGATACTAATAGATAATTATATTGATTCTCGTACGTTTGATATATTAGAATATCGTAATCAGGGCGTAGACGCTACTATTTATGTGGAGCGTATAGGTCGTGGTTTGCAAGCATTACAGTCTACTGCACAAACTCAGAGTGGGCGTATCGTCCGTCTAGCAGAGACTCGTCAACGAGTACATGATCGATTCCTTATCATTGACGATGAAGTGTACCATCTTGGCGCGTCTATCAATGAACTGGGAAAACGTCTTTTTGCATTCTCTCGCCTACAAATGTCAAAGTCGGTTATTATGTGTCAGGTACGAAGTGATAATTAAAAAGAGAACCATTTGCCGTAATCCATTTTTAATAGAATTTGTTTGCCTTTTTTTAATAAAATAGTAATTTTGTAACCCGTTTGTAACCTGTTTTAAGGGAAAAAACTATTAAGTGGATTTGGAGAATCTGTTTGAGAGAAGTGTTCGAAGTGAAAAAGAGCGTTTGTTCCTGACTCTTTCTTGTGTGACAAACCAAACTAATTATTATTATAATAAATTGGTTGGTGGATTGTTATGCTTGGAATAATTAAACGAGGCTATATGTGAAACTGTGGTATGAGTTTGTTCTCAATCACAACAAATTCTGCAAAAAGTCGTTGCAAAATATCCAATAGCGAAATATAGCATAATGTATGATTAAATGATTAATGGTTCAAGAATAATCAATCTTTAATCGTGCTCAGTGGGGAATCTTTTGTTAAATATATACCTAACAGGGAAAATCAATTATGGTACAGTTTAATGTATCTCTAGAAGGAAAGACGGTGCTTGTCACTGGAGCAGCGGGATTCATCGGTTCAAATCTTGTTAAACGTCTTTTTAAGGACGTGAAGAATATCCGTGTCGTAGGACTTGATTCTATTACTGATTACTACGATGTCAATATCAAGTATGAAAGGCTAAAGGAAATCGATAATCTCGGATGTGACTGGACTTTTGTCAAGGGAGACATTGCTGATAGGGCTACTGTCGACAATATTTTCTCTGAATACAAGCCTGCTGTCGTGGTGAATCTTGCGGCCCAGGCAGGAGTACGTTACAGCATCACGAATCCAGACGCTTATATCCAATCTAATCTGATCGGATTCTACAATATTCTCGAGGCATGTCGTCATAATGAAGTGGAGCATCTTGTCTACGCATCGTCTTCAAGTGTCTATGGATCAAATAAAAAGGTGCCATATTCCACAGACGACAAGGTGGACAACCCCGTCTCACTATATGCCGCAACAAAGAAGAGCAACGAGCTGATGGCTCACGCATATTCGAAGCTTTATAATATTCCGTCGACGGGATTGCGATTCTTCACTGTCTATGGCCCGGCTGGACGTCCTGATATGGCATATTTTGGTTTCACGAATAAGCTTCGTGAGGGCAAGACAATCCAGATCTTCAACTATGGCAACTGCAAACGTGACTTCACATACGTTGACGATATCGTGGAGGGTGTGGTCCGTGTGATGCAGCATGCACCGGAGAAGGAGAATGGTGAGGACGGATTGCCTATTCCGCCTTACAAAGTGTATAATATCGGAAACAACTCACCTGAGAACCTTCTTGATTTTGTGACGATCCTTCAGGAGGAGCTGATAGCAGCCAAAGTGCTTCCTGCCGACTACGATTTCGAATCACATAAGGAGCTTGTGCCTATGCAGGCTGGTGATGTGCCAGTGACATTTGCAGACACCACTCCATTAGCGCAGGATTTCGGATTCAAACCAAGCACGACTCTTCGTGACGGATTGAGAGCCTTTGCGAAGTGGTATGCGGGGTATTATGGGACAGTAAGATAAAACAGTTGTTGATTTTCGGCGATTTGATAGAATTATAAATTATGAAGATACTTGTCACAGGAGCTAAAGGCTTTGTTGGAAAGAACTTGTGCTCTCAACTTAAAAACATTAAGGACGCTAAGGCTAAGTGGTATAACCTTCCTGAACCCATTGATGCTGTATACGAATATGATATAGATTCATCTTTAGATGATCTTGATGCATGGTGTAGGGATTGTGATTTTGTATTCAATCTTGCTGGTGTCAATCGTCCTCAGGATCCAAAGGAGTTTATGGAAGGTAATTTTGGGTTCGCAACAGTTTTGCTCGACACTCTAAAAAAGTACAATAATAATTGCCCTGTTATGATTAGCTCTTCAATCCAGGCTACTCTCGCAGGTCGATTCGGTACTTCTGAGTATGGCAAGAGTAAAAAGGCAGGTGAGGAATTAATGTTCAAATATGGAGAAGAGACGGGAGCCAAGGTTCTGGTCTATCGTTTCCCTAATCTGTTTGGAAAGTGGTGCCGTCCTAACTATAATTCTGCTATTGCCACATTCTGCAACAATATAGCTAATGATCTTCCTATCCAGGTCAATGACCGTTCGGTGGAGATGGAACTCCTTTATATAGATGATCTTGTAGACGAGATGATTGGCGCGCTACGTGGAGAGTCGCATCGTTGTGAGTTTGATGGCGTGGAGACGGTGCCTGCAGAGAACGGCCGGTATTGTTATGTCCCTGTAACTCATAAGACTACACTTGGGGAAATTGTGGATATCATTAATGAGTGTGCTCAGGCGGCTTCTAATGTCGGAGGCATCAACATGATGGAATTGCCTCAAGGTTCTCTTCGCTATAAGCTGATGACTACATATCTTAGCTATCTTCCAAAAGAGAAAGCTATCTATGATTTGAAAATGAATGTAGACCCTCGTGGCAGTTTTACAGAGCTTGTTCATTCTCTCAATTGTGGTCAGGTATCTATAAATATTTCTAAACCGGGAATCACCAAAGGTCAACATTGGCATCATAGCAAGTGGGAAACATTCATCGTAGTTGCCGGCAGGGGATTGATTCAACTTCGTAACGAGGCTGATCCGAATGCTCCTATCCTTAACTATGAGGTGTCTGGAGAGAAAATTCAGGCTGTACAGATGCTTCCTGGCTATACTCACAATATAATTAATCTATCAGACTCAGAAGACCTCGTTACTGTAATGTTCTGTAATGAGATTTTCAATCCTAATCGTCCTGATACATACTTTGATCCAGTAGAATAATTAAATAATTAATGGAACAGAAAACTCCTAAGTTTGACTATAGCGACGTAAAGTTCAAAGATAATGGCAAACTAAAGCTTATTATCGTTGTTGGTACTCGCCCGGAGATTATCCGTCTTGCTGCGGTTATCAATAAATGTCGTCAGTATTTCGATGTGATTCTAGCCCACACAGGTCAGAATTATGACTATAACCTTAACGGTGTCTTCTTTAAGGATTTGAAACTTGCTGATCCTGAGGTTTATATGGATGCTGTAGGTGACGATCTTGGTGCGACGTGTGGTAATATCATCAACTGCTCTTACAAATTATTCAACCAGACTAAGCCGGATGCTGTTTTGGTGCTTGGTGACACGAACTCTTGTTTGAGTGTAATAGGAGCAAAACGTCTGCATATTCCTATCTTTCATATGGAAGCAGGAAACCGTTGTAAGGACGAATGTTTGCCAGAGGAGACTAATCGTCGCATCGTCGACATCATATCCGACGTCAATATGGCATATTCAGAGCATGCACGTCGTTATTTGGCTGAGTGTGGACTTCCTCGTGAGCGTACATACGTGACTGGATCTCCTATGGCAGAGGTACTTCATGAGAATCTTGCAGAGATAGAGTCTAGCGACATTCATAAGCGTCTTGGATTGGAGAAGGGAAAATATATTCTTTTGTCTGCTCATCGTGAGGAAAACATTGATACTGAGAAGAATTTTATCTCTCTATTCACTGCAATCAATAAGATGGCGGAGAAATATGATATGCCTATTCTTTATAGCTGTCATCCACGTTCTCGTAACAGATTGCAAGCATCAGGTTTCCAACTTGATCCACGTGTGCAGGTGCAGCAACCTATGGGATTCCATGACTACAACTGCCTACAGATGCACTCTTTCTGTGTCGTCTCAGACTCAGGTACACTTCCTGAAGAGTCAAGTTTTTATGCGAGCATAGGAAAGCCTATTTCAGCTGTTTGTATCCGTACGTCGACAGAACGTCCAGAAGCTCTTGATAAAGCATGCTTCATTCTTTCTGGTATCGACACTAAGGGTCTTTTGCAGTCCGTTGATCTTGCGGTTCAGATGACGAAGGATGGAAATTACGGTATTCCTGTTCCAAACTACACCGATGATGTTTCAAATAAGGTGGTTAAGATTATCCAATCGTACGTTGGTGTGGTGAATAAGATGGTGTGGAGGAAGGAGTAGAAGGGTTTCAAGTTTCGGGTTTCAGGTTTCAGGTTTCAAGTTTCAGGTTTCAAGTTTCAGGTTTCAAGTTTCAGGTTTCAAGTTTCAGGTTTCAAGTTTCAGGTTATGGTTAAAGCAGAGAGATTTGAAGATTTGGTAATTTTCCAGAAAGCACGTGAACTCTGTAAGAATGTTTATTGCGAAACAAGTAAGGAACCGTGGAAATTTGATTCTAGATTCGTTCAGCAAATTCATGCGTCTGCAGGTAGCGTTATGGATAATATTGCTGAGGGTTATGAACGTGATGGAAATAAGGAATTAAAAAACTTCCTTTATATGGCAAAGGGTTCTTGTGGGGAGGTTCGTTCTCAAATTATTCGTGCTTTTGATGTAGGTTTCATTGATGTCGAAACTTCAACAAAATTATATAATGATTGTATTGCTCTTAGCAAAAGTATTGCTTCATTCATTAAAAAATTGAATGTTAGTGGTATGACAGGAAAAAAGTATAAAGAGTGAAGGTCTTGGTTTCAAGATTCAGGTATCAATCAAACTTTTTGAAACCTGAAACCTGAAACTTGAAACAAAAAAAATCAGAAATAAAATACACTATAATAACATGTCAATTTTTGCAGGTAAAACCTTAATGATTACAGGTGGTACTGGTTCGTTCGGCAATGCAGTACTAAATCGTTTTTTGAAGACAGATATCGCAGAGATTCGTATTTTCTCCCGTGATGAGAAAAAACAGGATGATATGCGTCATGAATATCAGGCTAAATATCCTGAGTATGCTCATAAGATAAAGTTTTTTATTGGAGATGTACGTAATCTTCAGTCTTGTAAGAATGCGATGCCCGGCGTCGACTATATTTTCCATGCTGCAGCATTGAAACAGGTCCCTTCTTGTGAGTTTTTTCCGATGGAAGCGGTAAAAACCAATGTTATCGGAACTGATAATGTACTGACTGCAGCAATTGAAGCAGGTGTAGGAGCTGTTATTTGTCTGTCTACAGATAAGGCTGCTTACCCAATCAATGCAATGGGTATTACAAAGGCAATTGAGGAGAAAATAGCTGTTGCCAAGTCTCGTTACTCTGGAAAAACTAAGATTTGTTGCACTCGTTATGGTAATGTGATGTGTTCACGTGGTTCTGTTATTCCTTTGTGGATTGACCAGATCAGAAATGGCAATCCTATCACGTTGACAGAGCCAAAGATGACACGTTTCATCATGTCTCTAGAGGAGGCTGTCGATTTGGTATTGTTTGCTTTTGAGCACGGACAGAATGGTGATATTCTTGTGCAAAAAGCTCCTGCATGTACTATTCAGACACAGGCAGAGGCTGTTTGTGAGCTATTCGGAGGCAAGAAAGAAGATATCAAGGTGATCGGTATTCGTCACGGAGAGAAAATGTATGAGACACTTCTTACAAATGAGGAGTGTGCCAAGGCTGAGGATATGGGCAATTTCTACCGTGTGCCTGCTGACAACCGTGGCTTGAATTATGACAAATTCTTCAAAGAGGGAGAAACTCAGCGAAATACACTTACAGAATTTAATTCAGACAACACACGTCGTTTGACTCTCGAGGAAACAAAAGCTAAGATTGCCTCTTTGGAGTATATTCAGAAGGAATTAAACGGAGAGGGAAATTTTGTGCAGTAATCTTTTCCCCCTTCCTAAAGGATTCTTTGGAAAATCTTTCGCTATGATATGGCCAAGGTAGCTGTTGACGCTGAGGCGGCATTCTTCTTTGTGGATAAAGGAACAAACAATAAAGTGTTTCATTAAGATAAAAATTATATCTTTGTTGCGAATTTTAGGATTGTAAAGCAAAATAGGGTTTGATTTTATGGAAAATAGCCAGATAATATTCAATAAAGAAAAGGCAACACAATCTATATTATATGTTGCCAACAGACTTGAAAGGCGTGATCTGCATAAGATTTTCAAGATTCTCTATTTTGCGGAGCGTAAACATTTGCAAGATTGGGGAATGCCTATTTTGGGTGACACTTATATAGCGATGGATGCAGGACCAGTCCCTTCAAGGGTATACGACATTTTAAAAATTGTACGTGGTGATTCGTACATGTCTGATACAGAAGGTTTGAAAAAAATGTTTGCTATTGAGGATTGGATGTATGTTGTCCCACTACAGAATGCAGATCTTAACAAACTATCAAAATCAGATATTGATGCATTAGATTGGTCTGTAAATACTTATGGGGCTTTGTCATATGATGAGATTAAGGAAAAATCACATGACATTGCATGGAGATCTACGGCAAAAGATTTTGCAATCAGTTGGGAATCAATAGCAAGAGAAGCGGGTTTAGATAGTCAAGATATACAGTATATTACACAGACGCTTGAATCGTTGGATTGACTCATTGGAGGTGTGTGTTAAGAATATACAAAATAATTGTTTAAAAACAAATTTCGAGTTACGTAGGTTGTGGTTAGAAAAAATTGAATTTGCAAATCTAACATAACAATAGAAATAAAGAGATTTTATATGAAACGCTTGCTTTTAAGAAATATTGGACCGATACGTAATGGAAATAATGTATGGCTTGAAATGCATAAGGTAACTACGTTTTGTGGACCGCAAGGAGCAGGAAAAAGTACTGTTGCTAAACTGCTCTCTACTTTCTGTTGGTTGGAAAAAGCTTTGACGCGAGGAGATTTTTTATCTAAGGAATTGGTTACGTACGACCGTTTTCGCAAAAAGTACTGCGGTTTTCATAATATTCAAAATTATTTCAAGGATGATACTTATATTCGTTTTGAAGGAGATAAGTATTGTTTTGTATATGAAAATGGAAAATTGGAAGTGACCCAGATAAATGGTCATGATTATGTTCGCCCTCAGGTGATGTATATTCCTGCTGAGAGAAATTTGCTGAATGTAGTGGATCGCTCAGAAAAAATAAAAGGAATACCAAGTTCTCTTGATGTCCTGCTTGGTGAATACAGACGTTCTCTTCGTGCTATTTCAGGAGCTGAAAGTCTTCCAATTATGGGTTATTCGGTTCAGTATGACAAACTTAACCAGATAGCATGGTTGAAAGGAAATGATTTTAAGGTAAGAATCACCGAGTCTGCCAGTGGATTTCAGTCTATGATTCCAACAGTTCTGGTTTCTCGTTATTTGAACAGACTTATTACAGACGACTCTTTTGATGCTATAACCCAGGAATCAAATGAGGAGTCAGAAAGGACAGACAAAACTATACAGAATCTACTTAAAGATAAAACTCTTGATGACGCAACACGTCTGTCTTTAATAAAGCAACTTAGCACGAATAAGAAGAATGGACGATTCTTTAATGTTGTGGAGGAAATAGAACAAAATTTGTTTCCTGACTCTCAAAGGTATGTTTTGTACGATTTGTTGAAGATAAACAACGCATTAAAGGGAAATCAACTTGTACTCACTACCCATAGCCCATATATTCTTAATTATCTTAGTCTTGCAGTAAAGGCGGGAAACTTGTCGGCTCATACAGAAGATGAGAAGAATTTGAATTCTATAGCTGAGATTGTTCCGGAGAATGCTCAGGTTATAACGAGTGACGTCGTTATTTATGAAATATCAATGAGTGGCGAGATTTCAAAAGTTGGCAGCGAGTATGGTATTCCTGACGATAACAATTATCTAAATAACGCTTTGGGAGATGCAAATGAGATGTACGATAGGTTAATGGATATTGAAGATCAGATATGCAGAAAGTAGATTTTTTTGATTCTAAATGGTATGTGGAACATACAACAGACACCATATTCTTTCTTTTTGATAAAGAAGACGGGGATTTTGTTAAGCTCTCAATTAAGGAAGATTACAAATTGACATCTGTGAATGTACATAATCCAAATGCCAAGAACATAATGTTCCTTCCTGTTGATCATAATCTTGACATCAGAAAAGAAGATTCGAATGATTTGGACAGCACTTGCGATTATCTTCTTACGGTTAATGGCTTTGAACAGATAATCTTTGGTGAAATAAAAACAGGGAAAAAAGGGTGGGCAAGTGACGGAATGAGGCAAGTGAAGCATACTATCGACATATTTCGTGCTAATCACGATTTGAATCAATGGGGGAAGTGCCGTGCATATGTTTCAAACTGGCGTAAATGGAATGCAAGAACTTCGACTCGATGTGTGGAAGAGTCATTCCGTTCAGATACTGGTGGATTAAGGTTATATGTAAAGAATGAAGTGCACATAGAGGGGGAAAAATAATTATCTTCTAAATAAAAATGGATTTTAAATAGAAAGGCAGGTCTTCAGGTTTATTCCTTTAATATATATTGTTCATAATGAAAATTGTAAAAACAAATATAGAAGACGTTGTAATCATTGAATCAAAGGTATTTGGTGATGCCACGGATATCTGCGTTATTAATAAATTTTAACTTTATTAGGTCTTCATTGTGATCTATAAATTAAAATGTCAGAACAAATTTCAAATAGCAAACAAACTAACAATAAACAGATTGCTAAAAATGCCATGGCTTTATACTTTCGTATGATTGTCATGATGTTGATAGGCCTATATACTTCACGTGTTATTCTTAATGCGTTAGGTGTGACTGATTATGGTATTTACAATGTTGTTGGTGGTTTTGTTTCAATGTTTAGTCTTGTTTCTAGTTCCCTTGTTAGTTCTGTTAGTAGGTCATTGACATTCGAACTTGGAACAGGAAACAAAGAAAAACTAAAAAGAACATTTTCTACATCAATATATGTCCTATTAGGATTAAGTTTAATACTTATTCTGTTATTGGAAGTTGTTGGTGTTTGGTATCTTAATAATAAGATGGTTATTCCTGCTGATAGACTTTATGCAGCGAATTGGTGTTTTCAATTGTCTGTAATTACTTTTGTCCTAGGCTTGATTAATGCTCCATATTCAGCATCTATAATATCTCATGAGAGAATGGATGTCTATGCTTATTTTACAATTATGGATGCTATTTTCAAGCTTGTAATTTGTTATGCTGTAATTCATTCTCCAATTGATAAATTGATAATGTATGGAATTTTATTATGTTTTATACACGTTGTCAATCAGATTATATATGTTGTTTTTTGTAAACATCATTTTGAAGAATGTAGATTTAAATGGATATTTGACAAAACTCTTTTTAAGAGTTTGTTTAGTTTTGCTGGATGGAATTTTATTGGTTGTTCTGCGGCTGTCCTTAGAACTCAGGGTGCGACGCTTTTGCTTAACTGGGCTGGAGGACCAGTGGTGAATGCAGCTAATGGTGTTGCAAACAGTATATGTAATATTGTAAACAATTTTGTAAGTAACTTTACACAAGCATTCAATCCACAGATTACTAAAAGATATGCGGCTCAGGAATATGAGTCTCTTATGAATCTTCTTATTTATGGTTCTAAATTTTCGTATTTTCTTTTGCTTCTTCTTGCTTTGCCTATAGTTTTTAATGCAAAATTTATCTTAGAACTGTGGCTTGGAATTGTACCTGAACATACAGTCTCATTTGTAAGATTGATAATAGTATTTATGTTGGCAGAGGCAGTGTCTCGACCAATTATAACAGCAAAGAATGCAACTGGAGAAATAAAAAATTATCAGATAGTTGTTGGTGGTATTCTTCTACTTATGCTCCCTTTATCGTATATTGGTATAAAAATGGGACTTCCTGTAGAAATAGTTCCATTTTGCAATGCTGCTACTGCTTGCCTCGCCGTATTTGCAAGAATGTATATGCTAAGAGGAGATTTTCCATGTTGGTCATCCCGTATATTTGTCACTAAGGTGTTGCTAAATGTTGCTTTAGTTACTATTACGTCCGCTGTATTGCCTTTTTTAACTTATAGGCATTTAGAGTATGGTTGGCAGAATTTTATTATTACATCAGTACTTTCTGTTATTTGTACTTGTATTTCAATATTGTATATTGGATGTAATGAGCAAGAACGCTTAATGATTATGTCTAAGACCAAAGCAATGGTAATTTCTGTTTATAAGAAATTGATTCATAAGGCATGATTAATATTATAGAAAAGGTAAATTGTTGTGGATGTTCAGCATGTGTTCAGGCATGTCCAAAGCAATGTATATGTTTTGATGAAGATGAACAAGGATTTAGATATCCTTTGGTAAACAAAGATTTATGTGTTGATTGTGGGTTATGTGAGAATGTTTGTCCATGTTTAAATCAAAATGAGAAAAAAGAGCCTTTGAAGGTAGTTGCTGCAAAAAATCCAAATGAAGATGTTAGACTTAAATCTTCATCAGGAGGATTTTTTTCTATGATTGCAGAAAAAATCATTGACGAAGGTGGTGTCGTGTTTGGTGCACGTTTCGATGAAAATTGGGAGGTAATGCACGATTATACAGAAACACTAGATGGCATAGAAGCATTTCGTGGCTCAAAGTATTTACAAAGTCGAATAGGCGAGACTTATAGACAAACTAGAGTTTTTCTTAATGATGGTCGAAAGGTTCTTTTTTCTGGAACAGGATGTCAGATTGCAGGATTAAAAAAATTCTTGCGAAAGGATTATGATAATCTTTTGACTATCGAAATTCTATGTCATAGTGTGCCGAGTCCTTTGGTATGGCGAAAGTATATGAATGAGAAATGTAATGGAAATCAAATAGAATCTATTAATTTTCGTGATAAAAGATCAGGTTGGTCTAATTATTCATATAGTATTGTAGTCAAACATAATGGCGGTGAATATATAGAACCTGCGTCTGGGCATTATATGAGAGGTTTGACTTCTAATCTTACGACACGTCCATCATGTTCGCAGTGCCCTGCCAGATTTGGAAAGAGTGGATCAGATATTGTTTTAGGAGATTGTTGGGGAATTTGGAATTTAAAACCTGAAATGGATGATAATAAGGGAGTTTCTATAGTAGAAACATTTTCCCCAAAAGGACAACATTTCATCTCTGATTTGAATTATGAATATACAGAATTACAATTAGAAGATTTGGCTAAATATAATTCAGGACTAAGTACTCTGAAACCCATCCATAAAGAACACAATAGTTTTTTTATGGAGATGGAATCAAATATACCCGTTTCAATAGTTTTTGATAAATATTTACTTACATCAAACAAGTCTTTGTCTTCTATACTGAAACGAGTTCTATTGTCTATATTAAATAGAATAAAATGAAAATCGGAATACTAACACTTCCTCTTCATACGAATTATGGTGGAATTCTTCAGGCTTGGGCTCTCCAGACGATTTTGGAAAGAATGGGGCATGAGGTGAAGGTACTATCGAGGGATAAAAAGTATAAACTTACGCCGTTCTTTTGGTTGGTTAGAGTACCGTCCCGTATTATAAGACGTATGTTTGGAAAAAAAGTTGGTATTCTAAATGAAGTTTATTATAATAAAGTTCAAGAGCAGATAAGAGTAAATATAGAACCTACAATAAATCAGTATGTTCATAGAGACAAACGTTATTTGGATAAGATATCTAAAAATGATTATGATTGTTTTGTTGTGGGTAGTGATCAGATATGGAGGCCAAAATATATAAAAAGTACGCTTAAATCGACAATCGAGAATGCTTTTTTAGGATTTGCAAAGGAATGGAATGTAAAAAGAATTGCTTATGCGGCGTCTTTTGGAACTGATGAGTGGGAGTATACACCAGAACAAACAAAATATGTATATGATCTTGTTAAAAAGTTCAATGCTATAAGTGTAAGAGAAAATTCAGGTAGAGATCTGTGTTTAAGAAATTTTGGACTTCAGGTAGAACATGTTCTTGATCCAACGATGTTGTTGTCGAAAGAGGACTATATATCAGCATTTAAGATAGATCAGGAGACTAAAAGTGCAGGAAATCTAATGGTATATATTCTTGATCATTCTAAAGAAAAGACAGATTTGGTAAATTTAATTGCAGAAAAAAAAGGATTAAATCCTTTTTCTGTGGGTGCAAAGTTTGATGATTGGAGTACTCCAATTGAAGACCGTGTTCAGCCTAGAATTCAGAAATGGCTCAGAGGCTTTTATGACGCTGAGTTTGTGGTGACTGACAGCTTTCATGCATGTGTGTTCAGTATATTATTTGGGAAACCATTTATCGCAATTGGAAATGTAAGTCGTGGGCTATCTAGATTTGAGTCTCTTCTTGCACTTTTTGATCTTCGTAAGAATTTGATTTCTGATATTTCCCAGTATCAAGAAGATAATGATTATACAATTCCAGAAACTTCTTATCAAAAGTTAGACCAATGGAGAGAAAAATCGTTGACTTATTTAAAGAATAATATATAATGGACAATCCTTTAATCTCAATTATCATTCCTGTATATAATGCAGAAAAATATCTGCGTCAATGTTTGGACAGTGTTGTTGCACAGACTTATACGAATTGGGAATGTCTTCTTATTGATGATGGAAGTAAGGATTCCTCTGGTGCGATATGTGATGAGTATGCTGAGAAGGACAGTCGGTTTCGAGTGTTTCATAAGGAGAATGGTGGGGTGAGTTCGGCGAGGAATTTGGGAATTGAAAAAGCTAAAGGCGAATTTATAGCTTTTTATGATTCTGACGACACAATACCTTTTGATAGTTTAAAAGTTCTTTATTTATCATTAAGTAATTCAAAAAGAGATTCGGTTGTTGGTAATTATAAAAAAGTATATAGTGAAGAAAAAAAATTATGCTCTAATACATTTGAGGAAAATTCTGAGAGATTGGTTGAAGATGTGCTAAAATTATTTTTTGTATATCCGAGAGATATGTTTCAAGGATATTTATGGAACAGGTTATTTTACAAAAAAGTCATCGCTGATAATGATATTAGATTTAATGAATCTATTAAATATAAAGAAGATGGGTTGTTTTTAGTTTCATATATTTTGAAAAGCGGAAAACCAGTTGTTTGCGTTCCTGATATTGTATATAATTATTATGTCCGTGAAAATAGTGCAATGGGAATATTAAATAAGTCTTTTTCTAAGGATTACTTTACTAATCTTGATGCGAGGCTTCTTATATTAAATGAGATCAGAGATAGTAAATGTTCAAAAGAAATTGTTGATCTGGCAAAAGATTCCGTTGGGGATATTGTGATGTTATTGCTGATGAAAATGCGTAATTTTCATCAATTTAATGTAAAAAATATAGTTTATATAGTAGTTAGATTACTGAAGAATATGATTTTTTTTTCAACTCTTTTTTATTTTCTTAAGATGCTTATTAAAAGATATATATAATGAAAAAGGGAACATACAATCTTTTTCATCAATTTTCATATAAGAGGAAAACGATTATGTCGATTTGATAATTGTATTTTTATACATAATTAAAATACTTGCAACGAACCTTTTTTATGTTAGTATGGTATTTGATGGATTCGGAACAGCGTCATTCGCCATTTGTGTTATATAATAATTTGAAATCATAATGAGATTATGGGTATTATTGCTTGGAGTGTGTTTTTGGGTGGCATCGTGTAATGCAGATGATGCAGAAGACGAGATGGCAGTAGAGTTACCTCCTCCCGTTTTTTATAATGATGACATGATAGCTTCTGATTCTGTCTGTTTATCATATGAAAAGTATATGTCTCTCAATCCATCTCAGACTAAATACAGTGCCCAGGGTGGAGCATGTTATGGTGATTATTTTATTCAAGGCTTTGATTATAATTCTGCTATTGATATTTATGATCTGAAAATAAAAAAGTTTATTACTCAATTAGAAATACCGTCGCCAGAGAAGAGCTCTAGATACCATTCTAATACAATAGGATTTAGCAAAGAAAAGTATTCAGAAGAGGATTTTTTCCCATTACTTTACATTAATTCAGGATACTCATCTTCTTCCCATTCCAACGTTTATTATGTTTTCGCATATCGTTTGCTATTCTCAATAGATTCTGTTGGAAACAAAACCTTTGGGATAGAACATGTTCAGACGATAGAATTATCTGGGTTCGCTACTAATTCTTGGATTGAGGCTATGGTTGATAGTGATAAGACTTCTTTTTGGGTTAAGTATAATAGATCTGGTTATCCAACTTTTGCAAAGTTCCCAATTCCTGATCCTCATGAGGCACGTGTTTTCGTGTCTCAAGAACATCTGACAGGGGAGTATTCGATTAGCAAACAATCTGTTGTGAGCCATAACCAAGGACACTTTATTTTCAATAATAGGATATTTATTCCTAGTGGGGTTCCTTCGTGGCATGAACCAATATTGCTTTTTGTAATCAATTTAGAGAAAAAGGCGAGAGAGTTGATTGTTAATTTGGCGGATTATGGATTGGTGAATAGTGTTAATCCCTTCGACAATTATTATGAGCCAGAATCTATATTTATATATGAGGGAAAATTTATGTTGGCATATAGAAGGGTGATTTATGCTATTGATATAGAAATCAAATAAATATATATAATGACAAAAGTAATAACCTATGGCACATACGATCTGTTGCATCAGGGACATATCAATCTTCTTCGTAGAGCCAAAGAACTTGGAGATTATCTTATTGTTGGTGTAACTAGTGACAGCTTTGATAAAGGTAGAGGAAAACTTAATGTGCGCAATAATGTGTTGGAGCGTGTAGAGGCTGTAAAGGCGACTGGGTTTGCTGATGAAGTAATAATCGAAGATTATGTAGGTCAGAAAATTGATGATATACAAAAATACAATATAGACGTTTTTGCAATAGGTTCTGATTGGGAAGGAAAGTTTGATTATTTAAATGAATTCTGTAAAGTTGTTTACCTTCCTCGTACTGAAGGAATCAGTAGTACTATGCTAAGAGCGGAAACAACAACCGATGTTAAAGTTGGAGTGATTGGATGTGGACGAGTTGCTAATCGTTTTCCTTTTGAAGCAGGAGTTGTGAATGGAATATCAATAACAGCATGTTATGATATTAGTGTTGATGCTATGAATGATTATGTTCGTAACTTTGAAGGGGTGAATGCCTATGAATCTGTAGATGCTCTTTTGAATGATATAGATGCTGTGTATGTGGCTACACCACATTTGACACACTATGGATATATTAGGAAAGCTATTAATGCGGGAAAACATGTGTTGGTGGAGACTCCTATGGTATTGAATGGTGAATCTGCTAAAGAATGTTTTGAATTAGCAGAAAAGAAAGGGGTAATCCTTATGGAGGCTAATAAAACAGCTCATTGTCCTGCATTTAATCATTTGATGGTGATGATTAAGAGTGGTGTTATTGGGGAAGTCGTGGATGTGGAAGCCTCACTATCAAAATTATGGGACGATAATATGACGCTTCGAGAATTTGATCCTGGACAGGCTGGAGGATCATTTTACGAGTTAGGTAGTTATCCATTGCTGCCTATCATTAGATTATTTGGATGCAATTATAAAAATCTTAATATTTATAGCCGTTTTCAAGATGGAGTGGATATGTATACAAAAGGTGTTTTTCGTTATGAACATGCTGTTTGTTCTTTCAAAGTAGGACTTGGCGTAAAAACAGAAGGCAACCTTGTTATTTCAGGAACTAAAGGTTATGCATATGTTCCTGCTCCATGGTGGAAAACTGATTACTTTGAACTTCGTTACGAGGATCAAAATAAAAATCAGAAATATTTTTATAAATGGGATGGATTTGGCCTTCGTTATGAAATACAAGAGTTTATTTCATGTATATTAAATAAACGATTCTCTACTGCTCGTTTACGTAGAAGAGAATCTGTATGTATGGCAGAAATTATGGAGGCTTTTACTAATCGAAAAAATTTCTTTGAAATATGATAAAAAGAGCATTAGTTGTTGGTGGTGCTAACGGTATCGGTCTTAGTATTGCAACTGAGCTTGCACTGCGTCAAAGTGTAGAAAAAGTATATATTGTGGATAAATCTGCAGTGGCAGAAGAATTTATGAATCCAAAGTTTGAAAGCTTTTTGTTTGATCTTACGCAAAAAGATTATAGCATCTTTGATAAGTTTCATGATATTGATACTTTGATGATAACTGCTGGTTTTGGACGTTTAGCATTGTTTAAGGATATTGATGAAGAAATGATATCGTTAAGCTTTAATGTGAATACAATACCTGTTATGCGTATTGTTAAGCATTTTTATACTAAATTAGCGTCTCAGGAAGACTTTTATTGTGGGGTAATGGTCAGTATTGCGGGCTTTATGAGTTCTCCTTTTTTCAGTGTTTATGCTGCAACAAAAGCTGCTTTAAGGATTTTTATTGAGAGCGTGAATGTAGAACTTCTAAAAGGAGGTAGTCCAAATCAGATACTAAATGTAAGCCCTGGATCCTTGAAAGGAACAAGTTTTTCTAATGGAAAAACTGATCTTAATGTGACAGCACCAATGGCACAGGCCATCATTAATGAAATGGAAAAGAAAAATGATATTTATATTCCTCAATATGAAGAAGTATTTAAGCATGTTTTAAATCGGTATCAGGAGGATTTCCGTAAAGAAGGAGCTCATTCGTATGATTACAAACTAGAAACTGGACGAGTAAAATGAAACAACTTACTATTAAAGAGATTCAATTGTTATGTTTGGAAATCATGAAGGATGTTCATGATTTCTGTGTGAAACGAAATATTAAATATACTCTTCAAGGAGGAACTCTTTTAGGAGCTGTTCGACATAAAGGTTTTATACCTTGGGATGATGATATAGATATTGCAATGCCTCGTCCTGATTATGAAAGATTTGTAAAAGAATATAAATCGGACAAAGGGTTTGAAGTTTTGTCTTTATCTGGAGGAGAAAAAAATATAAAAATTTTGTTTGCTCGTGTTTGTGATATGAAGCGTACAAAATTAGAAACAAAAAAATGGCCATATTGCAATAGAGAGACGGGAGTCTGGATAGACGTGTTTCCACTTGATGGGGCATCAGATAATAGGGAAGATGTAATTTCAAAAATCAGAGCAAATAAATACAAATTTGATTCTTTATTGAATCATAGAAATGGTATGCTCTCAATATGGAAAGCGTCTTCTTTATTAGATGCTCTTCGAATTTTGAGAAATAGATTTGTATATAAAGATTATATGAAAGAGTTAGATTCTTATTGTAAAGAAATTCCATTTGGATCAACAAATCATTATTGTCTTTTTGCACTTCAACAATATGAAATAAGAGAATATCATAGAACTGCTGTGTTGGAAAAAGTAATTTTGTTGCCATTTGAAGACACGGAATTTTTTTGTATGAGTGGTTATGACGAGGCACTACATGAGAAATATGGTGATTATATGCAATTACCTCCTAAAGAGGACAGAGTGATAAAGCATAGTTTTAATTCATTCTATTGGAAATAAGTATTACGATGAAATCTTTATTATATAATTTTGTCATTGAATTGTTCGCGACGATTTGTCGTATATTTATACCTGTAAAATCTAATATTATGGTTTTTGAAAGTCTTCCTGATTATTCTGATAATTCTAGAGCACTTTCTGAATATTTAATTGATAATGGATTTGGAAAAACTTATAATATATATTGGGCTGTAAAGAATCCTTCTTATTACAAAGAAAAATTTCCGAATGCACAAGTGAAATTTGTTTCTAATTCAGGTATTTATAGGATTATAAATATGCCAATTTTCATTTCTGCGGGGTGGTTGTTTGCTACTCATGGATACCCTTATTATAACAAAAACCATATTCGTAATAATCAACATTTTATTAAAGTTTGGCATGGATGTGGCTTTAAGGATGCTGATTCTAAATTAAAGAACGATAAAAGTACAGGTATTGATAATTTTGAAAAGATATTGTTGGTAAGTGAATTTTTTAAGAAATATATGGCTCCAAGATGGCGTTGGCCTCAGGAAAAAGTAATGACAAAAGGATTTCCTCGGTTTGACTGGTTATTGACTCAAACAAATGAAGCTATGACATTATATAAATCATTTCAAAAGAATCAAGTAGAAAAAATTTTGATTTGGATGCCGACATTTCGTAATCATATATTGGGTGGCTACAACGATAATGATGATATTAAGCAGTTTCCTATTCTAAATACACCTCAAGAATGGAAAAATGTAGACGCTTATTGTAAAGAACATAATGTTGTTATTTTAATTAAACTTCATCCAATGCAGAAAGATTATGATATTCCATGGCAAAATTTGACCAACATTCATTTGCTTACAAATGAAATGATTGATTATTATAACACAACTTTATATTCTTTTCTATCTGTTACAGATGGTTTGATTTCAGATTATTCTTCCGTTACTGTTGATTATATGATTGTAGATAAACCGATCGCTTTTACTCTTGATGATTTTCATCTGTATAATAAAGGAAGAGGTTTTATTATTGAAAATCCTTTGGATTATATGCCAGGACATCATTTATATACTATTGAAGATATGAAAAATTTTATTAAAGATATTTCGTGTAATTGTGATCAATACCAAAACAAGCGAAAACAATTATATGATGTATTGTTATATAGGTCTAACCATTATTGTGCAGACATAGTTAAAGAATTAGGAATTTAAGAATTATGCCAAAACTTTCTGTAATAATTCCAATATATGGAGTTGAAAAATATATCGAACGTTGTGCACGTAGCCTTTTTGAGCAAACTCTTGATGATATAGAATATTTGTTCATAGATGATTGTACAATGGATGCTTCTGTTGATATTTTGAGAACAGTAATAGATGAATATCCTGCTCGAAAAAAACAAATCGTTATTCATAAGATGGAACGAAATTCGGGACAAGCAAAAGTACGTGAATGGGGCATAAAACACGCTTCAGGTGATTTTATTATTCATTGTGATAGCGATGATTGGGTTGATATAAATACCTATGAGGAGTGTTATAATGTAGCAATTAAACGGAATGCCGATGTTATATTTTTTGATTTTGATAGAACCAATGGAATAGATATTCATCAGCATCTTCATAGAGATGTTCCGATTGAAAAAAAAGAAGAAATTATTGGCAAATTATTGTCTGCTGAATTGATGGGTAGTTTGTGTGGTGCTATGGTTAGAGCTTGTTTATATACGAAAGATCATATTTGGCCCGATGGTAATATCAATGAGGATTTAGTACATTTGTTGCAGATTGTATATAATGCATCAAAAATTGAGTATATACCCATCCCTTATTATCATTATTATTTTAATCAAGATTCAATTACTACAATTAATAGTCTGCATAAATCAATATTTCTGTTTGAGCAAAGCTTATTAAATGTAGAAAAAATAGAAAATATTGTATGTAAATATAATTGGCATTTCAGATATAGACAAGAAATGTATGCTTTTTATATATATAAACTTTTGCTCCTTGCACCTTTTACAAACTATAAAAACGTGCAATATCGGTGGCGTCATTCATTTCCTCACGGAATTATTAAAGTAATTTTAAATCGTCATTTACCTATTTCTATTAAATTTATCTATTTGTTAACAAGAATGAAGATTTATCCATATTTATTTAAATTCCGTCATAAAGTATAAATAAATTATTATGATAATCAATGATTTGTTTTTTTTAACTTTTTGATTTAAAATTGGATAAAATGATAGTGGATAGATATGATTATGAAGCATCAAGTGCACTTTTTAACGTTTTTATCTTTATATTGTGTTTTATTAAATATAAAAGATGGATTAACAGTAGAAACGTTTCGATAAATGTGGGTGCAAACATTCCATTTGTAATGCTTGCGGTTTATTCAATCTTTGCTTTTTCAGAAGCTGACACATACCATTATCATAGAATCTATGATGAAATGGTATGCTATCATAATATTATCCATATTGAACCATTCTATTATTGGCTTATAGAGTTATTGCCAGGAGGCTATTGGTGTTGGAGAGCTGTAATTTGGGGGACAGCAGTATATTTATTAAAATTGTGTTCAAATAAAACAGGCGTGGAGTCTCGGTATTTTGCTCTTTTTTTCGTTGCTTTTTTCTTTGTACAGTTTTCCATTTCAAGAGCTGCTTTGGGATTCAGTGTATTGATATATAGTATTATTGTATGTTTTTCAAGAGAAAGAACAAGGTTAAGAGATGTTATAATACTTTTATTTGGTTTTTGTGGAGCAATTTTCTTTCATAAAAGTATTATTATTTTCATGGGTGTGTTTGTCGTTTCTTTTTTTGTTAAATTAAAAAAAAAACATGTTTTAATTAGTTTGATAGCATTTCCTTTTTTGTACATTTCTGTTATGAATATACTGGATGCATATTTTATTTCAATTCTTGGAGATGGTAAACTTTTTGACGTTGCTAATAATTATATGAATAAAGAAAATGTTCGGGCTACTACTTGGGGAACAATAAATGAATTTTTAATATGGACACCTCGTTTGATGATAATGTATCTTTTAGTAAAGAGATTTGTTTTTAGTGATGAAAGAAATCCAAGATTTATAAATGTATTATTTACATCTGTGTATTTGTTGTTTTATATATCTTGTTTGTTTTATGGACAAAAGACGTCGTCTTTTTTATGTTCTAGATCTTTTCATGCTTGTTCTTTTCCTTTGTTGATTGTAGCGTCATACTATTGGAAAACTAATGAAACTCTTAGTAAAGTAGATAAGAACATGTTGTATTTATTTTGTTTTTCTTCTTTTTTTACTTTAGCACATCTTGTTTATAGCTGGTCTAGATAAATAGGAAATTTGTTAATATATATCAGGTCTTGACAAGTTGTCAAAATGTAGAAGAACATGTAAACTTTTATTTATTGATTACAATCAAAATTAATGATAAAAACTAATGAAAATTTTGGAGATTATTACACAGTTTGGAATTGGAGGTGCAGAAAGATTTTGTTTAGATTTGTCTAATGAACTTTCTGGTAAAAATGACGTTATTATATGTGTTTTTCATCCGATTGAGGAATCCTTTCATTATTATCAAGAGATATCGCCTAATGTTAAGGTTATATGCATGAATAAGAAAAAGGGTTTCGATATTTTTATGCCATTTCGAATTTTTAAGCTTATATTTCAAGAACGGCCAGAAATTGTTCATTCTCATTTGTCTGCGATATTATATTCTTCGATGTCTTCGTTATTATTTAGACAAATAAAATTTTTCCATACTGTGCATAATGCAGCAAAACAAGAAACAGAGGGGAAGATAGGGGCGATTGTTAGAAAGTTTTTGTTTAAGACTGGTCTTGTGAAACCGATAACTATATCTAAGGACTCAGAGAAAAGTTTTGAGAATTTTTATGGATTTAATGCAACTATGATTTATAATGGTCGAAATGTACCAAATCAAATTAATGTAGAACCAGAAGTTAAAGAATATTTTAAGACGATGAGAAAGACTCCTGATACAAGAATTATCGTTCAGTTAGCTCATATAGGTTACCAGAAACGTCAAATAGTCATGGCAAAAGCAATAGATAAACTCAACAAGGAAGGATATAATCTTGTGGTTTTAATGATTGGGAAAAAAGCAGAGACTGGAATGATTCAAGAAATAGAATCTCTTTGTAATCAAAATATTTTGATTACAGGTCCCAAAAGTAATCCTTTGTCCTACCTAAGTGAAGCAGATGCTTTTGGCCTAAGTTCTTCATATGAAGGTCTTCCGATATCTCTTATAGAAGCTATGGGGGTCGGTTGTGTTCCCATTTGTACACCTGTTGGGGGAATTAAAGATCTTATAGAAGATGGGGTTAATGGTTTTCTTTCTAAAGATATTTCAGAAGATGAATATTATTTGGTACTTAAAAGATTTGCTGATATAAGTGATGAAAAAATGCATGAGATGAGTATAAAAGCCAAAGAAACTTATATGTCTTTTAGTATGACAGAATGTGCAGCACAATACTTAGATGTATTTGAAAATGCCTGATGTACAGATCGCTAAATATATATTTGTTATGAAAGTTTTATTTTGTTCTCCATATCTTGATTCTCCAAATGCAATTAAGGGGGGGATAAATATATGGGGTAATACTATATTAAAATATTCGGAATTTGTAAATTCAGAAGTCAAGTTACTTCCTGTTTCTTTTGATCGTAATGATTATGTCAATGTTCATTCCAGTTGGCTTAAACGTATTTATCTTGGAATAAAAGATTATTCTTCTTCTGTAAAAAAAGCAATCAAAATTATGGATGAAGATAATCCTGATGTTATACATGTATGCACAAGTGCTTCTATTAGTTTGACAAAAGACATAATGTTGCTCCGTGCTGCAAAGAAGCGAGGTGTAAAGTCTGCAATTCATTTTCATTTTGGCCGTATTCCAGATCTTATTAAAAAAAATAATTGGGAATGGAAACTGCTGAAATGTGCGGCAGGGTTGGCTGATATTTGTATAACAATGGATATTGATTCTTATGTTTCATTAAAAAATAATGGGTTTAGTACTGTATATTGTCCTAATCCATTATCTCAAACTATCATAGAGCAGATTGAAAGAGAAAAAGACTCTATCGTTCGTGTTCCTGGGAAAATTATATTTGTAGGTCATGTTTTGCCGTCAAAAGGAGTATATGAGTTAGTTAATGCATGCAAGCAACTTGATGATATAGAACTTCATATTATTGGTAAAGCGGAATCTCAAATATTATCAGATTTGAAATCAATAGCTGCAGAAAAAAATGATGGTTGTTGGTGTAAATTTAGAGGGGAGGTTCCTCATGAACAAGTTCTTCGTGAATTAATGTCAGCATCTATTTTTGCATTTCCTTCTTATACAGAGGGTTTCCCTAATGTAATTTTAGAAGCAATGGCTTGTGGTTGTCCAATTGTAACTACAAAAGTGGGAGCAATACCAGAAATGCTTGATATTAAAAATAGTTGTGATTATGGAATTTGTGTTGACCCTCAAAATACACAAGCTTTTTATAGAGGTTTGAAGAAAATGCAAAGTGATCAAATATATGCAAAAAGTTGTGCAAAAAATGCAGAATTTCGAGTGAAGAAAAAATATGCGGTTCCTGTTGTATGGGATCAATTGATTAATATTTGGAATTTTTGAAATGAATTTGGTACGTTTTATTAAAAATAACAGATTCCTAAGAGGTCTTTATATAGGATATCGGGAATTGTTTGGATATTCAAGAAGCTCATTTGGCTATATCTCACCAGATGTGACAATTACACCTCCTACAATATTTGATAATCCTAAGAATGTTTTTCTTTATGGAAATAATGGATTAAATCATGCTGTTGTTTTGACAACTCATGCTAAATTTATAATGAAAAAAAATTCGGGGGCCGCGTATGGCCTTAAAATTTCAACAGGTAACCATGCAAGAATTGTTGGGATTCCTTATCGATGTATAAGAGAGAATCAAAAAACAGAAGGTTTAGATAAGGATATTGTGGTCGAATCAGATGTTTGGATAGGTATGAATGTCACATTACTTGCAGGTGTAAATATAGGAAGAGGTACCACTATTGCTGCTGGTGCAGTTGTTGCAAGATCAATGCCTCCTTATTGTGTTTGTGGGGGAGTACCTGCAAAGTTCATAAAGTTTTATTGGACGATAGAGCAAATATTGGAGCATGAGGAAAAGTTGTATTCTGAAGAAGAAAGATATACTCGTGAACAGCTGGAAGAAATTTTTGAAAAATACAATAGGTAAAAAATATAGAGTTTGAAAACGTTGTGCTTAAAGTGCTTTGTCATGTTTGTTTTGACGCAACGATAACGAAAGAAATTTTAATAATGAAGTTTAGAAGATGGCGAGTAATATTGATTTCTCAAATTTCGAAGGCTTTTTCCAGACAGGTATTCCTGATGAGATACTTTATTCTTCATTGTTATTATGTGTCGCATTAATATTGTTTGGCATTTATTCTTCATATGTAAAGGATAAAAAGCAATTTGTACTTTGGTCTCTTTTTGTTGAATACATATTGGTAGTATTATGTTCTACAGTCGTCTTTCGGAGCTATTTCGCTGAGGCTCGCATTGAGTATATGCCTTTCTGGGATTATGTCGCGATAGCAAATAAAACACCAGGCGTTAGTGTGTGGGATATAATCTTGAATGTTGTTTTATTTTTGCCATTTGGTTTTTTATTATCTGCAATTATGCCAACTTGGAATTGGTGGAATGTATTATTGTCGGGATGTTGCTTTTCTTTTTGTATAGAATCTATGCAATTTATAATTTCTAAAGGAATAGCACAAACAGACGATCTGATGCATAATTCTTTGGGTGCATTATTGGGCTATTTTATTTTTCGAATGATGAGAAAAATAATAAAGCGCAATAGAAATAATGTTTGGTTATTAAAAAATGAGAGATAAGAAAAAAATCCTTTTTGTTTGTCAATACTTCTATCCAGAAGTATTTAGAGGAAATGATATAGCATTTCATCTTGCTGAGCAAGGGCATGATGTGCATGTGGTGACTGGAGTTCCCAATTATCCGAAAGGAAAATTTTATCCAGGATATGGAATTTTCAAGAAGCATCAGGAATATGTGAATGGTGTTAAGGTAACGCATTTGCCTATTATTCCACGTGGCAACAACAAGATTATGTTGATGTTAAATTATTTCAGTTATCTGATAATTGGATGTCTTTATATGCTATGGCATGCCATGTTTCATAAATATGATATGGTGTTCTGTCAGCAGTTGTCGCCAGTGATGATGTCAACTCCAGCTGTGCTATATAAAAAGCTTCGTCATGTGCCTCTTTATACATGGGTTCTTGATTTATGGCCAGAAAGTTTGACTGCAGCAGGAGGTATCAATAATAAATATGTGCTTGGCTTCTTTGATTTTTTTGTAAAATCTGAATATAAAAATTCAGACAGGATTCTGACAAGTTCACGAAGTTTTGATCAGAGTATTTTGAAATATGGTGATTATAAGGATAAGATAGTTTATTATCCTCAATGGGGAGACGGTGAGAGTGCATCAAAGATCCAAGATTCAGATTTCAAGATGCCTGATATTCCAGAAGGATTTGTGATTATGTTTGCAGGAGCTGTTGGTGAGGCTCATGGAATGGAGTGTAATTTAAGAGCTGCTAAGCTAACCAAAGAAAATAAGAATATCAAATGGGTAATAGTAGGAGACGGAAGAAAATTGCTGTGGGTTCAGCAATATATCAAAGATAATGATTTGGAGAAAACTGTTTTTACTTTGGGGCGATATCCGTCTGAAACGATGCCATTATTTTTTGAAAAGGCAGATGTCATGTTGGTATCATTGACGGACTCTCCTTTATTTAATTTATATGCACCAGCGAAAATCAGCAGTTATATGGCGTCTAGTCGTCCCATAATCGCATGCTTGAACGGAGAAGGAGTTGATGTCGTGAAAGAAGCTAGTTGTGGTTGGAGTGTGAAGGCCGGAGACGCGGAAGGTCTGGCAAATCTTGTGATTGAATTATCGGAAATTCCAAAGAAGGAACTTCAAATATTTGGTGAGAATGGACGCAGATATTATGACGAGAATTTCGAAAAAGAAAAATGTTTGAAGAAATTGGATGAAATCATGGGCGTGTGACATTCAAATTAGATTTCCAGTTCTTTTGTGTCTTAAGAAAAGAGTTAGGCTGGGAGCCGTTGGATGTGTTGGAAAATTATAGGGTATAGAGAAGACGGAATAATATCCGTCAAGACAAATTATTTGTGGTTATGTCCAAAGCCGATTTCGACTATCAGTTGGTAAGCTTTGATGAAAGTTTGAAAAGAGTGGCGGATTCTTTAAGATAGAAGATGACAATCCAACAACTCCATATTTTTACGCGGTTAGAGTAGTAAAGTGTTTTGGGAGAATAGAAAAGCGTTTGACCTTTAGATATCGTTCGGTGTTTGTTTATCGTGTAGAAAATGCTATATTTGCACGGATTATAAAACAATATTTTATTGATATTTAATGAGGCTAGACTAGCTAAGCTTGTATGATATTAACGTCGTTTGAATATAAAGAAACTGGTTGGGAACTGAAAGATTTGGCTCCCTTAAAACCGGTAAACTTGTTTGTAGGTAGAAATGCGACAGGCAAGACTCGCTCTATACGTGCAATCCGAAATGTGGCCCAGTTTCTTCAGAACAACGATTTTAAGACAGATAAATCTTTTGAAACGGAACTAAAATTCGGCTCCAAAGAAGACAAATCTTGGACTATGACATATAGTTTCAAGATAACTAAAGATGTGGTAGAAAAGGAGAGTCTTGTTGTTAATGGAGACATATTGATTAATCGTACTAAGCTTACTGCAAAGTACAAAAATACTTCTGTAGATCCTCCTTCTGATAAATTGATTGTTCAGGTCAGACGAGACAAGTCGCTCTATCCTGATATCGAAAAATTAATGGAGTGGGCAGAAGGGGTTGTCATGGTGTCTTGTTCGGGTATCAGCAATTCATTGGGAATAGCTGAAATAGCAAGTCGTTACTCTTTTAGTAATCTTGTGGATTCTCTTTCAGAGGGAGAGAAAAAAAAGGTTAAGTCTCTTGCAAAGACTCTAGGATACAATATTGCGGATATAAATGTTATAGAAATTGGAAGGGATTTCCGTTTGGTGCAAATAAAAGAAAACTTAGTTCTTTTGGCGGATACTCAATTGTCTAATGGTATGTTTCGTACTTTGTATCTGTTGTGTTTTATCTTTTTTATAAAGCATGATAAGAAGCTTAGTTTGTTGTTGATAGATGATTTAGGTGAGGGTTTGGATTATCGTCGCTCTGTCGACTTGGGAAAAATGATTTTTAATGATTGCAAAGAATATGGATTGCAGTTGATCGCAAGTTCGAATGATGCGTTTTTGATGGATGTGGTGGATATTGCCGATTGGCAAGTGCTGAGTAGAAATAATGGAAAGGTGACTTCAATAAATTCAAAAAATAATCCAGATCTGTTTCGCAAGTTTAGAATGACAGGTTTGAGTAATTTTGATTTTTTCTCGTCTGATTTTATAGACAATTATTTGAACGGACAGCAGAAATGAAGTGCGCGGTTTATGTTGAGGGCAAAGCAGAAATGTTGTTTGTTGCAGACATACTCATGAAATATTCAGGGTATGATTCTTCTGAAATAGGATTTCTATGCATCAACCTTAATAAAAACGTGTTTGAATCTGTCTCTTATCCGTCTCAGGGAGATGTGGAATCTTCAAAATCATTCTATCAGATTGTTAATGTAAACAATGATAATTTGGTCCTATCCAAGCTAAAGCGAGATATTCCTAATCTTATATCGCAAGGATTTGAAATTATAATAGGTCTGCGCGATGTGTTTGGTGAAGATTATAAAGAGTTATGTCTGAGCCAGTCGATAGATTTTGAATTGATTGATAGTATGCGAGAGTCTCATTTGTCCCAATTAAGATTTGACGGTGTAGATATCCGCTATCATTTTGCAATTATGGAATATGAAGCCTGGATGTTGGCTTTGATAGATAATTTCATCATTTCCAAAGGAGGCGATCCTGCAGAAGCATTTGCCGATGCAGGGGTTGATCATGATTCAGACTTTGAGACAACAGTGTTCCATCCATATAACAAAGTACAGAAAATATTACAATCTATTGGTGAACATTACGGTAAGCATGAGGGAGATCATTTATCGTTTCTTTCATGTTTATCGAAAGACGATTATGAGAGTCTTCATAATTCTAATCGTTGTGCTTCATTCAAATCGTTTGTTGATAGTTTATTGCCATAAAGTCTGTGAATTTATACGCAAATTGTCTGAATTTTTAATGAGACAGGAATTTGTATCTATCAGCCTTTCTTGAAAGTTGGGTTCCCAGCGTCGAAGACGCGACACACCCCAGCCAAGGGTGTAAACCCTGGGCAATCGATGGCAATCGATTGAGGGGAAAATCGAATGGTCGGATTGACGGGACGAACAATTCCAATCGATAGGTGTGAATGAACGTATGATCGATTGGTCGGATGACGTTTGCAATCGATGGCAATTGATTGGTGTGGAGATCGTATAATCGGATGGACGGGACGAACGATGCCAATCGAATGATGTACGATTAATGTTTATGATTGATTATTTGCGATTGTTTGGTGATTTTTGGTATAATTTAAGTATAGATAAAAAGAAAGAGAATAGGAAGAAAGTAATTGTATAAAATAATGGAAAGGAAAAATAAAAATCCACATTGGGATAATATAATGGAGTATGAAAGTCGAAAAGATTTGAGATAATGATGGTAACAGATAATGAGTATTTGTTATCACTTTCCTTGTTAAAAGAAAGTGAAGATCATGTGGAGTTCAAATCTGCTCGTCGCAATTATCCATATAATGGGGGAAAGAGAATCGAACCCAAGGAACGGCGACATTGTGTGTTAGGGTATATTGTTGCTCTTGCAAATGAGAACGGCGGTCGGCTCGTCTTGGGCATGGAAGATAATCATCCTCATGAAGTGTGTGGAAGTGATTTTGCTCAAGGTCAATGTGGTGAATTAGAATCTGCAATTTACGATTCATTAGGATTACGTGTTAAGACCATAGAGGAATATTCTAATGGGAAACGAGTTTTGATTTTAGAGGTTCCTTCAAGACCGATTGGAAAATTATTGAAGTTTGAGGGAGTCCCCCTTATGAGAGTCGGGGAAGATTTACATGAGATGAGTGATGCCCAGATGTTGAAGATCCTTTCGGAAACGGAACCTGATTTTTCTGCCAAAATATGTGATGGGCTTCTTCTTTCGGATTTGGATGAGGAGGCTATTGCAAGGATGAAAATAAAATATGCAGAAAAACAAAACAGCCCAGGTTTTAGAATGTTGCCAACAGAGCAAGTCTTGAAAGATTTGGAGTTGCTTAATGAAGGAAAATTGAACTATGCTGCATTAATGTTAGTTGGCAAGCAGGAGGTAATCCATCGATTGTTACCTCAGTTTAACATAGTTGTAGAGTACAGGAAAAATAGAGCTTTGATTCCTTATAATGCTCGCAAGGAATTTCAACTGCCTCTGTTTATAGGTGTTGATAAAGTTTGGGAATATTTGAACCAACCGTTGTCAAATCCCGAAATGCATCTTCGAATGGGTACTTATATTTATGATATACAGTCGTTTAATGAAGATAGTGTACGAGAGGCTATATTAAATGCAGTAGCACACCGATCAATGCAGATACAGAGCGATGTCGTTATTAAGCAATCACCAGATGAACTTGTGATTTTGAATCCAGGAGGTTTCCCGTTGGGAGTTGATATGAACAATATACTGACAGTAAGTAGTAATCCTAGATCAAAACGATTGGTGGAGGTTTTACAAAAAACTGGTCTTGTGGAACGAAGTGGACAGGGTGTAGATAAAATGTTTAGCAATAGTATAATGGATGGTAAAATATTGCCTTCATTTGAGGGAACTGATTTTTATCAGGTTCAATTGACAATGAATGCTAAACTTCATTATCCTAGATTGGCACGCTTGGTCAGATCTGAACAAGAACGAAGAGGAGAAGATAATCCGCTTACTGTTTTTGATCTTATTGCTCTATATCATGTTAATCGAGGAGAAACGAATAAATTACAAAGATATGATTTGGAACGTCTTGAAAAAGAGGGTTTGGTGATCAAAAAAGAAGATGTTTGGGAAATAAAGGGAGGAAATGACCCTCTAAATGACCCTCTAAATGACCCTCTAAATGACCCTCTAAATGACCCTCTAAATGACCCTCTAAATGATAAGGTACAAGAGCCTGAAATTCACTTAAATAAACGCCAAAATAAGATAGTTGATTTGGTGCATAAAAATTTTAGTATTTCTCGAGAAGACTTGAGTAAAAAATTAGGAGTGTCGGTGGCTACAGTTAGAAGGGATATGAAGACGCTTGGTTATGTATGGAAAGGACATTCTACATCTGGTCATTGGGAAAAAGATGATAACAATAAACAAAATTAATATATTGTAGATATTTGTTCGTGTGTTGCTGCGAATTAATATTATATAAGATTGGTTCCCAGCGTCGAAGACGCGACACACTCCTGCCTATGGTGTGAACCCTGGGCAATCGATGGCAATTGATTGGTGTGGTATAATCGAATGGTCGTATGATGGACGGTTAAATCAACCCTCAACCCTCAATCATCACCATTCAACCTTCTTCCCAATTTGTGGAAAAAATATCGTTGATTCAGAATAAAAGAATTGAAAAAAGATATACTTTTGCAAAGTTTTTCCGTCAGAAGTAAATAGAAAGATGGAGACAACTTGACTTTATAAAAAAATTAAATAGAAAAAATCAAAAGAAAACCTAAGTGCAGTCTGAATGTGAATTAGTCAGCTGTATGGAAATAATGGAGAATATGTTGTCGTATGTAATAATTTTTGCGATCCTGCTTGTCGCAGAACTGCTATATTTCAGAGTGGCCGATAAATATAATATTATCGACAAACCGAATTTGCGCTCGTCGCACACCCAGATCACGTTGCTTGGAGGAGGAATAATATTCATTTTCGGAGCGATTCTATATGCCGTATTCTACGGGTTCAGGTATCCATGGTTTTTGTTAGGTCTTCTTATGATCGGTGCGGTGAGCTTTTTGGACGACGTGAAGACGGTGCGTCCGAGATACAGATTGATAGTCCATTTTGCCGCCATGTTGCTTTTGTTTCAGCAGTGGGGTTATTTGGATTTCAGGTATTGGTGGTTTATTGCGGTGGGAATAGTATTTTGCACCGGTGTTATCAACGTATATAATTTCATGGATGGAATCAACGGAATCACGGGAGGTTATTCATTATCCGTGTTGATACCATTGATGTTGTTGAATGAAGAGAGCCATTTCATCGACAGGAATCTGCTGATCGTATTGACGATGAGTGTTGTGATATTCTGTTTTTTCAATTTCAGGAAGAAAGCGAGATGTTTTGCGGGCGACGTTGGGGCGGTCTCGATAGCGTTTGCCCTCGTCTTTTTGATAGGCAGATACGTGTCGTACACAGCCAATTTTTGGGCGGTGTTCCTATTGTTGGTATATGGAGTAGACGGATGTCTAACCATCTGCCACCGACTGATGTTGCATGAAGACATCAGTATGCCGCATAGAAAGCATGCCTACCAGTTGATGGCGAACGAGCTGAAGATGCCGCATGTGTTAGTGTCGGGCATATATATGGTGCTGCAGTTGGCGATATCGTTAGGAGCAATCTTCCTTCCCGTCGACCCATACACATATTTCGCGATTGCATCAGCAGTGTTGTGTGTCGCATACATCCTGTTCAAGATGAAATACTACCATCTACATGAAGATTATTTGAAATCCAAAGGATTGTATGTAGATTGGAGAAAGAAGAAAAAAGAGGTCGTAGAAAAATATAGCGAGGAGGAATAAACTCCTTCCTCTCCCAGCGTCGAAGACGCGACACACCCCAGCCCTGGGAGTAAACCTTGGGCAACGATGATTTGAGAACGATGATTTATTGGAAAAAGCCCTAGCCCATGGTGTAAACCCTAGGCAATTTAGAATGAAAAAAATCACGTATGATTTGAATAATAGAATAAAATTGAATAATAAAACCAGAAAAAAGTGTAATTTTGCGACGATTTCAGTGAAATATAAATTATTTGAATTTTATCTCAAGTAATGATCTGGAAATAACAATCAATGAAATAACGGGAGACGTTGTATTGTCTCCTATATTGTATAATAAAATGGTAATAGACAATAAATTTCTAGACACCCTTTTAGAGCAGGCGGCAAACAGCGAGCGCAAACGTACAGCATTTGATATGCGCACAACGTCCTCGGACAACTCTCAACGTATAATCAATGCGATGATGCCAGAAACAATTGTTCCTATACACCGTCATACAAAGACCTCAGAGTCGATGACTGTCCTTCGTGGTAAATTGACGGAAATCTTTTTTGATGATAATGGCTGCGAAACAGCACGCTTTGAATTAGGACCATCAACAGGTAATATTATGATTCAAATCCCAGCTGGAACATGGCATACAGTGGAGGTCAACGAACCTTGTGTCATTTTCGAAGCAAAAGATGGGGCGTATGAACCTGTCGCACCGGAGGATGTGATGCAGAGATAATAAACAAACACGACAAACAAACACCGAAGATGCAACATGATTTAGTCATATTGTTACATCTTTGATTAATAATATGAAAAATTGCATCATAGGATTATGGTTTACGAAAAAAGGAAGAGTGGGGAATTGTAGAGAAATTTGCTAAGTTAGGTTTTGGCAAAGAGAAGTAAGAAACCAATAATCCTTGATTTTTAGTAAAAGTCTAATTATTCATTAAAGGAAAAAGGTTTGTATGCAAGACTATGGTTTGGTCTCGATAATAATGCCCAATTTTAATTGTGCTGCTTTGATAGGTTTCTCTATCAAGACAGTTTTGGCTCAGACATATAAAAATTGGGAATTGCTTATACAAGACGATTGTTCGACAGACAATCCTGAAGTGTTGATCAAACATTATGAAGATAAGGATCCTCGAATAAAGTTTGAACGCAATCTTGAATTTTCTGGAGCGGCTGTTTCCAGAAATAATGCATTAAAGAGAGCAAAGGGACGTTGGATCGCATTTTTGGATTCAGACGATCTTTGGGAGCCTGATAAATTAGAAAAACAATTGAGGTTTATGGTAGAGAATAACTATCATTTCTCATATACCGGATATCAGGAAATTGATAATTATGGCAAGGAGACTGGATGTGTCATTTCTGGACCAAAACATATCTCAAAGATCGGTATGTATTCCTTCTGTTGGCCAGGTTGTCTGACTGTAATGTATGATCGGGAAGCGATAGGACTTCTTCAAATTGCGGATATTAAAAAGAACAATGACTATGCCATGTGGCTGAAAATAAGTCAAATAGCAGAATGCCATCTGTTGGATGAGGTGTTGGCTAAGTATCGTCGAGGTCGTGTAGGCAGTGTTTCAACCCACAGTTGTACAACAATGATTAAATGGCATTATAAGCTTTGGCACGATGCGATGGAAAAAAGTCATTTTTCAAGTACATTTTGGACAGGAATGAACCTGGTGTGTGGAGTGTTTAAGAAGTTTCACTATGTGAAGAGACTTTGAATATTACAAACTAGATTATTGAAAAAAGGAAATAAATGTTTTTTAAGTGGATATTCGACCGCTTGGTCGCATTGATTGGACTTTGTATTTTGTGGCCGGTATTGTTGGTGATTGTTATACTGATAAAAAATAGAATGCCAGGAGGTCCAGCTATTTTCACTCAAAAGCGAGTGGGAAAAGAAGGAAAATTGTTTACTTGCCATAAGTTTCGTTCGATGGATGTCGATCATCATGGAAGTACAATTAGTGTGGCGGGTGATTCCCGAATTACACCGTTAGGATCAACACTTCGTCATTACAAATTGGATGAACTGCCAGGACTGTGGGATGTGTTGGTCGGTAATATGTCATTTGTTGGACCACGTCCTGATGTGCCCGGGTATGCGGATAAATTGGAAGGAGATGATAGGATAGTGTTGAAGTTGAGACCTGGGATTACTGGTCCGGCAACGTTGAAATATCGCCGTGAGGATGAGATGATATCTGAATATGTTGCAAAGCGACAGGCAGAAGGAGATTCTCGTCCGATTCAGGAGATAGCCACAGAATATAACGACACTGTAATATATCCAGATAAAGTGAGACTGAACAAGTACTACTATCGTAACTATTCATTCTTTAAAGATATAGAGATGATATTTGCGACAGTTTTGGGAAGGAAAGTCAAGTTTGCTGGAGAAGAGGTATAACAATTAAACGCATGATTATGGCTGAAGAAAGAAACACAATTTATCTCTGTTTGGCTCATATGTCGGAAGAGGGAATTGAACAGAAATATGTGAAAGAAGCGTTTGACACCAATTGGGTGGTGCCAATGGGTCCAAATGTAAATGCATTCGAACAAAATTTAGCGGATTTCGCAAATAGTAATAGCGACGGTAGCAAACTGGACCGTAAGGTGGTATGCCTTTCTGCCGGAACCGCTGCTGTTCACCTTGCTCTGTTGGCTTGTGGAGTAGGGCCTGGTGATGAAGTTTGCGTACAGAGTTTCACATTCTGTGCCAGCTCTCATCCAATCACATATTTGGGAGCCTCTCCCGTCTTCATCGATTCAGAAAAAGAGACATGGAATATGGATCCCGCTCTTCTAGAGAAGGCTATCGTCGAAAGAAAGGAGAAGACGGGAAAGTATCCAAAGGCAATCGTTCCTGTTGCTCTTTACGGTATGCCATACAAGGTTGATGAGATTATGGCTATTGCCGACAAGTATGGAATTCCGGTTGTCGAGGATGCCGCAGAAGGAATGGGATCTCGATTTAACGGACAGGTGCTTGGTACATTTGGAAAGTTTGGAGTGCTCAGTTTCAATGGCAACAAGATGATCACTACTTCTGGAGGTGGCGCACTTATCTGTCGTGATGCGGAGGATGCCAATACAGTCATGTGGCGCGCCACTCAGGCTCGTGATTCTTATCCATATTACCAGCATTCAGCTATCGGCTACAACTACCGTATGAGTAATGTGTGCGCTGGTATCGGACGTGGTCAGATGACAGTCCTTGATAAGCATATAGCACATCATAAGCATGTGCAGGCATTGTATGAAGAGCTTCTTAAGGATGTTGGTGGCGTTGAAATCCATAAGCAGCCTGCAGATCCGCGTTATGATGCAAACTTCTGGTTGTGTACGGCAACTATAGATGAGAATGTCAAAATCAAAGGACAGGAGAACGTCTACAAAGAGGTGATAAAAACAGCAGTGGGAGGAGCTGCCGGAGTCATCAAGGCTGTAGACTCAGCTACTACTGATTGCCAGCCAAACGATAATGTTGAGGCATTGCGAGTATACATGTTGGCAAAGAAGATAGAATGTCGTCCGGTGTGGAAGCCAATGCATAAACAACCGGTGTATGCCAACGCTGTTGCGTATGTAAACGGAGTGTCAGAATCATTGTTTAAGATAGGATTCTGTTTGCCTGCCGGACCATACGTCTCAGACGATGACGTCCGTTATATAGTAGACAGCATCAAGGAGGCAATCGTAAAATAACGATCTCGAGAGCACCGAAGGTGCGACATCGCCCAGATCAGGGTTTTAACCCTGGGAATTGGACAGATGAATGGAGCTGTCCAAACATCGTCCAGCACCGAAGGTGCGACATACCATAGCCCAGGGTGTAAACCCTGGGAATGTTGGGATGTTGTCAATCGCATTACATCATATCCTACGGTGTAAACCGTGGAAATATAATGAATTAATCAACAGTGATTCGTGATAATTCACGTAATCATCGAATAAAATAATTGCTCATTATGGGCATAAAACAGTACAAAAATGTCACAATCATTAACAAAACAGTACATTCATCTCGTGTTCTCTACCCAAAAGAGAGCCGACATGATATCGAAACAGCATTTAGCTAAAGTCCATGCATACGTGGCTGGCATATTGAACAATATCAGCTGCTCAGCCATATGTGTAGGAGGCACACCAAACCACATCCATATCCTATATGTGCAGAGCAAAACAATTACGTTGAGTGATACGGTGCGTATAGTGAAAACCAATTCATCCAAATGGATCAATGAGAACCTATATCCGTTTGCGTGGCAAAATGGATATGGTGCATTCAGTGTCAGTCGAGGACATGTGGAACTCGTCGCCAATTACATCAAAAACCAGGAGGCTCACCATTCTAAGACCACGTATCAGGACGAGTTCCGGCGAATATGTGAAAAGAATGACGCACAATACGACGAACGATATGTCTGGGATTAACCGGCACCGTAGGTGCGACATAACACAGCCCAGGGCGTAAGCCCTGGGCTGTTTCGTTATATATGAATGAAATTCATTATGATGAGAATGTTTTCGTCATATATGAATGTGGTCAATATGGCGAAATATGTTGCCGTATGATGATGAATTAACAATGTGTAATATGATTGTCGCCTCTTATGAAAATGTATAGTAGATTATTTAACAACAAAAAAGACGCTTGGAAAAGCGTCTTTTTTAGTTGTCCTGCAAGGACTCGAACCCTGACAAGCAGTGCCAGAAACTGATGTGCTACCATTACACCACAGGACAATTTTATATTTTAGTTGTCTTGCAAGGACTCGAACCCTGACAAGCAGTGCCAGAAACTGATGTGCTACCATTACACCACAAGACAATCATGTATCAATGTCGGGTGTTCCCCTCAATTGCGACGCAAAGGTAATGCTAAATTTTGAATGTACAAAGGAAAAGTGAGGATTTTTTTTGATTTTAGTGTGCAAAACAAGCGATACATGGCCTAGAATGATGTGGTTGTATATCTTTTCGAAAGTATTCGCCGTTGTGTTGAGTGGAAGAGGGCAGAGTATAAAAACAAAAAAGACGAGGTTTCCCCCGTCTTCTTAAATTATGCATTTAGCATTTATAAATTATCATTTCTTCAGGTATTCGTCCATTGCGGCTGCCGCACGACGTCCGTCTCCCATTGCCAGGATAACGGTTGCTCCACCTCTTACAATGTCTCCACCGGCAAACAACATAGGGATGCTGCTCTGCATGCCTTCGTTGACTTCGATTGTGCCTTTCTTGCTTACCGATAGCCCGGCTACTGAGTTTGGTACGATTGGGTTTGGTGATACACCGATGCTGACAATCACCTCGTCGCACTCAACCTCCTCGATTGCTCCAGGAATTTCGACTGGGCTTCTGCGTCCACTCGCATCTGGCTCTCCAAGCTCCATCTTCTGCAAACGAACCTTTGTGACGCGTCCATTCTCGTCGCCGATATATTGGATAGGGTTGTGAAGGGTCATAAACTCAACTCCTTCCTCTTTTGCGTGGTGAACCTCCTCAATACGGGCTGGCATCTCTTCCTCGCTACGACGATATACGATGATGGCTCTCTCTGCTCCCATTCTCAAAGCTGTACGCACTGAGTCCATGGCTGTGTTTCCTCCTCCAACAACGACAACTTTCTTGCCTTTCAACACTGGAGTGTCGGTGTCTGGATTGCCTGCATCCATTAGGTTGACGCGAGTAAGATACTCGTTGCTTGACATGATGCCTGTCAAATTTTCGCCCTCGATTCCCATGAAACGTGGAAGTCCGGCACCTGATGCTACGAAGATGCCTTTGAAACCGTCGGCTTTCAACTCGTCTACCGTGATAGTCTTTCCTACGATGCAGTTTTTGATGAATACTACTCCAAGATCACGAAGATTGTCGATCTCTGCTTCTACTACTCTGTTGGGAAGACGGAATTCTGGGATACCATATTTCAACACTCCACCGATTTCGTGCAATGCCTCGAATACAGTGACGTCGTATCCCTTCTTTATCATGTCGCCAGCGAAAGATAGTCCTGCAGGACCACTACCTACAACTGCTATCTTTATGCCGTTCTTCTTGATATTGCTATCTGCTTTCTTTGTTCCGTTCTCACGAGCATAGTCGGCAGCGAATCTTTCAAGATAACCGATAGCCACTGGCTCTTTCTTCATCTTGACGTACATGCACTGGCTTTCACACTGCTTCTCCTGTGGACAAACACGTCCGCATACAGCAGGTAGTGCGCTTGTCTCTTTCAGCACATCTGCGGCTTGAAGAAATTCTCCACGCTCGATGTTCTTGATGAAGCCAGGAATGTTGATGCTGACCGGACAACCTGTCATACAAGTAGGATTAGGGCAATCCATACATCTGCTTGCCTCAGCGACTGCTTGCTCTGCTGTCAGACCTTGGTTTACCTCCTCTCGGCATCTTGCTCTGTATTTTGGATCAAGCGAGTTCATCTGCACACGTGGTTGCGCAGTACGCTCTTTTGGGGATTTAGCCTTGCGTAGTTCTTCTCTCCACGCTTCGTTTCTATCTGTTGCCATAATCTTCTTTACTTTGCTAGTTTTGCTTTTGCCTCTTGCTCCTGCTCTCTGTAAGCACCTAGACGCATAAGCATCTCATCGAAATCTACTTGGTGGGCGTCGAACTCTGGTCCGTCAACGCATACAAACTTAGTCTTGCCTCCTACTGTGATTCGGCAAGCTCCACACATGCCTGTGCCATCGACCATGATAGTGTTGAGCGACGCTACTGTAGGAATATCATATTTCTTTGTCAGCAACGACACAAACTTCATCATGATAGCTGGTCCGATTGTCACACAAAGGTCAATTTTTTCGCGTTTTGCGATCTCTTCGATTCCATCTGTCACACGACCTGCCTTGCCGTACGAACCGTCATCTGTCATGATGACAACTTCGTCGGAATACTCACGTACCTGCTCCTCTAAGATGACTAGATCCTTAGTGCGGGCAGCCAAGACAGAGATGACTTTGTTGCCTGCTGCCTTCATCGCTTTGATGATAGGAAGAAGTGGAGCTACTCCCACACCTCCGCCAGAACATACAACAGTTCCGAATTTATCGATATGGGTTGCCTTACCAAGCGGACCAACAACATCCAACAACTCATCTCCAACATTCAGGTTGGTGATTTTGGTAGACGACGCACCTATTTTTTGAATCACAAGAGTGATGGTGCCTTTCTCTATGTCAGAATCCGCAATAGTCAACGGAATACGCTCTCCGTTAGCGTCAACACGCACGATAACGAAGTGTCCTGCTTTTCTCGAACGTGCAATCAATGGGGCTTCCACCTCCAATTTCACCACATTTTCAGAAAAGAACTCCTTATTTACTATTTTACTCATTGGTAAGAAAATGCTTTAGTTTTGTCAATTTCTACAAAAATACTATGTTTTTTGGATTTTTTTTGTGGATTTGACAAAAAATATATCGTATTGATGTTCGATTTCTTTGACAGTTAAAATATAGGGCAGGTATCATAACCTGCCCCGATGTCTGTTGTTCGCTATTCTTCAATCTTTCTTTTCTTCAACTGCCAATAGTAGAAAATGAGCGAAAGAATAGTGTAGATCGCTGCTTGAATGATCAATCCCCAGTGGTAGAACGCGATGTCGTTGATTGATGCTCCCATAGTGTTGGTGCGGACGTATGCGTGGATACCAAGTGATGATGGGAACAGATATGAGAAATACAGCCATTTTTGTGGTATCTCAGAGATTGGCCAGCTGATTCCAGAAATGAAAATCAGAGGCAAGCTTAGGAATACGAACAGCATGATGCAGTCCTCGCGTCGGTACACTAGGATAGAGAATAAAATTGAATATGAGATGCATGCAATAAGGTATGGCACCATCCATGCAAGGTATGTGCCGAATGTCGACATCTGTGGCAAAGTGAATATTTTATTGACAACCACAAAGAAATATGTAGCGTCTACAATATAGATTATAAAATAGGCAAGCATCTTGCCAAGGTATATGTAGACGGGATTTCTATATAAATCTCCCTTTGGAATCGCAAAACCGAAGTTTTGCTCACGTGTGCCTCCCATGTGCATTCCGATTCCCAACATTAGCGACTGCTGGATGATAAGCATCAGCACAGCGGGAATCAGGAATGATGAATATCCGCTCTGTGGATTATACATCGCTATAGATTCGTAAGTGACTGGCGCTGCTGAAATCTCTGCTTCACGGTCGGTGGAGCTGCCTAGTTTGCTCACTTTTATCTCTTTGTTCATGTCCTGTGCCACAACTGCAACAGTAATCATCAGATTCTTGTAGTACATCATGCTGGCCATGTCGCAGTAGATGCCGACCACGGTTTGGCGGCCTTGCGCGATATCATCGGAAAACTCACGTGGAATACGTATGATTCCATATGCGTCCATGCTTTCGAGAAATGTGCGTGCGTTCTCCATTCCTGTGGCATGTGAGATGATTTTGATGTCTGGTGACGCGTCGCAGCGACGTAGAAACTCACGGCTGACCTTGGTTTGGCTGTCGTCCACTACCACCACCGGCACTTCCCTCACCACTTCGTTGTCGTAGACATAGGCATAGAGCAATGGGTAGGCGAGCGGCAGGATGATCACGAAAATCACGATGCCGATGTCGGAAAAAATCTCCTTAAACTCATTATAGCATATTTGAAGTATCTTCATCTTTTTCTTTTTTATGCTTTGTAATTCACCTCGTTGAATGCTTCCTCATACACTTTGATGAATAGAAGAGGAAGTCCGAGGATTGCTACAAGTACGGCGAATGATTTCCATACATATATGATTGGATATCCGTCGAGTACTTGATTGACATATATAAGATAATAGTGGCGCAATGGCAAAAGCCATGATATCGCTTCCATGATCTTAGGCATTGCCATGACTGGGAATGTGAATCCGCATAACGAGATGGATAGCACTCCAAGTAGTGATGCGACACTCATCGCCAAACGCATCTGTCCTGCCAGTATTCCGAAAATTGCCGCTGAGAATGCTTGCGACGCGAGTGTTACCAACAGCTGGATGCCAAGCAGTCGTAGCAAAGAACAGGCGATTGGAAATCCATTGATCTTATAGAGATATACGTCCATGAATGCGAACATGAGCATGTAGACGGCGGCTTGTGGCAGCAGTTTTCCCGTCAACGCAATTATGACATTCTCTCCTGACTCTTTAAACCATTTTTTCTGTGTGCCTCGTTTCCATTCCAATCCTATTGAATAACATGTCGCAATAAATACAATTAAAAGTAATATGGCTGGTATAAATATGTTAGTCAAATAGATGGAGTAGTTGAGCGACGGATTGTTTAACGGGTGCGACTCTACGGTGATTGGCTGAATCAGCCCCATTATCCTGTCTTCGTCCAAACCCTTGGCTGACAGTGTCGCCTTTGTGATAGCAAGACCTGATAATTCACCTAACACCTTCATGTTTTTGAAAAGGAATGACCCTGCCAAGAAATAAGCATCGTTGGTGTAGAAATAGATAGTCGGTGTGCGTTGGGTCAACGCTTTTTCTGAAAGTCCTCGAGGTACATGCACTATCGCAAACACTTCTCCTTTGCGTAGGGCATCCTTCGCGTCGGAGAAATTCTTGTATTTCACTGTCAGATTAGTCTCCTGCATAGCGTCAAGCGTGCGTAAAAGCGTGCGTGACACTTGGCTGTCATCGTCGTCGACGACAGCAGCTGGAATCTCATTGGGCGCACCTTCTTCCATCACGTTGATGAACATGAAACTGAAGAAGACGGGAGCTATGAGCATACAGAATAGGTAGAGCGGGCGACGTCTTGATATCTCGACCTCTCTAAGAGCCAACTTTTTTAATCTGCTAAAAATTGACTTTATATCCATACTCTTTTATTAGTTATTTTGAATTTTGAATGACGTCGACGTTTAACACTAATAGCCATCGTCTTTCGTCTATCGCTTATTTGATAATCGCGCTCATGCCTGCAGCCAACTGAAGATTCTGAGCCTCAGGACGCATTTTGACCTCGAATGTTTTTAGATCATATTGTCCAAGAGCTTTTGTCGATTTCCATACTGCGTAACTGCCCACATTTTTCATTCCGCTTACAGTGGCGTTGATTGTGGTGTCTTTTGCTGGGATATAGACGTTTACGCTCTTGCCTATTTCGAAATTTTTTAGCAGATCTTCGCGGATATTGAATGTGAGATATGCACCGTCGGCTTTAGCAACGTTCATGATAGGAGCTCCAGATCCCACTAATTCTCCTTCTTCTGGGAATATCTCTGTCACAACACCATCTGCCAAAGCACGGATGATTGTCTCGTTGATATATGAGTTGACTTCTGCAACTGCACCTCTCGCTCTTGCCACCTGAGCGGCTGCGGCATCTTTGTCTTCTTTCTGCGCTCCGTTCATAGCCATGTCATACTGTGATTTTGCTGCTTTCTCTGTGGCTTTGGCTGCCTCAAGTTGAGCGTATGCCTCGTCTTTTTTCTGAGCTGCAATCACACCCTCGTTGAAAAGTTTTTCTACTCTCTGGTAGGTCTTCTCATAAACGTCAAGACCGGCTTTTGCTTTTTGCCACATTTCGTAAGCGGCCTCGATCTGCTCGCTGCGAACACCTGCCTGAGCTTTGTTCTGCAATGCCTGAGCAGCACGCTTTGCTGCTTCTGCCTGAGATAGTTTGGCTGCCACCTCTGGAGCTTCCATGATAGCGACTGTGTCTCCCTTCTTCACGAAATCTCCCTCTTGTACTTTGATTTTCATTACACGTGAAGGCACTTTGGAAGATAAACGATAGTCGGATATCTCAACCTCACCTTGAATAACTGGTTCTGGAGTCGAATGTGTTAATCCAATTAGAATTACTGATAGAATTACGACGATTACAATGATCGCGATAATGATCACACCGTTATTTTTCATCTTATTGCGTTTTTATTTGTTTACTTAATTTGATGCTATTGGCCATAAGCCATCTGCTGTCTGCTATTTGCCTTGTATTTTACCTAGTGATTTTTTCAAATACAAATCAGCCAAAAGAAGGTCGATTTCTGCCTCAACCGCTGTGCTCTGAGCTTTTAGTAAAGCGGTCTCAGCCTGAAGAACATCTGATACTGGAATCATTCCTTCTTTTAATCCTACTTCTGCATAGCGAAGGTTTTCCTGAGCTTCCTTCAGGCTCTCTTTGGCTGTGTGTAGTCGTTCGCTGGCTTCTGTCACCTTTTGCATGTTCTGGTTGACCTGCAATGTGATTTTCTCCTTTGCCTCGTCATACTGGTATTCGGCGATTCTGGCTTCTTCCTTGGCGGCTTTCACTTTATATATTCTCTCTCCACAAGTGACAACTGGCACTTTCAATACAACTCCTACGTTCCACATTCCGCCAAACTCGTTTTTGATTCCGTCGAATGCTGATGGGTTGGTCGTTGTGTATCCGCCCATAAGAGCTAAAGTGGGAAGATATTCGCTTCGTGCTATCTTGACTTTCTCTTCGCTGATCTCTTTTGCCAATGCTAGACTCTGCATCTCATATCTTGCGTTTAGTGCCTCTTCGACGTTGGCTGTGGATGATATCTCTGGCACTACGAAACCTTCTGCGTCGATGTTGATGTCTGCAAGTTCAATGTCTGAATTCATGTCAAGTCCACATATCTGACAAAGTAGCATTTTTGACAGGGTGATGCCGTTTTCTACCTGGATCACTGATACTTTTGCCTCGTTAAGTTTGACTTTGACTTTCAAACCGTCTGCTTTTGTGGCGAATCCGGCTTCGATCAGTCTTTCCACATCTTTATTTAATGTGTCGATAGTGCGGAGATAACTTTCTGCCAATCTCTTTTTCGATTGTAGTCCGACGATTCTCCAATAAGCTTCATCTGTCTCAACGATAACGTCGTTCTCTTTTCCGACAGCTTGGGCCGTTGTGAGTTGCTCCACTTTCTTCATGATATTGTGGTATGCCGCAATCTTTCCGCCCATATATAATGGCTGTGTCAGCATAACAGAGATGACGCCGACGTTGGTGTTGTCTATTTCAAATTCTTTTACGATGTCAGATCCGATAGCATTCAGTTTGGGAGCCATGGCAGAAGACAAATTGTTTGCCATCCCTTGTGTCATGTTTTGAGCCATGGATGGCATGTTTTGCATCATTTGTGCAAACTGCGGATTTTGCATCATCATCTGTAGTAAAGCTGGATTTTGCATCGCCTCTTGCATCATCTGCTGCATGCCTTGCTGAGTCATCTGCTGCATACTCTGGCCCATTGCTGTTCCAGCATTTGTGCCCAGATTGTTTAGTTTGTCTTGCGTCTCCTCGGAAAGAAGACTTATGTCTTTAGATGAAAGGATATATGCACCAGTGGCAGTGATTCGAGGCAAAAACTTTGTGAATGCTGCTTTCCTGTCGTAGTAAGCTTTCTGTTTTTTGGCATCGGACATTTTTAAGTCGTTGTTGTTGCGGATTGCCAAAGCACGGCAGCTGTCAAGTGTCAAAACATGGGTTTCTGCGTTTGAAATTTGAATCGCACATACCAATGCAGTTAGTACTGAAAATATTTGTTGTCTCATATCTTTGTGTAAACTCTCTGTTTTTTCTGCAAATATACTTAATCGTATTTGCATAATTCTAAAAATTCGACTACAATTTGTTGCCTAAAATGACAAAATGTGTAAACGGAATGTGCGAAAAGTTTGCTGTACATTTTTTTCGTAAAAAAGCATCCTGAGACGTTGTATGATGCGTTTGTTATAAAATGGAAGTGTTTGATGTCTTTTTGGTTACATATTGTATATAAATTATTGTGTTTTACTTATATTTTAAAAGAAAGGCCATTTTTCTTGTACAAAGGCACATAAAATGATATTCTTCAGTCTGAATAGCTTTAATTTTGCATTGTAAAACGAACAGAAATTAGAACGGATTCAACATAAAACGAGCTGTTGCGTTAAGCACAATTATAACTGATTCCTATTGGATTTCAGGACAACGTAAAGCGAACCGGATATAACAGGGGCAATCTAAATGGTTGCCCCTATATAAAATGAACTGAAAAGGAGGAGAACGATGAAGTTTACAAAAATGCACGGGATCTCCAACGATTACATCTATATCAATGGAGCGACTGAAACGATTGACAATCTTAGTGAGGTTGCGGTTAAATTGAGTGACCGTCACACTGGTATCGGATCTGATGGAATTGTGATGATTCTGCCAAGCAAGACGTGTGATTTTAGAATGCGTATGTTCAACTCTGATGGATCGGAAGCTGAGATGTGTGGCAATGCTTCTCGTTGTGTTGGCAAATATGTCTTCGATAAAGGTCTGACTAAGAAGACTAATATATCCCTTGAAACTCTGGCAGGAAAAAAAACATTAAATCTTCATGTGGTTGACGGAAAAGTTGATATGGTGACGGTGGATATGGGTGAACCAATCCTCCGAGGAACAGATATCCCTACCATATTTGATCTGCCGACGGTGGTCCGTCAACCTATCGAGGTGTCTGGCAAAACGGTTCTGACTACTTGTGTCAGCATGGGAAATCCTCACTCTGTAGTTTATGTGGATGATGTGGATTCATTGGACTTGGAGAAAATTGGACCATCGTATGAGAGTCATCCTGCGTTTCCTCATAAAACAAATACAGAGTTTGTTGAGGTAATCAGCCGTAATGAAGTGAAAATGAGAGTTTGGGAACGTGGGGCTGGTGAGACAATGGCTTGTGGCACAGGTGCTTGTGCGGTGGCTGTGGCTTCTGTCCTCAATGGATTTACAGACCGTGATGTATATGTCAAACTGCGAGGAGGAGACCTTAATATAAAGTGGAGTGAAGACGACAATCACGTCTACATGAAAGGATCTGCGACGACGGTTTTTGAAGGAGACGTTGAAATTTGATAATACGAACTGGATTGGTTTCTTTCTTCTTTGAGGCTGTTTTCCAATAAGAAATGATTCAAATCCTACCAATAATAGACATTTGTGATTAAAAGATAGTGATATGGTAGCAATTAATGATAATTTCCAGAAACTGCCGGGCAGTTATCTGTTTTCTGAGATAGCAAAGAGAGTGGCTGCATATAAAGAGTCTAATCCGTCGGCAAAGATTATCCGTATGGGTATTGGTGATGTCACATTGCCATTGTGCGACGCGGTAATAAAGGCGATGCATAAAGCGGTCGACGAGATGGCAATTCCGTCTACTTTCCATGGATATGGTCCTGAACAGGGATATAAATTTTTGATCGACACTATTATAAAGAATGATTTTGAGCCTCGCGGAGTGTCTCTGGACAGTGATGAAATTTTCATTAGCGACGGTGCAAAGAGCGACACTGGCAACATCGGTGACATTTTGGGCTTGGGTAACGTTGTTGCTGTCACTGATCCTGTCTATCCTGTTTATGTCGACACGAATGTGATGGCGGGCAGAGCCGGCGATCTTCTCGCGGACGGACGCTGGAGCAGAATCGTTTATCTTCCATGTACGGCTGAAAATGGCTTTGTGCCTGAACTTCCCAAACAGAAGGTGGATGTGATATATTTATGTTTCCCCAACAATCCTACAGGCACAACTTTGACAAAGACTCAGCTGACGGAGTGGGTGAAGTATGCTCTCGCAAACGATGCTCTGATTTTGTTTGACGCTGCATACGAGGCGTTCATACAAGAGGATGATGTGCCTCATTCTATTTATGAGATTGATGGTGCAAAACAGTGTGCTATTGAATTCCGTAGTTTTTCAAAAACAGCAGGATTCACGGGTACCAGATGTGGATTCACTGTTATTCCGAAAGATGTGACGGCAGTCGGTATGAATGGGGAAAAAGTCCAGCTGAACAGGTTGTGGAACCGTCGCCAGTGCACTAAATTCAACGGCACGGCATACGTTATCCAGTGTGCGGCTGAGGCTGTATATAGTGAAGAAGGAAAGATGCAGGTGAAGGACACTATAGATTATTATATGACTAATGCCAAAATAATCAGGAACGGACTTGAAGCTGTCGGTTATACAGTGTTTGGCGGAAAGAATAGTCCGTATGTATGGGCAAAGACTCCAGATGGAATGGATTCTTGGACATTTTTTGATTATCTGCTTAAGGAGAAGAATATAGTCGCCACACCTGGAGTCGGATTCGGAGTGAGTGGGGAAGGGTATATCAGATTCTCTGCGTTGGGCGATAAAGATGCAACGATTGAGGCAATGAAAAGACTTGGATGATTAGTCGATATAGAGACGAATGTGATTAATTTTGAAAAAGGCGGAACTTGTTGTAGGTTCCGCCTTTTGTCTGTTCAGCTAAATGAGAATACGCTTTTCCCATTTTCATTTGTCAATTTAAAATTGCCTGAAGCAATTATGTCCATGCCGATTATCACATCATAATCTTCGCTTAATGTTAGCATTGCTTCTACGTTAATCGCTGTATTTCCTGTTGGCAGTCCAACGTGAATGAGATATGTGTCTCGTTCATCAACGGTGGAATTGTCTGAAACTAAACACCTTCCATAAGGTTTTAATCCAAGTTCGCTGACAACCTTTGATGAAATTAGAGTTGATGTAGAACCAGTGTCCCATAAACAACATTCTGATTTGAATACTTTGGGTGTTTTCATCCCTTGTTTTAGAACAACGGCTTCGCATACTGCGATAGGAGTTTCAATTGCTTCGACTATACAATTCCATTCTTTCTTATATGTGGTCATATATTATTTGAATAAATTAAGTAAATCTTTCTCTTGTAATAGAGGTTTGATATGTTTTTTCTTGTCTAAGTATTTGACTATACGGACATAGCCAGAATGATTTCGTTTGATCATTCTATCTTGTGAAACTTCGAATATGTTGTCAAAATTGATTTTTTGTTCTTTCATATACTGGATTTATTGTCTGTTTTTAATCCGTTGTTTTTTACGTCGCAAATATAGTGAAAAATGCGAAAAATATTATTTGATAGATAAAGAAAATAGTTTTTATTCTTGTATTCAGACTTCGGTCACTGCATATTCCTTGTTGAAATTGCCAAATTGACAACTGCTATTTAATTGCCGAGTGATTGAAAAAAGGCGGAACTTGTTGTAGGTTCCGCCTTTTGTCTGTTTATGTGAGGAAAGGTTTTGTACCTGCCCACACATTAGGTTTCATCAAAAGAATTATTTGCCATTCTTGCCGTTATCCTGGCTTTCTTCAATAGTCTCCTCTTCTGGCAATTCTTCTTTATCTGGGTTTAGGTTGATCTCTGCTCCGTTCTTGTCGAAGAACTTATATTGAAGCATACCGAAGTCTTCATTCTTAAGCAGATTGAATTTGCAGTATTTGCGTCTCCACTTCCATTTCAAACTGTTGAAGAAGAATCCGTCGTTTAAATATGTGTAGACGTATGGATGCACGAAAATTGTGAAGTCAGTGATTTTTTTCTCTTCCTTCACATAACGGATTTTCTCTTCTATCTCATGCTCAAATAAGATAGATGGCTGTGATTTGCCTGTACCATGACAAGTCGGGCAAACCTCCTCTGTCTTGATGTTTGTCACAGGGCGCACACGGTGTCGGGTGATCTGCATCAGGCAGAACTTGCTCAATGGCAGGATGTTGTGTCGGGCTTTGTCTCTTGCCATGTTCTGACGCATCCTGTCGTATAGCGCGACACGGTTTTCTCCTTTCGCCATGTCGATGAAATCAATCACCACTATTCCTCCAATATCACGCAGACGCAGTTGTCTTGCTATTTCGTCGGCTGCTGCAAGGTTGACTTCAAGTGCGTTGGTCTCCTGGTCGTTGCTGCTCTTTGAACGGTTTCCGCTGTTCACGTCGATCACCATCAATGCTTCAGTCTGTTCGATCACCAGGTATGCGCTGTTTTTGAATACCACAGTTCTGCCGAAAGAGCTCTTTATTTGTTTGGTGACTTTGTAGAAGTCAAACAGAGGAATGTCATCTTGGTAATATTGGACAATCTCTTTTTTCTCAGGAGCTATCTGGTTGACGTAGTTGATCACCTCATTGTAGACATCTTTGTCGTTGACGACGATGCTGTCATAGTCTGGAGAGAGTGTGTCGCGGAGCAGACCTGTCACGGAATCCATCTCTTTAAGCACAAGCTTTGGTAGATCCTCTTTGCTGAGGTTGGCAACCATATTCTCCCATTTTCCGACCAGATTTTCAAGTTCCTCTTTGAAGTCAGCCTCCTCTTTTCCTTCCGACATCGTACGTGCGATGCAACCGAAGTTTTTAGGCAGACATTTAGAAAGAATCTCCTTTATACGTCTTCTTTCTGCGTTCGATTTGATTTTCTGAGATACAAATACTTTGTCAGACAATGGTACAAGCACAAGGAATCTTCCTGCGATGGTGATTTCCGCTGTGAGGCGTGGACCTTTTGTGGAGATGGGTTCTTTCTCTATCTGCACCAAGATCTCTTGTCCAGGAGCGAGTACATCCTTGATGTCGCCGTTTTTTTCTAGAATGGGGTCGAGTTCTACCTCCTGCACTTTTGGTGCACGGCTGCCTTCCATAAGGACATTGCGAAGGAATCTCTGTGTAGAGCGATAGCCTCTGCCTAAATCCTGATAGTGAAGGAATGCTCCTTTATCGTACCCCACGTCGATGAATGCGGCGTTAAGTCCAGGCATAAGTTTCTTCACCTTGCCCAGATATATGTTGGCCACGGCATACTTGTTTTCCGATTCTCTGTTCTCTGAGTGGTAGGAAGCAAGTTTCTTGTCTTCAAGGAGGGCAATTTTAACTTCGTTTTCCTGAACGTCGATAATAAGTTCGTTATTCACTTTTAATTTTTTTTGTTTAGGACTGAATGCAATCTGATTTTGTAAAATATCTGTATGATAAAACTTATATTCATGTGTTGTATGTTCAGTAAACTCACATTCATGAGACGCACGCCCAGGAGCCACACATCAGTGTGTCTCTACATGATAACGTTTTGAATAACAGATAATTGCATAGTCTTGATGGTCTTAAATAAAAAGAAAGAACAAACACTGAGCTTTTTACGGCAATCAACGTTTGTTCTTAGCTTTCTTTTTGCAAAATACCGCGAAGGATTATTTCTTCTTATGACGATCCTTCTTTAGTCTTTTTTTGCGCTTGTGAGTAGACATTTTATGTCTTTTTCTCTTCTTACCGCTTGGCATAATCTAATGTATTAATAATTTTTACTAAAGTTCACTTTCGGCTTATTTCTTGCCTTCTACGCTCATATAGTCTCCATTCTCATAAATGAAGTCCTTTGTAGCCTTGAATGCAGCTATTTTATGCTCAGGGATGATGATTGTGCTCTTCTGAGTGATGTTTCTACCAGTCTTCTCTTTTCTTGTCTTTACTAGGAAAGTACCGAATCCGCGTAAGTAAATGTTGTCACCTTTACGCATCGCTCTTTTAACCTCTGACATAAATCCCTCAACTACAATAAGAGTATCTTCACGGCTAATTCCTGTGCGTACAGATATCTCATTAACTAATTCTGCCTTTGTCATCTTTCTTAATTTTCAAAATTTGACACAAAAATAGAGAAAGATTGTCTTATTTGCAAAAAGTATTTGAAAAAAAACTCAATAGTGGATATTTTGCTTTTCGTTTTTGAGGAGTAAGCGTAAAAAAATTATTTTTGTATTGTTTCACTCGCTATTTTGGTGATTCACAATAAGGAAAGAGGGATGATACTCAATTGGGCAAGACAACTAGTATGTATAATGAACATTGCACTGATCTCAGCTGCGATGTCTTTCTGTGTTGACGCGAGTGCTCAGAATATAGAAGACGACTCTTTAAAAGCTTCCGTCGAAGCAGAATTCATTCTTGATAGCACTCAGTTATATGTGATAGATGAATTGGTGGTGGTGGGCTACGGGGTGTCTCGCAAGTCGGTTCTTACAGGGGCTAACTCGTCGCTTTCTGCCGTCCAAAGTGAAAACAGCAATGTTGAAAGTGTACTTCAGGGTAGGATTGCCGGTCTTAATGTGTCGATGAGTGAAGGTGGTGAAATGGGTGAGGCGGAAGTTTCAGTGCGTGGCGGTACGTCTATCACTGGCAATAATGCACCATTATATATAGTGGATGGATTCCCCGTCGACAATATATCCAATTTGCCTGTTTCTGATATTCTGCGTATCGAGGTTATGAAGGATGCCGCCGCATGCGCTATATACGGAGCACGAGCCGCTGGTGGCGTTATAATTGTGACTACAAAAAAGGCGCGAGGCGATGGATTGGAAACATCTTACAAATCGCAATATGGGTTCAGCTCTTTCAAAAATAAACTGAAGGTGTTGTCGCCTTACAATTATGCTAAATTCTGTTATGAGACGGCTGCTATGAAGAGCGAGGAGACGTTGGAGTCTTTCATTTCCGTATATGGCTCTTATGATGAACTTGCCAAATATCAGTCTGTTGAGCAAAATGACTGGGTCGACCAGCTGTTTGGAGAAAACGGTTTTTTCATGAACCAGTCTCTTTTGATGAAATACAAGAAAGATAAGACCGCATACAAAATATCATACGAGTACAATGACAAAGATGGAATTTTGATCGGACAGAATTTGCGTCGACATAATTTTGGAATGAATGTCAATCATGAGGTTTCTAAATATTTGTCGTTTGATTTGAACACCTCATATTATAATAAGATACAGAATGGAGCCGGAGTCTCGACGGAAGGCAGCAATACTGATGCACGTCTGAGAAACGCATTGCTTTATTCTCCGTTGCAGATTGAAGATGTGGAGGATTTTGAGACTGTGTCGAGCACCTATAATCCGATAGAGGTGAACAATGCGGATTATCGCAAGCAGACTCAGAATGGGGTGAGGGGAGACTTTGGCGTCACGATCTCTCCCGTCTCTTTTTTTGATTTCAAATCGCAAGTCGGTGTGAATGGATTGTTCCGGGAGACGAATCGTTGCTATGGGGTCGGTACGTCGCAGGCACTGAAGAATGGAAATGCTCCTATAGCTTCAATCCTCAACTTACATCAGTCCACTTTCAGAAATTCCAACACCGCAAACTTCTATCCTCTTAAAAATTTGAAGCGTCATTCTTTGAGTCTGCTTGTAGGTGAGGAGTTTATAAAGAAGAAAGAGAGCTATAATCAAAGTGAAAGCAGATATTTCCCGGAATATCTCAATGCCGAACAGTGTCTTGCCAACATGAGTCTTGGTACTCCGCAACCATCGAATTCTGCAGTTTTGCCGAATGATGTGATAATGTCGTATTTTGGACGTGCAAAATATTCTTATGATGATAAATATATATTCTCAGCCACTTACAGAGCCGACAGATCAAGCAAATTCGCTTCTGGCAGGCAGTGGGGACATTTTCCGTCTGTCTCGGCGGCTTGGAGAATAAGTGAAGAGAATTTTTTGAAATATTCGCAGGTGATAAGCGATGCGAAGTTGAGATATAGTATCGGTGCGACGGGAAACAACCGCGTCAGCAGTAATCTCTTCCAGCAGATCTATACATCGCCGTCGGATGCTGATGGAGTGCTTGAGATTGATGGCGAATATCTCTCATATTTAAAAACGGGTGAATATAAACCAAATCCAGATTTGACGTGGGAGACAACGGTATCTCGCAATATTGGCCTTGATCTCGGATTCCTCCGCAACCGTTTCCTGTTGACGCTGGATGTCTATCGAAACACTACTGAAGATTTGCTTTTGCAGACAAAACTGCCATACTCATCTGGATACACATACATGATGCAGAATGTCGGGTCGACGGAGAATAAGGGAGTTGAGTTGTCGTTGAGCGTAGGTGTTGTAAACAGAAAGAATTTCAAGTTCGACGTCGATTTTAATATCGCTTTCACAGATACAAAAATCAATAGTTTAGGAGGAGCGGATAAGATGGAGATGTCGTCAGGCTGGGCGGGATCTGAAATCACCGGTGATTATATCCTTGAGGTAGGGGAGAGCGTAGGCAGAATGTATGGATATGAGACGGACGGCTGGTATACAGTGGATGATTTTGAGTATGAAGACGGTACATATACTTTAAAAGAAGGAATGGTTTCTGATGCCACATTATTGGCAGGCAACATACGCCCCGGCTCATTGCGTTTGAAGGATCAGAATGGCGACGGTACTATTGATGAATCGGATAAGGTTGTGATCGGAAACGCATTGCCAAAGCATACAGGTGGATTGCAGCTGAAATTCCAGCTGTGGAATTTTGATTTGGCTGCCTATTTCTATTGGAAATATGGAGGCGACGTGTATAATGCCAACAAAATTGAGAACACCACGACTAACAAGTACTCATATAGGAATATGTCTACAGATGTGGAAGGTTGTTGGACATATTTAAATAGTGAGGGCGGTATTGCGTCGCCAGAAGAAATGGCACAGATCAATGCGAATGCCACAATGTGGTCGCCGATAATGACGAGGTATGTATTCCATTCGTGGGCGGTGGAGGACGGTTCGTTTCTCCGCCTTCAGCAGTTGACATTGGGCTACACGTTACCAAGCAAATGGACAGAAAAGATAAAACTATCGAAAGTACGTGTGTATGCCTCAGCCAACAATTTGTTCTGCTGGACTAAATACAGTGGGTTTGATCCAGAGGTCAGTGTGAGAAGAGCAACGTCGGCTACACCTTCCGTGGATTATTCTGCCTATCCTAGAAGCACCGCTTTTGCATTCGGATTGGATGTGGATTTTTGATGCAGAATGGTAAATCAAGTCTCAACGATAAATTTAGTGATTTATTACATTTGAAGTCTCTTTTATATTGATTTAATAGGTTTTTTTCAGATTTTTTTTCAGTTATTTGTTTTTTTTAACATTTTTTTATTAGTATTGCAAAGTATTCCAGAGTTTGGAATATAATAATTTAATAGGGTGAATTTAGTCCTTTGTGGATCCAAGTAAGCATATTATGAGTCGAACAGGATTTCATTTTTCAGCTATGCTGAAGCGGGCGAAAATAAAGTGTGTTATTAGCTTGCTACTATTTTTATCGTTTTTTATTCAGGTTTCTGCAAGAGATGTGGGAGCCCCAAACATTGATTTCTCTAAAGGAAATTTAATTGGTTGGACTTTGGAGACAGGAAGCTTTTATCGTAAGGCTGACAGTACGTGTACTTATGAGTGGACGGATCAGGTGTCGCAATCAAACAAACGATTCTCCCTTATCAATTCTGCGATTTCGGATGATGATCCAATTGTAAAATGTGATGATTTTAAGGAAAATCCTTTTTCTGATGGTGCAATAACTATGCGAATAGGAACTCCTGGATATGGTTATAAGAAAGGAGCAGAGGGAGACGGAACTCCAAGGGCTGCTGCAGAGAGGGCAACATATAAGTTTGTCGTTACAGAAGAGTCTAAGGTTTTGATTTTGAATTTCGCTTGTGTCCTTCATGATCCAGTTAATGCTAGAACACAGACTAGACCAGGTGCTGTAGCGTCAGGAGCGGAACATTCCGGAGAGCAAATTCCACATTTCGGAATGAGTGTTGAGTTTAAGAGCCCGAGTGGAGTAGTCTCTACGGAGGCTTGTGCATCATTTGAGAGTACTGCCAATAAGTCAGCTACATATCTAAAACAACCGACTAATCCATGTAATTATTCAGATGAATCTGGTAGATTGACAGAGTATGCCTATTTGCCGTGGACTTCAACTATTTATAATTTGCAGGACAAAGTCGGTTATGAAGTGACTATCACATTCCTGACCCATGACTGTTTGCGTGTGCCAAAAACAGGAGTTAACCCAACAGAAGGTGCGGGAGGACATGAGGCATACGGATATTTCTATGCTGAGACTGCTGATTTGGTCCTTGATGTGAACAACTGTGAGAGTAGTGGAGAAAATGCCACTATCAAGGCACCGAAAGGATTTGCCCATTACGAGTGGAAAGTCGACGGCAATGATAGCCCGATATTCCTGTTTACTGGGAAAGACAGTAGTGAAGTGGAGATAGACCGTCGTTTGATGACTTCCAATTCTAGTTATACATGTACTATGCGAGGCGAGTTGGAAAGCTGTAGCTCAATCACGCTGGAGACAAAGTTGCTTCCTGTATCTGTGAAGCCTGACATTAAATTTAATGTTGGATGCAGTGGGTATGTGGAGTTTGAAAACAGGTCTACTTTGAATACGACAGATGACGAATTGTTCAAATATAATTGGGACTTTGCGGATGGTCATAATTCTGTAGTGGAAAATCCAACGCATAAGTTCTCAAAGGCTGGTAATTTTAAAGTGAAACTGACAGCAGCAACCAAGCATGGATGTTCAGGAACAGATTCGTTTAATGTGACTATTCCTGATTATCCGACTGTGATTATTGATGGTCAGGACACAGTGTGTCAGGGCTCGACTGTCGAGTTGTTCGCACAGAACATATCCCAAAATTCAAAGGTCACATGGATGGATTCGTCAAAGACAATAATCAGCAATGATATGAGTACGGAGGTGACAATAGATAACAGCAGTTGGTTCTATGTTCACGTTGTTGATGAACTATCATGTGGATATGATGATTCTCTTTATATCAATCGTGTCTTGATGCCGAACATAAAACTGAATGCCACGAAAGATACGGTTTGTTCCGGCGATTCAACGCGTCTTACAGCGTCGAGCCTTGTGTCGTGCACGTATGCATGGAGTAATGGTAAAACGGGTTCACGTGTAAATGTTATTCCTACAGAGACAAATACATATAAATGTCAGGCAATTTCGTTGAATTTTGGTTGCAAAACAGAAGATTCCATTACAATTCATGTTAATCCAGCTCCGACAGTCGACCTTTTGGCTCCTGAAGAATTATGTTCTGGAGAAAAATCAACGGTGTATGGAGCAGGTGGTGAAAGTTATGAATGGGATTTGGGTATAGATCCTAATTCTGGTCTTGGTATTATTTATAGCGGACCGTCGATGGAAATACAGCCTTATACAGACACGTCATATACGGTGATTGGTTATGACAAGTTCGGATGTAGAGGGACAGCAAGCAGGAAAGTACGCATCAAGCAGAGCCCTCTTGTCCAGGTAGCAGATTTGGTGGATCAGGTTTGTCCGGATGAACAAGCAAAAGTGCAGATGCTTTCAGCTCAGGGATATACATTTGAGTGGCAAGATGGATCAACCAATTCCACTTTGCAAAAGAAGATTTCAGAAAATGAGATTTGGAAAGTGAAGGTGACTTCTAATGGCTGTACAGATTCGATGTCTGTTCCAGTTTATGTTTATGAGCTTCCTTTGGTCGCCATTTTATCTAAAGATGAAGTCTGTGCTTTGGATACAGTCAAATTGTCTGTTGTCGGCACTCCCGAAAGAGTAGAATGGATTTATCCTCCGGCCGGACAGGATTCTGTGGCATTTGATGCTCCAGACGGACCTACAGAGTATCAAGTCGTTGGTTATAGCGTGGAAGGTTGTCCTAATCATGTTTCCAAGACAGTGAATGTCAACATTCCTGTACAAGTGGATATCATTGCTCCAGACAGTGTATGTGTAGGAAATAGAGCCGAATTGGCTTTTGAGGGAAATGTTGAAAGCCAGAGATGGTATGCTGGTGACATATATTTCGATTTCCAGAAAGAGACGAGCTTCTTAGTGAGGGAGCCTGTATGGATCAGACTGGAAAGTACGGATAAGAATGGATGTGAGTCAAGAGATTCTTTCTATGTGGATACAATTGCACGTCCAGTTATAGAAATCGTTGGAGATTTTGAGGTTTGTCCAGGAGAAGCTGCCCAAATAGACGCTCTCGGAGCCACTGAATATGTATGGCATGACGGAGTGAAGGGTGGACACCGTGCGTTTAAGATAAACGATGAGACTTTGAAAGTGTCAGTGACAGGAACTCGTAAGGGATGCAAGTCTGAGGCAAGTGCTATCCTTGGCACACTTCCTGTACCAGAGTTGTGGGTTGATGGAGATAGTGTGGTTTGTCCGGGAAAATACACTTCACTTAAGGCTCATGGCGCTGACACATATAATTGGGGATATGGTCTGGATGGAGAATCATTGGAGGTTTCTCCGTCTGTAGTTACAAAATATACGTTGACAGGAACTGGCTCAAACGGATGCCAGTCGACTAAAGTAGTTACAGTGTCGTTGAGAGATGTTCCGAATGTGCAGATCACAGGTGATATAAATGTCTGCAAAGATAGTGTCGCTACAATAGCAGCATCGGGTGCGATGGATTATTCATGGAAACACGGAAAGCAGGGAGATACTTTGATTGAAAAGATTACTGGAGAGACAACATTCGAGGTTGTCGGAGTAGATTCATTCGGCTGTCAGAACACAGCGACATTCACTATCCTTCCTGTTGATCCGCCTGTACTTTCATATTTGGGAAGTGTGGATGCATGTAAGGGAGAATATGTGCATCTGCGTGCTCAGGGAGCCACTACATTTGAGTGGTATTATGGAAAAGATACCGTCTACACTCCAAATCTTGATTTCATTCCAGATGGAGATATGTATGTCAAACTCGTCGGAACCCGTTTGAATTGTTCTTCTGACATGAACATATTTATCCATCAGCTGACTCCTCCTAATGTGCTTATCACGGGAGATAAGATTGTATGTCCGGGAGATAAGGCTACTATTACGGCATCCGGTGCGAATTCTTACAGGTGGAATACAAATGAGGTAGGTCCTACAATCACACAATACCCAATGTTGACCACAACATATTATGTGACAGGTACAGATGCGAATGGCTGTACTAATACTGTGCCATACGAGCTTGAGGTGTACAAACTTCCAAAGCTTGATATCAAATTATCGTCGGTGGAAGGATGTGCTGATGAGGGGGACAAGGTCAGACTGTCAGCGTCTGGAGCTATTTTCTATGAATGGAGCGCGGAGCCAGAGCCTGAGGATTTGTCGGCAAACTATAATTCTGAATCTATGGAGATAGCCATTTTTGCAGACACGAAGTTTACATTGATGGGACGTGATGAAAACGGATGTGTGTCGACAACATATAAGAGTGTGACTCTTGCAAACCGTCGTACATTCGACTTTACTGTCAGTCCTGGCTGGATTGACGAGACAAACCCGACAGTTCAGTTTGTCGGATTATCTCCTGTTGAGGCAAATTGGACATGGCAACCATACTCTACTGCGCAGGAATTGGAGGGACGTACTATGAACTACCGTTATGACACTGAGAAGGTTGGAGATTCGGTAAGTGTGCTTGTGCGTGCTGTGGATGCTGCAGGTTGTGTGTATGAAGGAGTCACTTCTCTGTATGTATGGAAGGATATATGGGCTCCAGAGGCATTCACTCCAAATGGAGACGAAAAAAATGACGGATTCAGATTTTATGGAGGTCGCTACGTCGACGAATTCTCTTATATCATATATAATCGTCTTGGAGAGATCATGTATGAAGGAAGAGGTCTGGAAGACACTTGGGATGGCAAGTGGAATGGAAAAGAATGTCCGTGGGGCGTGTATGGTTGGGTTTACAAATATAAATGTAAGTTCGGCAACCTTGAGAGAGACGGTGAAAACCGTGGTTTTGTAACTCTTGTAAGATAAAGAGGTGATGAAGAGACTACTACAAATAATATTGACAGTATGGATGGCGAGTGTGTGTGCTTATGCTCAGGATTACACATTTTCCAACCATAATATAGTGCCATTTAGCTTGAATCCAGCGATGGCTGGAAACGCGAACGCGATACGTTTGGGTTTGAATTTCCGTCAACAATGGCCGACATTGGGAAATAAATACAACACACTTCGAGCATCATACGACCAGAATTTCTATAAACGAATGTGTTCGGCTGGATTGTCGTATGCTTTAGACAGTTATGCTGGCGGCATCTACAGAACGAATGAGATAGGTTTGGTTTATGCCCATACGTTCCAGTTGAAGAGTGGAAAGTCGAATAAGTTTTCGACAAATGCTACGGATGGTATTTTCTTGCGCCTTGGAGTGCAGGCATCATATTTTATAAACACATTCGATGTAAGTAAAGTGTCGTTTGGAGACCAATATGATTTAGGTACAGGAAATCGCTATCTTCCTAAAAGCACAGAAGAATTTGAACACGAACGTGTCAATTTTGCGGATTTCAATGTCGGAGCGGCATTGTGTGTGCAAGGATTCCTGACTTTGGGAGCCGCTATGTACCATTTGTCTGAGCCGGAAAACGGATTCCAAAAGACAGGTAATAATATTTTGCATCGACGATTTGCCGCTCATGTCAATTATATTAAGGACTTAGAGCTTTCAAACGGATTGTTTGGACGCAACTCACTGTCTGATACATATCTTTTTGCCAATGCCTCTTATCAGAAACAGGATGTCTGGAAACAGTTGGATTTCGGCGTAGGTGGTTTCTTCTCTCCATTTATGGCAGGAATTTCGTTGAAGTCGGACCTGTCAGAAGTCTCGTATGTATCATTTATGGTAGGAACCTCAATAAAGAATTTCCAAGCCTACTACGTTTATGATTTGTTCACATCCCAAAAGAAGAACGGATCATGGTCACATGAGATAGCTTTGATATACATAATACGTACGGTAGAAAGATACCCATGTCCTGTTGTTTATTGGTAAAATTGCTGGACACAATTCTCCGAAAAGATTATAATAGCTTTTAAACATACGTTTGTATGAAAAAAGTTGTTATTTATGTAGAAAAACGTAATTTTTTTTTGTTGGTAACTCAAAAAAACTACATTTGCTTAAAACTTTATTATAATTCATGAGGGTTGCAATATTGCAATTTTTGTGTAGGATGGTTTTAGCATCTTAACTTGAGTTACGGAAGTTAAATATAGAAGTAATTAATATACAACATACTATGAAAAACTTATACTCTTTTAATGTACACATATTGTTTCGGTCGTTTGCTATTGCAGCAGGCTGTATGTCAGCCATTTCAGCAACTGCTGCTCTAAAGATCACTGAGATTATGCCAAGCAATATTTCCACTATAATCAGTGACATATATGATTATAATGGATATATTGAGATTTACAATGATGGCGATCAGGTAGACCTTAATGGATGGACCGTGACAAACGAGAAAGAAGGTAAGACGGAATGGACATTACGTCTTGCTCAGTCGCATAATGTCAAGAAAGGATACAATCTTCTTTTCTTTGCTAAGGATGATGTGTCTGAGACGGATGGAAACACGGCAGGCAATATGAACCCATTGTTCATAGGTACTGTTTCTCAGAAACTTACATCAGATGCAGGAAAACTAACTCTGACAAACGGTTCGCAGACTATTTCTATCGAGTATCCTAAGCAGTATCCGCATATCTCGTATGGAGACGGTGGTTATATGATACCATCTCCAGGAACAGACAACACAGCTGCATACAAAATATCGGATAGAGTAGCGTCGCCTACATTTTCAGGAACAAATCCTGGTGTTGTATATGCTGGTGGCAGTGCAACTGTTCAGCTTCAGTGTTCTACGGATGGAGCCAAGATATATTACACTTTGGATGGAAGTATGCCTACAGAAGAAAAAGGCACTGTATATAGTTCTCCAATCGCTCTCGATAAAACGGCTATTGTACGTGCGAGAGCATATAAAGATGGCAAACTTTATAGTGACGTCGTTACTGGATCTTATTTGTTCACAGATGAAATTTATGCTACTTGTGGTACTTCCAAACTGCCGATAGTCTCAATTTCTTCAAACGATGAACATTTCTATGATAATCAGCTTGGATTGTGTGTGAAGGGTACTAATGGAGCACAGTCTACATGTTCAACGGATAATAATCGTGCCAACTATTATCAAAAATGGACGCGCCCTGCTAATTTCGAATATATAGTCGACGGTAAGGTAGTGGATAATCAGGAGGTTGAAGTAGGTGTGTTTGGAGCATGTTCTCGTCAGCATTCAGTAAAGAGCTTTAAGATTAAGGCAAACAAGCGTACAGGAAGCAACAAATTCCAATACACTAAATTTTTCAAGGACAGAAGCTACACAAAATATAAAGCCCTTGCTCTTCGTAACGGAGGAAACGGATTTTATATGCATCCACGTTGGAGAGAAGGATTCATGCAGTCGATTGTAAAAGGATTGAATGTTGACTATCAGGCTTATCAGCCTGTCGCTTATTTCTTGAATGGAGAGTATAAGGGCTTGATGGGTCTTCGTGAACGTACAGATGAGGATTATATTGAGTCTAATTATGGTTACGAAGAGGATGAAATCGAATATCTTCGTGTGATGAAAGAAGTTGGTAAGTATGTGGCTCAAATTGGAACTGATGAGGCATATTATAATATGGAGCAGTATGCCGCTAGTAATAGCGTAGATGCGGACTTCTACAATAAATTGTCTCAGATGATGGATATCGATGAGTATATTGATTATAATATTATCCAGCAGTTTATTGCAAATACGGATTGGCTAAACAACAACATAAAAGTCTGGAGAAAGAAAGATGGCGGTAAATTCCGTTGGATTTTGTTTGACACCGATTTCGGTTTGTCTACAAGTTCAAACTCATCCAATGACATGTTGAATTTCTGCTTGACGGGAAATTCTACTGATAATACAAATACTGGTGGACAGACTGTGCCAGGTGGTGGAATTATGCCAGGTGGCGGAGGATGGCCAGGAGGTGCTTGGTTCGGTGGCTCAATTGTGGAACAGAAATATTGCACTCTTTTCAAAGGATGTATGCAGAACGAGGATTTCAAGTATCATTTTTTGGATAGATATACTTATTTGCTTGAGACTCTGTTTACTCAGACTCGTATTACAACAGTGTGTGATTCTATATCAGCCCTTGTAAAAGAAGAGGCTTGTGCGACAATCGAGGCTGGAAATATTGGAGGTGGCACACAGCAGCAGTATGACAATGCTATTCAGAGTATGATTAATTTTGCTCAGCAACGTCCTGCCGCAATAGAAAGACAACTTATTGCTCACTATGGAGTACAGTCGACAAAGGCTAATGTTTCTGTTCGTATGTCGTTTAGTGGAAATGCTCCTGAATATAAATTCCTGGTCAACAAGATAGCAAACACTTCTGATTATAGCCGCCAGCTATATATAGGAGAGAGACTAAAAGTCGAATTGCGTGTACCAACAGGATATAAGATTCAGTCGTGGAAAATCAATGGAGAGACAAAGAATGGCACAGCAACGTCTTACCTTGATACCGTTGCCTCTTCTGGAATGAATATTGAAGTGCTTTTTGCACAGGATACTGATTTCAAACTTCCAAAATTGTATATCAATGAGGTTTGTGCTTCCAACAATAAGACAGAGGATGAATATGGTGCTAAACCAGACTGGATTGAAATCTACAACAGTGAGAACCAAGATGTCGATTTGGCTGGTATGATTATAAAGAATGTGACAGCAAATGCTTCTTCTGTGATTCCTTACGATTATTCGTCGACAGTAATTCCTGCTCATGGAAGAGTGATGCTGTGGGCCGACAAGGAGACGGCAAGCGGACCGTTACATGTTGGATTTAAGTTGAGTGCGGAAGTCTCTCAGAAAATACAGTTGATAATGCCTTATGCAGGCAAGGAAGAGGTGATTGATGAGGTGACATTCCAGAAGCATGAACAGAATGGTTCGTACGGTAGAAAGAACGATGGATCGTCAGATTTGACAGTGTTTGATGTCTGCACAACTTCAAATATCGGAAAACAGATGGCAACGCCAAGTGCTGAGAATGGTTCTAAAATATGTACTGATCAGTTGGCTGATCTTTCTGACGTAGTTGCTGATGACATTGTCTATCCAAATCCAACAGGTTCGGAGTGGACAATCAACATCGATGGCGAATATGTGGTGTCTAATATGGTAGGTCAGGTGATAGAGTCGGGTGATGCATACGCAGGCATGACATTCGGTGGTGACTACAAAACAGGAGTCTATTTGTTGAAGATAGACGACAAGGTGATTAAGATAATAAAGAGGTAAACTCATATTTTTCATATCATTTCAATTTTAGGAAAGGCAGAGAGGGTGACTTCTCTGTCTTTTTGTCTCTTTTATGGTGGAATAAAGTATCAATGCAATTACGTCGCTTATATATTTTTGTGCTATTTTGCTTTTTTTCATAACTTTGTATCATAACTAAGTATATATTGTTGTATATGGATAAACGACTACAAAAAGTATTAATTTTCGGATTGGGTGCTGCTATGCTCTCAAATGTCGCATCGGCATTTGCCGATAATCAGTTTGACAACCTTAGCCAATATGAGATGGTTGAGGCCATGGGTGCTGGTTGGAATTTGGGCAACACATTGGAGGCCAATTCCAATGGAACTCCCAATGAGACAGTATGGGGAAATCCCAAAGCTTCTTCTGCTTTGATGAAACTGATAAAAGACAGTGGATTTAACACAATTCGTATCCCTGTTTCTTATTTGAGTAAGATTGGTTCAGCTCCAGACTACAAGATTGATGCTGATTGGTTAGCCAGAGTCAAGGAGGTAGTGGACATGGCATTGGCTGAGGATCTGTATGTGATCACCAATATCCATGGCGACGGATACCATGGTGTGACTGGAGGCTGGCTTTTGTGTGATGCCCAAAATCAGACAGAAATAAAGGCTAAATATAAAGCTGTTTGGCAGCAGATTGCATCAACGTTCAAAGATTATGATGAGCATCTGATTTTTGAGTCGATGAACGAGGTGTTTGATGGCACTTATGAGTGGCAAAATCCAGGTGTGCCATATCCGAATGCTAACTACTATCAGAATATCAACGATTATAATCAGATTTTTGTTGAGACGGTGCGTCCGATCAGCTTGAATAATGCAAAACGCTGGTTGTTGATTCCTGGTTGGAATACTGATATTGATTTGACTTCTGAGGCCAAAGGTTTTAAAATCCCTGAAGACAAATACGTAGACAGATCAACCTCAGGCAAACGTCTTATGATTTCTGTCCACTACTATGCTCCTTGGGATCTTTGTGGTGATGACACTGATGCAGGAGTCACTCGTTGGGGAGACGAAGCATGGAAAGAGAATTCAAGCAAGTGTACGACATACGGTCAGGGTGCAAACAGTGAGAGCACAATGATTGGTCAGTTTGATAAGCTAAAGACATGGTTCACATCACAGGGCTATCCTGTTGTAGTAGGTGAGTATGGAACTGTCGATAAAACTAGTTACGATGCAGAAAATTCCCAATACACTGCTTATTGGACTAAGACACTTTGTGAGAATGCACGTCGTGTAGGTGCAGTGCCAGTGCTTTGGGATAATGGTCATCTAAGCACAGCTAAGGGATTTGCCACAATCAACAGAGCGACAAACACTGTAGGTCGTACTTATATTGTACAGGCAATCAATGATGCTTTTGATCAGGAGATTGAGATCGACACAACAGCAGCAAAGACAAAACTTGAGTTGATCACAAGTTATATCGTCAATTTGACGGTCGACGGAGCGAAGGAGAATCCTGTCTTCAAATGCCAATATTCATGTTGGGATGAGGTTTCTAAAGAGATCTCAAACACTGCAAAAAATGTAGATGTTGATTTGTCGCCAGCTTCAAAGAAGGATGGTTTCACTAACTTAGGATATTTGGTATACACTAATGATTCATTGTATTCAGTCAATGTCAATAAGATCACAATCAATGGATATGAGTTTACAAATCCGATTGTGAAAAAGGATTTGTCAGCAGCTCAGTTTAAGAATGCGTTGCCAAACATCTGGAGTGGAAACGATGGAGAGTATTTGTCGGATAACGGAAAGGCAATTCTTTCTATCACAGCAAACTCAATATCGTTGATGCTGAAACTTGATGGAGGAAACACTTCAGTAGAAGAAGTAGACGCAATTGCCGCTAATATAGTGTCGATCGACGGAGGAATAGCCGTTTTGGGCGCAGAAGGTGAAACAGTTGAGGTGTATTCAATGTTGGGCACAATGGTGTTTAAAACAGTTGCAACTGATTTTGAGACACCTGTAAAACTGCATGATGAAGCTTATATAGTAAAAGTAGGAAATAAAGCTTACAGAGTTATTGTAAGATAATTATACTAACTAGACGCAGATTTTGAAGGAAGAGGGACGCGACCGCGTCTCTCTTTTTTTGCTTGTTTTGTCTGTAATCATCTTTGTTTTGGCCTTAAATAACGTGAATTCGATGAAATTAAAAAAGATAGTTGGAGTGTCATAACTGAGGATTGTTAAGGGCCCATGTTTGATTGATATTGGCCCTAACCCCTTCCCACGTGCGAGCACATAAAATTTAATAAAACCACGGAGAGAAAAAGTTTACAGAGAAAGACTTCGTCTTTTTATGAGAAAAGGAGTTTAAATATTAATCAGAAAGTGGAAAATGATTCACAGATTACAAATTCATAGAACTCACGTTAATTAAGTTTTGACAGTCTCTTATAGGCATAAAAAAAGACGCATTCGCGTCTTTTTTTTGTGTTGAAATAGTCATCTCGACCACTATCAACCTGAGTTATCATATATTACCTTACAACTAGACTTTCAATTTAATTTCCCTTTTTCCTTTCCTACCTTTCACATTGTCCATCCGAACAATGTGAAAGTAAAAGGAAATTAGGACTTGCTTCTTTCGAAGCTAACGTTGATAGAAAAGATAGAATTTTTTCAAGTCTACGTTATTAGAGTATTAGAGTATATAATTATTGTATGTGTTCAAATCGTTGAAAAAAGTATGTGTTTATGCTATTTTGTTTTATAGTTTAGTTTACGTTATTTGTTATTAGAGATATTTGCTTTTTTGTTTACACTGCGAATATAAGACAAGTTGACACGATCCATCAGATAAAAAATCGGCAAAAAATGCCTTTTTTTTAGAAATGGATTATTTCGCATGATTTTAGTAGGAAAAATCGGTTAAAAATACCGTAAAATTCAAGCAGAATCTTCAGAAAACTCCCAATTCACCGTGTTTTTAAAGTGATATTTTGTTAAATATGACTAGTTGTGAAGAATTTACTTTATTTGTGTGGAGCTTCTTGGATACTCAACAAAAAAGTCCCTGCCGAAAGACAGGGACTGAATGTATGATATTAGTTATTAGATGGCTTTTATTTGTTGTTTACCATTATTTTTTTGCCATTTACAATATAGATTCCGCTTTTCAAGCCATCCAGACTTGATGCTTTTTCTACGTTGGAACGGATGACATGTCCCGTCGCATCATAAACTGTGACGAATTCATCATCTTCTGGTTGGGCAGCCTGATTGTAGACACCTGTATAAATATTGTATTCGGTGTCTGGAATTTCGTATGCCAGTTTGAAATAGTTTGAGAACTCGTTGAATGTAGGTCGGATAGTGAATTGCTTTAATCCGTTTGAACTTTCTGGAAACATACCATAAGTGGTAATGTCAAGACGAATAAGTTTGCCGAAATATTTTTTGTCTAATTTTACAGATACTCTAAGTGTTCCTAAATTATCCGTAAATTTATTGTTTGTAATTGTGTCACCTGTCGCGTCTTCTATTGCTACACAATCGATGAACAAATTTCCAGGAAAACTGTATCTTGTGATGAAATATGGTGGCTCTATATAATTAGAGTCAATTTTCATAATATAGCAATGCTCTTTGAATAAAAAAGCCTTGCCACTGTAGTTTCTTGCGTCAAACTGAAATTCTAGCGGATAAGACATTGTCTTTCCTGCAACTGGAGTCACATAATAGGAATCATAATTTTCATTGTGCTCAATTGGGGTAGGTGTTTGTCCGTCAAAATAATATGTGAGATCTGTGTTGACAGAAAAATCAGTGTTGTTGACTACAATTCGCATGTCTTCTTTTTCCCCTTCGTCATTTTGTGCGTTGACGCTGGGCACTATGGTTGCAACGAGACTCATTAGTGCAAAAATCTTTCTTTTAAGCATTGTGATAGCAAATTAAAGTTTATTAAAATGATGGACTCACAGATGATTGATTTATCTGTTGTCTGTCATAAATATGTTTTCGCATTGCGAAGATATGAATTATTCTATTTAATTGTTTGTTCCAAATATTCTTTTTTCTCTTTTAGGTAGCGAGTTATTAGTAGTTCGTAGAGATGAAGGAGATATGAATGTCGCTATATTTATCATCTTAAAATCTTAAATGTGAGACAACCTCATTAATACAAAGACCATTTGATATAGTTTTCTTTTTCTATTCGTTTGAATTTTATCCACGTTAAGAAAAATTAAGACTTTTTCTTGTGGAATCGATAATTAATTTAGTAGGTTTGCAACGTTGAACTAAAAAACTAGTAAAATGAAAAAGATTTTTAATTTGGCGGTAGCCATGTCAGTAATCGCTTCTTCTCTATTCTTCGCTTCTTGTGGAGAGGATGATGAGGAAGAAGAGCCAAAGCAGGAGCAGAATACTCCTAACAACAACGACAACCAGAACAACAACCAGAATGAAAATACGCCTGCAGGTGAGGCTAAGACTTCTATCACTGCTGTAGCTGGAGACTCTTATTCTATTTCAAACTCTAAGCTTGGAATTTCAGGTGCGTCATTGTCTATTGATGCTGTTTCTGGAACAACAGTCACTGTAACAGTTTCTGGTTCTAAGATTACTATTGGTAGTGCAAATGCAGATAAGTCGTATGCTATTGTTGCAACAGACGGTAGTGTTTCTGCAGTTTCAATGTCTGACGCCGAAAAAAATCCTGCAAATGTTTTGTTTATTTGTCAGGCAAATTCAGTTTTGGCAAGTGCAACTCTTGCTAACAATGTTACAATTAAGACTGGTGCTGGAGAGACTACTTTCGTTAAGCAGTAATTCATACTTAAAGATAGTAAGATTTTTGCGGAGACGTTGCATTTTGCAGCGTCTCCTTTTTTTGTTAATTTTTTTTAACAAACCCGTTAAGGTTATTTAACAAAATCTTAAACCGTTGAATTAATGATTATTGTATTTTTGCGTGGGTGATAATGATAAACATATACTAATAGCTAATAACTATGAAAAAAATCTTTGAATTACTTTTTTGCTTGGTTGCACTTATTGCTTTGTTGATAAGCAGTCAGTATTTGGAAAATGCAGATGATGTTCAGAATGTAGAAAATATCACTTCTGATAATGTAGAGTCGGCAGCAGAAAATGTCGCAATGCTTAGCGATCAGGAATAAAACCTACCTTTTTTATTTTAACAATATTTGGGGCGATGCTGTGAGCTCGCCCCTTTTTGTGTAATCACGAAGATTGCCTCTACTGTTGTATATATTTAATTCCCGTCGACTTGCTTCTGATGATTATCGCTTTTGAAGAAGACGGAATGGCTTCCATACTTTCGTATTCTCCTATATACTTTCCATCTATGGAGAACACTTGGAATGGAGGCTCCAATTCTTCTTCAGATGAAATGTTTTTTGCGACGGTGCTGTTGGCGTCGCATTCTGTAAGAGAAAACTGTACTCCCGTCTCCACTTCTCCACCTTCCTTGTATTCCACATCTTTTATAATGAGTGATTCACCTGTCGTTGCTGTGATACGGAATGTGTACGGGCCGATTTTGCTTTTGTCTTCGTCTATTCCGGCATTTTCCACAAAATAGTTGTAGTCAGTGCGTTTAATCTCTACCCAACTGCCGTCTTTCTTCTGATATTCAAGCATATCTATGGCATACAAATGGTCGTAGATTGCCATTTTGAAATAAAATTGACTCATTCCAGGCTCATATTTCACTCTTATTCCTCCGCTCTCACGACATGGTATGAAACACCATTTGATCGGCACTCTGCCGTCTTCAAGTTTGGCGATCTTTATGAATGCGTCTGTGCTAAGGTCGATATCCCCGTGTTTGCATTCCGGACATCTGTCCACAATCTTTAAATCAATCTCACCGATTGGCCCGATCACATGGACGCACGCACCGCATGTCATGCTCTCGTCGTATTGCTCGTGGTTCATGGCGCAGTGGTAGAAATCCCCCTCGTCGACAAATATTCCGCAATTTCCACCATTTGTTCCGGCTATTCCGCCATACTGTGTTCCTTCACCAGTAAACCAAGTGGTGTCGCAAGCAGTCTGGGCAAACGCTGAGGCTGAAATGAACGATAGAATAAAAAGTAGTGTTTTTTTCATAGTTATTATGTAAAAAAGTAAGTGCATTTATGTTGACAACAAAGATAGAAAAAATTATATACATATATTTATTATTGCTAATTTTGCGGTATGAATCGAGAAAATGCGGACAATACGATGATGAAGATTTTGTCGAAGTATGCAGTCGACGGGAAAAAGCCGATGGTGATGCTTCATGTCTGTTGCGCACCATGTGCGTCGGCGAGCATTGAGAGAATTCATCCGCTCACTCGATTGACGCTTCTTTTTTATAATCCAAACATCATGCCGCAGCAGGAGTATGAGAAACGCAAGGCTGAATTGATCCGGATGGTGAAGGAAAATCCTGATTATGCCGATGTGAAATTTGTGGACATTGATTACGACAACTCCGAATATCTGCAGTTTGTGCGCGGACATGAGAAAGATGAAGAACAGGGAGAAAGATGCACTTTATGTTTCACTCTACGGTTGAGAAAAACAGCCCAAATCGCCAAACAGTATGGTTGTGAATTCTTTGCGACGACACTTACCATAGGTCCGAAGAAAAACACAGATGTGATAAGCGCGGTGGGGCGTGGAATAGCGAAAGAGGAGGGGATAGAGTATCTTCCGACCGACTTCAAAAGGAAGAAGGGGTATGAACGCAGTCTGCAGCTCAGCAGTGAACTGGCTCTTTATCGTCAAAGTTATTGCGGATGCGCATTCGCAAGAAAATAATTACTACATTTGTAGCAAATGTTGAATTTTAAATATTACATAGCGATTATAACAACGCTGATAGCCCAGCTGTCGATGGCATGGACTATCGGTGGACGTGTTACGGATAAAGACAACCTTCCTATCAGCGATGCCTCAGCGGCTTTGATTGGCACTACTGTCGGCACTTTGACGGATGAAGATGGACGTTTCTCTTTGGATGTGAAGAGCGACACCGCTATTCTGTCGATTTCGATGCTCGGCTATACGGAAGAGAGATTCAAAATCACCAAAATGTCGGGATATTTGCGAATCCGTTTGCAGGAGGATGACATTGTGCTCTCTGATGTGACGGTGGAAGCCCAACGCAAACAGTCAGACAATGTGGTGCTTATCGACGTGAGCAACATGCGTAATGTGCCTACTGTCACAGGTGGCGTGGAGGGTCTGGTGAAAAGTCAGGCTGGAGTCGTATCTACAAATGAGCTGTCTCAGCAATATTCTGTGCGTGGAGGAAGCTACGATGAGAACAGTGTCTACGTGAATGGAATAGAAATATTCCGTCCACAGCTTGTCCGTAGTGCTCAGCAGGAAGGATTGTCGTTCGTCAACCTTGACATGGTGGAGAGTGTGGAGTTTTCTTCAGGAGGTTTTGCTGCGGAGGTGGGCGACAAGATGAGTTCAGTGTTGGATATCCGTTATCGTAAACCAGAGCGTAAGTTTGAAGGTAGTGTGTCGGGAAGTTTTTTGGGAGCATCCGCGTCGATCGGAAGCAAAACGGGTAAGTTCTCCCAATTGCATGGATTCAGATATAAGTCGTCAGAATTTCTTCTCAATAAAGAAAATGCAGATTCTTCTGTCTGTAATTACGACACCGACTTTATTGATTACCAAACATATTTGGTATGGGAAATTTCACCAAAGTGGGAAATCTCACTGCTCGGAAATATAGCAAGAAATAAATATAATTTCACACCAAAGACAAGAGAGACAACATTCGGCTCTGTTTCAGATACAAAAAAATTTAAGGTTTTCTATGATGGAGGCGAAGTTGATGATTATCGCAGTTATTTTGGAAATTTATCTCTGGATTTCAAGCCACGTAAGAATATCAAACTCTCTTTGCTTGGCAATGGATACCGGTCAGATGAAAATGTGACGTATGATATAGATGGTGAATATTTCTTGAGTGACATTGTGCCAAACGATGTTATGAATGTTGATTATTCACAGGGTGTCGCAGCATATTTAGAACATGCACGTAATTGTTTGAAAACAAATATAGTAAGCCTATCTCATTTAGGTGAAGTCAAGCTTAGTAAGAATGTTGTGAAGTGGGGCTTGACCTTGCAGAAAGAGAAAGTTGAAGATCGGATAGCGGAGTGGGAGATGCGTGATTCATCAGGCTATTCACAGCCGTTGCGTAATGACTGTTTCCCTGTTTTCTCAAATCAGTATTCCGATCTTAAGATGGAATCTTCAAGATTTATCTCATTTTTGCAGAACACATTGCAGGGAGAAACTGATAAAGGACGTGTGATTTTCACAGCCGGTGTGCGTTTCAACTATTGGTCGTTCAACGACGAATTGCTGTTTAGCCCACGTGCGTCGGTGGCTTATTTTCCTGAAAAATGTTCAAATTGGGGATTCCGTTGGGCGATAGGCCGATATTTCCAGTCTCCATTCTACAAAGAGTTGAGGGACACATTTAAGAATGCCGATGGCGACGTGGAGGTCCGACTCAACGATAAAATCCAGTCTCCTAGGTCTTGGCAACTTGTGGTCGGTGCTGATAAATATTTCTCAATGTGGAGACGTCCGTTTAAGTTCACATACGAAATTTATGGAAAGTACATAGACCGGTTAATTCCATACACGGTCGACAATGTGGAGATTCTCTATGAGGGAGAAAATAATGGAAATGGCTATGTTGTTGGAGCGGATGTGAAACTATTTGGAGAGTTTGTTCCAGGTTCAGATTCGTGGATAAGTGTGGGATGGCTTCGTGCAAGAGAGAATATTTATGGCGACGGGAAAGGTTATATGTATTCTCCAAACAGCCGTACATATAATGTGTCTTTGTTTTTTCAGGATAAATTCCCTAACATAGATCAGTTGGAGGTGAATCTGACCTTGAATTTTGCTGGAGGATTCCGATATGGAAAACCAGGAGATAAAGAGAGAGACTTATACACATCGGGGTCGTATACCCGTGCTGACATAGGAGCTACATATAGTTTGAAGCAGGGTAGGGACAAAGTGATGACAAAACCAGTATTCCGTAAACTGCGTGGTATTGGGTTGTCATTGGATTGCTTGAATCTGTTTGCGATAAATAATGTCAGCAGCTACAGTTGGATTAAGACGGCAGATGGACATCAATGTCCGGTGCCGAATTATCTGACCGGCCGACAGTTGAATTTAAAACTTAGAGTAGATTTTTAACATACATTATTAAGATGGAAGAAAAGTCATATAAATATCCGTTGACAATCCTTACAGGTTTGTTTTTTATATGGGGATTCATCACGTGTCTGAATGATATGTTGATTCCTTATTTCAAGTCTGTGTTCGAGTTATCTAACTTTCAGGCAAATCTGGTCCAGTTTGCTTTCTTCACAGCATATTTTGTGATATCACTGATCTATTTTTTGGTTAGCCGACACATCGGGGATCCGATAGACAAAGTTGGATATAAGAATGCGATCATAGCGGGACTGCTCACGTCGACGGCGGCATGTCTGATGTTTTTTGAGGAGGCAGGGTCTATGGATCCTAGTTTCCCAGTCTTTTTGTGCGCATTGTTCTTGCTTGGCACAGGATTCACATTCCTTCAGATTTCAGCCAATCCGTTGGTGTCGATGCTAGGCACTCCGGAGACATCGTCAAGCCGACTGAATCTTTCTCAGGGATTCAATTCTCTCGGCACAACAATCGCTCCGATTGTCGGTTCGTATGTGATATTCAATTTCTTCAATGATGAGGATCCATACAGAGGTGGAGCACAGGCTGTGCAGATTCCTTATTTGGCTCTCGCATGTATTTTGCTTTTCTTGGCTGTGACTATATTTTTGTCTGATATCCCAGATATGAGAAACCCTAAAAAAGATGGTGAAGAAGGAGTTCCGTCGGCTTCCGACAGTTCCATCTCAATATATTCAGAAACAGTTGCAAGTAAAAAGAAGAGTGCTCTTGAGTATCCTCATCTGGTGTTCGGAATGTTCGCTATATTCTTCTATGTCGGAGGAGAGGTGGCGATCGGCAGCAACCTTGTCACATATATGAAGGAGTGTGTGGGAATAATCCAGGAGTTTACGGCAGGAAGATTTTTGGCATTCTATTGGGGTGGCGCGATGATTGGAAGATTTGTAGGGTCGCTTTCGATGAGTGATATGGATAATGTCAAAAAGTACGGTTATATGGCGAGTGTCACAGTTTGTGGATTTGGTTTGATTTTCTCAATCACTGGATTCCACATAGAAGAGGTGCTTCCATTTTTAGGATATTTGGTTGCCAACTATTTTGCTTTCGTTGCAGCTAAGAGTAAACCGTCTCGCACATTGGGCATTTTTGCGATGATCAACATAGCTCTTTTGGTGGCGATGTTGGTGTTTGACGGAATGTTGTCGTTGTGGTGCATTTTGGCAGTCGGTTTGTTCAATTCCATCATGTTCTCAAATGTGTTCACATTGGCTATCAGGGAATTGGGAGAGCATACAGCTCAGGGATCTTCTCTGTTGGTGATGATGATACTTGGAGGAGCGGTGATTCCACCGTTGCAGGGACTTTTGGCGGATAATATAGGAGTGCACATGGCATTCGCGTTGCCAATTGTCTGCTATGTTTATTTGATGTGGTATGGATTTAAGGGTTGCACAATTCGCAAATAGTGCTAACTTTGCTACAAAATTGAAATAAATAAAAAATAAGATATATTATGACTGATATTGTAAAGCCTTACGTTGTAGGTATAGACGTAGGTGGTACGAACACAGCGTTCGGAATTGTAGACGCTAACGGTAAAGTGATCGCAAGTAGTTCTATCAAGACTCAGCAGTTTGGAGCTGATCTTGACGCGTATATCAACGAGCTTCATTCTGCTCTTTCAAAGCTTATCGCAGAGAACGGTGGAATTGACAAAATCAAAGGTATCGGTGTGGGCGCTCCTAACGCAAACTACTATACAGGCAATATCGAGAATGCAGCCAACCTTCCTTGGAAAGGCACTATTGAGTTCGCCAAGATCCTTACAAACAAGTTTGGTGTGCCTTGCACTCTTACTAATGATGCCAATGCTGCAACAATCGGAGAGATGATGTATGGAGCAGCAAAGGGAATGAAGGATTTCATCATGATCACTCTTGGTACGGGTGTCGGATCGGGCATCGTCTGCAATGGAAAGCTTGTTTATGGTCACGACGGAAATGCCGGAGAGCTTGGTCACGTGATCGTTCGCCGTGGTGGACGCCAGTGTGGTTGTGGACAGAAAGGATGTCTTGAGACATATACTTCTGCTACAGGTATTATCCGTTCTGCACAGGAACTTCTTCAGACTTCAAACGAGCCTTCAGTTCTTCGTGAAATTCCTCTTGATAAGATCACGGGTCTTGATGTGTGCAATGCGGCGCGCAAGGGCGACAAAATTGGTAAGGAGGTGATGAAGAGCGTAGGAGTCATCCTTGGTGAGGCATTTGCAGACTTCGTTAAGTTCTCTTCTCCAGAGGCAATTGTTATGTTCGGTGGACCAGTGAAGAGCGCGGATCTTTTCATCGACGATTTGAAGGCAACAATGGATGCCAACTTGATGCCAACATTCCGTGGCAAAATCAAGGTGTTGACATCTCAGCTTAAGGATGGCGACGCTGCTATTCTTGGAGCATCAGCGCTTGCTTGGTAATTGAGAAAACATCCGTGGCGACGGGATTATTCGCGTCGCTGCAATGAAATCGATAAATAAATATGTAGACGGTGATAATTCCGTCTACCATTAAAACTAAAATAAATTATGGCTAAAGCACCAGAGTTTAAGTACGCTCCTATGTTCCAGTTGGGCAAGGACGACACAGAATACTACTTGCTTACAAAAGAGGGTGTATCAGTAAGCGAATTTGAGGGACATCAGATTCTAAAGATCACTCCAGAGGCTTTGACAGCAATGTCGAACGCTGCATTCCGTGATGTTTCATTTATGCTACGTCGCTCACACAACGAGCAGGTTGCTAAGATTCTTAACGACCCAGAGGCTTCAGAGAATGACAAGTATGTCGCTTTGACATTCCTTCGCAATGCAGAGGTGGCAGCAAAGGGAAAACTTCCATTGTGCCAGGATACAGGTACTGCAATCATCCACGGTGAGAAGGGACAGCAGGTTTGGACAGGATTCTGCGACGAGGAGGCTCTATCTAAGGGTGTTTACAAGACATACACAGAGGAGAACCTACGTTATTCTCAGAATGCTCCGCTTAACATGTTCGACGAAGTCAACACAAAGTGCAACCTTCCAGCTCAGATCGACATCGAGGCTACAGAGGGTATGGAATATAAGTTCCTTTGTGTGACTAAGGGTGGTGGTTCTGCCAACAAGACATATCTATATCAGGAGACAAAAGCAAGAATCCAGAACCGTGGCACTTTGATTCCATTCTTGATTGAGAAGATGAAGAGCCTTGGTACAGCAGCTTGTCCTCCATACCACATCGCATTCGTGATCGGTGGAACAAGTGCGGAGAAGAACCTGCTAACAGTTAAACTTGCGTCGACACACTACTATGACTCTCTACCAACAACAGGAGATGAGACAGGACGCGCGTTCCGTGATGTGGAGCTAGAGAAGGAGATTCTTGAGGAGGCTCATAAGATTGGTCTAGGAGCTCAGTTCGGCGGTAAATATATGGCTCATGACGTTCGTATCATCCGTCTTCCACGCCACGGAGCATCATGCCCAATCGGTCTTGGAGTGTCATGTTCGGCCGACCGTAATATCAAGTGTAAGATCAACAAGGATGGTATTTGGATCGAGAAGATGGACGACAAACCATACGAGTTGATTCCAGAGTCGTTGAGAAGCGCAGGAGAGGGCGACGCAGTTAAGATTGACCTTAACCAGCCAATGAGCGAGGTTTGCAAGATCCTTTCTAAGTATCCAGTTGCGACTCGTTTGTCTTTGAACGGAACAATCATCGTAGGTCGTGATATCGCGCATGCTAAGCTAAAGGCAAAACTTGATGCTGGTGAGGATTTGCCTCAGTACATCAAGGATCATCCAATCTACTATGCTGGACCTGCTAAGACACCAGAAGGAATGCCATGTGGATCAATGGGACCTACAACAGCAGGACGTATGGATCCATACGTAGATGAGTTCCAGGATCACGGAGGCAGCATGATCATGCTAGCAAAGGGTAACCGTAGCCAGGCAGTCACAGATGCATGTAAGAAACACGGCGGATTCTATCTTGGTTCAATCGGTGGACCTGCAGCAATCCTTGCTCAGAACAATATCAAGAGCATTGAGTGCGTAGAGTATCCAGAACTAGGAATGGAGGCAATTTGGAAGATTGAGGTTGAGAACTTCCCAGCATTCATCTTGGTAGACGACAAGGGTAACGACTTCTTCAAGCAGTTACAGCCTTGGTGTCCAGGTTGCAAGAAATAATGAGAGTTAAGGGTTAGAGGTTAGGGCTTTGAGGTTAGAGCAGAGTTCTATGATCTAAAACTTTGAACTTATAGACAAAGCGAGAGGATAAAAGTCTTCTCGCTTTTTTGTGTGTAGAATTTGTGTTAGCGGAAAAAATCACGTATTTACAATAAAATTTCCGCTGATGTATTGAATTGAAAAGAATTATACTGACTTTATAGCGGAAAAAAACACGTATTTACAACGAAATTTCCGCTGAGACATTGAATTGAAAGAGATTTTAGTAACTTTGTGGCGGAAAAAACACGTATTTACAATAAAATTTCCGCTATAATGAAGATAGAAAGAGACCGTTACCTTTCAAAACTAATATCAAAAAAATGGAATGGAAAGGTAAAAATAATAACAGGAATCAGAAGGTGTGGCAAGTCATTTCTTCTTAATGATTTGTTTATAAATCATTTGTTGTCGGCAGGAGTCCCAAATAAGTGTATTGTTTCCTTATCGTTGGAAGATGATGTGAATATGATGTATAGGAATCCTGTTGAACTTAGTAAACACATAAGAGAGGTAGTCTCAGATACAGGTAATCAATATTATGTTATAATTGACGAGATCCAAAAGGTTGAAAGTATTGCGAATCCGTATTTGCCAAAGGGTTCTGAATCGAAGATCACATTTGTTGATGTGCTGTTAGGATTGATGAAATTGCCTAATGTGGATATTTATGTGACAGGAAGCAATTCAAAAATGTTGTCGACGGATATTCTTTCCGATTTTAGAGACAGAGGCGATGAAATCCGTATTTTCCCATTGACTTATTCAGAGTTTTATAAAGCGTATGAAGGAGATAAAAGATATGCTTGGCGTGAGTATCTCACTTATGGAGGAATGCCGTACGTGATGCATCTGAAAACACATGAGGAGAAGGGTGAATATTTGAGAAAGCTATTTGAATTGACCTACATGAAAGATATATTGGAGAGAAATAATCTGAAAGGCAAGACAGAGACGCTTGAAATTTTGCTCGATACTATAGCTTCTTCGGTTGGTTCACTAAGCAATCCTTCACGTATCGCCAATACATTTAAGAGTGAAAAAAAAATAAATATAAAAAGTGAGACAATCGCATCTTATTTGCAATATTTTGAAAATGCCTTTTTGATAAGTGAGGCACAAAGGTACGATGTGAAGGGACGTGCATACATTTCTACTCCATTGAAATATTATTTTTCAGATGTCGGCTTACGAAATGTCCGTTTAAATTTTCGACAACAAGAGGAAAGCCATATTATGGAAAATGCAATATATAATGAATTGATTGCTAGAAATCTAAGCGTAGATGTGGGGGTTGTTGTACATAATTACAAAGACGAGGATGGAATATCCAAGCAGTCGAAATTAGAGGTCGATTTTATTGTGAATAAGGGATCTCAGCGCTTTTATATACAGTCTGCTCTTAATGTTGACACTTCTGAGAAACGAGAGCAGGAGATTAATTCTTTCCTCCGTATTGAAGATTCCTTTCTAAAAATAGTTGTTGTAAAAGAAGATATAATCCAATGGATGGATGAAAATGGAATTTTGTATATAGGAGTTCAGGATTTTTTGCTTGAATATATTGATAAAAATATGTGTTAGCGGAAAAAAACACGTATTTACAATGAAATTTCCGCTGAAATGTTGAAATTGGGTAGACGGGAGGGTCTTTAGATTCTCTCGTCTTTTTTATTGCTCTTGTCGAACTTTTTGCTAAAGTTATATGCGTTTTTGTTATTAAGATGTTCATAATTTTATTTTTGTGCTATCTGTTATTATTTCCGAAAAATAATTATTTTTGCGGACGATATTTAAATCCTACGAACGTTTACTCGTTTAGTCAAATTTTTAACTATGGTAAATCACTATAAATGAGTAAGATTCCGACGTTTGTATAATGTAATTGTGTATAATCCTTACGGAATCGGGGAAATTTAAAAACAATGAAACGACTATTTTTAGTCCTAGTGTCGATGGCGTCAGTCGTATCGGCAATCGCGCAAGATGTTATAGTGAAGCGCGACGGAGAAGAAATCCAATGTAAAATATTGGAAGTCAGCACAAACAAAGTTAAGTACAAGCAGTGGAAAAACCAGAATGGTCCTACATTCGTGGAGAAGAAAACTGATGTCCTTATGCTTAAGTATGAAAACGGACAGAAGGAGGTGATCTCTTTCTCAACTCCAGTCGGAGAGACGCAAGTAGAAGCTCCTGTTGTCGCAGAGACTCCCGTCGACTCTGTGGCATTAGGCGATACAATGCCAATATCAAATGATTTTTTGGAGTACGCAAGAAAAGAGAAATCAGGTTTGTTGAAGTGGGGTAGAAGCATCTCTGAGGAGCAGGCTCACGCTGTCCTAGGCAAGGATTGGACTGATTTCACACGTGCCCACAAGAGCGAGCGTGTCGGCAGAGCGATGATCATCACAGGTGGAGCTTTGATTGTAGGCGGAGGACTTTGGACTGCTCAATATATTTGGGCGTCAAAGGATTACGATGACAAGAAATCTGCTTACGAGAACCATGTGGCTGAGGCTAACGCAAAATATGCGGAGAAGGTAAATGATCTTTATGCAACATATAATGCTGCTGATGCAAAGAGAATTGAGGCAGAGGGTATTTTGAACAATGCAAATTATGCAGTAGAAAATGCGACTGATATTTTCAATTCAGCTAACAGTAAATTTGAAGACGTAAAAAAATTATACGTAGAAGGGTCTGAACCGTACCAAAATGCCAAAAAAGAATTTGATGCTGCACAAACAAGTTTGACAAATGCTCAAGCAAGTTTGGAAAATGCTCAAACTGGATTAAACGATGCGGAGAAAGAGGCTGATGCTGCTTACAATGCGTATAAATCGTTTGATAGCGTAGACAATAGAGATAATAATTTCAATACTCTTTTCTACAACTCTTCATTCAAATCTGATATGGATAAGGCAAAAGATTATAAGAAGACGACGTTGTATCCTATGATCGGATGCTATGCCTCTGGAGCCGCACTGCTTGTATGGGGAATCATCAAGGAGAAGAGAGCACACAAGAAGGTGAACGAGATTGTCAACAGATATAATGTTGATCCGACAGAAATCCCAGCAGAAACCCCAGTTGAGACTAGTTGGAAGCCTGAATTCGACATGGAGGCTAGAGGTAATGGACTAGCACTTGTGATGAAGTTCTAAGCAAAATTTTAGTGAAATAATTAAGCAGGGGAGTCGGCCGACTCTCCTGCTATATATTTTAAATTGATTAAACAAATCTTCTTTTATGGTAATTTGAATTTCGCACCTGCCTTCAACCATATTCCTGGCTGTGGAATGTTTCCAAGGTCGTAGTAGCTGACATTAAAAAGATTGTTGGCGATTGCATAGATGCTCCATTTGTTGGCATCCCATGACAGTTTCAAATCTACCAAAGTGTATGGCTCATAGTCTACAAGCATTCCCGTCGACTTATGATTCTCATCATATTTGATATAGCTTCCGTTTCTGTCTTGATAGCGCAGTGACAGTGTTGCGTTAAGTCTTTTCACAACTCTTGTCTCCAAACTTGCGGAGATTTTGTTGCGCAGATATTCAAGTGCATAGTTTGATTTGTAGATTTCAACGTCATCCTCTCTTTCTTGGTAGATATGAGCGTATCCGAAAGAAACTTTCCTTACTGGGCATTTCTCGCCGAAAATTTCTCTTCCAAGGAATGCGGCGTTGAATTCAAATCCCTTGTTATCAAGTTCGAAAGCTGCGGAATGGAAGATGTCGTCGGCTGAATACATCACCCAGTCGATCATGTTCTTGCCATGGTGATAGAATAGAGCGACGCTGCTTTCCACACCTCTGTTGCGGTATCTTGCTCCAAAGTCGATTGCAGACGTCTCTTCTGGCTTCAGCCCTACATTTCCTTCGTTTGTCGGGCTTTTGTAATAAAGGTCGGTGAAGGTAGGAAGACGCATAGCCATATTCCACGATGCCGAAATCTTCCAATAGTCGTTTGGACGGAATGCAACGTCTACTCCGGGATAAACTTTCATCTTTGTGTTGAGATTTGTCACTTTGTGAGCCATCGCTCCAAGTGAAAGAGTCCATTTCTTTAGTAGGAATGTGTGTTCGGCGTAGTATGAGATATTGTCCCTGCCATCCTTCTTTGTGTAAAATATGTCGTCAACTCCTCGTACAGCTACAGAGTCGGATGTCTCTTTTCCCAGATTTGTGGATATGATGTTTTCGCTGCGCATCTCTGCTCCGAAAGCAGTTTTTCCGACTTTTGTTTCAATCCACGCTCCAAGATTCACGCCATACACGTCGCACTGGTGGAAATTCTCTCCTTTATGAGTGTCCCTAATGAGCTGGAAATGGTCTTTTGATCGGTTCCAATAGATAGCCGGCACAAAATGGAGTCGACTGTTTGTCTCCGCTTTCACCGAAGTGATCCACTTTGTCGTTGATTCCCATTGGTTGGGGTAGGCTGCTGAGTAGAAAGTGTTGGCTCCATAATCCTGATTGCTCACGCCTGTCTGCCAGTCCACATTGACTGATGAGTTGGATAAGTTGCCTTGGTAGAAAAATTTGGTCTGTTTGAAATCGCTGTTTTCCTGATCTCCGTCAGCACGACGGAATCCGCCGGAAATTTGCTGGTGAACTTTTTTAGTAGTCAGATTAGCTGACATTTCGCCTCCACCGTATCCGTAGCTTCCGCCAAACAGATGGCCTGCTACGTGGCTCGAAGTGTCACATTTTGTGACGATGTTGATTGCTCCGTTGAATGCGGATGTTCCGAACAGTCGTGCTGCTGGTCCTTCAAGCACTTCCACACGCTCGATCTCGTCCATGCTCACAGGAAAATCTACTGAAAGATGCCCGGTGTGTGGGGATGTTATGTTTATTCCGTTAAGCAGAATCGTTATCTGGTCGAACGTTCCACCTCTTACGGAAATGTCGGACTGCACTCCCATCTCTCCACGTTGACGGACATCAACACCAACTGCATATTCCAGTAAGTCGTTGATGCTTTGAGCCGACGCTGCACTCACATCCTCCTTGGTCATCACCGTCACCAAACGGGGTGCTACAGAGAATGTCAGAGGCACACGTTCGCTCGTCACCTCAATGTCCTGAAGCTGATAATTCAGTTCGGTTGATTCAGAATCAGGTTGGACCTGAGCCTTTAAGTCGGCAGACAGCAGCGTCGCAATGCTAAGAACGCCGATAGAGATTGATTTGTGCATACTCTTAAAAGTTGCAAAATTAAGATTTGAAAATCTTTTCCATCTTATTGCAGATGTCAATGAGTAAAAATTTTTTTTCATTTTTTATTTTTCTTTTTTTGAAAATCATTGTCGTCGACGACTGTTATCAAACATTTGTGCACATCTTACTACGTTTGACGTTACAAAAGTATTTGTCTATACGTTCGAATTTTACGAATTTTACATTTTTTAACATAATTGGCAGTGTATTTTAACATATTTTAAGTTAAATATGTTAATAAATGTTAAATATATTCAAGTGTCGATAAATATGTTTTACGACAATTTTGAACTGAAATCGTGAAAAAAATGGTAAATGAATTTGGATTTAAAATGAAAAAGGATAAGTTTGCCAATACAAAAGGATTTAAGACCTTACAACTAAGACAACAAAAGGATTTAATTTAATAGGGGAGGAAATGCTATGGAAAAACTTTTATTCACTATTGCATCTGTGCTTCTAGTGGTCGCACAGTCGCAGGCTCAGCTAGCCAAAGATAATAAATGCAAATTCTTGGGAAACATTACGACTTCATATAATTGGCAGGAGTATTGTGATCCTCAGGAAAATGAGAGTGCGTATAAATATAAAGATCTGTGGGATCAGGTCACTTGTGAGAACGCCACTAAGTGGGGCTCTGTGCATCAGGGATTTGGTCGTTTCAATTGGGATAATGCCGACAGAACATACAAGTATTGCAAGGAGAACGGAATCATTTTTAAATACCATGCTTTGATTTGGGGTAGTCAGCATCCAACGTTCATTGAATCGTTGAGTGTGGACGAAACAAAAAGGGCTATTATCGAATGGTATGATGAGGTGCAGAAACACTATCCTGATCTGACAATCATTGATGTGGTGAACGAGGCTATTTATTCTGGCGGGGATTATCATTCTCCTTATAAGCAGACAAAAATCATTGAAGCGTTGGGTTCTTTAGCGGAGGATAGAGCTGAAAAGGAGACTGGCACACGTCCAAGTTATAATTGCAATACAAATGGATATCCAAATACCAATTCATACCAATGGTTGGCTGAGGCTTTCCGTTTGGCACGTGAGCGTTGGCCAAATGCGACTTTGATCTATAATGATTACAACACTTTCCAGTGGCAGAAGACTGAGTTTATAAATCTTGTCAACGGAATCAAAGCTTGTGGTGGTCCAATCGACGCGGCTGGAAACCAGGCTCATGATTTGAATGAGATGGGTGGTGATCAGTTTAAATCCGCTTTGGAAGAGATTCACAACAAGACTCAGTTGCCTCAGTATATCACTGAGTATGATATTGCAAAACAGGGAGACGAAAACATGAAGACTCGTTATTCTGAGCAGTTCCCAACTATGTGGGAGGCAGACTATGTTCCCGGTGTCACTCTTTGGGGATGGATTTATGGTAAAACATGGGTCGACGATTCTGGTTTGTATAGAGATGGAAATGAACGTCCTGCTATGACTTGGCTAAAGCAGTATATGGCGACAGATAAGGCAAAGAACGCTTCAGCTACTGTTTGTGGTAAGGACGCCGGTTCAAATGTCCGTTTGTCGTTGAGCGTGTCTTCCACTACAATCGCTCTAGGTGACTCGGTATTGTTTACTGCAGAAATGGAGGACGCAAAGAATATTAAGTTCAATGCTAATGGTATAGAAATCAAGGATAAATGGGTGTTCCCATGTGAATTCTATTGGAAACCAGCGGAGGCTGGCGTCTATAATATAGAGGCTACTGGTTACAACAGTAAAGATGAGAGCGCAACTGCAAAATTGACTGTTAAAGTTGTTGAGGTCGGACCATTCGGTGGTGAGGCTGCTTCTATTCCAGGAAAGATTGAGGCAGAAAACTACGACAAGGGTTTTGCAAGCGAGGCTTTCTTTGATTTGAGCGACGGTAATTCATGTGATGATTACAACAATTATTATCGTTCTGATGATGTTGATATCAAGAAGATTGATGATGGTGTCGCTGTTGGACATTGCCAGAATGGAGAGTGGATGAACTACACAATCAATGTTACTGAGAACGGTGACTACGATGTGGTTTTGAGAGTAGGAACAGGTAATGAGGATGGTGGTAAGATGACAATCTCAATTGGCGACATAGTAAAGGAGGTCTCTATAGATAAGACAGGCGAGTGGGGTTCATTTGCGGAGGTTAAAGTCGGAACAGTTAAACTTACTAAGGGAGAGCAGGTGTTGAAGCTTTCTATCGATAAGGATTGGATCGACATCGACTGGATCTCATTTGAAAAAGATCCTACAAGTGTGGCTGATTATTCCAATAATAATGTCATCTCGGTTATTCCTAATCCGGCGTCTTCAAAAATTGAAATTATTGGTGCCGGAGACGACGTTAAGGTGGAATTCGTTTCTCTTGCAGGTTCTGTGGTGAAGGTTTCTGATAAGTCTGAGATTTCTCTTGACGACGTTGCAAACGGAGTATACATACTTCGAATCACAACACCAAGAGAAACAGAAGTTAGGAAACTCGTGGTAAGGAAATAATTTATGGGTTCATAATATTTTTAGTTTAGTTTGAGGGCCGGCTCATTTTATGGGCTGGCTCTTTTTGTTTTTATACGTCCGTCTATATGGATTGTTATTTGGTTTAGTTTTTTTGAGAGACAAAAAAGGGAAAATGTTAAGTCGATAGGAGTCAAACATAGATTGTTATAACACAAATGTGACTTTAGTCTATGAGTTTAGCCGAAATATAGGCATTTGTACCAAATTCGTATTGATTCTGTAAAAACGGGGAAATGCTAAGAAAAAAATGGTATTAAGATAACCGTACGAAAGAATAAAAAGAATATGTTTGCGGAAAATCTAATACTAACTAACAAAAAACACATGAAAAAAATTTTATTCTCTATTGCGGCGTCTCTTCTATTAATAGGGCAGGCGCAGGCACAGTTATCTAAGGGAAATCCTTGTAAGTTCCTCGGAAACATCACAACAAGAGGAAGCATTCCTTCTGATTATGCAACAATGTGGGAGCAGTTGACTCCTGAAAACGAGACAAAGTGGGGATCTATTGCTAATAAAGAGGTTCAGACTGTTGAACAGGCTCTGTCTTCTTGGAACTGGCGTTCTGCGGAAAACGAGTACAACTGGTGTAAGCAGCACGGTGTGCAGTTTAAGTTCCACTGTTTGCTTTGGACTTCTCAGTATCCAGGTTATTTGAAAGATTTCACAGGAGACAGATTGAGAAAGCAGGTTGAGATTTGGTTTGAGGCTTGTTCTAGAAAGTTCCCTGATGTGACAATCATCGACGTTGTTAACGAGGCTATCCCAGGCCACGCTGAGGGTGACAACAATGGTCAGGCAAAGACATTTAAGAGAAACTTGAGTCAGGCAATGAGTGGAAGTACTAATCCTGGCGACTACAAGTGGATTACAGAGGCATTTAAGTTGGCTCGTAAGTTCTTCCCTAACGCTGTCCTTGTATATAATGACTATAATACATTCCAGTGGCAGAAGAATGAATTCATTGACCTTGTTTCTACTTTGGTAAAACAAGGAGCTCCTATTGATGCTTATGGTCACCAGAGTCACGACTTGAATGATATGAGCGGAAATGATTTCAAGTCACGTTTGTATGATATCCACAGCCAGATTACAAACAAGGCTGGTCGTGAGTTGGCTTGTTATCTGACTGAGTATGATATTGCTAAGCAGGGTGACAATGGTCAGAAAACTCGTTATTCAGAGCAGATCCCTGTCGCATGGGAGGCTGATTTCGTAGCAGGTATCACTCTTTGGGGTTATGTCCACGGAGCTACTTGGGTAGACGATTCAGGATTGATCAAGAATGGTCAGGACCGTCCTGCTATGACTTGGTTGAGACAGTATATGGCTTCTGATGCGGCTAAGAACGCAAGAGCAAGATTCTGTGGAAAGGCTGCTGGTGGACCAAGTTTGGTTGTTTCTGCGTCGGCTTCAACTATTGAGTTGGGACAGTCAGTGACTATCTCTGGAGAGATGAGCAATGCAAATCAGATCACATATTCTGTCAACGGTTCTCAGATCGGTACAGGTTCGAAGGTCACTTTCACTCCAAAAGAGGCTGGTGAATTTAAGGTTGAGGTCTCAGCTACATCAAGCAAGGGCACAGCGAAGAATTCTGTGACTATCAAGGTTATTGAGGTTGGACCTTATGGAGGAACTGCAGCTATTGTCCCAGGTAAGATTCAGGCTGAAAACTATGATAATGGTTTCGCTGGAAAGGCATTCTATGATTTGAGCGACGGTAATGAATGTGATAATGTCAAGAATTACTATCGTTCGGATGATGTGGATATCAAGAAAATCGATGACGGTGTGGCTCTAGGACATTGTCAGAAAGGTGAGTGGATTAACTACACTATCAATGTCGAAGAGGATGGTGAGTATGATGTCGTATTGAGAGTCGGTACAGGAAATGATGACGGAGGAAAGATGACTATTTCTGTTGGAAATTCAGTTAAGGAGGTTGCAATAGATCGCACTGGTGAGTGGGGAACATTCGCTGATGTTAAGGTTGGAAAAATACAACTTTCGAAGGGAGAGCAGGTGATGAAACTTTCTATCGACAAAGATTGGATCGATATCGACTGGATCTCATTTGACAAACTATCAGGTGTTTCAGATTACACTAATAATAATGTGATTTCTGTTATCCCTAATCCAGCGTCTTCAAAAATCGAGATCATCGGAGTGGGCGACGACGTTAAGGCTGAGTTCGTCTCACTTGCAGGTTCAGTGGTGAAAGTAGCAAATGAGTCAGAGATTGCACTTGACGATATTGCAAGCGGTGTCTATATGCTTCGAATCACAACTCCGAATGAGACAGTAGTTAAGAAGCTTGTGGTAAAGAAATAATTTATATTTATTACATTTTCCCTTGGGGCCGGCTCTTTTTTGGAGCCGGCTCTTTTTGTCGGTTGTCCTCTGTATTTTGTACTTTTTTTATGGCTGATAGTATAAAAATTATCATTTTTTTTCACGAACGTAAAATGTTAACTTATTTGATTTAAAAGCCAGAATGTGCCTAGGAAATGTGAAAAAATAATGCTCATAACTGACTGAAATATGAAAATTCCGTCAAAACAATATATTTTCCGTCAAAGTGAATGTAGACTAGGGAAAAAAAAGATAAATGATAAGTAATGGAAAAAAATAATAGATATGTTTGTGACCGAATCTAATACTAATCAAAAGAAAACGCCTATGAAAAAAATTTTATTCTCAATCGTGGCGTCGCTATTATTAATAGGTCAGGCGCAGGCACAATTAAACAAGAACACATGTAAATTCTTGGGAAATATCACAACACGTGGACAAATTCAGCCAAATGTTGGAGGCCTGAAGTATGAGGCATTATGGGATCAGCTTACTTGCGAGAATGAGTCCAAGTGGGGATCTATCGTTAACTGTAAGGTGAACAGTGCTCAGGAGGGTATCCAAAAATGGAACTGGAAGTCTTCAGATGCACATTACAATTGGTGTAAGCAGAACGGAGTGTTGTTTAAGTTCCACTGTTTGGTTTGGACTAGCCAGTTCCCATCTTGTTTGAAAGGTGTGACAGGTTCAGAATTAAAAAAACAGGTTGGATATTGGATGGATGCAGTTGCCATGAAATATCCTGATTTGGCAGTGATCGATGTCGTTAATGAGGCGATAAAGGGACATGCAGAGGGTGAAAGTGGTGCGATGGACTTGAAAAATGCATTGAGTCAGGCATTGGGTAATAGTAATAACCCATACGACTACAAATGGATTGCAGAGGCATTCAGAATGGCTCGTGAGAGATTCCCTAAAGCCGTGTTGATCTATAACGACTACAACACTTTCACTTGGCAGAAAAATGAGTTTGTTGATCTTGTATCATCGTTGGTAAAACAGGGAGCTCCAATTGATGCTTACGGACACCAGAGTCACGATTTGGATGATTTTTATAAGAGTTTCCAGATCAATAACTTTGGTAACACTTTGAAGGAAATTCACAATAGCATCACTCAAAAAGCTGGTAAAGAATTGCAGTGTTACATCACTGAGTATGATATTTCTCAGGGCAATGAAAGCACTTATGAGACTATCATGGAGAATACTTTCAAGCCAATGTGGGAGGCTGATTTCGTATCTGGTATCACTATTTGGGGATTTGTGAATGGTGCTACTTGGAGAGAAAACACTGGTTTGGTGACTAGTTCAGGAACTGATCGTAGTGGTATGACATGGCTAAAGAAATATATGGCTTCTGATGCCGCTAAGAATGCTAAGGCAAAATTCTGTGGTAAGTCTGCAAGTGGACCAAGATTGTCGGTGTCTGCTTCTGAGTCTATAATTGAGTTGGGTAAGTCCGTTACTATCTCTGCTGAGATGGAGGGTGCAAATGATATCACTTATTCAGTTGGTGGCACTCAGATCGGTACTGGTTCAAAAGTAGAATGGACTCCAAATGAGGCTGGTGACTTTAAGATAGAGGTTTCGGCAAAAGCAAATGGAGAGACTGTGACAAGCTCTGTGACTATCAAGGTTGTTGAGGTTGGCCCTTACGGTGGTACTGCCGCTGTTATCCCTGGTAAGATCGAGGCTGAAAACTATGATAATGGTTTCGCTGGAAAGGCATTCAATGATTTGAGCGACGGTAATGTATGTGATGATTTCACTAACTTCTATCGTTCGGATGATGTTGATATCAAGGAAATTAAAGATGGTAGCGTGGTTTTAGGACATTGCCAAAAGGGTGAGTGGATGAACTACACAGTCAATGTTGAGTCTGATGGTGAGTATGAGGTTGTCATGAGAGTTGGTACTGGAAATGATGACGGAGGAAAGATGACAGTTTCTATTGGAAATGTCACTAAGGAACTTTCTATCGACAAGACCGGAACATGGGGTACATTCGCTGATGTTGAGGTTGGTAAGATGAAACTTACTAAGGGTGAGCAGGTAATGAAACTTTCTATCGACAAGGATTGGATTGATATCGACTGGATTTCATTCAAGAAAGACCCTTCAAGTGTGGCCGACTTCGCTAACAACAATGTTATCACAGTTCTTCCTAATCCAGCGTCTTCAAAGATCGAGATCATCGGTGCAGGTGACGAGTTTAAGGCTGAGTTCATTTCATTGGCAGGTTCTGTAGTTAAGACTTCAAACGCGAAGGTGATTTCTCTTGAGGATGTTGCTAGTGGAGTATACATGCTTCGTATCACAACTCCAAGTGAGACAGTTGTTAAGAAGCTTGTTGTAAAGAAATAATTTTATATCTTATTACATTTACCTTGAGAGTCGGTACAGCAATCTGTGCCGGCTCTTTTTATATAAAAATAAAAGACGCGGATCCCCACGTCTCTATGCAATATTAATATTCTTTGGAATATTCTATATTTCGTTTCCTTCGATCAGATTCATGAATATTTTCACAATTCTGTTGCTTGGCTTTGGTGTGATAGCTGGTGTAGACTCGATGTCAATCTCTTCACACAATTTCTCTTCTGCAATTACGCAATGAGCACATTCATTACTGATGGATCCAAATACAGATGTGTATTCTTTCAATTTGCCGAATATACTATCTGTTGATACTCGTTTCTTCTTTCTGAGTTTGAGTATATCTTCGTATTGAGGCAACTCCTTTTCTGCTTCATCTAACAGTTTCTCGAGTATTGATTCTATGTCTGGATTGTCTGTCTCGTATATTTCCTTGGCTATCTCCAGAGATCGTTTGTTAAGCGTCGCGATGTAGGCGTCGTTCAGCTCGTTCAACAATTTCTTCACTTTCATCCATAATCTGGATGTGCGTGTACGCAGATTGCCATACTCAATACCCAATATCTTGGCGACTTCTTTGTCGTCGAGTTCATCGTCAGGCCAGGAATAGAATCCTTTGTAGTGCTTGTAAGCATTGCGGAAGAAAAGATATTTGTCTTCACTTGTCTCGTGCTGATTAAACCATGCTATGGCAAAACCTACGTGCATAAGCGTTAGATCAATGGGGTGACTGTTTAATGAAGTTGATATTTGTTGACGGTACTCTGCCAAAGTTTCCTGCATCTCCCTCATAATCTTATTCTCTTCCAGCAGAAAATGTTTGAATGTCGTACGTAGCCATCCCGGTATGGCTTTCTCATCACGTATCTGCTGGATATAGTATCCCCTCACGTCGCCCTGGACATGCTTGGGCTTTGCCTCATATAGATACAGATAGAAATCCGACAGGTAATCGTCAAAAGTCTTGACTGCCGGAATCACTGAGTCTGTGAAGAAAACCTGCCGATAGCAGCTTTCGAGCAAACCTCTATGGTCTACCATCAGCAGGTTGTAGATCTTTTGTTTCATCTGTTTTTTATTTGTCTGTATCTTCGAAATAAGAATCTTCGCAAGCTATCTCTTTTCTTGCTTCTATCGCAAAGGCTTTGCCTAATCCGAGGAAACTCGCAGTTTTTTCAAAGAAACGTTCTCTGCTTTTTCTTTCGCGTCTGAACATCTCCTTTGTTCCTTCTTCGTCTTGCTCGAAATTCAACGCATTGCTGATATTCATTGTTTTTGCCACTTTCACAGCATCCTGGTTAGCTCCAATGTAGGTGAACAACCATCCTTTCATTTTCAACTCGTCGATCAACGCTGCAATGGCTTTGCCTGAGTATTCACGACTGCTGTTCTCTTCTCCGTCAGTGATGATAGTGACAAGCACACTGTCGTTGTCTGTCACCTCTTTCCTTATGCTGCTGATGCCGAATCCGATAGCGTCATAAAGAGGAGTCGAACCACCGGGATTGTATTCGTTTTCTTTAAGATCCTCAACATCTTTGATTGACACTTTGTCTCTCAGCAGACGGATGTTGAATGACTCAAACGGCACAATGCTTATCAACTGCTCCTGCTCAGGATATTTCTCCTGAGCCTTACGGATTGTCTGCAACGTCTCGTTCAATCCGCTCAACGCCTGACGCTTGATGCATGACATGCTTCCACTCTCATCTAAAATAATCAAATTAAAAACCTTTGTTTCCATAGCACTTCGTATTTATTGGTTAAACTTTTATTAGAAGTAGGCGAAAAACATAGGTTGTTACAAATTTACTTAAATTTTTTTGCAAAAAAAAAGACATCCCCATTTCTGAAGATGCCTTTCTGACTTTTTTATGTGGTTGTTATTTCTTGATTATTAGTTGTGTAAGAATTCTTTTTCCGTCCAGTCCGCTCACCACAACAATGTAGTTGCCCTTTGCAAGGTCGCTCACATTATACGTACACTCGTCTTCGAAGTGTTTGCGTAGAACTCCATTAGGAGTGTAGATGTCTACAATCGTAGCCTCTCCTGTGGATGTCTCGATGTGGAATTCGTTTTCTATTAAAGTTGGTGTCAATACGCAATCTTTGAATAGAATATTGTCGACGGAAGTAGGCGTGTATACATATTCAAGCCCCCACAACTGTTCATCCTGATTGTTGTATGAATAGAGCACTATATTTGCATTGTCCTGTTTTGATGCGTTTTCCACAGAAAGCACCTTGCTTCCGCTGTAGTCGCTCTTGTTGGAAATTGAAAACCAATCGTTAGCCTTTTTGAACGACCACTTTTGGCTTGGATTATCGTATTCACTCTTCTCCTCCTGGCTGATTTTTGTGCCGTCGTTGTTGACATATTTGTTAGACAGCATAAACTTAGAGTCATCATTCTGTAAGAAATAGAATCCGTCAGCCTCTTTTAGACGGAACAACTGCTTTTTGTCATTCTCGTCTCTCTTGACCTGCTTCAAATCTGAACCATTCTCTATGCTCATCACCTTTCCACTCTTCTTGTTCACGATACGGTAAACGTCTCCTTGGGTGATTTCCTGAACAAGAGTAGGGTATGCGACAGGATCTTCCTGCTGTTGCTGTTGGTTGTTCTGGTTCTCGTTATTGTTCTGGTTGTTTTGGTTCTCGTTATTGTTCTGGTTGTTCTGGTTCTCGTTATTGTTCTGGTTGTTTTGGTTCTCGTTATTGTTCTGGTTGTTCTGGTTCTCGTTATTGTTCTGGTTGTTCTGGTTCTCGTTATTGTTCTGATTGTTATTCTGACCATTACAAGCTTCGAAAGGAATTTTGTTTGCGGAGATCAACCCTTTGATTAATTGTCCGCATTCACTCAAATTGTTCCAATTACGTGAGTTGCAAGATCCGGGCACAAGGGTTGCTGACACTTCACCTTTGTCTGAGAAACTCCAGCAGATCCAGCTTATTTTTCTTTCGTTAAGCCAGTTGATCCATGTCTTTGTCTCGTCTGGACTGTAATTAGCGTCGCCACTGGCATGGCTAGTTCCGAATTCCGTCACAAAGATAGGGGCATTGTTGTTGAGTGCAGACTGGGCCTTGCTTCTCAACTCTCCTCTGTGTGATCCTGCGTAGAAATGCAGAGTGTACATGATGTTTGTGCCGCTGACTTTATCCGAACTTGCTATATCGACATCTTGGCTCCATGTAGGTGTGCCGATGATAATTACTGTGTTGTCGTTGTTGTCGCGGATGGCTTTGACCACGTCAGTAGCATAGTTTTTGACGTCGCTCCAGTTTACACCGTTTGGCTCATTGCAGATTTCGTAAAGCACATGGGCTTTCTGTCCATGTTTCTGCGACATGTATTTCCAGAAGTCGATAGCGTCACTTTTGTGAGCGTTGGGATTTCCTGGATTCAACACGTGCCAGTCGATAAGGCAATAGATGCCTCTTTGTCCGCAGAAGTCCACATATTGGTCGATCCATTGTCTCCATCCGCTGGGATTCGTGACATATCCTTGTTCCTCCACATACATGGCAAGACGGAAGATGGATATTCCCCAGTCTTTTACAAGGACATCCAATGATTCTTCAGAGTAGCAGTTGCGAAACCATTGCGGTCCGTGTGTGCTCATTCCTCGAAGCTGGATGGGGTTGCCGCATTCGTTCACTAGTTGAGTGCCAGATACTTTTAATTTTCCGTTAAGCGCGACTGGAGAGTTTGCCGGATAGTTTTGTGCATTGATGCTAGAGCTGAATAATCCTATTGCTAAAGCACAAAGAATCCAATTAGATAAAAATTTAAGCATAGTTGTTTGTTTTTGATTCTTCAATTTTGTCTCTGAATCAGGTATTGCAATGCCTGGTTTCTGAGTCGTTTATATTATTAGTTGTATGGTTAGTTTTGTCTAGTTGCGTTGCAAATGTGTGAAATTTGCGTTTCAAATATATGAAAAATATTTAGTTTTGACTTAAAAATGGCAGATAATTCCCCAAAACAGCAGATTTTTTGGTGATTCCTCTCGGCTTTATGCAAAAAAACATGTGTGTTTAATTTAGAAATAAAAAAGCGTAGTCGAAGATTTTCGGCTACGCTTGTATAAGAATGTTTTTGTTCCTTTTATCTGTTGACTACAGGACGGATAGGTAAAAATTTATCACGTGTCTCGAGGTGCGGAGCCCAGGTTGAAGCCGCCAAATACATCCTATCATAGAAACGTAAAACATATGAATAATCATTGTTGTTGCTGTCAGAGAATGCAGATGAACTCCAACATGTACTAAAACCAAAATCGACATCATTGATTGGGAAGTATAATTTTTTTCCGTTTCTTCCTGTTATCTCCCAAACTCTAACGCCATTGATAGTTGTCGTGTCTTGAGAACAATTATCCATAAGCTCTGAACATTCTTCATGTGTTGGCATTCTCCACTGTCCGCCCCAGTTTTCATATGCGGCGTCGCGATTTGACAAAAGAGTTCCATTCGAATCAGTCGCATTGTTTTGTATCAGTTCTTCAAGTGTTTGTCCATAAAATCCGCTTCCTGCAGCGGATGGAGTTTCTGTTTTAGGAATGCTTAGTCCCCATAGATATAGGTTTCCTACTTTCTGTGCAGAATCAGCACCAATATTGAGAGTCGCCCATAGAGTTCCGCTTGGAAGACCTAAGTCAACATACGCATGACCATTGATGATTGTGTCGTTAGGATCAACGAATGGACGGTCGTTAGCTCTTTTGCGTACGGCTCTGATAGGAATACCTTGATTTACTGATCGTGAGCCAATATTTACACTTTCCTGTGACAAGTATAAATCAGTTGCGAAACTTCCTTCACTTGTTGCTGACATATAGTAACCTCTACTTCCGACCATGACATCTTCATTGTTTCTTTTCATTCCTGCACAAGGAATAAAAATGTTTTTTCCATTGGAGATAGAGGTGAATTTAATTCCACATACTCCATATCCTCCATCTTCTGGAACCCAATCTTGTCTACAATATCTAACTAATTCCTCGAGTTCCTCTCCAGTTGGAGTTCTCCATTCCTCTCCCCATAGGACCGTGGCTGCGTCGTATTGTGAAGTAAGATTAAAGTATTGGTCAATCACTCCTTTGCTTCTTAATGAAGCTCTGTCCTCACCATTCCATCTGCCTGATATTTGTCCATAATTAGACTTTGGTCCTGTTTCTCCCCAACAGATATAATATCCGTAATCCGATGGCTTTTTTGCTCCTACATTGCATGTTGCCCATAGCGTTCCTGATGGCAACCCTAAATCCACATATTCGTGTATGTATGAAGAAGTGTCAACTGCAAGTATTGACATGATTCTTTTCAATGAATCAACTTCTTTTCTCAATTGGGCAATGCTATTTGCCAAATCATTGAATCCGTAGATCCTAGCTCCGTTTAGGCTGTCGAATGTCAAGCTGTCGACGATGCTTTCAGGGTAGCTTGCTCCACTACCGTCTTTCAAGATCACATAAAACTGGCTTTGTGCCATCATGGTTATGCTTGTCATAACCATGGCGAAAAACATTAGTAATTTCTTCATTTTTTCGTGTGTTTATTTCTTTAAGAATTTTACTTTTTTACCTTCTACAATAAGAATGTATGAGCCTTTGTCCAATTTGCTGACATCAACTTTTGTTCCTTGCGTCTTCAAAACCTCTGCTCCCTGCATATTTGTGACGGTGATTTCCGCGTTTTCCTCAATGCCTGAGATTGTAAGGTATTCGCTTACTGGATTAGGATAGGCCATGATAAAGTATGGTGATGCGACATCTTCTGAAGAGCCTGGCTCACTGCTTTCTCCGAATTTGATCGTTGGATAGGATTTCACTCCGTCTTTCTGTGGGGCAATTTTGATGCTCCTTACATCCCCGATCCTGAATTCATCTTTGTCGCCATCCGCAGTGATGCCGTAGATGGAACCGGCGTGGACTTGCCCAAATGCTAGCACACATGTCGCAAGAAATACAAATGATTTTTTCTTCATAATCAATTTTAACAACTATTGTAAAAAGTAATGGAATCAAATATCTTGATTTGTGATTCCGTTTGTTTCATAATCAAATGCAAATGTAATGCTTTTGTATCAAATAAGATATAACTTATTTGTAATTTTACTTATTTTGTGAAAATGATCGAGGATGGATTTTATAGGCGGTCCAAAAGTAAGAGTGAAAAATAAATGCCAAGAGAAGGAAAAATCTGAGATAGTTTTTTATATTTTTGTCGTTGCTCGGCTAAGACGGTGCTGAGATTTATACTTTTTTGAAAATATATTTTATGGGATACTGCATCACAAAACCATACGATGAGAGGTTGGGTACGGAACAAGGGTATTCAATCACTAATGCTTTTTATGCCACTGATTTCAGAACAGACAGGAACGGAGTGTGTTATGTCGGCGAACATAAGCTTCCAGCAATCGCGTCTACTTCAGAATCAAAGATGGATTATGCCACTCGTCTGACAAATTTCGACGGGGGTAGTGTGGACGACGGTGTTGTGTTCCTAGAATTATACAGATGCAGAGACGTGAAGATTTCTCCTTCCGTCCATTTCCTATATATGAAAGACTGTGCGGATATTGAGGTTCCGGAGTCGGTGCTTGTTGTCTCTACAGATAATTGCCGCAATATCTCACTTCCTAAAAGCAAATATGTTTCTTCGTGTTTCAACCCGAAGTCGGACAACGTGCATACGAATGTATCTAAGAAATGTTATGAGGCTTTGATGAGTAAGATAGATGAACTTTCTCTGACACTGAATCCGACAGAGAAGATTGATTTGGGCAAACCATCTGATCTTGTTAGGGTTGCTGTAGAATTTAGGAATGAACTGTTGTTCAGAGATTGGATCACTCCGTCTTTGATATCAAAGGAAAAGGCGGATCAGATAATCGCGGAGGCTAGGGCAGAGGAGCGTCAGAGACGTAAGAAAAAGATACTGAAACCGTTCAAGATCGGTTGCACGGTGATTGCTATACTGGCAGTGTTGGGAGCCGTGTTGGCAGGTGGAGCTTTGTGGGCAATGTTTGGAATTTAGAACCTACCATTTGCCAATAGCTATAAGCCAATAGCCAACGTCCTCATTTATAATATTCGTATTCAATGATGCTTCCGAAGTAGAAAATTCTGTCGAATCCCACATAGATGTTTGTTTCGATGGCATTGCCGGCATTGTCGAATTTGCTTACCGCAATTCTTCCTAACTCACCGTCTGGATCATAACGTAAGGATACGGAGGTTTTTCCTTTGTCGTCTATTATATAAACATCTCTCTGCATCAACTCATTGTTTGATACCGTATGGATTGATTCGATTTTCTTCCCTTCATCATTGTATTTGTTTGTCAAATGGCTGCACATCTTTTGGCCTGAGTCGAAAATGGTTTCTTCTACGCATTTTTTCTTGTCGTTGTATTTGTAGACGGTGCTGTAACTCAATTTTCCTGCAGAATTATATTCCTCTATTTCGACTAGATTCCCATTTTCATCGTATTTATTTATGAATTTTCTGTTTTCCCATCTGGTGGGTGAATCAGAGTGTTTCTCCTCTGTGAGATTTCCATTTTTGTCGTATGTGTAAATTGTTTTTTCTAGCAGACTGTCGTTGACAAAGTGGATCTCTTCGATTATTTTTCCGTTTTGATCATATTTGTTGACGGTTCTCCAACAATAATTTACACCGTAAATAAAGTCTTCATCCTCAATCTTGATTCGGTTCTTGTCGTATAAAGTTTTTTCGATCAGCTTCTTATAGTTGTCGTATTCTAATCTCTCTATATAATTCTTCTTGCGTTTGTATTTGTATACTAATCTCGACGACAACTCACCGTCTTTTTCATCATATTCGTTGTAATGCTCTTCCACTAAACGGTTTCCATTCTTGTCGTATTGGATTTTTCTGCGTATGAATGATTTTTCCAATGCTCCAGCATTTTCTTTCACATTATATGTACGTACCTCCTTCACTTTCCCTTTCAGTCCATCCTCCTCCCAATCAGTTTTTCCTTTTGCCTGTGCGACGGTGCAGCTCAAGCACAACACTATCAAAGACAGTGTGGAAAATATGTACTTTAAGGACGACTTCATATCAAAATTTTGAAATTATATGATAAAAATAATGAAAAGACGTGATTATTCATTTTTTTTCATTGTTTTTTTGCCATCATTGTTTATCGTCTACCGTTTTGTCGTAAAAAAATAACGAGGTTGTATCGCAAGACACAACCTCGTTGTTTTTTTATGAAAAGTAACTGATTACTTTACGTTGCCAACCTTGATAAGGTACTCAGCGATCTGAACAGCGTTCAATGCGGCACCCTTCTTGATCTGGTCGCCTACCAACCAGAATGTCAAACCGTTCTCGTTTGCAAGATCCTTACGTACACGTCCTACGTATACATCATCCTTACCTGCTAGGAACAATGGCATTGGATATACCTTGTTTGCAGGATCGTCCATTAGCTGAACTCCCTCTGCTGATGCGATTGCCTTCTTTGCAGTCTCAACATCGATTGGCTTCTCTGTCTCAATCCATACAGCCTCTGAGTGTGAACGAAGTGATGGTACACGTACACACATTGCCGAGCATGCTGCGTCTGTATGCATGATCTTACGTGTCTCGTTGAACATCTTCATCTCTTCCTTAGTGTATCCGTTGTCCTGGAACACATCGATCTGTGGAATCACGTTGTATGCTAGCTGGTATGCGAACTTGTTTACTGTAACTGGTTTGCCGTCAAGCACCTCTCTGTACTGCTGCTCAAGCTCTGCCATCGCTGCCGCACCGGCTCCTGACGCTGCCTGGTAAGATGCAATGTGGATTCTCTTGATATGGCTCAACTTCTCAAGTGGCTGAAGCACAACAACCATCATGATAGTTGTACAGTTAGGGTTTGCGATGATACCTTTTGGACGTACTAGCGCATCCTCTGCATTGCACTCTGGCACTACCAATGGAACGTCGTTGTCCATACGGAATGCACTTGAGTTATCGATCATTACAGCACCAAACTTTGTGATGTCTGCCGCATACTCTTTTGAAACACCTGCTCCTGCTGATGTGAAAGCAATATCTACACCCTTGAAGTCGTCGCCGTGCTTTAGAAGCTGTACGGTGTACTCCTTGCCTTTGTAAGTATATTTCTGACCTGCGCTTCTTTCTGATCCGAATAGCACCAACTCATCCATTGGAAAATTTCTCTCAGCCAATACTTTTAGGAACTCCTGTCCTACAGCTCCACTGGCTCCAACGATTGCAACTTTCATTTTTTATTCTTTAATTATAAACTTTTTCTTATATTTGCAGGCGGATTAGCCTTTGGGTGCAAAATTAGTAAAATTTGTATAATATGGATTTATTTATCGGTTTAATTTGTTGTTTTGTCCTGCATTTTGCAGATATGGAATGGAAAAATGTTTGGTCGGGCGACACTGCTTCTTTTTCTGTTGAAGATCAATCGTTAAGACTTAATGCTGAGAAGACGGTATCTTCATCGTCTCTCTCCACAAAATCAGATGCTATAATCTCTGCCACGTGGCATTTGTGCGGAAGAATGGAACTGAATCCTTCGTCTTCCAACTATCTTGCGGTCTATCTGGCTTCATCTTCTGCTGATGTCGCCGATTCCACTCTTTCCGGCTACTATCTTTTGCTTGGAAAGTCGAATGATGAGATTGCATTGTGGAAATCTATGGAAGGTGTGCAGAAAAAGTTGGGCGCGTCGGCGAAGAAAAGGTTGAATTTCAGTGAAGTGCGGTATGATATTGTTGTGCAGACGGACAGTGATGGCAATTGGACAGTGATGAGCAAGATAAACGAAGATGAGGATTATTCCGTCGACTTTATGGCTTATGATAATGAAATTGAGACCTCTTCATATTTTATTCTGAATCCGCATTTCTCCAAAACTCGCACTAAAAATTTTGTGTTCGATTCAATCTCAATCAAATCGGATTTCGTTGACAATGATCCCCCGTATGTGTCGGGCGTTGAGCGGAACGACTCAATTCTCACAGTGTTGTGGAGTGAGAAGATAAATGTAGGAAGCCTTTCCGTCGCACCTGATGATGCTTTTGAATTTTTGGATGGAGATGAGAGAAGATCGCAATTCAGCATCGTGAAGACGGAATTGTCTGGCGAGTATGAGATTTCAGTTTCCGCTTGCGATATCCGTGGCAATTGTTCTTCTGACACGACTTTGAAAATTTATTTTTCAGATGATGCGAAGAGGGGAGAATTGATTTTGAATGAGATTCTATTTGATGTGGCGATGGGAGAAAGTGAATTTGTGGAGCTATATAATATGAGTGAAAAGTGGATTTCTGCAAAGTCCTTGTCGATTGCAACACGAAAAGCAAACGGAAATCTCAATTATATCACTCCTTTATCAAGCGATGTGAATGATGCCATTCCTCCGCATACATATATAATATTGAGCAGGAATGTTGAAAATGTTTGTGCAAAATATGGGTGTGACGACGGTGCTGTCTTATTCAATTTGCCCAAAATGGCTGCTTTGAGCAACAGTGGAGGAAATGTAGTGTTGCTCGACAAAAAGGATAATGTATTGGATGAGTTTGTATATGATCCGAAGACGCACAGCCAATTTTCAGCTGTCGACAAGGGTAGGAGTTTGGAGAGAGTGTCATTCGACGGTGATGAGTGGGCTTCTGCTTCAGACGAATGTGGAGGGGCAACACCGGGACGGAAAAATTCAGCGTCGTCATCAAAAGCGGATGAAATACTTTGCACTCAAAGCTTTATTACAGCCGATTATCCTGAGATAATTATAACATATTCATTTTCGAAACCTAATTTCAAAGGATCCTTGTCATGTTATGACAGATTTGGCAGGCAGATATGCACATTGTTTGAATATCAATTGCTTGACAGGGAAGGTGTTTACAAGTGGGATGGAACGGATGGCGATGGCGAAATGTTGACGACGGGAATATATGTCTTGCTGTTTGAGGCTGTTTCGAAAAGCGGAGAGAGAATAAAAAAGAAACTTGTCTGTACGATTGGTGAAAGATGAGAAATAAAAAGGTGTCGTTTAAAAAGCGAAATAACCTCGTCGTCACGACGAAGTTACTTCTATGAATGTTATTGTTTAGTCCTTAAAGTTTGAATCTTTCTCAGTCCTAATTCTTTCTTCTGTCAAGAAGATTTTCCATGGAATAAGAACCTTTTAGTTTTACTTTATGTAAACTTGAAAGATTAATGCTAATTTTTGCCGCAGGAAAAACTAAGTTAATAGTACGGCTTCTGGATTTAATATACAAACTGAGCATTATCGCTTGTATTTCTGTATATCTTAAAATAAATATTTATATGTAATAACAGTATTAAATCCTTCTTGTTTTATTTCCTTTTTGCAAATGTAGACAATTTTTCTATACCACAAAGTAAAATATTAAAAAAAATGATAGATTTCTTTAAAAATGTATATTTTTTAGTACTAAAAGTTGAATATTTTGGATATTTTGTCTCTAAAGAGCCACTCTTTTCTGTTAAAAATAGTTAAAACCGTTGGCGGATAATAACATAATTATCTGTTTAGCGAAAAATTACACGAAATGAAAAAGAAGTCTATAACAAAACAAAATACTATTTAATTTAACAGAATTAAGAGCAATTGCGTAAAACTTTTTTGTAAAAAAATCGAGAAAAAGTTTGCAGAAACAAAAAAATGCACTACATTTGCACTCGCAATTGAGAGATCGCAAAATGGTGTGGTAGTTCAGCTGGTTAGAATACATGCCTGTCACGCATGGGGTCGCGGGTTCGAGTCCCGTCCATACCGCCACTAACAAATAAAGGGGTTCGATAAAGGACTCCTTTTTTTTCTATTCAATTAATATGGAAGAAAAACATGTTTTTGTCGCAATCGGGATATTTATGGTCTTGGCTGTATTGACATTTTTTGTTATGATAACGTATTTAGTGTCAAAACTTGTTTTGCCGATGATTAATGGCCGTAGAAATGGATATATTCTATTGTCGGTGTTTTACATAATTTTGGCATTTGGCGTATCAAAATGTATGTTGTTTGCGTATGCTTTGATTTTTAATTCTTTGGGATAAAGAGATATCTTGTTTAATCACGTAAAAAGAACGAAGAGACAAAATTTATTTTTTGTTTCACATGTGGTGTATGTCAATAAAGAGAACCGCTATTGTGTTATTTAGATATGTGAAGACTCCTTGATTAAATACTAATTTTCAATTTTTCATTTAAATTTTAGCATTTATTTCTATCTTTGCACTCAAATTTTAAAATACTTTCCTGATGAAAGAAATGGAATTGAAATATGGTTGTAATCCCAACCAGAAACCTTCTCGTATTTTTATGGAGGAGGGAGAGTTGCCAATCGAGGTGTTGTGTGGCCGTCCTGGCTATATCAATCTGCTTGATGCATTCAACTCTTGGCAGCTTGTGACAGAACTAAAGGCTGCTACTGGTCTCCCTGCCGCAGCGTCGTTCAAGCATGTAAGTCCAGCAGGTGCGGCTGTCGCTGTCCCTATGTCGGACACATTGAAGAAAATCTATTTTGTCGACGATAAGGAGCTTAGTCCATTGGCTACTGCATACGCTCGTGCTCGTGGTGCTGACCGTATGTCATCATTCGGAGATTTCATCGCATTGTCTGACACTTGTGATAAGCAGACTGCTGATTTGATAGCTCGTGAGGTGAGCGACGGTGTGATTGCTCCAGACTATACTCCAGAGGCTCTTGAGATTTTGAAGTCTAAACGTAAGGGCACTTACTGCATTATCAAGATGGACACAAACTACCGTCCTAATCCAATTGAGAGAAAGCAAGTGTTTGGTGTGACTTTTGAGCAGGGTAGAAATGAGTTGAAAATCGATGAGTCTTTGTTCAAAGAGTTCCCTACAAAATTGAAGTCATTCCCTGAATCAGCTAAACGTGACCTTTTGATCGCACTTATCACACTAAAATACACTCAGTCAAACTCTGTATGCTACGCCAAGGATGGTCAGGCAATCGGAATCGGAGCAGGTCAGCAGAGCCGTATCCATTGTACTCGTCTTGCTGGAAATAAGGCTGATATCTGGTATCTTCGCCAGAATCCAAAGGTGATGGCTCTACCATTCAAGCCAGGAATCAAACGTGCGGATCGTGACAACACAATCGATGTTTATATTTCTGATGATTATATGGATGTCCTTGCCGACGGTGTTTGGGAGAACTTCTTCACAGAGAAGCCAGAACCTATCACACGTGAGGAGAAGCGTGCATGGCTAGACACTATGACAGATGTCGCTCTTGGCTCGGATGCATTCTTCCCATTTGGAGATAATATTGAAAGAGCAAACAAGAGTGGTGTTAAGTATATCGCGCAGCCTGGTGGATCGGTGCGTGACGATAATGTTATTGAGTGTTGTGACCGTCTTGGAATCACAATGACATTTACAGGAATTCGTCTGTTCCACCATTAATTAAGGATATTTTTCCACGGTATAAAAAGGGCAGGGGAGCAATCCCTTGCCTTTTGTATTTTTATGCGATGACATGGCACGATATTCTATTATTATTCTTTATATGTATAAAAAAGTTAAAATGGACGGTGCTCTTGGAAAAATTGCATGTCGAATTTTTGACTTTTTTGCTTAAATATGTACTTTTGAGAAAATTTTTGGATATAGTGCTTTTTTGCATTATTAGGAATAAGTAATATGGGACTTTTTAAGGGAATAAAAAATCTGTTGTTTGAGGAGGTCGATGAACATGGACGTCCTATAAAGCGTGAGGAGAGAAAAACAATTCCTGCGGCAAAAACGGCGAACTCTGCTTCGACTCAAGAAATGCCTACGGAGGATGCAAATTCAGATTCACGTGCAGCGTCTATGGGAAACGAATTCAAAACGAATGACAATTCGGAAATCTCAGAGATCGACGAAGGTGTGTTGGATAATATAATTGCCATGCTCGATGAAAAGAATCTTCCAGGTCCGGATTATCTTGAATTGAAAAAGGCCGCTAACGATGAGGTCCTATTACAGAGTATTCCTGATGAGAAAATGCGTTTTTCGGTGAGTTACGCAACGTTGAAAGCTGCGTCGCCTTCTCTATCTAAAAAGCAGATTTTGCAGAGTATACTTACGTACATCCAATATATAGAAGACGAGAGGGAGCGAGGCACTGAACAATTCAACAAACTTTGGCAAGATCAGGTGGTCGCTAGAGAAGAGGCAATAGAGAAAGCTAAGGCTGAGATTGCTGAGTTGGAGGCGAAATTGGAAAAACTGAAAACATTCGCACAGGAACAGGAAGGTCAAGTTGTGGCTGTCAAGGCAGACTGTGGAAGGAAGAAGAAGGAGTTTAACGCTACCGTCGACTATATGATCGGAAAATTGAGAATGGACGGAGCCAAATTAGAAGATGCATTGAAAGATTAATAGAAAATATAAGATAAAAATATGGAATTTAATAATTTACCATCAATGAACGAGGAGCATAAGGTATCTCCTTGGGAAAAACCAGGTGGCACATTAGGAAAAATTGTTGCAGCTGTAGCGGCTGTGGGCGGTTGTATGCTATTGTATTCGGTGCTTCCATTTTTGATTACATTAGCGTCGAATATTATCACTTTGGCTGCATTGGTCGGTGTGATTGCAGGACTCGGATTCTTATTGACTAACAAAAAGTTTCAAGAACTATGCTCAAACGCATATTTCATGTTGATGAGAAAACTAACAGGTCTGATCATCGAGATCGATCCAATTGCCATTGTGCGCAAAAAGATTCTGGAGATGAAGAAAAAAATTCAGGAAATCCAGAAACACATGGGTACAATGCGTGGCTTGATGATGCAGTCAGAAAAAGAGCTTGCCGCTAAGAAAGAGGAGCTGATGACAAACTTCCGTCGACTAGAGGTTTACAATAAGCAGGGAGACAAAGGAAGTGCTGCTGTCGCAGAGCGTCAGATAGTCCGTTTGAAGGAAGCTGTAGAACGTCGTACAGCAAGACTTGAAGAATCGAAGAAGTGGTATGCCATCTTGCAGCAGTTGAAGCGAGCTGCCGATCTTACTGTGGAGGATACAGAGAATGAGGTTAAGGAGAGAGAAGACGAGTATCGTTCTATAAAGGAACAACATAAGGCATTCTCGTCTATGATGTCGATTTTGAAGGGCGATCCAGATCAGATGGAAACATTCACACGTGCGATGGATTATATGGCAGATGATATTTCTCAGCGTTTGGGAGAGATGACAACAGTCATTGAGGAGACGGGAGGAATCTTAAGTCAGATCAACGTAGACAACGCTGTGGCGTCTGCACGTGCAGATGAATTGTTGAAGCGTTATGAAACATATGGAATTGACGGATTGTTCAGTTCTTCAAAGAAAGAATCAGCTTCATCATCAAAGTTTGGAACGTCAGCGTCTGATGCGGTTTTCTCAGAAGGACCAGAGCCAGAAAAGGCAAGCAGTTCTTCTAGTTCATCTTCATCTGAACGAAGATATTTTTAATTGTCAATTAGTTAAAGATTAGATTATGAGTTCAAGATTAAAGCCAGGAGTAAGATATTTCCTAGTCATATTATTTGCCATAGGTTTTGGTGCATTAATGTATGTATTGAATCAGAACGGCGTTGACAAACAACTGATGTCATTGTCGGAGGTGTTTGATGCAGTTAAATCATTGATCGGAAAATAAAGGGCTGTTTGATGTCAATATTAATTATAAAAGACGCGAGAAATCGCGTCTTTTTTGTTTTTCCCAGTGCCGCAGGTTCGACATCCCCTAGCGTAGGGTTTCAACCCTATGCGACATGAATGTAAATGTAAATTTGGAATCTCCCAGTGCCGAAGGCACGACACAACCCAGCGTAGGGCGTGAGCCCCACGCGATAAACACCCCAACATAGGGTGCGAGCCCTAGAACTTAAATATCAGCGTTTTATGAACATTTCTGAAAAATAATTTGCGAAACGCTTGCGCAGGACGGAAA
>DGHQ01000017.1 GCA_002392915.1 Bacteroidales bacterium UBA3844 | reverse complement strand
CCACCATACCAAGTGTTGATGATAACCTGCTCACGTGATGTAGTGTTGAATGCAACACAAGTCTCTGAATTTAGACCCAACTCCTTGTAGTTCTCTACCTTTGCCTTTGAAGCATTGTAAATAACGAAGTTTGGCTCAAAGTTCTCTAGTTCTTCCTTTGTTGGCTGGATGAACATGTTTGTTACAAAGTGAGCCTGCCATGCTACCTCAACGATGAAACGTACAGCTAGACGTGTAGCCTTGTTTGCACCGCAGAATGCGTCTACAACGTAAAGATTCTTGTTTGATAGCTCTTTCTTTGCAATATCCTTAACCTTTGCCCAAACCTCTTCTGACATTGGGTGGTTGTCATTCTTATAAGCGTCTGATGTCCACCATACATTGTTGTGTGAGTTCTTGTCATCAACAATGTACTTGTCCTTAGGAGAACGACCAGTAAAGATACCTGTCATTACGTTTACTGCTCCTAGCTCAGTAACCTGACCTACTTCATAACCCTGAAGACCAGCTTTTGTCTCCTCTGCGAACAATACCTCGTACGATGGATTGTGTGCAATCACTGTTGCACCTGTAATACCGTACTTTGACAAATCCAAATTAGCCATGTTTGATATTATTTAATAATTATTACTTCCTTTTATTCGTTGTTACACTATCAAAGACAAAAATAGAAAATTTTTTCAATCTATTACTATTTTCTACTTTTTATTTTCAAAATTTCAGGCATTTTAATTTCTATGTTCAATTCTTTTATAAGATGTCAGAGTTACATGCCTGTATAATTTTCTAGTGCGTCTCAAATAAAAATCATATATATATTTTCTGCTTACGATATTTGTCCTTCACATAATCGAAGAATTTGACTCCGTTGGCATCAGCAATCTGCTTCCCTATTTTCAATGTGGCTGGCAGACATTTAACATCTGATGTAGACACCAAGCAGTCGTAAGTCTGGTCGTCGTACACTTTGCGCAACTCATACACTGTCTCATCTACCTTATTCTTGCTTATGCCCATGAAATTGAAAGTCTGGCTCTGCTCGTATGTCTGGAAGACGATGCGGCTAAAGCCACCTTCCATTTTTTTCCATTCTCCTTTGTTTTTACCGAGGAACGTATAACCTTCAAAATATCTGTTTTCTGAATTATCAAAGATGAATGTGTCACGACTTGTGAGCAACATATATGTACAGAATGCCAATATGGCTGTGAAAATAAATGTCCCAGTCAAGTAATATCCAAAATTTTCTTTTGGAAGAATATCATCACTTATTCCAAATGCGGTCTGCAAAGCTAGCACTAAATAGAACATCGCCATCGCGACATCGAGCAAAAGTGCTATGCCATAAATAGGCAACGGAAAATGGTATCTATAGTCAACTCTTGTCATAACACAAACAAAAAAGCCACCCTAATTAAGGTGGCTTCTATCAATTATCAATTAAATATTCAGGAATTTGCATACATCCGAGTAGACACTTTCGGCATTAAATCCGAATTTTTCGTCCAACACTTTGAATGGTGCCGAGTATCCGAAATGGTCTAGTCCGTGGACATAACCGTCAACCCCTACAAGTCCTTGCATTGAACAAGGTATTCCCGCAGTCAAAGCATATTTCTTTGCTGACGACGGAATCACTTCCTCCTGATACTCCTTGCTCTGAGTTCTGAACAATCCCTCGGAGATCGCAGACACAATCTGAACCTTCAAATTCTTGCGCTCCTCAAGCAGTTTAGCTCCATCAAACAATGTGCTTACCTCACTACCGTTCGCCACCATAACAATATCCGGAGTACCTTCGCAAGCCTTTACTATATAAGCTCCCTTGGCAGCTTTCTTCGACTCTGCCACTCTGTCTCCTGGAAGATCGTTGACATTCTGACGAGAAAGGATCAACGCTGTAGGAGTATCAGTGTTCTCCATCGCCATCTTCCATGCCTCTGTTGTCTCATAAACGTCAGCTGGACGAAGCACAAGCATACTGTTCTTACCAGCGTGGTTCTTGATCTTTTCCAACAATCTCACCTGCATCTCCTGCTCAATTGGCTGGTGTGTTGGTCCATCCTCTCCTACACGGAATGCATCGTGGCTCCATACATATTTTACAGGAAGACGCATAAGTGCGGCCATTCTGTAGGCTGGCTTCATATAGTCAGAGAAGACGAAGAATGTTCCACAAGCGGCATACATACCACCGTGAAGAACGATACCATTCATTATACAAGCCATTGTCAACTCTGAAACTCCAGCGTTCAAGAATCTGCCACTGAAATCACCGTTTACAATAGGATGTGTCTTCTTCAAGAAACCATCTGTCTTATCTGAATTAGACAAGTCAGCGCTGCTGACAATCATATTCTCTACATTGTCTGCCAAGTATCCAAGCACTGCAGCCGAAGCGGCACGTGTAGGCTGATTTGGCTTCTGCTCAATCTTAGAGAAATCAAGATTAGGAAGTTTGCCACTGAAGAAAAGTTCCAGTTTGGCAGCCAACTCTGGGTTCTTCTTTGCCCACTCTGCCTGCTCTGCCTTACGTTTTCCTGCTTCAGCGATCAATTCCTCTCTACGAGCAGCGTATAATTTCTTTGTTTCTTCAAAAATCTTGAAAGGATCGTTAGGATCACCGCCAAGGTTTTCAATTGTCTTAGCGACATCAACACCTGCGGCAGACAATGGCTGTCCGTGAGTCGAAACCTGACCTTCAAAATTAGAACCGTCAGACTTGACACAACCGCGTCCCATTGTAGTATTACCTATAATAAGTGTAGGACGTGATGTCTCAGCGTTTGCATTATCAAGTGCCTCTATAATCTGAGCGGCGTCGTTTCCATTGATTGTGATAACGTTCCAATCCCAAGCCTTGTATTTCTGCTCGATATCCTCGTTCGACACCTCATCAACCTTTGTAGAAAGCTGAATATTGTTGGCATCGTAGAACATAATCAAGTTAGACAAACCAAGATTTCCGGCAATTCTTCCTGCTCCCTGTGAAATCTCCTCCTGGATACCACCGTCTGAAATGAATGTGTAGATCTTGTGGTCCATCCAGTTTCCGAACTTTTGAGTTAGGAATTTTCCTGCGATTGCCGCACCTACAGCCATAGTGTGTCCCTGACCTAACGGACCAGATGTATTTTCAATACCTCTTTCAAAACAAACCTCTGGATGTCCTGGAGTGCAACTGCCCCACTGACGGAAATTCTGAATATCAGAAACCTCAAACTTACCAGACAACAACAATACAGAATATAGCATTGGAGACATGTGACCCGGATCTAAGAAGAAACGGTCTCTGCAAACCCATAGAGGGTCGCTTGGATCATATCGTAAGTATTTAGAATAGAGCACATTGATGAAGTCAGCTCCACCCATTCCTCCTCCCGGATGTCCCGATTTAGCCTTTTCTACCATTGCAGCAGTCAAAATTCTGATATTGTCCGCAGCAATGCTTAGGTTCTTGATGTCTGTCATTTTATGTTGTATAATGTTGTTTTTTACTTAACGGGATGCAAAATTAGTAAAAAATTCGGCATCAACAAAATAAAGCTATTAAAATAAGGTGCAAAAATGCCATTACATTTTGCATGAAAATATTCGGTTCGTCCAATTCTCGACAGCAATAATTTCCATCAAAAAAAGCTATCGATTCTTCATAAACGGACCTATCGGATATAATTCAGAAGGTGAATCATCCGGTGAAAGCCAAAAATAAAGCGAATGATCACATTTTGATGCCTTAAGAAGAAACCTTTTTCCTCTTTCTGACATCTCTGCTCTGTTGCTTTCATATTGGTTACCATCCATACAACAGAAAGTAAGAAATTTATAGTATTTCAAAGGGAGTTCATCATCATCCACCATCAGATGAAGAATCATCGGCTTTGTAATATCTATACTGTCTTTTACTGGCTCATTCTTAAGATTTAAAGACAATAAATGTTTGACACCTTTTTTATCATAACACTCAATAACTGGCTCTATAAACGACTCTTTGTTAGCCAGTTTTGCAAGACATTCCGCAGGCCAACCTTCATATTGCTGATTATACCCTACTTTTGTTTTTTCAAAATCATCTGTAAAATCCTCATAACAACATGTGGATGCCTGAACACCAGAAGACAGTGTCAGCACAAAACACGAGATCAAATACTTCAATAAACTTTTGCCGCTCATACCTGTTGGTTGAATTAAATTTATAATAAAAAAGCACAAAAAAATTGTGCTTTTTCTTGATTTTAGTATTTTTAGTAATGCAAAAATAAAACAAATACCATTGTCTTAGATATGCGCAACTTCATTACAAATATTAGAAAATTCTTGGAATTTACAAACAATTCGCAGGAAATCGAGTAAATGAGAAGGGAAATGTGGCGAGATGCGGTGTCATCCACTCTTATGACATGACTGCGGACAATGTAAAGACTTACAATATCTTTAAAATGGGAAAACTTCAGGCATCTCCTTATTCAATCTCCTCCAGCACCTTCAATTCAAACCCTTTGTAGACTTGGACAATCTTATGCAGCGTGGTGTGACCGATAGTCTCACGCACCTGTGGCGTTTGGGCGTAGTTGTTGATCTGCTCTATTGCCGCAGCTCGTTTTGCCTCCACCTCACTGTCCGGCTCACTGCTCTTCACATATTTGAATTCCACAATGTAAGAGTGCTGCAACTCCGGGAAATTGTCAAGGCGAGGTTGCAGGTAGACGTCGGAATAACCGGCGGCGGTGTCGTTCTCCGACACAGGCAGGTAGAGAGGGTTCTGCAACGTCATCGCAAAAGTGAAACCATGCACATAATACTCCCCCTTTATCTTGTCTCGTTGCGACGAATAGTTCATGATTGCCTCCGCTATGGCCTGAAAATATGGACGCCAGTTGCCATTCAGTGCCATATCGACGCCCAACTCGTCCTTTTTGTAGTAGTCGAGACGCAAATCCACCTCGTCGTATGTCCTTACCAGATAGTCAAACATCTGTTCCCTCACCACCTGATTCGGTATCTTGAAGATAAGTTTGTTGAGGAATGTCCCGTCAACCGTAAGCAAACCGAAATAATATAGCAGACTGACGAAATTGATCCTGTCAGTTATGTTCTTTGCGGGGAAATTATCGTTCAGTTCGGATGTTATCCGACCCTCCTTCACAATCTCCTGTATGACAGACGTTTGCAGATCATGGTCTTTTCTCACCAGCATCATCAGTTTCTTGTAGTCGATACGGATGTTGGCGTCAAGCATATCACTTGGAATCTGACATTCATTCCCTATATAAGCATTGACAAAATAGAAAACCATATCACTATTGTATAGGGTCTCTCTACCCAAAGATTTTTTTGAGAAGCAGTAATTGTCATACCAAGGCTTGATGGTGTCGATCAGTTCGTCTGTCGTGTGGTTGAACGGATGGAACTGGCGGTAGTAGTCGAGTATGGTGCGCACCTCCTTTTCGGTGAAGCCCATCATCTCGTTGAAGGCGGCATAGCTTGTGTAGTTGAAGTTGATGTTGAACCCGGAGGTGAGATCGTCGAGCGTCACCGGACTGACACCCGTGATGAATATTTTCTTCAGACACGAACTTGTCGCCGACTTCAGTGCCGCAAAAAAAGTGCGGTAGAAACCGTCTTGATGAGTGATACTTTCATATTTGCAAAGTGCAGAAACATCGCTCAGCACCTTGTTGGTGAAGTTGTCGTACTCATCGATAAGGAGATAAAGACTTACTCCTTGCTTATTACATAAATTAACGATAGTTTCGAAATTAAGGACTGCGTTGGCATCCTTTGATAGCATATTTAACGAACCTTCTGGCAACAAATTCTGATAATAATCACAAAATGCCAGGTATGCCAAATAACAAATGGCGTTGAACGACTCTTCACACTCATCAAGGTTAGATGAAACTTTCGAGAAATCCAGCCTCATCACCGCATAGCTGTTGCGTTGTTCCGTGGGATGCTGACCGATCCAGAGGTCACCAAAGAGGGCGTCGAATTTCTCCCTGCGGTTCATGTCGTAATAGTTCTCCAGCATGGAGAGGAAGAGGCTCTTGCCGAAACGTCGCGGACGGATGAAGAAAAAGAAATCGCTGGAATCTTCCACCTCCCTTATGAATTGGCTCTTGTCCACATAATACATGTTTTGAAGTCTGATGTCTTCAAAGTTACATTTGCCGTATGGTATCTTTTTCATTTTCTTTCCGTCCATATGTTTTCGAATTGATTTACATACAAAAATAGAATTATTTTGTCGGATGAAGAAAAATTAGGGCTGCAAAAACAAAGGTGCGGGTGTGAGAAATATTCACTGTCCCAGCTGCTTCGCTGCTACCGACACCGCATCCGCCATCGCCAACTGAAACGACGATAGGAGAAGGACGATTAGGATTGAAAGTTTTTTTGTCATTGTATTTTGTTTGTTATTTTTATTTTCTTTTATAATTTAACATTAAATCATTTGTAAACTAATCACATCTGAGATAACGATCGACATATTACTTTTATGAAACAATAAATTTTAGATGCTGAATATGACACATATACTAATTAATGTATTTATCATTTCACTTCTCTTTTTTATATTCTTCTATTCCCATTTTCACAGGGCCGTTTCGAAATTTAGATAAGCAAGAATCGGTTGGCATACGATCAAGAACCTCGTTATTATGTGGATGGTCTCCTTGATATACAATCAAAATAGTGTCCTTAATTTGGTCTCTCCTCATTATTGTAACCATTCCAGTGTTAATTTTCCCGTCTTGAGAAAAAAAAGTAAAATGCTTAATATATCCAGGCTGAACAGGTGTTTCTCCTGGTAAAACTATAGCATAAGTGATATAAGAATTATGATAAAGTTCTTCCTTCTCTATATTCAAAATTTTTTTATTGCAATAAAAAGTTGCGCCCAAAAAAAGAATAAAAGATGCAGGAAACCATTTATAATTATTTTCGTTCTTATTTATCAATAACCAAATCAAAAATAAAAATGGAATAATTACAAAATATGCCGAGGCTTCAGTCAATATGAATTTTGTTTCTCCTTCATAACTCTCAACACTCAATGGGAAAACAAACACATCCATTATGAGAATGAGTGCCACAATAATTGAATAAATTTTATTTGTCATTTTCAATCCACTCATTAAAACTATTTATAATTATTCCCTCGATTGTACTCTTGATACCTGTTGGTTGAATTAAATTTATAATAAAAAAATACAAAAAAGTTGTGTGTTTTTTTGATTTTTAACATTTTAGTGATGCAAAAAACAAATACCATTGTCTTAGATATGCGCAACTTCATTACAAATTTAAAAAAATTCTTGGAATTTGCTAACAATTCGCAGGAAATCAAGTAAATGAGAAGGGAAATGTGGCGAGATGCGGTGTTGTGATGACATGAAAACTATGCGAAAAAACTTCGGGCATCTTCACAAGAATGGCGGCTAAGGTGGCTACCTTTACATTACTATAATATTAAACTTTCTAAATAATAAACCCATAGGACAAGTTAAATATGCGTTATTCTAATTCAACCAACGGGTTAACCATAATATTACAAAATCGTGAAAAAAAGTGGAAAATGGGAAAAATGATATACAAATTCAATAATGCGTCACTTAAATTCATTACTTTTGTTCTAAAAGTATGATATATTCAAATGTGTTCGGACAAGATATCTAGAATAATAGGGATCTTAACAACTTATATTATTGCATGTTATAGAGAATTAAGAGATATGGCACATCACATCTCTGCCTCGGTTTTGTCCAAAACGATTTGTGCCGCAATAGCTAGTGTTATGGCTTTCACGCCAATTTCCGCGACTGAGGAAAATGATTCCATCAAAATCACTCCCGTCGCCACAAGTGACTCATTTCCAAACATAAACGATTCCATAATCAAACATCCTTATTCAAAAATGATTGAATGCACACATATCGGTGTGCCACTGATAGTCGGAGGATTAATCGAAATGGAGCATAACAAAAAGTTCAGGGAGTTGCGTAACAGTTTCATGCCTAGATTTCACAGTGAAGTCGACAACTTCACACAATACCTCCCAGCAGGCGTAATGATTGGAATGAAGGCGTTTGGTGTGCCAAGCCGCAGCAGTTGGGGGGAAATGCTTACCGCTGACGCTTTTTCCGCAATCATAATGGCTGGACTTGTGAACAGCATAAAACATACGGCCAAACTACGTCGCCCGGACGGATCATCCAACAACAGTTTTCCTTCCGGACATACTGCCACAGCTTTCATGACAGCCACAATGCTCAATAAAGAATACGGTGATCTAAGTCCTTGGATAGGAATGGGTGCATACGCCACAGCAACCGCCACAGGACTGATGCGAATGGCCAACAACCGTCATTGGATGAGCGACATCCTGGCTGGAGCTGGTATCGGAATCATGTCTACCGAGTTCGGATATTGGTTGAGCGATATCATTTTCAAACGTAAGAAGATGAGTTCGGAACTTATTGACCATTGGATAGATTTTGAGCAATGGAATCCATCATTTTTAGGATTTTATGCAAATTTCCAGATACCACTGACCAAATACAAACCTGTCTCAGACATGACATTCAACACCTCGACAGGCACATCAGCAGGAATCGAATGTGCCTGGTATTGGAATCATCATTTTGGAGTAGGTGGAAGATTAAGTGTAATGAATGTTCATTATTCGTACAATAGCATTAAAGAGATAATAGACACTCCAGAAGAATTAAATCAAGCCAATAATGGAGACTCTTTCGAAATGGCTGTGTTCCAAACTGGAATATACTCCTACATAAAGATATTCAGACACATGTATTTCAGTCCTAAAGCACTAATAGGGATTAACAGATACGACAAAACAGTAAATGTATTTTTCACATGCCCGTCAAGCATTGGGGCTTGTTTCACAACCGGCGGCTCAATCGGAGCAATGGTGACCCAATATTTCGACATCAACTTCTTTGCAGACTGGAATGCTTTGTCTCCTCACAATGATGTACAAAACAAAGTGATTCAGACTATTGGTCTTGGTGCCAGATTTTCCTACAGATTCAAAGAAAAATAATCTTGATTAAGCCACATAAATCAATGGAAAAAATATCCGATTGTGTATTTCACACCCCATTTGCTTCCGTTAAAATTGCCATAGCCTGGGGAATAACTCTGTTTTACATCAAAAGAAGATCCGTCAGGCATATCTACTGTCTTGACTTTTGCTCTTCCAAACTCTCGCAATTTTCCTTCCACTCCCATACAGAAGAACTTAGCGATTGGATATCTCAATCCAACTGAAAACTCTGCCCAACGGCAAAGACTCTTTCCAGACGCTGAATATGCCTTGTCAAAATTCCAATACTCATTGCTCAATCTTACATTTTCAATATCAAAATGCGACGGTGAGAAAGCGAATTTTGCTCCTATATACAACAATGGAATCACTTTATTTCCACGTCCGTCATTCAAGAAATTGAAATTGGCGCCAATCTTATAATAAGAGCCGTTGCATGTGTAGGAATAACCGGGAATTTGAGGCAATCCGTAATTGTACGACTCTGTGGCGTCATACTTGGAATATCCTGCCTCAAAAGTAGGATAAATGGTATGGCAAATATCTGCGTCCACGCCAAAGCTAAAATCCGTTTTGCCATCCTTAAACATAGATGTTATTGGGCCAGCGATATCCGCATATACAGACACTCCATAAAAAGTTTTGGACGTAGTCAAATTCCATTCATCCTTAACCTCCTGCACCTCTTTTTTTTGTGCAAAGACAGACGTGATGAAAAGACTACTCAAAACCAGCCAAAAAAATCTCGATATTTCCATTGTCGTAGTTTTCATCAACATCTTTAAATAATATTGCGACGGAATCTCCTTCCGAAGCGTTTTCTATCAAAACAGTATCTATTGTGCTCAATGTGCGTACTCCACACTCCGCATTAACAAACTCGTTTCTATTGGTATGCACTATAGCAATCTTGCCAATTTCCACAGTATCCGCAGTCAAAATGTAGAATCGTGAGGTGTCGGATTCAGGATTCAATACAAAATTTGCATACGAGCCGCTTGTATTGCCGATATAATTTATCGTGTCTCCATTTGCATCCATAGTTGCCAAAAAAACATTGATCTGCGATTTTGACACTTTATGGAAGGCTCTCAACGTGCCGACGACATACATATTCTCATTGCAATAATCCGTCTCACACATGGTAAGAGACAACAACAAAGTGATGGACGTCAATACTCCCATCACTCGTTTGCTTACCATATTATACGTTTTACGCATCATAGACTGCTTCTTATTTACTGTACTATATTAAATCTCAGAAACGATTTCTGACATTTCCTTTCTTACCTTAGGTTTTGAGAAGACGAAATTGTCGGACGGATAACCTATCGGCACCAACGCAACCAGCTCCTTCTCCACCCCATCTATGCCAAGCACTTTGTTTGCCACCTCTGGATTGAAATTGCAAACCCAACATGTGCCCAACCCTTTCTCTGCGGCAGCCAAACATAGATGCTCAACAAAAATGGAAGCGTCCACATCAGCATGATCCTTGCCATCAGCTCTGTGCCACGACTCAGTATGGTCGACTACTACAGCCAATACAACTGGAGCTGTCTTAAACCAATCTCTGTCGTAAGCGGCAGATAATTCCGTCAACTTTCCTTTGCTTTTCACAACAACCAATCGCCATGGCTGCTTATTGCATGCCGACGGTGCCAAACGTGCTATCTCAAACACCTCATCAAGCAATTTATTTTCAACCACACGGGCTGTATCATATGAGCGTACAGACACTCGTTTGCTAGCTAAATCCAGAAGGTTCATCATGCCAAAGTTTTGATTTCGTTCTTCAATACTACCAATGCTATATCAATTGGCGGATTCTCTGTCTCGTTGTATTTCTCGATCAGAATCTTCGACAACTCAACGGCAGGCACATCTTTCGGAACCGACTCCGAACACGTATTGATAAATTGCAAAAGGCTCTCCTTCGCAGCTACCACAAAACGCCAAAGGTCTTCCGACACATAAATCTGCTGAGAGACATTATGTTCAAACTCCTCACGCACCTGCTGGATATACATAAGGTGAAGATCGCCAGCTTTCATTGTGGGATACTGGATTCTCACCACCATGCTTTCCGGCTTGATTCGTTCCAAGAACAACACCAAACGCTCGTAAGCCGTCAGTTTGATTGGAGTAAGAATTTTACCTGTCTCAATTCTCATCTGATGTCTTCTCTCCTTCTCTCTGTTGTCGAGCAAATTCTTCAATACAAAGAAAGTGGCAAGGAAAACCAAAATTCCACTTACGGAAAATTTCAATATGTCAAGAATGATATCCATATCCTTTATTAAATTACTTTTTCAATCTTATAGTTGTTTCTTTCGCTTGAGTTACGTGAAATCAACTCTCCCAAGAATCCCGTCATAAACAATTGTGTGCCAAGGATCATCATCGTCAACGCGATGTAGAAATAAGGGCTGCTGGTCACTAGTGGATCCAATTGTCCGTTAGCCATATGCACAAGTTTAGAGATTCCGACATATGCTGCGGAAATAAATCCTAGCAAAAACAAGATGCTTCCGACAAAGCCAAAGAAATGCATCGGTTTGCCTCCGAATGTGGAGATGAACCACAAGGAAAGCAAATCGAGATATCCGTTGAAGAAACGGTTTAATCCGAATTTTGTCTCACCATACTTTCTCGCCTGATGCTGGACTACTTTCTCCCCTATCTTCTTGAAACCTGCGTTTTTAGCCAAATATGGAATATAACGGTGCATCTCTCCATACACCTCGATGCTCTTTACAACATGACAATTGTATGCCTTCAATCCACAATTGAAATCATGCAGTTTGATTCCAGAGATCATTCGTGTCGTGGCATTAAACAGCTTCGACGGAAGGTTTTTTGCCAATTTTGAATCATAACGTTTCTTCTTCCAGCCAGAGACGAGATCATAACCGTCTTCCTTGATCATCTTATACAACTCAGGAATCTCATCAGGTGAGTCCTGCAAATCAGCATCCATGGTAATCACGACGTCTCCCTGAGCCTTCTCAAAACCGCAATAAAGGGCGGCGCTCTTGCCATGGTTGCGACGGAATTTTATTCCATGCACATTACTGTCGGAAGCAGCCAATTCCTCAATGACCTGCCACGACTTGTCTGTGCTTCCGTCGTTGCAGAAAATCACTTCATAACTATAATTATGCTCTGTCATTACGCGCTTAATCCATGCGTACAACTCGCCAAGCGACTCCTCTTCATTGTACAATGGTACGACTACAGATATATCCATTATCTTATTGTTTATTAATTATCTTTATTATTTGATTCGCTTTTGTCATACAGAGAATCTCCGCCAATAGATGAACTTGTGTTATCATCACCAGGTTTTTCCATCTTCGCAAACCGCGCCGCACCAACAGAAATCAGACTGACGACAAGTCCAGTCAACAAGAAACCCATATAAATAGATGGGATCAACGATTTCGGAGTAGTGGAACCAGCCATATCCTTCCATTGCGAAATCACATCATCATATCCCTGCCCTTCCAAAACTTTTTCGTATGAATTCACCATATCACTCATTAGATTAGGTGCAAAGTTTTGCACATACAAATAGAAGAAGAGCGAATAGATTATGCCCGCAAAGGCAAATCCTTTGATTGCTATTGAAAACGGAGTGGAGAACTGATATTTGCAGTCGTTATACCGACAACAATAATTCACAGTCATGCGGAACAGGAAGACAAATGGGAAAATCAAGAAAAAGATGGATATGAACAAACAGACGATGGAAAAAATTCCGTCGCCAGCATTAAAAGACATCAAATCTCGCATCACGTAAGAGAAAGCCAAAATCAAGCCTAAACGCATTGCAAGCACCGTCTTATTTATATTCACTTCCTGCATAATGTCACAAAATTACATTTTTATTTCAATTACTCTTCGTTTTCAAAGTAAATCTTGTAATAATGCATTCGTTTTTCTTTGTCGAAAGAACGCTCTATCATATCTCTGTTTCCATGTATGTAGACGTGGAAGTTCTTATCCAATTTAAGTACACTCTTGAACTTCGGTGCACCCTTCTTCACCACCTCTTTGCTGATGGCAAATGTCTTTGGCAACTCCAAATCGTTAGCCTCCTCAAAATGTGCAAGATGCTCATCAAACACGTCGCAGATAGACTCGTTGTTTCCAAGCACCTGCTCCTTAAACCTGTCAATATCAAAAATATCCGTTCCCTTAAAGAAATCCACCTGACGATTGAGCATATCAATCTGGTCGGCACGCTCAATTCCATTCTCAGGCTCTTCTTCTCGCGAAGGACGGAATATGTCTGTCACGAATGACTTGCACAGATCCATGTACTCCTTCGTCTGGAAATTATTGTCCATACGTGTCACAAGTCCTAAGAAATCATTTTTCCAGAATGTGGCTTCACTTTTTCCTGCCGCTTTGTCGAGCAATGCGACCACAAACCCCTTCTCTCTCTCAATATCAAAAATCAGGCAACCCTTGTCCAACTTCTTCAAATCCAATCCTTCATCATAACCAAGAGCTAAACCATCTCCCTGATTATAAACCTTCAAGAATGTATCCTTGTGTTCACTCTTGAATAAGCCCAGACATCTTACGTCCTGATCAAAAATTCGTACATCACGGAACATTGCGACGTACAACTCTCCACTTTTGATATTAGGATGGTTGCTATTCTCATATAAAGATGCCGCAAACAGACGCGAGTTTTCATAAAATGAGGATGGATTATCAAACACAGAAGCGACCATCTTGGCAACACTGTCGTCCATATCCTCAAAACAATAAAGACTCGGCTCACGGAATGAGTCGAAGAAAAACTGCTTTAAAAGGTGCGGCAATTCACTGTCGTCCTCAGAAAACGACATCGGACGCTGCGAATAAACATTTTCAGAATTATCAGAGTGAGATCCAATGTGGTGAATCACCATGTCTGAAATACTTGAGTTGATAACGTCAAAAAGCATACCAAATTTTATTAATACAAGCTAATGCACCAACACTCAAATCAGCACATTAATTGCAAAATTAACAAAAAAACATGTCATAACTGACTTTTTTGGCACTTTCTGACCACAAAAAAAAGATTTAATACTTTTTAACAAAAAGTTATACTCAAATTCAACTCAAAACCAATACTTTTGTTTTTTGTAAATTCTAAGCTATATATGAGAAGAATTATATACATATTGACAAATGTGATACTCTCCGCAATAATATTCGCTTCTTGTAGTGGAGTTGACGAAGAGAATACCGTCAATGGTTTTGAATACGTAGACCTTGGTTTACCAAGTGGCACCAAATGGGCAGCAAGTAATATTGGAGCAAAAGTTCCAGAGTCGACAGGTTCATATTTTGCCTGGGGAGAAATATCAGAAAGCAATTATACGGAAGCCGAATGTGAGACGTGCAATCTATCTGTTTCTGATTTGACCAAACATGAAATAATCAAAAGCTTAAGACTTACGGCAGACTATGATGCCGCAACATATAATATGGGTATCGGTTGGCAAACACCGACCAAACAACAATACGAAGAATTGAAAACCAATTGCACATGGATATGGCAAGACAAACCTTCCGGATATAAGATTGTCGCTAAAAATGACAAATCCATATTCCTTCCGACCACAGGATATATGTCAGACGGAAGAAATCTAAACTACGCCAACCAGGGATTCTACTGGACTTCCGAAGTTGAGTCTGGATCATCTAAAAATGCTATCGGACTTGGCTTTTCATCCAATGAGTATAATATAAAATCATACTATCGTGATGGTGGCAGATGCATTCGTGCCGTCACCTTGAAATAAAATCTTTTAATGAGGAAGCTGTTGGCACTTTTTATCGAATTTGGCATATATAAAAGGAAAACAGAAAACGCACCACTACAAATACAACCTTGTTGTTGATGCTATTTTCTACTAAAAATATGTAAGAATCTACCTTAATAATCATTTTGGGGAAACGAGATGAATTTTTAATTAAATCTAAACTGTTTCTTAATTCCTTCTTTTCCCATTTTATGATTGATGTCTTCAAATCCTCCATTAAAGCCATCTGACTACACTCTGTACAAAAGTTCCCCTGTGAGGTTTTAACACTATAATTCTTCTGAGTCACATGGTAGAAGTTGCTTTATAATTAAGAGCCAAAAGCAAAAATATTTTATTTGATTTTAACAATTTATGGAATATACAAATTTTATGAGGGACAAACAAAAAATTTAACTGTTTGGAAGCATGAGGAGCGATGTTGGCAAAGCCAATGCCCATACATTGTAAAACCCTAAAAATCAACCAAATAAATCAAGTCAAATCAAACTTAACATTTTACAAATCCGTAAAAAACATTATTTTTTACGGAAATTCAAACTCATTTTACGGATTTATAAAATCAATTTGTTTCATACATTGATTCAAAATATTTTTGTAATGTAAAAGGAAACGACATCGTTCAGTCTTCATGTTAGCCCTTTTAATACGGTGTCGTTTTCTTAAACTTTACAAATGAGAAAAAACAAACGCTAATAAATTATAGTTGTAACAACAACTAGATTTTACGATTAGTGGGAAAAATAAAAACAGGTATTCCTGCGTACAGAAATCACCTGTTGCACCTAAATAATCTGGTGCATTTATCAGGCTGATGATTCGTCATCATCATAAGACCTGGTCAACGCCTTGGAACGAAATAATTAGCGAAATGTGATTGCGAAATGTGTGGTGTGTAAGAGTTGTATGCGAAAAGCAAACAAACACAATGCGCTAATGCGAAATAGACTTAAATATTTATTTCCTTTAATGGCAAACTGCTTAGATACGAGACATGCATCCAAGCAGTTTGTTTTTTGGGTAAAAAAAATATATAATTTTGTTGAAATACTAAAAATCAAAGAAGATGGAATTGACAAACAATAAAGAAACACGTTCAAAAAACAAAGAATTGTTTGAAGAAATAATATCTGGTTTGTCAGACAAGCTCATTAAAGATTTTGGATTAAAGAAAACCGGTTCTAAATATACCTTCAAAGAAAAAGGAGTTAGAAAAGAAGTTGTATTCAACCATCATACCGACAAATGGTCAGGTGAACTAATCATTACACCAGCGTATTGCATTAAATACGATGCTTTATTGAATTGGTTCAGCAAATTTAGTTTTAAGACGAAATCAGACCAAAGATCCAATTATAGCTATGGTTTTGTAGGCGAGAAGATAGGTTATAACACTAATTATTTTTTCAGGTCAGATGAAGAGGACCTATCAGCAGTCAACAAATTTCATGAGGAGGTATTGAGCTGTACCGAATATGTATTTACCAATTACGGCACCCTACCCTCAGCATATAAAAACAGGATAGAGCCAATCCTAAATGAAGAATTGGAATTGCCTGATGGAGGGTTCGACTGGGCAATGATTGATCTTACCCTATGCAAAATAGTAAACCCTAAAAACTACAATAAACTAAAGGAGATTATCTTAGATAGAATAGAATTCTTAAACAATAGAGAAGAGCCTAATGTCGCTTACTATCACGACAAAATTGATGATATTTTACGTTATTTAGAAAGTCTATCGACCAACGACTTGGAGAATCATAAGATAATAGACAGTATATATCCATCATGGTATGAATGGTACACAAGCATTCATAAGAAGTAAGTGGCATACCATGTCTTCACGAAAAATTTATAATGCTATAGATTACATCTTATAACTAAAAATGAGGATTGTTAAGGGATTTCCGTCCACAACCCTGCTAAAGGCAAGCACACAGAATTCAATAAAGCCACAGAGGTTCAACGTTTACAAAGAATTTAACATCAATTCGTCGTACTACGTCGTTAAATAGAATAATTTTTTACAGACATTAATGAATTTAAATTAATATGACAACAGTGCTACTTAATATATAGAATAACAAAAAAGACGTCGAATATATCACATACTCAACGCCTTGGAAAAAAATAATTAATGCGAAAAATTTATGTTTCTATTCCAAAATGTGAACGATTTTAGTTGTCTAGATACTTAACTACGTATCTTACAGCCTTTTTCTCTTCATTCACATATATTCTATATTCTCCTCTATCGTATTGATAAAGTTTAATATTAGCTTTGTCAAAACTAGGTGTTGCACACTCAAAATTACAATACTTAAAGTCTTTCTTTACGACCCAATGTTTGGGTTTTTCCATTATTGTATAAGAAGCATCACCTACAACAACCACATCTTTTGTCATATTTATGACTATAGTAGTATTATTTCCTATCCATGGTCCCCATGCATAAACGTCAGGGACATTCTTAGCACCTACTCCCGCAGAACTCTTATACGCTCTGAAATTAATCTCCTGTGCCACCATCTCTATCGAGAAAGTGAATAACGAGAATAATATTATAAGACACGTAAAAAATCTTTTCATCACAATTCCGTTCTGTAGTTTCGTTCTTTTTACAAAGATAATCATTTATTCACTTATTCAAAGCTTTTACATAAAAAAAAATCATTTTTTTCATGACTTTTTCAATATCAGCCCCGGCAAGATGTCTTTCAACATAAAAATCATGGATTATTCATTATTTACTTTATTAATATAAACCTCTTTTATTATGTTAAAATCGACACATTTAATAAAATAAAATGTCCAAATCACATTGCCAAACACCCCACGAAGCGAGCTGTACAAACCAAATCATCAATAAATAATGACCTGTTTCATTCCTCTCGTTTTATTTTTGGTATAGATATTCCATATCGAACAGCAAGAATCCTGGCTGCCACAACTACACCTGCACACACAAAATCCGAAACCAAATGATTAGCTCCAAGTGCATCACAAATGAAGAATATCACCCCTCCAAATATACAAGCTGTCGCATATATCTCCTTCTTGAAAATCAAAGGGACCTCAGCAAGAAGCACATCTCTGATTATACCACCTGCTGCCCCACCCAACGTTCCCATCGTAATAGGCACCCACCAAGGAAAAGCATAATCCATTGCTAATGTTTTCTCTATTCCGACGACGGTATACAAAGCCAAACCGAAAGTATCGAAAATAAACAAAGTCACATTCATGTGTATTAGTCTCTTGCGAAAAACAACAACAAACAACAAAGCCATGATTGTCATTGTTACGTAAAGAGAGTTTGTCATCCATACTGGAGTCACCCCCAATAACAAATCACGAATCGTACCGCCTCCGATTGCAGTAGCGAAACCTACAACAAATGCTCCAAAAAGATCAAAACCTTTGTTAGCCGCCATACGTATTCCACTGATCGCAAAAGCAAATACACCTATTGCATCTATAATATCAATCATATTATTGACGTCCATCATAGCCATACTTCGAAATTTTTTTACTGCATTCTCCGCAAATACCCTTTATCACATAACTAGTCTCTATCACCTGAAATCCTTCCGGCACCTCCACTTTGGGCACCAACAACGATTTGCAACAATATGTATGGTGACATATATTACATGTGATATGCACATGCTGTTCTTCCTCCGACATCGCGACACAATATTTTTGCGCTCCACTGCCATCTGCAATAGAATGAAGAAGATGATGCTCTTCAAATACAACCAGAGTTCGGAATATTGTCGAGCGATCAATATCCGGAATCAAATTTTCAATGTCCGTAAGCGAAAACGCAAACGGAACTTCATTGATTTTTTCCCAAATCAACACTCTGGTCGACGTAGGACGAATTCCTAATTCTCTTAAAAATTTTTCCGATGATTCCATGCTTTAACCACCATTTTAACAGCGAAACAAATCACGAACAATGATACAGCCAAACCTGTGTATGAATCAATTGCCTGACAATCCAATATTTTCATAACAACCATCGACACAAAAACCAACAATGGGACTATTGTCTTTTTCCATACCATGTTACAACAGAACCCATAGATGAAACTCTTGATCGTAGAAACCAGAGACGTGATAATCATTGTCCAAACCATTACCTCCGAAAAGTAATATGAAGAATGAAGCCTGACAAAAAACTCATTTATAACTATGGCAGAAAATCCAAGTGCCATAGCAGAATCTACAATCAGCACTATCGCCCGTCCTACCTTTGAGACTCTCGTGTCTGGAAAGATATTTTTCACGACTTCATTGCCAACAATGAACAAATTCACGAGATAATATCCGACACATGCAGTAAGCGACATTGAGTATGTCACAAATCCAGCGAAAAGATTAATCGAGACCAACACAAACTGAATGAACAAGAATGTAAAAAAACGAAAATAATTTTCATCCTTGTCATCTCCAAATAATATAGATTTTAGTATTGTCCTCATAATCCGAAACTTTAATTCAGACTAAATTATTTAACATCACAATGCCACATAAGCATTTTCATCAATATCACAAGTGAATCCTACCATACGAATTGCGGTCTGAGCACACTCGACACCCTTGTTTCCAAGAGCTCCGCCAGCACGGTCGAGCGCCTGCTGCATATTATCTGTGGTAAGCAAACCAAAGATCACTGGTTTCACGCCCGCTGCATTCAAAGCCGCAATTCCATTTGTAGTGCCCTGACATACATAGTCGAAATGAGGTGTTCCGCCACGGACAACAGAACCCAATACGATAACCGCGTCAACATCTTTACACTGACAACTCTTCTTTGCCGCATAAACAAGTTCGAAACTGCCTGGCACATGGAAGATGCGGATGTCCTTGTCGAAGGCTCCATGTTTTTTCAATGTCTCCACCGCACCGTCACACAATGCGAATGTCACTTCAGAATTCCAGTCGGATACAATAATATCAAATTTCATTCCTCCTGCATGAGGAACTCTGTTTGCGTCGTAAGCAGATAAGTTAGTAGTAGACATATTAATATATTTATAAATTTAAAGCCTCCTAATGTGAGACACAAAAGGAGGCGTTTATCAATGAAATTAAATTTTATTTCTTCAACTGGAAATACTCAATGTATTTGTCAGCGTCACGAGCCTCATTACTCTGTGGGTAATCGTCTTTGAGTTTCTCCATCAAATCAGCGGCTTTTGCATTATCTCCATTATTGAAATAAAGCATAGCTAGACGATAAGTGTATAAAGGAGCAATCATATTATTCTTTGAATCAATTGCCTTCTTATAATATGACTCAGCTTCTTTAACATTATTGGAATCGAAGAAACAGTCTCCAATCGCACCGTATATTGCAGGTGAAACCAAATTGTCGTCAGCAGAGAACTTCTTCAAATACTTGACTGCCTCGTCGTTCTTACCAAGATTCTTATAACAGATACCTGCGTATGCACATGCAAGATTTCCAGCTGGAGTGCTTGAATACTGATCAGCGACCTCCTCAAAGCCAATAAAATCATCATTTCCACTCAATGCCAACTGGAATGAATCACGCTCAAACCAAGACTGAGCCTTGAATATCGCATCATTTGCCTCTGCCTTCTTTTCATTATGGCTCTTGAGGAACCAAATCAGGCCTAGCACAACAACTACAACAGCACCTAAAAAGATTAGCAATGGTTTCTTGTTATTTTCAATGAAGGCTTCTGAACTTGTCAATACGTTTTCAACCTTCTCCATTGACTCACTGAACTCAGCAGCCTGCTGTTGCTCCTGCTGCTCTCTCTCTTTTGCCTCCAGAGCCTGAGCTCTTTCCAATTCTTTATCTGACATTTTCGTTTCTAATTACTTCAAAATTCAAAAATCTCTGCGAAAGTATAAAAAATAAGATACATTTCAAATTTATATCGGAAAAATAACCATAAAAATATGTTTTGACTCCTTTTATAGTGGTTTAAAAGAAATTTATTTATAATTTTGTGCTAGTTTTTTGATAAATGATAACATATCTAATATGAATATATCATACAATTGGCTCAAAAGATACATTGATATCACTGAGTCGCCAGAAGAAATTGCTAAAATTCTTACATCAATCGGACTTGAAGTCGGCACAGTAGAGTCGGCATCACCTGAATTATCAGAAGGTCTAAAAATCGGTGAAGTTGTTGAATGTGTTGCACACGAGAACTCTGATCACTTGCATGTGGCTAAGGTGAACGTTGGTGATCCTGAGTTGCTGCAGATTGTTTGTGGAGCTCCTAACTGTCGTGCTGGATTAAAGACGATTGTCGCTACTATCGGCACTGTATTGCCAGACGGAGACAAGACATTCACTATCAAGAAGGGCAAACTTCGTGGCGTAGAAAGCCAAGGTATGCTATGCGCTGAAGACGAAATTGGTATCGGCGGAAACCACGACGGCATCATTGAACTTCCAGCAGATGCGAAAGTCGGAATGCTTGCCAAAGATTACTATGGTGGACAGAGCGACACTATCATCGAGGTCGACATCACACCAAACCGTTCCGATGCTATTTCTCATTATGGTGTGGCTCGCGACTTGGCCGCATATTTTGCTTTCCATGGTCCAGCCCACAAACTTACTAAACCATCCACTACAAACTTCAAGGTTGACAATCACGACCGTGAAGTGAAGGTGACAGTGGAAAACTCTACGGCTTGTCCTCGCTATGCGGGAATCACTATCAATAATGTAACGGTCAAGGAATCTCCTGACTGGTTGAAGGAGTCGTTGTCGGCAATCGGCCTACACCCTATTAATAATGTAGTAGACGTTACTAATTTCATTCTACATGGTGTCGGTCAGCCACTACACTGCTTCGACGCTGACAAAATCGCTGGTGGCGCACTTTCTGTCAAGACATTGCCTGAGGGGACAAAGTTCACTACCCTAGATGGAGTTGAGCGTTCACTTAACGCAAACGACTTGATGATCTGCGACGCTAACGGCGGCTCTTGTATCGCTGGTGTGTTCGGCGGTTTGAATTCAGGTGTCACTGAATCTACAAAATGCGTATTCTTGGAATGTGCGTATTTCAACCCAGTTTACGTCAGAAAGACAGCCCGTCGCCACGGTTTGAACACAGACGCGTCTTTCCGCTATGAGAGAGGCTGCGACCCTGCTTGCAACATCGAGGTCGTCAAATATGCGGCAATGCTGATCAAAGAGGTAGCTGGAGGTGAAATCTCATCTGAAATCACAGATATCTATCCAAATGAGATCAAGCCATTCATCGTGAACATGCATTACTCAAAAATCAATTCATTGATTGGAAAGGAAATCGCAAAAGATGAAGTCCGCACTATCTTGGCTGGTCTTGAAATCTCTATATTAAATGAAAATGACGACGAGTTCACTGTATCAGTTCCAAACTACAGAGCTGACGTTCAGAGAGAGTGCGACGTGATTGAAGATATCCTACGTATTTATGGATACAACAACGTCACTCCAGACTTGTCTGTGAAATCTTCATTGTCATTCTCTCCTAAAGTAAACAGCTACAAGCTTCAAAACTTGATTTCTGAGCAGCTTACAGGAATGGGCTTCAATGAGATCCTTAACAACTCGCTAACAAAGTCGGCCTACTACGACAACTGCGAGACATTCAAGGGCGAAAACAGAATCATGCTGATGAACCCACTAAGCGCCGATTTGAACTGCATGCGTCAGACACTGCTATTCGGAGGTCTCGAGAACATCAGCTACAACATCAACCGTAAGAATCCTAACCTGGCATTCTACGAATTCGGTAACTGCTACTACTACAACGGCAAAGCCGAGCAAACAGCAGAAAACCCACTGAAGCCATATTCAGAGGATTACCATTTGGGTATGTGGTTGACAGGTATGAAGAGTGAGCAAAACTGGACACAGGCACAGCAGAAAGCCTCATTCTACACACTTCACGCATACGTCAACAATATCTTCAAACGTCTTGGAATCAAGCAGGAGAAAACAAAAGTGGTTGAGTATTCAGACGATTTGTTGAGCTATGGCCTGCAAATCACCACGTCTAACGGAAAAGTTCTTGTGACACTTGGAATCGTGTCTAAAGATCTTTGCAAGAAGATGGATATCTCACAGGAGGTTGAATATGCCGACGTCAACTGGACTGCATTGATGGGAGAGATGAAAAACCACAATGTGACTTACCACGATATTCCTAAATATCCAGAAGTAAAGAGAGACTTGGCTCTTCTAATCGACAAGAAGACAACATTCGCTGAAATCGAAAAGATTGCACGCGACACAGAGAAGAAGCTGCTTAAGGATGTATACCTATTCGATGTGTACGAAGGCAAGACACTTGATTTCGGCAAGAAATCATACGCAGTGTCATTCATTCTTCAAGATGAAGAAAAGACATTGACAGATTCTCAGATCGACGGAATCATGAACAAGTTGATCAAGAATTTCGAGACAAAACTAGAAGCAAAAATTAGATAAATAGAAATAACAATATGGGAAGAGCGTTTGAGTACCGCAAAGCCACAAAGCTTAAAAGATGGGGCCACATGGCCAAGACTTTTACAAAGATTGGTAAGGAAATCACAATTGCTGTAAAAGCAGGAGGTCCAGACCCTGACGGAAATCCACGTCTACGTGCATTGATCCAGACAGCAAAGTCTGAGAACATGCCAAAAGACAACATCGAAAGAGCAATCAAGAGAGCTACAGACAAGGATACTGCTGATTACAAGGAGGTTATCTATGAAGGATACGGACCTGCTGGTATAGCAATCTTCGTCACAACAGCTACAGACAACACAACTCGTACAGTAGGTAACGTCCGCAACTACTTCAACCGTAACGGTGGACAGCTTGGCACACAGGGCAGCCTTTCATTCCTATTCGAGCACAAGTGTATGTTTACAGTTGCAGACAAGGAAGGTCTTGACATGGAGGAGTTCGAGCTTGAGTTGATCGACTACGACGTTGAGGAGGTTGAGCGTGACGAGGAAGACAAGACAATCTTCATCTCTGCCCCATTCGAGAGCAACAGCAAGATCCAGGCTTACCTTGAGGAGAATGGTTTTGAAATCAAATCAGTAGAGTTTGAATACCAGCCAAACGACTACAAGGAGGTAACTGCAGAGCAGCGTGAGGCAGTACAGAAGATCCTTGACAAGCTTGAGGAGGACGATGACGTTCAGGCTGTATTCCACAACATGAAGGAAGAGGAAGAATAAGAAATAAATAACATTTAAATAAGAAAAACAATGGCAAAAAGTGCATTGCAAATCGCAAGAGCTGCCTACCAGCCAAAGCTTCCAAAGGCTTTGAAGGGTAACGTAGCTATCAAGGAAGGAAAGGCTACTGAGTCTGTAGCAGATCAGGCTGAAATCAAGAAGCTATTTCCTAATACTTATGGTATGCCTGTAGTTACATTCGAGGCATCTAACTCACCACTTACTTTGAAGGATATGAACGTAGGTGTTATCCTTTCAGGTGGTCAGGCTCCTGGTGGTCACAACGTAATCTCAGGTTTGTTCGACGGACTTAAGTCTATGAACAAGAACGCTAAGCTTTACGGTTTCTTGGGTGGTCCTTCAGGTCTTGTAGATCACAAGTACATCGAGCTAACAGCAGACATCATCGACGAGTACCGCAACACTGGTGGTTTCGATATCATCGGTTCTGGCCGTACAAAGCTTGAGGAGACAGAGCAGTTCGACAAAGGTATTGAGATTTGCAACAAGCTTGGCATCAAGGCTATCGTTATCATCGGTGGTGACGATTCTAACACAAACGCATGTGTACTTGCAGAGTACTACCTACAGAAGAATACAGGTATCCAGGTAATCGGTTGTCCTAAGACTATCGACGGTGACCTTAAGAACGATGAGATCGAGACTTCATTCGGTTTCGATACTGCATGTAAGGTTTACTCAGAGGTTATCGGTAACATCATGCGTGACGCTAACTCAGCAAAGAAGTACTGGCACTTCATCAAGTTGATGGGTCGTTCAGCATCTCATATCGCTCTTGAGTGTGGTCTTCAGACTCAGCCAAACATCTGTATCGTATCAGAGGAGGTAGAGGCTAAGAAGATGACTCTTGCTCAGATCGTCAACAATATCGCTGACACAGTTGCTGCACGTGCAGCTAAGGGTAACAACTTCGGTGTATGTTTGATCCCTGAAGGTCTTATCGAGTTCATCCCTGAGATGAAGGTTCTTATCAAGGAGTTGAACGACCTTCTAGCTGAGACTAACGGAGACGTTGCTGCTGCAGTTAAGAAGCTTTCTGCTAACTCAGCATCAGTATACGCATCTCTTCCAGACTTCGTACAGAAGCAGCTTACTCTAGAGCGTGACCCTCACGGAAACGTACAGGTATCTCTAATCGAGACAGAGAAGCTTCTTATCGAGATGGTTAAGACAGAGTTGGCTAAGAGAAAGGCAGCTGGCACTTACACAGGTAAGTTCTCTGGCTTAGGTCACTTCTTCGGATATGAGGGACGTTGCGCAGCTCCTTCTAACTTCGACGCTGACTACTGCTACTCACTTGGATTCAACGCAGCATGTTTGATGGCTGCTGGCAAGACTGGTTACATGTCTTTGATCAAGAACACAACAGCTCCTGCTGACCAGTGGATCGCTGGTGGTGTGCCTGTAACAAAGATGATGAACATGGAGAAGCGTCACGGTGCTATGAAGCCAGTTATCCGCAAGGCTTTGGTTGAGCTAGACGGTGCTCCATTCAAGAAGCTTGCTGAAAACCGCGCTACATGGGCAATTGAGACTGCATTCGTATACCCTGGCCCAATCCAGTACTGGGGACCATCAGAGGTTTGCGATCAGCCAACTAAGACTCTTGCTCTTGAGCAGGCTAAATAATGCATAATTCTTAATGCATAATTCATAATTAAGCACGGACCCAATAGTCCGTGCTTTTTTTGTGTTTTTACAAAATTTCAAGGCTGTATCCTAGTTTATAACTGATTTTCAGTCTCTTTTCCTCAAAAATATGAGGATTGTTAAGGGCGGAACGCACTAACCCCTTTCCTTGGTGCGAGCCGAAGGCGAGCACACTGAATTTATAAAACCACAGAGACATAAAGTTCACAGAGAAAGACTACGCCTTTTTATGAGAAAAGAGGTAAGAATTCTAAAAAATGGATAATGTCTTTCTTTTATGAGCGCTCGTTTTTGCGAATATACAGATCACAATTCATTGAACTCGCGTTAAAATAAAAGAGTTGACATATAAATAAAGGACTAAAAAACGACCATTTCCATTTGTTCATACTTTATGTATTTAGTTTGTTTGAGATCTACAAATAATATTCAACAAATGTAACAGATCAATCTTATAAACAAAAAGCCCATGACTTTATGTCATAGGCGGATAGATCGAAGGTTTAGTATTCAGAACGGAGGGCGACGGTAGGGTTAGTATTAGAACGGAGAATACAAATTCTCAACACACTATATTGTGTATAAAAATTTCTTTTTTCAAAAGGAATATAACTATCACGCCACTTTACGAAGATTCTCCACAATATAATGAAATCTCCTCTTAATGACTAAATAATATTCGTTGGAATTTATTAGAACCGTAGCAAAAGAAATCAAACCCTACAAATCTAGCCCCCCATTATACTTTTCTTGTCCTAATCGCCATAACGGCAACTCATAAAACGTATACATCCCTTTGTATGTTACAAAAATACCAATTCATCGGGAATATAAATACGTATTGTCCAATAAAATTATTAAAAAATGTTAAAATCAGGTTTAGACTATGCAATAATATGCAATTTTTATGAAATTGAAGGGATATAGGCATAAAAAAACCGCAAAAAAATCCATTTTTTCGGCGGTTTTTGTCTCAAACACTCGTTGAAATTGTGACGAAACATCTCCAATTTAACAAACTCGTTTTTCTCCTGTATGCACCCATAGTTTGCAGAATTCAAAATGACTCCATTTTATCATTCTTCATCATTCCTCTCTTCCTGCTGCTGTTTACCTTTCGTCCATCCAAACAACAGATTCATACCTGTTGAAACATGAGTTCCCATAGTGTGGACTGGCAAACCTCCTTTCCACTTCAAAGGCACCTGATCGGCGGTCACAAACAGATTTACAGGGCCAAGATTAAAATTGGCTCCAATTCCTATATTATGAGCGGCTCCCGTCACAAAATCATATCCTACTGACAAATCAACAAATCTGTGTGGACGGAAATTGCCATACAAAGAAAACTCTTCTCTAGTCCTATATCTGCCCATATACAATTTCGACAATAATCCTACACTGATCTTATCATCCAAAAATGAATATTCACCTCCGATAAACAATTTTTTCGTCAAATTGGTACTATAAGTTATTTTGTCAGAGGTGTCGGCATAGTAGAACTTGTTGAATTCCACTCTGTTGAATTCGTCAAGCAAAAGATTTATCATATCAATCGGATCATCGTCTTCCTGCATATTAGCCGCCTCAAACTTAAATCCTGCATCGGCATCAAGCACAATCCTCTGTGCTGATTTCGACCAATTGATAAATCCCCAGTCGAGCAAACTTGCCGACAGTGTCAGACGATTGTCGAAAAGCTTATACGTCGCTCCCAAATCTACCGCAAATCCATGTCCTTGGGGTTTGAAGAAATCTTTTGGATCTATATCATACTCGTAATCAACCACTTCTCCCTTTTCATTCTTTATCTCTTTCTGCGTAATGTCAAAATAGAGCTGGCCATTATCCATATTCTCAATCTTTAGCACAGGCCACGACACATACATGTCTCCCCTTCCCTTCAAAATCCACTCATTATAATCCATCTGGACCTTCAAATTCGACAAATCCATGTGCGCGCTGACATGTCCCATAAGATATTTGAATTTTGCTCCGACGGTAAGTCTCTCATCCAATTTATCCGCAAATCCCAAGGCAAATTCCGAATAGAGATTTACATCCGTAGTGGTGCGGCTCAAATCAAAAGAGCCTGACAATTTCGTCAGATCCTCTGTGTTAAACATGTATTTGATCCAAGGAGACGGTACTGAAGCCGAAATGTCTGTTTTCAACGACACTCCGAAATTGATGAAATGTATATCTTTGATTGTGAATCCAAAATTCAGGATATTTAAAGAGGTGGACGCATTTGCCTTGACAGTGTTTCTTGCCTCTGAAAGCACACTGTTGATTCCTATGATAGGATCATTGTCGAAGACGGAATAAATATCCCCATTCTTTATCTTGCAGAAATCGCTGAGAACGTAGGAATTGTTGCCCACATTCACATCAATATTTGATAATCCTGGCACCCCCACATACACCTTGTAGCCTTCTGGCATAAACGCAGGATTCAGATTATGACGAACTGGATTATGTTTGGCAAAATAAAGCACGGAAGCATCCTGAGCAAATGCAGCCAAAAGCGATGTCGCAAGAATTATTATAGAAAGTGAAAATCTTTTCATATCCTTTATTATGCTAAATACCCTAATACTCCACAAAAATAATCAAAATTGTGAAATAAGAGTTGTGTCAGGACAAATGATTTTTCAGCAAAATTTGCAGACTAGAGCTAAACATTATGTATTTTTTTATATTTTTGATCACAAATCATTTACTGATATGAAGAAAATAATTCTTGCCATATTATCATTTTATTGTCTGCTCTCCACATCGATGGCAAACTCTGTCGTTCAGAATCTCGATTACACAGACGCCTTGGAAGAGATTGAAAATCCACACATTGGCTTTTATCGTCCCGTCGGCAAACATTTCACTCCTAAGGGCAACAAGTCTTCCAACACATGGAGCAACCTGACTCATCTGCGTATGGACATTTCGGAATTTTCCAGCAATGCCGTCATATCTATCGATAAGGAGACGGGAGACACCACATTCGGAGTGTCACAGTCTTTGACGCAGGATATGCTTGATGCTTTCGATTCTATGCTCGACGATGTGCGCAAAAGAGGTAAAAGTGCCATAGTACGTTTTGCATACGACCCGTGGTATAATGGTGCTAAGAATTGTGATCCCGAACAAAGCGTGATCCTTAACCATCTGAAACAGTTAGCCGAGATTTACTCCAGAAACACCGATGTAATCGTCTTTGTAGAGCTTGGAATGTACGGAAGTTGGGGAGAGATGCATTCAAGTGTGAACGCCACAAATGCCAATATTGCGGAAGCGTTGCAGACATTGCTCGTCGCAACCCCACCTGAAATAAAGATCGGCGTTCGTCGTCCCGATATTGTCGCTGAATGGCTTAAAGTGAACGATGGAAACGACTATTCCGGATTTGATATTGATTCAGAGAAGTTTAAAAAGGCATTGGCAGAGAAAGGCGACACGATCTATCGCGTCGGCATGTATAACGATGGATATTTGGGATCCGACAGTGATTTGGGAACCATCGGAATGGGAGCATCTGGCCATAAGATGACGCGTGAAATGATGGTGAAATGGCTGGAGACCTATTCGCAACCCACACCTTATGGAGGCGAACTTGTGGCAAACAACAATGGAGATAATCCGATCAATACACCAGAATATCTTTCGGTGGAAGGATTCCGCACCCACACATCTTACCTCAACTACGAATGGCATCAGCCTACAATTTTAGGATGGAAAGATATGATTTTCAATGGCAACGACACTGAATATTCAGGTTGTGACGGCTATACCTACGTTGCCAACCACTTGGGCTACAGGTTCATACTCCGCAAGTCTGTGCTTCCAGATACTGTCGCTCAAAATGAGAATTTACCAATCTCTTTGACAATAGAGAACGTTGGATTTGCGAATCTGACGAAGAAAAAGAGAGTGACATTTATTTTGTCGGGAGAGAATCATATATATGAGATTTTTCCAAACGACGAGATTGATCCATGCAATTGGTTATCTCGCTTGTCTGACGTGATCTCCACATCAATAACTCTTCCAGACGACGTAGAAACCGGCAAATATCAATTGTATCTGCGTATTTCTGAACTTGGAGATTTCACCAAAGACAACAATCGCTACTGCATACAGTTTGGCAACCCATCGTCACAATACAACTCCCTATTCGGAGCCAATTTAATCGGAGAAATTGAGGTGACACAAAAATCTTCAGCAAAAAACATCTGCCATTCCACCGAACCTGTATGCTTTATCAATGGCGATGAACTGCATGCTCCAGCTTGCGACGAATTGGAAATCTATTCCGTCGACGGGAGAATTCTTTTTACCCAAAAAGCCTTGTCTGGATCAGATAATATAATCGATTTAGGCGATTTCACCGAGAATATTTTGATCGTCAAGATAAAGAATAATGAAAAGGTTGGGGTTGAGAAGGTAGTTGTATTTTAACATTAACGGTCTATGGAGGAAATGAGAAATTCAGCCACAAAAGAAGAAATAAAAATGCTTTTTTCGCAATTGTCGGAACTTAGTCATTTGGTTTCTATACAATTAGACAATGTTTATAGTTCTTCAGACGAATATGAAGCAGCTCAAAAATTTAAGAAATATTTTGAAAGTTTAAGCAAAGAAATTTCAAGTTATCAAAACTTTGATTCAGATGACATAAAAAGTGTTACTGATCTAATAAGTAGCTTTTTTGTCACAATGGGGAAAGGTTATGATTTTCAATGCCGTCCATTCTATTGTGGATTCATAGAAATGTGTTGTGATGAAATATCTGAAGTCGATAATAAATTGAGAAAGCTGTTAGAAACTGCTTAAATTTTGGGGTAAAGTTTGAGGATTATTAAGGGCGGAACGCCCTAACCCATTCTCTTCCGCGAACCCAAAGGGCGAGCAGTAAAAAAAACATCAATTCCCTTAACAATACGAAACTTCTATAATCAAATTTTGAATTAAATCTAAGCAGATTCTTATTATATTTAATTAATTTTGCGATAATGATTAAGTAAGTACTAAAAGCATCCTACTATGAGCAATAAAAATAATGTAACAGGAAATGAATCAATGATGGTAAAAGAACCACAATTCACCTATAACAATGTAGATACATCACCTGTATTTACAAAATATCAAATGCAGATATTAGAAAGTATCGCCAATGTGCAAGACGAAGAAGAAATGCAAGAAATTCGCAACCTGATTGCAGATTATTTTTCAAACAAAGCACTAGACGCAATGGATCGATTATGTAATGAAGGTACGCTATCTACACAGGATATTGAATCCTGGAATAAAGAACATTTGAGAACACCATACAAATATTGAGATGGAATTTGTTGATTGTGCTATAAAAGCAGATGCAAAATTCATTGTATCAAACGACAAACATTTTGACGTACTCAAAACTATTCCTTTTCCTCGTGTCGAAGTCATTGATATAGATAAATTTCTTGAAGAATTAAAGAGATATTAGGAATAACATACATCGTCTATGGAACACCTAATAATCTTAATAGTCGCCATTGTTATCTTTTTATTTATCAAACACTTTACCAAGCGTAAACTGGCATTTATCGGGTTGTCCACTTCTTATGCATTGACCATAATGCCGTGCATTGTCTCTGGGATTTTAGTGGAATGTCCATCAGACGGAGATAATCTAGGAGGTGGCTTTTTAATGCTCTTTGCACTTTATATGGTCATTTTAAGTCTCTTTCCCTCAAAAAAAGTCATAGACTTTCTCTAATAATTTCTTTTCTCTGTGTTTTTATATGTGCTCGCCTTCGGCTCGCACTTGGAAGGGATTAGGGCGTTCAGCCGCCCTTAACAATCCTCATTTTAGCTACGAAACAGTCTAATTATGCCCCATTTATTTTTTTGCGATATCAGCATAAACAAGGACAGAGCCAAGAACAAAAAAGCAATGGCTTGCGTCATTGCTTTTTATAAATTATATCACTCGATATTTTTATTGTCTCTTTGCGACTGATACCCAATCGTTTTTCTCATGTGCGAAATTTTCAAACGATGGTTTGATCTTAAAACTATTATTTGATGCGAAACCGTTGATCGCCGCTATCAAAGCTTCTTTGTTCTTGCCATCATAATATTTCGCCAAATCGACGTCAAGTTTTGCTATCATCACGCTGTCTGAAACGGAAAGAATACTTAGTGGCTGGGAAATCTTCAACTGAGAAAACTCAAACTGAGCATCCACAGTCTTCAAACCTTCAAGTTTCAAGTTTGAAGCTATTTGTATTTCGCAACTAAGTTTCAAATCTCCATTCTGCAAACGATTGGTAATCATTGCACTCTGAGCATCAGTAAATGAGAACCTATCACTCTCGATGTTCATCAGACGGACATCACAGATGGAATTCAAATACCAGTTTCTCTCTTTAACCTCTTCTATCGGATCCTCCACGTTGTTTGAAAACAAGTCTCCTGCAAAAAAGATAGTTACCGCAAAAACTGCCAAAATAGATATGACAAAACTTACCTTTCTCATGATTAAACCTCCAATTGACCGATGATTTCAGTGATTGACTTGAAATTATGTCTGTCCAAATACTCGTTGATTCCGTCCACAACCTTGACTGTTGTCTCTGGATCAATGAAGTTGGCTGTTCCGATTTCGATTGCTGTAGCTCCAGCCAAGAAGAATTCGATAGCGTCTGTAGCGTTCATGATTCCTCCCAAACCGACAACAGGAATTTTCACTGCCTTTGCCACCTGCCATACGCAACGTAATGCCACAGGCTTGACACATGGGCCGCTCAATCCTCCCGTCACCATGCTTAGCAATGGTTTTCTTCGCTCCGCATCGATTGCCATTCCCATCAAAGTATTGATTAGGGAGACGGAATCCGCACCAGCTGCCTCAGCTGCCAAAGCCATATCTGTGATCGACGTCACGTTTGGAGAAAGCTTGACAATCAAAGTCTTATTATACGCCTTTCTTACCGCAGACACCACCTGCTCCACTCCCTGAGTAGTTGTACCGAAAGCCATACCTCCCTGCTTTACATTAGGGCAAGAGATATTCAACTCGATAGCCTGAACCTTGTCCATTGTGCCGATGATCTCAGCAGCCTCAGCATAGTCTTCGACGGTGCTTCCTGAAAGGTTCACAATAAGGCAAGAGTCGATATCCTTGATATTCGGATAGATATGATCCTTCAAATAGTGGACACCTTTGTTCTGCAAACCTACACAGTTCAACATTCCTGAAGGAGTCTCCGCCATACGTGGGTACGGATTACCCTCACGTGGATTCAACGTAGTGCCCTTTATAATGTAGCCACCAAGACGCGACAAATCAATGAATTCTGAAAATTCAGTGCCGTATCCAAAAGTTCCCGACGCTGTCAGCACAGGATTTTTAAGCGTGAGACCACCTATTTTTGTTTCTAATTTTGCCATGGTAGTTCGTTGATATTAAACACTGGTCCTTCTGAACAAACACATCTGTTGTGTCCCTTATTATCCTCAGTGACACAACACAAGCAAGCCCCAAGTCCACATGCCATCTTATTTTCAAGTGAGACGTAGCACTCGATGTTTTTACCGTACGCATACTTCGCTACAGCCTTCATCATCGGAGTCGGACCACATACGAAGATCTCGTCAAACTGTTCCTTCTCTAGGATAGAATGGTTTGTGACAAATCCTTTCTCCCCCACATTACCGTCTTCCGTAGTGAGATAAAGAGAACCAAACTTTTTGAACTCGTCCTCCAGCATCACACCTCCAGCATTACGAGCACCTAAAAGGAACGACACCTGATGTCCGGCCGCTTTTAGTCTGTCACCAAGATACAGAAGCGGAGCTATTCCCACTCCTCCACCTACCAACAGACATTTAGTTCCCGCCTTTGTAGGCATTGGAAATCCATTTCCAAGTGGAAGCAACACACTCACCTCGTCGCCTACAGAAAGAGTTGCCATCTTGCGTGTACCGTCGCCAACAAGGGCAACAAGCAAATCCAGACGCTGCTTTGCATAATCCACGAAATGAACCGAAATAGGACGACGCAAAAATACAGTCGGAGCATTGTCTACCTTCACTTCGACAAACTGTCCCGCCTTTATCTCCGGCATATCTCCATTGGGAGCAACCAAACTCAAAAGGATGTGCTGCTCTGTGATCTTCTTTAAATTCTCAACCTTGAGATTTAACTGCTTTTTCATTAGAATAGAAAAATTTTGGGCAAAAGTAACAAAATAACAACAGAATCGGAATTGTTGTTGAAAAATCATACAAAAACACACCCATTTCTGAGTGGTTTCGTTGACATGAATATAAAAGCTATCCCAATTGGGCGATATCTCTTCCAAAGGTTCTTAACCCGTTCAGAATTTTCTCTTCATTCTTTGCATTTGGTTTGTTTTGCCCCGTCACATAGTGTGATAGCTGTCCCTTTGCAATGCCAGTAATCTTCGACAGACCAGAAAGAGTGAATACCGTTGCGTAATATGACAAAAAGGATACAACATCAATTTTAAAATCAAAATTCACTTCTTCAAAAGGCTTACCCTTTTCTGCATAATACGCTTTCATTTCCTCATAGCCTGAAATAAAATCTTCCTTGGCTTTTTCCAACGTCTCTCCCGTTCCTGTTATAAAATACGATAAATCCTTGACATCGATGTCCATATAGATGCTATACGAACCATCTTTAGCACGTTCGATAACTGATCTAATATTTTTCATCTTTTGCGTTATTTAGTTATTAATTCTTTCTTGCTTCATAGAAAAAAGGCAGGTGAATTTTATCACCTACTCTTTTTACTTTACTCCTGCCATCTTTAAAATGGATCTGAGTGTGCCTGTTGCGACCTCTTCGCTTCCATGATTACTCATCTTAAACTCCCTCCCTGTTATCGGTGAATACCATAGCGGATGACCGCCCATTTGCCTTTGGACTGGATAACAACCATAGGCTTTCAATTTTTTCTCAAGTTCCTTATATTTCATGTCCTGAACTTAATCCGTTGCAAATATAGTGTATCTATTTGAATACACAAAAGATATAACCAACAAAAAAAAGGAAGATACTCCCGCATCCTCCTTCTCGAACACATAAATAATTTATTTATATACTCTAAACTCTTTCCTAATATCAAAGTCGCCATTTGAGTAGACGGTGCGAATGATATTCAATCCGTCGAATGGACGACTGCTTACAATACCGAGTGGCGAAACATACTCGACACTCGAAATGTCTCTATCTTTTACGATTTCCACGTTTCCCGTCGGATCTTTCGCGACAAGTTCAATCGACTTGATCTGCACTCCATCGCCTCCTCCGTAAGTCCAGAAACCTGCGATGTAAATGTGTGAAGGATCAAGACTTTTGCCACTATCGCCCTTCATACACCTGCCCAAATTGATCTCGGCAACTGTCGTATTGTTTTTGAAATCAAATGCGTATGGAGTGGACCAATAACTGCTTTCATCAAACAAGCGGAATGATGCACCGTCGCTTGGTTTTGCCAAAGAGACAATGATCTTCTCATATCCGCTCAAATCAATCGGCTGATCATACTGCCATCCTCCAAAGCCATACTGACCTGTGACCAAAGTCTGAGTCCTATAGTTGTACGTGCCTGTCTCCCAAATACTAGGATTAAAGCATCCTCGCGTCAACGGGAAAAATCCCTGGCAGTCGACAGGCTCCAACGCTTCTCCACAAAACTGCGGATAATTGACCTTGGAATACTCCCTATACCAATCCCAGCAGGCTTTTCCACATGCGTCCTCAGCTCCCTGTTTGCCATAGAAAGCATAACGGATCTCGCCTGTCTTCAAATAATGCTCCATATCCACATAATCATCTGTGCCTGTCAGCGTGAGGGATAGATTATACTTGTCCATCACTGCCTTGAATCGCACGCCCCACTTGCTTGTGGATCCTGTAGCCCACGTGCCAAGGTTCTCTGACTTCAACGATCCGTCGAAATTAGTGCCGACGACGTGTCCTGGACTCCAGTCGCACTCCGTCACCACAATAGGGTTAGTCTCCACAACAGGAACTTGTTTCTTAAACTGGTCTATGAACCCCTGCGTCGACCCATATTCATCGGCATTTCCATACCAGCCAGTGTAGACGTGGCAAGCGTAGCCCAGATTTTTGAGCGGATCCACCAACGGATAATCCTTGTAGCCGCCATACTGCGACTGATAACCCGTACCTGCTCCCCACACGATACCCTTGAACCCATTCCTTCGGATGATATCAAGCACAGGCTGGAAGAAATCCCGTGGAGCCCACGGTGCCTGAGCCGTCTCCTTTCCATTTTTATCGTACAGTCGCACCGGCTCATTGGCAAGTTCGAGCGAGATGACACCCTCATATTTCTTTATAGAATCGTTAGACGACACAATATCCCAGACTGTCTTCAGATACTCATTATAAGCGTCGCCCACCCTGATTTCCTGTGGGCATACTCCAGGCGGACGCATGATCACATACATGCCATGCTTCACAGCCTCCTTAGCCAACGGAAAATAGAGATTTTCGAGGAAATATTTAAGACGTTCGGCAGAAAACTGGCTGATATTATGCTCACCGCCCTCGCCCACTCTTTCTTTGTTGGGATCATTGGTCCAGCAAGGATCCATATGAAGGCGGAAGACGTTGCAGTAGACACCCTTATCCTGAGATCCAAGCACAGTGAATATCTTTTTGAAATACTCTGTCACATTAGGTATGGCGGTAGGAGCATCATACCCCTTTCCCCAGTCGAAAGCCCAACGGCTGAAATTACCGTTGAAATATCCGTTTGGAGTATCCATCACACCATGCAGCACAACCTGATTGCCACACTCATCCATAAGTTTATTCCCCTCCACATGAATAGGAGGAGTCTGACCAAATCCTTCTGTGCGACCATTCAGGCAAGTTGTCTGAGCAGAGGCGACGGCAAAAGAGCCGAGAGCAAGAGCAGACAACAGATAATTCTTGAAATAGTTGTAAGTGTGTTTCATGATAAAGAGCTTTTTGTCATCGGCACAAACATAAAAACAAATAAGAATAACAGCCTATCAAAACCAGACAAAAAATTAAAAAATTCCATTTATACCGCAAAAATGATACGTTTGGCACCTTCCCCAAAAAAAGATTTATATTTAACGTGAATTCGACGAAATCAAAAAATCAAAAGATAGTTGGAGTGTCATAAATGAGGATTCCAAAGGGCGGAACGCCCTTACCCATCCCCAGATGCGAGCCGTAGGCGAGCACACAGAATTTAATAAAACCACAGAGGCACAAAGTTTACAGAGAAAGGCTACGCCTTTTTTTATGAGAAAAAGAGGTGAGAATTCAATAAAAATCAAATACAGAAAAAGCAGAATCGATAGCCTTAGATCTTCAGGACAGATTTCTAGATCAACAAATACTTTTCGGTTCTACCCGTTCATTAAATTATTTAAAGAAAATATCAGTATGGAAACAAGATTGAAGCCGACACACCACCAAATAGCGGAAATTCTTATCGACAAGAGAATTAGCGATATGACTCAATATCTGATTGAGGATTACGGCTACTCATTAGAAAAAGCTTTAGATCTTGTCTATACATCCAAAACTATTGAACTGCTTCAAATAGAAGATGCAGAGCTTTATGTTCAGAGTTCCGCCTACGTGTACGAAATGCTCATCAAAGAACTAGGACTATATCCCGTCTTCGACAATGATAATCCAACAATGGTCGCAGAAGATCCGTTTTCCTACTAATAACTCACTCCCCTTAAAATAAACTAAAGGGCAAGACGAAAACCGCAATCGTGGTCTCCATCATCCGGACAGTTCCAATAACGATGGGAAGAACGGCAGAACCACTGATCATCCTCATAGCCTCCACCACGCAACACACGGAAGCCGGCTAATGGCCCCTGTGGATCAACAGATGGAGAATTCGCATAATAATCATCTCCATAGCAATCATTACACCATTCCCAAACATTTCCGCTCATATCATACAATCCAAGTTCATTTGGCGATTTTTTAGCCACAGGATGTGTTTTTCCGTCATACCATGCGACAGAATCAATGTCGTCGCTTCCTGAATATTGTGTATGAAGGCTTTTATTTCCTCCTCGTGCCGCATATTCCCATTCGGCTTCTGTAGGAAGACGGAATTGTTTTCCAGTAAGAGCATTCAATTTCTTTATAAACTCCTGACTATCATACCACGAGACACTGTCTACCGGATGTTTCTTTCCCATAATCTCATCCTTAAAATGAGAAGGATTATCTCCCATCACCGCTTGCCATAATTCTTGCGTCACCTGAGTCTCACCCATATAATAGTCTTTGGATATTGTCACTTCATGAACAGGTTTTTCATCATCATTAGGACACTCCATTTCTGGAGTCGCACCCATCTTGAAAGAGCCATGCTCAATCCTGATCATCTTAAATGACACATTTCCAACAGTGAAAGACAAAGTGTCTTCGCTTGTTTGTTTCTTTTCATGAGATTCTATTACAATCATAACAAATCATTTTAATCACTACAACAAAGATAAAATTTTCTTGTATGGACCAATCAGGCAAAGTTATTTTTAACGTTCGACAAATTGCAATCTGCAAATTCGAAATAACGACTTTCCTATTTCTGATTGAATTCTCACCTCTTTTTATCATAAAAAGGCATAGTCTTTCTCTATGAGCTTTGTGCCTCTGTGGTTTTATTAAAATTCTATGTGCTCGCCTACGGCTCGCACGTGGGGAGGGGTTAGGACGTTCCGTCCTTAACAATCCTCATGTTGTGCATTAGATTGCTCCATGTTCTCTTTTATTCTCCACGAGTCCAAAGGGCGAGTGATCTCCATAAAATTATAGGACTCTGAGAACTCTGTGCCTCTGTGGTGAAAATCCTCTATATGACGGGCAGGGTTGAAACGTACCAATACATTTCGCATTTATAATTTATCATTTTGCATTTTATATATCGTTCTTTTTCTTCTTTTTCTGCAGATTCAACGTGTTTCGTTCCCAAAACACTCCATCGTTGTAGCCCTGAATATTGCGATCGGATTCGGCTTTGCGTAGACGTTTGGCTGCCAACAATGCGTATTCTTCACTGATTTCCACTCCACAATAATGGCGACCCAGTTTTTTGGCGACGACGGATGTTGTGCCGCTACCTAAAAACGGGTCAAACACAATTCCGTCGACAGGACATGATGCCAGAATCAGTTTGGCAATTAGTTTTTCCGGTTTTTGTGTGGGATGATCGGTGTTTTCGGGCATCGACCAATACGGGATGCTTATGTCATCCCAGAAATTGGACGGATATGTGAGACGGAATTTTCCTTCATTTGTCTCTTCCCAATCTTTGGGTTTTCCGTCTTCTTTATAAGGTGCAACAACCCGTCTCTTCTGCTTAACAGCCTCAACATCGAAGTAATAGTCATTCTCATCAGCCACTCCAAACCATATATCCTCCATCGCATTTTTCCAATTCGTCTTTGCGCCTCTGCCCTTCTCTCTCTGCCATGTGATACGGTTGACCACCACAGCGCACTCGCTCAACACCTGATAGATGGCACTTGTGCATTTCCAGTCGCAACAAATGTAGACGCTGCCATTAGGTTTCAGCAGTTCCATCACCTTCGGCAGCCAGCTTCTGACGTATTCTATATATGCGACGTCATCGGTCTTTTTGAACTTATTTCCAGCGAAATTCTTGGAAAGATTGTAAGGAGGATCGATAATCAGCAGATCAACAAAATGTTTGGGAAGGTATTCCAAAGCTTCAAACAAGTCCTGGTTGAATGTTTTGTCGACAGCACCGTCGACAGCAGATTTTTCCGAGAGAAAAGAAAGATCTTTCCTCAACTCCTCTTTTTCTGTGTCACTCAACGTCATCGTCCTATTTCTTCCTGCACGCTTTTTTTCCATAATAATCTGTTTTTTATCACCACTCGTTTCCCGTCTTTCGTTTTCGTCCATCGTCTTTCGTCTTTCGTCTCAACTATCGTCGATTCTCCACCCTCACCTCTGCTTTGTCGCCGTTCTCATCCACCACGGAAATCTTATGTTTTCCCTCTTCCATTTCAATCTGGAGCTTATGTTCCCCGACTGTGGAAGAAAGGTATCTGCCATCTATAAACCAGAACACTTCTGTCATAGGACGTTTATGTGCCAGTTCAAAAAGCACTCCGTTTTCCTCATCCGCCGACTTTCCGACACACGACAGGACGGCTCCGTTCTGAGGATAGATAAATCCAAGATTGCTCTTGCTCTTTTCTCCGATGAAGACGTCGCTGTATGGTGGCAACGTGACGTATTCCGGATGATTCTTCTTGTAGAAATACTCCATGTTGGCTGGCAATGTGAAATATGTGGCATTGACGCTTGCTTCTTCCATGTTGGAGACGCGGTATTTTCCATCCTCTGTCACCTTCACCACATGGTGATACTTACACACTCCTGAATTGACACCATTGAACGGCATCACATATGTGACCGGATTCGGGCATTCCAAACTTGCCAGCATTCCAGACTCCCGACAGACTTTCATCTCTGCACCGTCGCTCACCTTCAAGTTTGAAAACCATTTCTTGCCATCTTTCTTACTGTATGTCAGATGGTTGAACACGTCAAACATCACTGGCGACGCTGTATGCACTCCCGTCAACTCTGCCACCCCCTGACCTTCCGCATTTCCTGCCCACACTCCCACCGCATAACGATGGTCAAAACCGACAGACCACGCATCCCTGGCTCCGTAGCTGGTGCCTGTCTTCCACGCGATATCACGGTAACCGCTGATCTTATACATATCCATGTGGTCCAAACGCTCCACTCGCTTCATCGCCTCAATTGTGTGGAATAAAGCAGCCTTATCGGTAAGTATGAATGATTTCTCAAAATTCTCCACATATCCTGGATTGTCATAATCATTATTCCTTGATGCGACGGAATATTCATAATTCCTTGCCATTTTCGCATAGGCTCGAGTTATGTCGAGCAGTGAAATCTCCGCTCCTCCAAGAATCAGCGACAGTCCATAGACATCCGCAGTACGGTTGATTGTGGACAATCCGCAACGTCTCAAAATTTCGATGAAATGGTCGATTCCATAATCTCTCAAAAGCAACACATTCGGCACATTAAGCGATTTGCTCAACGCTTCGGATGCTGGCACCGCTCCACAAAACTCTTTATTATAATTGCTTGGACGGAATCCGTTGATATTGATTGGAATATCCGGAAGCAACGTATTCGGAAGGATATATCCGTCTTGCAAAGCGGCGCAATAAAGCAACGGTTTCAGCAAACTGCCCGAACTGCGTCGTGATCTTGCCACATCCACGCATACTCCTGCTCTTTTCACCGATGAATTGGCGTTTCCACAATAAGCGATCACCTCTCCGCTCTGCACATCAATCACAACAATCGCCAAATCATGTATGCCTCGTACCCGCAACTCATCATTTCGTCGCTTCGCAATCGCCTCGACATCTTTCTGAAGATTGAGGTCGACGGTGGTGCGCACATATTCTCCATTGTTTTTCTGGGCATACCACTCCACCAGATGTGGAGCCGCACTCGGAATCTTATTCGGGTTAGACGGCAATGGCTCTTCGACCGCAAGTTCATAATCACCTTTGGTAATGTCGCCGCTTTCGTAAAGCGATTTCAGCAAACGATTTCTTTTCTCCAACAGCAATGGGCGTTTCTTTGCAAGATTGATCATCGACGGTGAGTTTTGCAGCACCGCCATGACAGCTGCCTCACCCCACGACAGATTGCTTCCGTCGTGACCAAGGTAACGCCAACATCCTGCAGGAAAGCCAACCACGTTTCCGCCATACGGAGCATGAGCGGCATAAAGCTGGAGAATCTCATGTTTGGAATATTGAGCCTCAATACGAAATGCCATAAAAGCTTCAATCAACTTCTGCATGAATGTACGCTCTTTTCTTCGGCTCATACGCGCCACCTGCATTGTGATTGTGCTGGCACCACTCTTTATCCTGCCAGCCTCCAGATTTTGTTTGATAGCTCGGGCAATTGCAGACGGACTCACACCCAAATGATGGTAGAACCCTTTGTCTTCAAACCTAACCAGACATTTTTCATATTTTTCAGGCAACGAATCCTGCAACGGGAATCGCCACTGCTGATCCTGCGATATTCGCGCTCCGATCAACTGTCCGTTTCTATCCTCCACCACCGTCGAATAGCTGACATCTGAAAACAACCGGCACGGCACTATCCACAACCACGTTATGAATATTGCCAATAAACCGACCAATGAATATTTTATTATTTTCTTACGATTCATCAAACGACATTAAATGCCACCAATATTGAACGTCTACCGATATTAAACGTCTACGACGTATTTATGTAAACAAATTTAAACGGCTACCAATATTAAACGGCTACGACGTATTTATTGAACAAATTTAAACGCCAAAAAAGACGGAGTTTCCTCCGTCTTTTTTTATTTAATAAATTTCTAATTATTCTGAGATCTTGACCTTCGACGATGCTGTATGTGCATTTATCTCCGCATCATACATATCCTCACAAACTGTTGATGGCACAATGAAGTCACCACAGTATGCGGCACGTAGCTTCATCTTGAATGTCTTCACACTTTTGCTTGACATTACAAAATGCCAGATCTTCTTGTCGTCTCGCTGGTCGACATAATCACAACCGTCACTATCAGAGGCAATGTCACTCCATGGCTCAAAACCTGAAGGCCATGCATACGACAATGCCAGCAGACGATAATCCTTTGCCAACGAACCATTCTTAACAACGATTCGTGCTGTAATCTCCGCTCCTTGCTTCAAATTTGCGATCGAACACTCTTTCTCAGACTCATCCTCATAGACGACGCTGATCTCCAAACCATTGTTTTTAGCTGGAACAATCTCTTGCGCTGTTGGTTTATGTGTCTTACATAGTGTAACATAAGAAGTAGACTGATTATTATTCTTGACTACACATTCTCCTGCAGACGGATCAAGATCAACAATCGACAATGTCTGGACTGTCTTTACTGTCTTTCCTTTCTGGACAACAGATGTGTTCGCTGTTGAAGCTATAACACTGCTTAGTCTGTTCAACGCAAGCATTGTATACGCAGTCTCATACGTACAACAATTGCTCGCATTATACTTAGATGCGACATTCTGCGCCACCTCAAATGCCTTCTTTGAATCACCACTCAACGCCAACGACTCAAGCCACAAAGCACGGTCTCTCAACGATGAGCCGAATGTCCACTCTCTATCCCAATGGTATCTGTAGTAATCCATCATCTTATCCTCAATATTGCCTAGAATAGAAGATGCTATATTCTTCTTTCCTGCCAGAGAATAGGCAGACGCGAGAAGAATCTTAGCAGGAACATCCTGACTGGTTATTTTCTCTTTCATCTTGTTCATAGCTGCCTCATCTGCCTTTTTAGCTAAAGCCAAAGTATACAGACGATAAGCCTGTGTTGTGCTTGGTGTAGCCTCTCGTGCTCTTGTCTTCTGGTAACTCAACCATCTGTCAATCACGTCGTCAGGTACTGTATAGCCCTTGCTTCTTGCCTCAAGCAACGCATGTCCTGCCATATTCGTGATCCACTCATTGATATGGCTGTCTCCTGGCCAATAGATGAAGGCTCCGCTCGACATCTGACGGCCATAAAGGACTGTCAAGAAATGGTTGACCTCGCCAGACAATGCTGATTTCATGTCTGGATTGACAAATTTCTCCGCGTTCAAGTAGAACAACAATCGGCTAGACACCTGTTCGCTACAACAATATGGATAGTGAATCATCTTCAAGAATGCAGCCTGGACGTCGATGTTTGGCATTGGGCTGATTGTCACACTTGCCTTATTTGTAGAGTTTTTCGCAAATGGTGTCCAAGAGAATGTTGTCTGAGAATCTACAACACGCGATTCGCTGTCAATAATAATAGGCTGTGGATTTCTCACCTCAATCGCTATCTCCTCACTTGCCTGCATTGCACCAGAGCCTTTAATCTTCACGTGAGCCACACCCTCTTTTGTAGGATCACACTTCAAATCAAAGTATACCATCTTGTCTCCTGCGACTGTGAAATTGACACTCTTTGTATTTGAACCGACTATCGAAAGCGGTCCGTCTACAGTAACAGTTACAGTTGCAGTTGCATTCTGTCCCTGTTTAACAGAAGAGAACACATTGACTGGCAACTTAACCGTCTCTCCATTAGTAAGGATTCTAGGAAGTGAGCTCATCACCATCAACGGAGCCGACACTGTAGTCGTTTTCTCCGCACTACCGTATGACTTGTCTCCGTCGCATGCGACTACCATTGTGCGGACACTTCCGACATACATTGGCAACTGAAGTTCATGCTCCTTAGTCTCTCCAGCCTTCAATGTGAACGGTCCGATAAACTTCACAACTGGTTTGAATCTCTTCTCTTTCTGTGCCGATTTGTTGATTGAGACGTCTCCACCGACACTCAAGATATTTTTGAAATAATCAGTAGAAGCACCTACCACATCAGCATACATATCATAAGTACGAACAGAAAGTGCCTCTTTTTCGTTCATGCTTGGCCAAGGATTAGGTGTCTTGAACGACGTGATGTCTAGCAAACCTTCGTCGACGATAGCCAATGTATAGCTCATTGCTCTGCCATTCTTCTCTCCCACCTTAACCTTGAACTTTGTCTGAGGACGCAACTCATCAGGCATGTTGATCGTAGGCACAAGATGTGATTTCGGATCCTCGACAGTCAACGACTTGACTCCATACTTACGAATTGGCTTTCCATCTGCCGAAACAGCATGCGGATTGATCAGACTTGCCGAAACATACACGTTAGGAGTCATCTCTTTTGTGATCTTGATAATGTACTTGCTCACCTGATCTGTAGCTGACACCCACTCTCTCGACATCACCTTGCTGCCACTCTCTATCGAGACAAGCACTCTCGCGCCCTTAGCCGCAGGTATGTATACGACCGCATCGTCACCCACATTATAGGTTTCCTTATCTGTTGAAAGCATCAACATTGTGGAAGCTGTAGCGTCTTCTTTATTGCTCATACCACGAGATGACGGCCAATCAATCAAAACTGTTCCTCCTGCCATGTGTCCGCCATCCACGTCAGAGACAACAATCAAATATCTACCCCACATAGGATAGTCGATTCTGAACGGAACGGAAGCAACTCCTGATGCAGCATCCAACGTTCCTTCCGCAACCGGACTGTTATGCTTGTTGTAAACAAAATCACGCAGATAGTTGCTGTTGTATTCATTCCACCAACGCCATTCCATCTTGAAAATGCGGTATTTTAGTTTCGCATTGGTCTTCTTTCCATCCTTATCAAGCACAACAACGTTGAATTTCAAATCCTTATCGGTCTCAAAATTTCTATCCTTCAAATCTATTCCGACATACTTTTTGAAAGGAGAGCATTTGAAATCCTTCGACACGATACTTGCGTCTCCTCCCTTCTCAAACACTCTTGCTGTCACTGTAGCATGTAGGAAAGACGGTGCGAACTCTGAATCTGAGAACAACGACTCAAATGTTTTTACTTCGTCTTCGTCATCACCACTGCCTCCAGACACATCATCACGTCCATTTGCATCCAAAACACCTTCTCCCATGCGAACCGATGTCCTGCTGAAATCAACGAATGGATTGATGAATGTATAGTTTTTATACGCTGAGAATGGGTTTCTGTCGACGGTGATATCCGCGTCTACCTTATAGCTCAAACCTGCAGCGGGCGTTCCTGTAAGCCATTTCGCATTGATTTGCAAATCCACTGATTTTCCGACAGTGATAATGTCGCTGTTGCTGTTGAGATCTATCTTTAATCTGTTTGGTTTGATTGTGGCGATTCTCACATACTCTGTGAATGAACGGCCTCCCACCTCAAACACAACTCGCCATACACCCGTCTGATCCTCATCTTTTGTAGGGATCGAGAATGCGTACAAGCCGTTTTCTCCGTTTCGTGTGACATGTTTTGAATAGAACTGACCCTGCGGATTGTACATCTCTGCAGTCACAGGACAATTCTCTGGTAAGTTTTTATCTGTATCTTCCAGCATCAAAGACAAATGAAGTGTATCTCCTGGTCGCCATACGTTTCTCTCTCCGTAGATGAACCCTTTCAAACCACGTTCTTTATCCACACCAGAAACATCAAAACTACTATATGAAAGTTCAGAACCGTTAGTAACCTTGACATAGCTCTTCAATCCACCTCTTTCAACCTCAACAAAATAAGGTTGATTCACACATTCCAAGTCACAGAATCCTTCTGAATCTGTCTTTCCCTGTGCGACAGGTTGCAATTGATAGTTGTATGCAGTCACGTTAGCTCCACCTACAGGAGTGGCATTTACCAAATCAGCAACACTGACCCATATATTTTTGCCACCTGCTCGCTTAACTGTGATACCAAGGTCACTCAGTCTGTACAAATTGCTTTTCACACATCTGTTCCAAGAATAATAGCTGTCGCTTGTTGGATCATCCGAACCCCAATAACTGAATCCCATCACTGATTGAAGATCAAAATATCCATCACTGTCGAAAAGATCCTCCATACTCTCACTGACACCTTCCTTAGTGTCAAGTTCAACAGCACGTGAGTTTCCTCCCACATTACACATCGCATAATTCTTTTTGAAAGAAAGGTATACCTGATATATTGCGGTAGGATCATCATCAAACAATCCACTCAAATCAACTGTGTAAAGCTGAGGTTCCTCTCCATTAAAATCTTCGGCATCATCAAGACGGACTGTCTTATGATAAATCATTCTTCCATAACGACGCATGGAAACATCAAAACCACTTCCTCCATAAGACTCTTCTTCATCATAATCATAATCGTAATAAGAATTGTCTGATGTCCCATCACGAAGATAAGACAATACGTTGTTGGAATATATCTTCAAGATATCCACGTCGACAGCAAAGATATTGGAAGCTTTGAATCTGACCTTCACGTCGGCAGGATTCGCCAATATGCTTCCATTGTCCAAAATCGACAGACTTGGAATACCTATTGAATATGATATTGGAAATTCATAAGGAGATGTAAGTTTTTTGCCATTATTACTCTTGACTCCAGGAAGGACAACAACCTTTCCTTTTGTGGTACGGACTTTTGAAGTGAAAATCAATTTTACATGATCCTCATATTTCTCAATCTTGACAGATTCCTTTGTCTCATTGGAATAAACCTCTATCAATCCATTCAAATTCTGCTTTGAATCCAATGGCTCTGAAAAATATACAGATACGGTTTTCTCTTTTCTACCTGTACAAGAGACAGATATCGGCTGGAACAACGACTTGACAGGAAGATCAAACTCATCAAAAGGCTTGTTGTCCAATCGCAAATAAGAGCAATTAAACTCCAATTTACATTTCTTCGACTCGTCTCCTTTCTTCACATTGCGTACCTCAAAACGGAACATGTTTGGCGAAGACATCTGCTCAATCAAAACATCTTTCTGATCAGCTCCGTCAATGGAAAACATCTCTGGTCGGAGTATTTCTCTATCGACTTCCATAGTGAACGAAAGGACTCCACTGACTATCACCGCATCCGAATTCACCAAATCGACACGCACGGAGTTGATTTTCAATTTTGCCGACGGTGCGATCGTCTCCACATCAAACGAGAAGTCTGGCATCTTGTCGTTGTTGAACAACTTCTCCATCTTAATCGTACACTTGTAGGTCGATCCGAATTTGACACTGTTCAAATCAGGAACAAACGACAATGTGTAGTCGTCCTTCTTTACAAATGTTCCATCTAAAGAGGGAGAGAATTCGATGTACTGCGCCAAATCTTTTTCTTCTTTGTTTTTCAGCACATCATCATTGAACACAACCTGAATTGAAGACTTTTCACCTCCAAAATATCTGGAAGTAAATCCTGAGATGTAGTCCTTCACTTCATCTTCACTCATCTTGCTTCCACATGAAGAAAGCAAGATCATCGCCACCATATATAATAGGAGCGATACATTACGTCTTACCAAACTTATCATCTGTCAATCATTTTAATTATCACTTATCACTAAAAAAATCTCGCAAAAAGTATTCATTTCCACTTATCACTCACAAAATTAAATATTTTCCAAATAAAATCAATCTGAAATACTGTCTTTTTTTATATTCGACGGTGCGGCGACAATACTATCTTTTGCGACAATATCACTTTTCTTTTGATTGTTGACAGAATCTGTAGTGGATGACACCGGTTTCTGTGGTGCCGCACTCTTATATTTCTTATATGCAGGGACTGTGTCTCCCACTCTTATCAAAGCGTCTTTTCTATATTTAACAGACGCATTCCACAACAGCCACTCATCATAGCCGGCATCATAGATGGCATCAATCTGTGCTCGCACATCCGCCGCTGTATAAGGTCGTGCCCCAGCCACCCAAGGAGCGCTGAAATCCTGAAGCCAAGCCCTCACATTGGGTTTGCGGTCGAGCGAATCCAACACTTTCTTCGACAATTTCATCGAACCTAAAATTGTCTGGTACGGAGCATTGTTTGGAATCGGAATGCCAAACACTTTTGGTCCGTAGTGCGACGGGTATATCATCGGAGAAATAGTGGATACATACTTTCCCATATCAGCATAATTCTGTCCCACAAGACGTGTGTCCACATCGTTGTCGATGACTGTGCCGAACACATCCGCTGAAAATGCGATTCCGCACTTGCCAAACTCTTCAGCCGAATATTTCACGAACTCCGTGATGACCTGCTGCTTCGACATGGTGTCGGATCCGTATCCATAATTCACCTCAGAATCTTTCACCTCTGTTGAGAAACGGATATAGTCGAACTGTATTTCGTCGAAACCGTCGGCTGCGGCTCTTTTTCCTATCGACACGAGATATTTCCACACCTCACGGTTGTATGGATTCACCCACGCAAGCCCTGCACGGTCGTAATAGATCGAACCGTCTTTTCTATGCACACACCAATCAGGATTTTTCTTTGCCAACAACGGATCACGGAAAGCCACTACTCGACCGATCACATAAATATTTTTGCTGTGCAGATTAGCCAAAAACGACTGTATACCACGGATATAGCGAATGTTTGCCTTAAACTCATTCACCAGTTTATGCTCCATATTATATGTCACATTTCCGTTGTCGTTTTTCACGTCTATCACCATAGCGTTAAGCTCCGTCGTCTCCACCATCTCAAGCAGTTCCTTGAAACGGCTGTGTCCGGCGATCGGTCCGCTCACGTAGATTCCCTTCACTGGCGGATGATTTTTCAATGTTTTGCGGACAATGAAAGTGTCGTCAAACTGCAACGTCTGCTCAATCAACTCTCTCGGCACGATCCTTGGAATTGGCATACTGTCTGCCATCACAACAGAATCCCTGCTTACAGAATCTTTATTAATTGATATGCTGTCTGCAGACGGAATAGAATCCACCAGCGTCGCAACAGAATCGTGCGACATCCCGTCTGCCTTATCATTATTCTTATTCTCCACTTTGCCTTGGCACGATGCCAACATCAGAGCAATAAAGCCATAAATTATTTTATGCGATTTCATTACAATCTTTTTATTTTCAAATTCTCCACAAATGTAATAAAATTATAATGCAAAATTCTTTGCCGATTAAAAATAAGCTGTCTAAGATTAATCTAAATTGCAAACAAATAGAAAATGGGAAACAGAAAACGTGCATCTATAAAAAACTTCATTGTCGGTGCTGGAGACATGTCATTTAGACTCAACTTCACATAATGGTCGTAGAGGCAGGTTTCAAACCTGCCCCGCAACAAAACTCATAATCAAACAGAAAACAGCGTCATCTATAATATCAGACGCTTGGAAAACCCACAAACAAGTTTGTGTGGGAAAACTCCCCAACGGAGAAAACATAAACATGGGGGAACACTAAAAGTTATGGCGTTTCACCATTAACAATCCTCAAAATCTAAAACCCAATAAAAAGCCACAAACTCGTAAGTCAGTGGCTTTTATTGAATTAACACCACTTTAGTTACTCAACATTCATCTTTGGAATTACCGGTATTATTAAAACTTTGTAATGCTTTTTTTATCTTAGGAGATAACCAATTCTCCATTCGCCAATATGTCAAACCTGTTTTTTTATTTTTTTGTTCTTTTAAATATTCATCAACCGCAGTATTTAAATTAGTCAAAAAATTTAGTTCCAAAGACAACTTAGATACATGACTATTTTTACAATATCTTTTGTCAAGCAATAGTGAAAGATATTTTATATCTTCGGGAGTCAAGAATTTAACCTTTTCTTTTATTTTGTCTTCAATAATCATATTAAGAATAGGTTTGTCTTCCAGATCATCACTAACATGAAATCCATACTCATCATAAAAAGATAAATAAAAAGATTTCATATTCGTACTAAATAACGAACATATGTTTTCGTATTGTTTATCCATATAATCATTACGCTTTTCCTCTATCTTATTCAAAATGTAATCTATAATCCAACTTCTACTTGTATCTGCATTTGGGCTATTTTGCCAGTTATTTATAATAGTATGCTCAACATTTGAATATGAATTTGATTCAAAATATTTATCTATTCCTTGTTTGATATTTGTTTTTATAGTGTCATCTGAAATTTCAAGAATACTTTTATATTCTTGAAAATAATAAACGGCATTAATAAAATCATCTGCTCTTGCAAAGTCACCTTTTTTAGCAAACTCCCAAAGTTTCTCTAAATCTTTCTTAAATGATAAGTCATCATTATATTCTTTATTATTCATTTCATCTAATAGTTTCTTTCCTGTATTCTCTTCTTTTTTAGGATAATACTCAAAGAATAAATCCATTAATTTTTGAATATCAATAGCAGTCTTAGATGTAATATAATCATATATTTGAGGATAAAAAAAAGCTTCTATATTCCATTTTTTTATGTATAAATCGTAAAATTTTTTTGAATAATCTTTTTCTTCTTCCTTCCTCTTACTTTCGTCCTCCTTTTTTGATCCACTTTTTGATAATATGCTATCAAACTCTATGTTGTTTTTGGAGCTATCCGTTTCTTCTCCTAGAGTTTCTTCTCCTAGAAATAATTTTATATGCTTATTTTCTAGAGAAATGGCTTGACATTTATAGTCGTAGTCATTTAATCCACAACATGATTCGTCTGTCAACTTGTCTTTTTTATTTTCTATAGACACACCTATAACAAATGGAAGAATTTTTACTAAAAAGTCCTTTTTTTTATCTTCATCAGTTATTATACCACTTTGTTGAACCAGTCCATATATATATTCATAGTTAGATAATGCAAATCTTAAATTTCTAAGATTACTTAATCCTTTATTAAGTTGCCTGTCATATGATTCTGGTAAAAAATATTCATACAGATTATTACTCTCAAAAAATGTAACGAATCCTCCATTCGACTTATTATATTCACCTATGAAATTATCAAGGCATTCTTTGACATTGGGCTCGTATAAAACGGCTTCACCTATAACTTTTTCCTTAAACTGAGAACTTATGGAATATTCTTCGTTATCGTTTCTCTTAAAATGATCATTATAGATTAGAATGACTTTATATCCTAAATTTTCAGATAGGTTATTTATATATCCCAACAATGTGTCTTCATTATCTATTTTTATAAATCTTTCTACATCATCCAAACAAATGTATACTTTATTTTTTGGTATTATGCTAAAGATTATCTCATCTTCATCATGAAGATCAAATTCATGTAAAATTCTACTTTGACCATACTTAAAATCAATATAATCAAGACCTTTACATATATCCTCATATACATTTTCACCTTTTTCTTTTTTTGCATTTACATATGCATTGAGTATTTTATATGATATTTCCGAAACCTCCTTTATTCCAAATAATGATACTCGAATTTGAAGTATGTCTTTATAATCTTTTGCAAGACATTCTGTTATCAAATAAGTTTTACCAACACCCCAATCTCCTTTTAACTGAATTGACGATTTTGTGTTAGACGAACTTAAGTATTCTTTTAATACTTTTATTACATCATCTTTCTTCATATTTCTCTAAATTCAAATTGTTTCATTTTATCTCTGTTTTCATCAATCAACGATTTTTTGAAAAGATTCTCTGTGAATCTAAATTTCAAAAACAACTCCTTTGCATTTGGAAAAGATGCACAATTGTAATATGCTAAAAGTAATTCATCATTTGATAATGTTGCTTGAAGGATATCTGCATAATTTTTATAGTTGTTAAAAACTTCCTTTTCTGATTTTTCACTAATATTTTCTATAGCTTTCTCTTCCTCATCTATCATTTTCAATATATGATACAGATGTCTAAAATAACTTCCAACTTCAATATGACGTGAAAAAAAATAATCATATGCTAATTTCATTTTCTCTTCATTATCGGCATCTTTATATTCTTTTCTTATATACCAATTTTCTTTAGGGATAAGATTGGTATTTACATTTTCCTCATCAGCAATTTCTAAATTCTCAAAAATGTCTTTTAACTCAACGCGAGCAACAGCAAAATAATCAATTCCAGATACGATATTTGTATCATTTTCTCTTTGTATTATATGCCTATATAAGAATCTACCTCTCAATCCATTTAACAATTCTCTTTGTGTCTGAAGCATTTGAAAAAAAGTACTTTTAAATTGTTCTTCACGTTGAGACAATAATTGGTTCTTATTAAATTTATCCTGATTTTCTTCAAATTTAATCTGTCTGTTAAGTGTTACGAATAACAAAATAACGTTGACAATACCAATTATTGGAGCAGTAATGCCTCCAAAAGTATCCCCTATATTACCTGTTTCTGTAAAATCAACATCCAAATTGAGTCTAAATAAACCACTCCACAGTCTATCTCCACTGTTAAACCAATCAATAAAATTACCCGTAGTAAATACTATTGGAGAAAGAAAGCTAAAAATGACAATTCCTCCCACAATTACAAACAATAATATTGTTGCATATTTAGAATGATCTTTTTTTATAAGAACTCTTACAATACTGAAGATCAAAATTAAAGCGGCAATTATAATCCATACCAACCAAACGCCCATACCTTTTTTCTTGTGTATTTCTCTAGTTTTAAGTGTTTTGAAAATATAGGTAAAACAAATACTATATTTTATATACACACGTCATTACAAATTTAGAAAATTTCTTAAAAATCACAATCATAAAAAAATGTAAATATGAAATGACACGATGTAGATTAAGAAACAAGTTTTCTTACATTTTGTTTTTTGCGTTAAGCTGTTTTCAATGTCATCCATGACATGTTTTCCAGTGCCACAACGTAGTTGCTCATATATTGGGCACATTTTCTGTTCTCTTCTCAAAAAACAAGCTAAAGTTGAGCTTTTTAAACATGAAGTCGATGAGGATATATGACTCATACTCATTCTTGGCGAACTCCTCTACAATATAACTCTTTCCGATGCGTCGTGCTCCCTCTACAAGTCGTGCCACCTCACCGTTTCTTTTCTCCTTCCAATCAAGAAGTTACTGATATATTTTACGCTTCATAATGATGCTATTTGCACCTTTTTGAGATTTTTTCGCAAGAGTTCTGCTGATAAATTAACGTTGGTTCGAGGAATTGTAATCTGCAAACTCGCAAAAACGAGCAATCATAAAAAGAATGCGATTTTCCACTTTCTAATTGTTTTTCCGTCTCTTTTCCTCAAAATAAAGACGTAGTCTTTCTCTGGGGACTTTGTGTCTCTGTGGTTTTATTAAATTCTGTGTGCTCGTCTACGGCTCGGATCCCCTAAAGAATATCACGTGGTGATTACATATAGGTAAAATAATATGCCGATAACACCACGTTTCCAAAAATTCATCAGACTCATATTAATTCCCAATAATTACGAATTATGAATTATGAATTACGAATTAAAAAAGGTCCCTAAACTCACGCTCAGGAACCTTCAATAATACATCAATGAAATTATTTTCGTATAACAATTTTCCTATTTATAATGTAGACGGTGTTTACTCCCATATTTTCCGGAGACACTCGTCTTCCATAAATGTCGTAAACTATTGCCCTTCCTGCGTTGTCCGACATAACGTCGTCGATTCCAGAAAGTCCTCCTGTCTTATCCGATGTAGAAAGTGAGATTTTCAATTCCGTCTCATACTTTTCATTGCGAGCATGAACTTTTATCTCATACGTTCCACTTTCCTCCAGAGTTCCGTAAATTGAAATCTGATCTTCTTCTTCATCTATCATGCTTTCAATTCCCTTTGGCAATCCTTCCACCCAAACAGAGTCTGAATTGTAGTATGATAGCTCTATTCCATTGATCATGTCGCCTACAGAAACGACCTGACCCAACGTGCTTTCATCCACAACCTCTATGATAGGTCGAATCTCAGGCAATACTGCCACCTCTATGTTGTAGACAACAAATGAGAACTGAGTCTCATACGCGATGTCAAACTCATGCAAACCAAGCTCCGTAGGTGCTCCCTGAATCCATATATCATGCTTCGCAGAATCAACGACCATCTCCAAACCAGGAGTCAATGGCTCATTTGTAAGTTTTCCCGGAGCTTTCCATTCAAATCCAAACTTCTCAATTGAATCTCCAAGCTCCACCACCTGCTTTGTTCCTCCTGTTCCAATCTTCATCAATCCTCCTTCAAACACATTGATTTTGAATTCAATCGAATCACAATACAACTTTGGATGAAACTTCATAGTGTCGGCTGAACTGACCGGATTATCACAAACGATAATGGAATCTTTTGAGTAATACAATGAATCTGCGCCATACACCATGAAACGATACTCTCCAGATGGCAAAACATCTGTGGAGACGATCTCACAATGGTCATCACTCTTCACTAGTTTCATACCGTAAGGAAGCTCTGAAGTCCAAACTGAGTATGTGAACTTTGTATAATCAATTTTGATAGGATCTAGAATAGTCTCAGTGTCTATGTCAAAATTTGTTGTCTCAACCTCAAGATAAGGTCTCAACACTGTAAGTTTTCCGGGACGACTGATTCTCTCATTATTTAGAGTGTCGTTCGTCACCAAACCCCAAATTCTAATATCATAGGATTTTGTAGGACCACCAGCTATACCTGTAAGATAAATCTTACGATTTTTTTTGTCATGCTCCACTGTGAATATCGCGTCGGGCACCTGCACATGATCTATAAAAACACCTTCCTCATATTCATAATAAAACGGTTTTATTTTATCTCCTGACATCACCGTTTGATATGCAGATCCATCTCCATGCTTTATGATAAAGTCATTGGGGTTCACACTAGCAGCCGAAACCGACACTTGTGCGAACAACGCAATCATCAGTAGTAATATGTTATAGAAATGTCTCATACCTTTTATATTTACATTGCAAAATTAAGGATAAAAACACAAAAAATATAGGATTTCCGTATCAAACACATAAGATTATCGTATCAAAATCTTTTTTCCTGCATGAATATAAATTTTTCCAGCAGTCGTCTGTGTCACTTTTCTCCCATAAATATCATAGTATTCTGAATCATCCATTTCATCGGATATCATCAGTTCCACGGCTGAAGGTTCTCCCCCATTCTCTTTCTCACATCCGCAATACTCACTGTCCAGCACTATAATGAAACACGCCTGCTTCACACTGAATGTGAACGTGAAATCCTTGCACACCGGCTCTGAAAACTCATACGTTATCTTCGCTGGAGACGACGCATAATTGCTGGAATTTTTGTCAAAAGTCATGTAGACGGTGGAATCGCCGTTTATCTCAGTCAGGACAGACAACACTTCCGCATCATTTGTGTATCCGATAAATGTTATTTTCTTGGCAGCCACTCCGTCTGGCATTGTCAGTTTTGCCTGAGCACCATTGGATCCTTTGAATGTTTTGTAGGATCTTCCTAGATACGTCACCTCATTGCCATAAAGGACTGGTTTGTCGTCACGAGAAATGATTTCCCAATTATATCCGTCAAAACCCTCATCAGTACAGCTCCACACATTCTCTTTGTCTGTGCCTGCTCTCATCGACGTCTTGCCATTGTCGAAATGGAAAACATGTTCATTTTCAGATGGCTCCAAGATTTCCGTAGTATCGGCAGGCACAATCTCTCCGCTCAAAGTCACACCGTTGGAAGAAGTTCCCAATCCTCCCATCGCATTTGCAGCTCGCACCGTGTAGACGGAATTGAGATTGCCTCCATTCACTGTATACGACGGCTGGGTTGTGTTTGCCACATATTTGCCGTCACAGAATATGAAATAGCACATTGCGTTTTCATCGTCATTCCATGAAAGTTTGTTGCCATTGGCTGTAAGTTGACGTGCAGATATCAATTTTGCGGCGGCATCCGGAGCCCATCCGTCTGAACCGACAACATTTTGAATTGTATACTGCGACGCCTCCCACGAATTCAATACAGGATTGAAATTTGCTGTGGAGCCATCCTTGCTGCATGAGTAAGAAGAGCGACGCTGGCTCAAGTCGACTGAATTTCCCCAGACATCCTTGCTATTATACTCTGCAAACAATGCAGGGCAAGTGTTCATCGGATTACCCCATCCTGCCGCCGACGGTTTCTTCTTCATCGTCGTGTTCAAATAGACTGCCCTAGGCTTCTGCTGCCAAGAGCGTCCCAGAGTGAAGCTTCCGTCAGAAACAGCACCGTCGATCGTGCAACTTTCAAAGACATATCCATATTTTTCACCACTTCCACCTGGAGCTGTGATCACATCGTTGGCACGGTTTTCACAATACAGTAGACAACGGTTGAAATAGACCTGTCCGCCACCACAGATGAAATCCACAGTTCCATGGATCTCGCATCCTTCAAGGTAGGTGCGGCGGGCAGCTTTGGTAGTGTAATATGTATCCTGACCAGAAAGCATCCTCACATTCTTGTAGATATTCTTATCACCTTCGTCTTGCAGACAAACCAAGCGATTGGCGGAAGCATTAGGATTCACATATCCATTGTTTTTCAAAGTGATATCCTGCATATATATGCCACCCTTCTTTAGATAAAGAGTAGCTGTTGTGCCGATGCCCTCAGCCGAAGGGGCGTTGTAACACACCACTCCGTCCATGCTCTGCCCGATCAACGACACGTTTGCTCCGGAAAAAGTAGTTTTCTGGTTGGAGTCTCCTGTCATGCGGCCGAAATCATACTGACCGTCGGGCAAGAATATATAGTAGCGAGCTTTTGTAGACGATTCAGCCGCAGCTTTGGCTTGAGCCCATGTACCGTCCACCCCGACCACGAAATCGAAGTTCTGCTTATTCACTCCAGCAATCACAGATGCTGAAAAAGCGGTTGTTATTAGAGTAGTGACAAATCCTTTCATATCACAAAATCTTTTGTTTACGGCAAATGAATAATAAAAACTCCGTCACGACAACAAAATTTCCATTAAAATAGACACCATATATTTTTTGCACCTCTTTTTGTTACAACCATGCACCATAAAAAAGAGAAAAGGCAGAAACATATTAAATATACATCTCCGCCTTTTCCGTGGAAAAACGATTTATTTAACTATTTTATACCATACTCCACACTGCTCAAGCATATAGACACCATGTGTAGAACCGATGTTTTCAAGCTCTGTAAATGAGTCAATTTCTCCGATGAATTGGCCTTTTTCATTATAAACGCGAATGACACCGTCTACAGGCAACAACGCTGGAAGCGATTCGACGGACGACTGGTCTGACACATGTACCTTATATATCAGCATTATCTGAGCCTCACCGTATATCAACACCTGCCTGATAGTGCAAGTGTCACCCACCTTCGTATTGCCGGGATACTGGCCTATACGCATTCCATTGCCATCCGGATCAATCTCAGCAAACACAGCCGCAGATGTGGAGTTTTCTGTCCACTGCTCCACATTTCCACTCAGATTATACCAATAACCTTTGTTGGCAGTGAATGATTTCTCCAAATTTCCGTTGCTGTCCACAGCATATAGCGACACATTTTTACCAATTTCCGACAACAAATCTGAAGCAGAAATTCCGAGCAAACCGGCTAAATTTGCCATATTCACATCAACAATAGTGGCGTTGTAGCCATCATTCACGTCGACTTCCACATTAAATGAATACTCAGCGACTGTAACAATCTGCTTGATTTTCAGATAGAATTCCTTCTCGACCTTCGTGTTATTAGCATCTTTCATCACTATAGTCACATTTCCATCGAAACCTTCAGAAGGGACTCCAGACACAACACCGTCGCTACTCAAAGAAAGACCCGCAGGAAGACGGGATCCATTCTTCAAATAGAACAAATAATCCTGCTCACCACCCTCGCCTTCAATATTTGCGGAATAAGCCACGCCAGCCTCTCCATCAGGAAGCGACTCTGTGAGAAAAGCGAGAGGAGTGCTCAACTCATTTCCACAGCGGAAAGTCATTGTAGAGCCGGGATCGGAAAACTCCCAAAGATAGATGCCGCTGTTGTTGCCATCATACCATTTAGCGCTCGGATTGCTATTGTCGTCGAACACTTTAGGGCCATTCTTTGAGTTCCACATACAATTCTTAGATGTGGCAGGACGACCGTCAAGAAGTTCCGGTTTTCCAGCATGGTTGTTATCGCCCTTAGTGTTCACATGCCAGATCATAACACCAGGATTTTTAGTGCCGTAATAGTTTGCATAATGCTTGTCGCGCACCTCCATATAATAGCGTTCATTGGCATTTGCTCCAGTGCCATAGAAGACGGCAGCGTTTCCAACCTCCTGTTTTATAGTGATTTTACGACCGTCCTTTATATTAGTGATATCCTGTTTGTTAGTCAGCCAACCCAGTTCATCCATAGAATATGGATTTAGCAATTCCGGATTTTTCTCGTCAGGAGTCCAGAAAGTGTTGGCGATATTGAAATCCTTGATATTATTGTCGTCATTTTCATCCTCATAAGAATAGAAATCAGGCAAACCAAGCACAAGATGTCCGTTTTCATGGACGAATGTGCCCATAGTGAGTTCCTTATCAAGATTCGACATCTGGTAAGCATGCCATTCTCTTGATGAAATATTGGAGTATTTGCTTTTCAGATTGAATGTGTATCCTCCCTGATGTGGCCAAAGACCAGTCGCCCATTTCGACGGAGATGCTCCAGCATAAAAAATATTGATAGCCATTATTTTCCTGCCGTTGAAAGAGATGTCGTTAAGGTCGAACCCATCCTTCTCCTTCGAAATGGCAAGCAATGCATCAGTCACAACTGGGAAAAAGCGGTCAGTAGTATAGTCTGTAGCATCAGATGGTGAATAATATTCGAAATTATTCGGAGCATGATATATATCTTTCGGCAAATAGTTGATATATGTCAGTTTACCGCCAGACATCCAACGAAAATGTTCCTTGATCGAACGAGCGTTCCCGTAGACGGTGCGATCACTTGAATTTAGAAATGTCTCCACGTCTTCACGAGACACCGTAAATTTTCTGTCGGCGAAATCAATCATCAGACAGACACCGTAGACGGTATCAGGGAGCGACGTCGCTGCTCGCAATTGTGGAGCGGAATCTTTATCCAATCCGAGCAAACTTTTATGGTCTTCTATGATTTCTGTTCTCCTTTCCGCATTCAGACGGATATGCGGCTTCACAATCATACTCACTTCAGACGGAGCCACCCCGCCGTTGTATCTTATTCCTGAAGAAGCATATTCCCTACCGTCGGCAGAAAGCATCGCGTAACAGATGTAGCCGTCAACCTCATCACGAATAAGTGTATATCCATCTTCACTTTCCGTATCCATATAGAGATCCGTACCGAAAAGGCGAACCGACACAGTGTCGCCATCAGGTTGAACAAATTTATGTGGTGTAGCATGATACACTCGAGCGACTACCGGAGAAAATATCATTTCCACAAGAGTCAATACTATAGTAAATAATAAAGTGTGTTTCATAGTACATAAATTTCATTAATTAACTCCATAAAAGTACAAATGAAAATGTAAATGACAAATTAAACAGGAAAGAACAAACAAGTATGGTATTTTTGTCTATGTATATAGATAATTCAGTTTAGCTTAAAATTTTCCAAACAAGGATCTGAGATATCAATTATATTACAATATTCACTGGATACCAGAAATGATACGGATCAAAATCACTAATAGCATAATGAAGATTCAATCAGGAAGAGGGAAAAACTTTTTTATGATTGATTGTTATTGTAATCTGTGAGTCATTTTCCACTTTCTTATTGAATTCTCACTTTTTCTCATAAAAAAGGCATATCCTTTCTCTATGAACTGGTTTATTATAATTTTATGTGCTCGACCGCCCTTTGGAATCCTCATTTATGACACACACCTACTATAATATCGTTTCTCACATTATTTTAAAACAAAAAACCGAACGATAAATCATTCGGTTTTTTATGTTAGTTAGTTTTCATCATATTGCATTCTGTTTCACAACACGCAATAAAGTAGATATAATAATTTATAATAGGGTCAAAATCTTTTTGTACTGCAATGTTACTGCTTTATTCAACCACGCATGTTCAATTATTAAAATTTTATGTGGATTTTTTCAAAAAACGCCATTTCATCGAAAAAATCCACATAATTTGATAAAAAATCCACATGAAATCAGGTGCAAATCAGTCAATATTTGAGAAACAAATTAAGTTTGTTTGGAATATTTTGCGACAGAACCTCATTTCGCATCTAAAAATAACGTGAATTCGACGAAATCAAAAGATAGTTGGAGTGTCATAAATGAGGATTGTTAAGGACGGAACGTCCTAACCCCTCCCCACGTGCGAGCCGAAGGCGAGCACATAAATTTAATAAAACCACACAGAGAAAAAGTTTACAGAGAAAGACTTGGTCTTTTTATGAGAAAAGGAGGTTGGATTTCGATCCGAAAGTTGATAATGATTCGTAGATTACAATTCGCCGAACTCACGTTAAAAATAAGGATTGTCAAGGGGCCGAGCTTGATAATTATTGGAATTTTTCCTTCTAATCTGCGAGAGTAAGAGCTAGCATTTAGTAAAAAAGTCGTTGACATACAGCATTTTCATCAAATAATTCATTAATAATACAATAAAATATTATAAATTTGTCACCAACTTATTTTAATGACTTATCAACAATGAAGAAATTCAGGAATTATTGTTCGGTCTTTGCCTCAATAATTGTATTGTCTAATAATGTGTACGCACAAGACTCCGTGCCAGCTTCTACACCTGCTCCCGCACCAACAGAGTCTGTCACTACACCTTCAGGTGCATCATCTGTTGTGAATATTTTTCCAATCCAAGCACCTCAGACCACAGCTCCAGTAGCTCAGCAACCAATGGCTGTGCCGGTGCCTGTACCAGTGCCACCGCCATCACCAGCTCCGTGTCCGGTAGTGGTAGACCCGGTTCCGCCAGCTCCGCCATGTCGTGAACCCGTATCTGTAGGATTCCGAGGCACATTGGGAATAAGCCGTTTTTCTGAAAGGACAAGAGAATCTGGCCATAGCGTGGCTTACCATACAGACATCGACATCCTGCAGTCAAGCGCGAACGAAATGTTCCTGCCATATCTTGAAGGTGGCATCGTGATCGACATTCCCATACATCACTATTTTGCGATATCTACTGGAGTATTTTATTCACAGAAGTCCAACCATCGCAAATGTTTTATCGACACCACCAATTTCAAAAGTGAGAATGCTATAATCACAAGAATCGGATATATAAAGATCCCTGGTCAGTTGACGTTGAGAAACTGGATTTCTGAAGACAGACGCTTTGATATAAGTGCAGGTCCGTATATGGCATTTGGAATCCACGGAAAAGTCAAAGAAAGATATATAAGCGACGTGGATGATATGATCATTCACGAGACAGAAACTAAAATCGACGTTTTCGACGAGAGTGTCTACGACAACAACAGCATGTCTCGCATTGCTCCATACAAACGTTTCGATTTCGGATTCTCGTTCGCCACCACTTACGAGTTCAGAAGGTACTGTATCGGAGCCATCTTCGACATGGGTCTGACAGACATCACCAAACCAGAACATAACGTGGGTAACACAAGAACAAGAAGCATCGGTTTATTCTTCGGATATATGCTTAGATAAATTCATAATTCATAATGCGTAATGCGTAATTAAATACAGCAGAGGGTGTATCAAATGTGATTTTGATACACCCTCTTTATTCATTAAGCATTATGCATTTCTATTTTCTGATTTTCATCACCATTCCTCCATTTATAGTAATGAAATAGATTCCTGTTGGCAACATTTGCAGGCTCACCTCCGTCTTGCCACCACCAATTTCATCCACCAAACAGCAGACTCCACGTGAATCATAGACTTCCACCAGCATCTTTTGCTGCTCTTCCCCACTCCATACCAATTTATTATCTATGAAACGAACTTGATCGCCACTTTTCAAATCATCCGCTGAAGTAACAATCTCTTCTCCAGGCTGGAAAATTCTCCAAAGAGCTGATTTGTCGTCTGGCAATGGAGCCTGGAAGATAGTCCCGTCTTTTCCGACCTGAAGATATTTTTCGCTATGGCGAGCCATCATCGTCACTACATTCGACGTATAGTTTGGCTGTTTTTCAAAAGCGAACTGCTGATGTCCACCTCCATTCCAATCCCAAATTCCTGCTTTAGCACCGTCTTCTTTACTTTCTCCTTCAATATCAAGCACCTTGCCCGCTATATTCACACGGAATGTTCCGCTATACTGTTCAAACAAATTAATCCAAGCGTCGTCGCTGTTGCAATCCACCAGGCTCAAATCACCGGTGACACCGCTCATACATTTCCCTTCACTCACTGACATCACTTTGACCTTATCAGAAGGTATCATCTCACTCGCATCCTTCTTCCACACACGCACCCAGTCGCACTCTAAATACGCTGGATTGGCATTTGTCACCTGAATATTATCGCCTGCCCAACCGCCTACAGCCAGATTGATGATGATATAATTTCCTTTCAGCTGACTAATCTCCGTCGGACGATTATATGTAGCGATAACCTTATCATCAAAGTAAAATTTCAAATATGAGCTGGTCCACTCAAGTCCATAAGTGTGGAAATCCGCGCTTTTGTCAGGACCAGTGTGAGTGCCACCGAAGGAAGCTTCATGATCCCAAGCCGAACCGTGAGACGCATACCAATCTGTCTTAGTGTAATGCAAATAGTAGTGATGAAGATTACGCTCGTGCGGCACCTCAAAAATATCTATTTCAGGCGGCCAACCATCCTGCAAAGTCCAGAATGCGGGCCATGTGCCAAGTTGCCACGGCATCTTGAAACGTCCTTCTATATATCCGCCGTTCACTTCAAAATGTCCACGCGTGTCGATAGCTCCTGAAGTATAGTCCAAAGAATATGTTTTTCCTCCATTGGAGCATGTGGCAGGAGCTTCCGGATGGCGACGAGCGTCAGCCCTGATAATCAGTTTTCCATCCTTGACAGAGACATTTTCCTCGACACAGTATGCCTGGTGATTATGTGTATGTCCCCAATTATAAGTAGGGTTCCACTTGCTCTTGTCGAGAGAGTTTCCTTCAAACTCGTCATTAAAAACCATTGTCCACCCTGAAGAAGAAGGTGGAGCGGCATAAGCGGCAGTAAAAAGTGAAAATGCAGTCAACGCTGCTGAAATGTTAGATTTCATATTGCTATTAGAATTTCATTTGTTTTAAATTAATTGTATGGATAAAATCCAAACCTACCCCATTCTGTTCATCAACACCACTATATCGCATGTTTATCCACATAGCCAATTAATATTCTTCACAATTTGTGTTTTTTAGGGCATAAAAATAAGGATAAAAAAGAGAATTAAGCAATAAATATGTAGAAAGGAGTTGTAAAGCATAAAATATGATAAGTTTTTTATTATTTGGAGTAACGACGACACTCTAATGCAATGTATATATCAAAAAAGCCATCCATTCTTTATTTATAAGAAAAGGGGAAAATGGAATATGAACAAATACTCAAAAATTGTTGTTCAAAATTTTAACCAAAAGGATGCAAAAAGTTTCAAACTTGAAGCAAAACAAGCAAAATTCTTTCAATTTAATTTTAGTGTCAAAAAGCATAAATTTCTTTTAAAATTTTACCCAAAACACTTGCATTTGTGTGTTATAAAGCATAATTTTGCATCGTCAAAAAGAAAAAAAAGACTTAAAAAATATAAACGATGGTACTTATTAATATTTTGTTGACTAAGCTTTACAAGAAGTACGCTCCAAAGTTCTAATTTGGTTTGTTTGTTAGATCTAAAGCAAAGTAGCGACGCACCCAAGAAATTGGATGCGTTTTTGTTTTTTAAACTCTTACCTCATATATGTGAAACATTTCATAATAACGTAGACCTTAAACACAAAATATTCAACAAGACACAAATCGAGATATTACATTTGCATTGAGTAAAATACCGACTAAATACCAACTTAGAAAGTGAGTGATTTATGTCCAAAAACATCATTACTTTAGACGAAACTAATTATTTTTTATATAATTTAGCATCATAAACAAAAAAAAACGGAATGAAAATTAGGACTTTTTTAATCAAGTTTACGGCAGAGATAAGACAAAGTGAGATTCCATTATTTAGAGGGGCAATAAACGCCATATTGGAAGAAAATCACAGCATACTTTTCCATAACCATACAGATGATGGATTCAGATATTCCTACCCACTTATTCAATATAAAAGAATAGGAGGCAAAGCGGCCATCATGTGCGTGGGAGAAGGCACAGAAGTCATTGGAGAATTCTTTAGCAGACAAGAATTATCTCTACAGATAGGCAAAAGGTCCATAGTTTGTGAAGTTGACGAGATTGTTGCCAAATACCATAACATAACAATCACAGAAGAGTTAATACCATATAGAATAAGGAAATGGTTACCATTCAACTCCGAAAACTACGAAACATATATGAAAGCCAAAGGGATCGTGGAAAAATACCAAATATTGGAAAAAATAATGACAGGAAATATACTATCGATGGCCAAAGGATTGGAAATGACGATAGAAACACCTCTTTGTGTCAAATTGGAGGAAATAATAGATACATATAATGTAACATTCAAAGGTATCAAAATGATGAGTTTTGATCTTGATTTCATGGCAAACATCACAATACCAGACTTTTTGGGATTGGGAAAAGGAGTAAGTCATGGATTTGGAAATATAACAAACAGAAAATAGAAAAAATATGACAAAATTTTTATACGGAGCGGCGGTGCAAGGCATCCAAGGCTTCATTTTTCAGACAAACAAGCTCCGGGAGATTGTCGGGGCGAGTGAGCTTGTAGAGGAAATATGTACGGTAAAATTTTACGAAATGCTCACGAACAAAAATAATATGGATGCAAAAACAGCGCAAGAAGCATTGATTAAAGACAACAATGCTATCCTTCACGCTGCAGGTAATATAATTTACATTTTTGAAGATGAGTCTAAATGCAAAAATTTAGTAAAAAAAGCTCCTAAGATAATTCAAGAATTTGCACCCGGCATAACATTTAGCCAAGCAGTAGTGAAAATGGAAGGCGATTACAAAGAATTTAAAGTCGCTGTAATCCAACTGCACAAACTACTAAAAACTCAGCGCAACAAACTAATGCGTAGTCAAACTCTCGGACTTATGGGCATCAAACGCAGTCCACAAACGGGATTACCACTTGTTGATGATAATGTTGATATTGCTCAGAATCAAAAGTTTAAGATGGAGAATGTAACGCAACAACTCTGTCAAAAAGCCTTTGGATCTGATTACATTAGCAACAATGTTATTTGCCACAATATCGATGAAATGACTTGCCAGAACGATTGGATTGCAGTTATTCACGCAGATGGCAACGGTCTTGGACAAATCGTTAGGGAGATTGGCACAGACCAAAAGTTGTATAAAGATTTTTCGGAACTACTAGACCAAGCCACTATCAAATCAGCTGAAAAAGCATACAATTATCTTTTGAAAAATTGCGACTATAAATGGAGCCAGCGAATACCGATTCGCCCCATAGTGCTTGGTGGCGACGATTTCACCGTTGTCTGCCGTGCTGACTTGGCATTGGATTACGTGACAACATTCATTAAGGAGTTTGAGAAAAACACAGGAAGCAAAGAACTAACGGAAATCTATCGTAAGGCAGAACTTCAATTCAAGAACCTTACCGCTTGTGCGGGCGTTGCATACGTCAAGTCGTCGTTTCCATTCTACTACGGATATAATTTGGCTGAGGACTTGTGCAAAAAGGCAAAGAATCACGCCAAGACAGACTTGAAAGCCAATGAATTGGCACAATCTTGTCTGATGTTCCACAAGGTTCAAGACAGTTTTGTAAACAGTTTCGATGATATTATTAGTCGAGAACTGACACCAAACGAATGCATTTCGTTCTTGTTCGGACCGTATTACATCAATGATGATTGGGGAAAAGCATACAAAAAAGACAAGCACAATATCACTATTGGCGATTTGATGGGTTATGCCCAAAAACTTATAGGCAAGGAAGGTAATGCTGTAAAAACACATCTTCGCGAATGGATGTCAGATATGATTGGCAATCCGGAAAAGGCGGAACAGAATTTAAACCGTTTGAAATCAATCGTTTCTCCTAAAATGAAGTCTTTTGTAGATGAAGTAACAAAGGAAATTAAAAGCGAGGACAAAAAGACAACACTTTATCCCGTTTACGACATTTTCACGGTTCATACAATCAATTCGCAAGTAACAAAGGAGGTTAAAGATGAAGATTAACTATACAATTCAGTTTTTTGACGATTGGCATTGCGGATCCGGACTTGCCGCAGGAGCAGACCTTGATGCCCTTGTAATCAAAGACAAGGACAACTTGCCATTTGTACCTGGTAAGACAGTAAAAGGGCTCGTTAAAGAGGCTGTTAATGACATTATTCAGTTTTCAAAAGTCAAAACTGACAAAGAAAAAATAGAAAAGGCTTTTGGTTATTTCGAAAATGCCGATGACCTTGGCAAAGGAGATTTGTTTTTTACCAATGCAGAATTATCCAAAGCACTGAAAAAATCAATAACACAAAACAACGCATCAAACTTTCTTTACCGCACGATAGCTAGCACCGCTATCGACGACGAAGGCATTGCAGTTGAACATAGTTTAAGAAAAATTGAAGTTGTTGTTCCCTGCACCGTAAATGGTAGCATCATAGCCGACAATATAGATGAGGAAGTTGAAAAGATTATCTGCAAGTCTTTCGATTATATCAAACGCCTCGGACAAAACCGCAATCGTGGACTTGGGCGTTGCAAATTTACGTTTACTAACAAAGAGGAGGATTAAGAATGACGACACTGAAATTTAAATGTGAATTGCTTTCTGACGTTATTCTCAATCAGAAGGCTGCAAGCGAATCACAAAATCAGACATTGGACTTTATTCCGGGAAGTTGCTTTCTTGGAATATCTGCCGACACACTCTACAAAACAAAAGATTATGATTTTTGTCGCGAGGTGTTCCATTCTACCAAAGTAAAATTCGGTGATGCACACCCAGTTGCAGAAAACGCCGTAAAAAGAAGCCTCAAAATACCGGCTTGTTATCAATATCCGAAAGGCAAAAAACTCACCGACGGGTGTTATATCAGTTTCATCGTTAACCACGACGACCCTGACAAACAAAAACTACAACTAAAACAGGCTCGCGAGGGATTTTTTGATATTGATGGCGACAGTAAAGAACCAATACTCACAAAAGTAACCGTTGATACCGACATAGCCATCAAGTCGGCATACGACAGAGAGAAACGTCGTTCTGCCGACGGACAAATGTATTGTTATGAATCTCTTGCCAAAGGACTTACTTTGTATTTCGAAGTAGTAGTGGACGGTGATTTTGCCGACGATATTCGCAAATCGTTGGTTGGAAAAAAACGCATTGGACGCTCGCGAACCGCACAATATGGTCTTGTGCAAATATCTGAATGTAAGTTTGACGATGTAGCAAGCCGACCTACTAAAAATGATTATTCAGTAGTATATGCAGATTCTCGTCTTGTGTTTTTGGATGAATATGGCTACCCTACCTTTCAACCAACAGCCAAACAATTAGGCTTTGACGAAAAAGACGTTATCGATTGGGGTAAATCTCAAATCAGGACATTCCAGTACGCACCGTGGAATTATCAACGTCAATGTTTTGATGCCGACCGTTGCGGAATCGAAAAAGGCAGTGTTTTCGTTGTAAAAACCGCCAATTCGCCCACAGAATCACAGTACGTAGGCAATTATCAAAACGAAGGTTTCGGCAAGGTGATTTACAATCCTGATTTTGTAATGAATTTCAACGATGAAGGTTTGAACAATTATGATATTGACTTAAATATCCCTGAGAAAAAGAAAGCAGAATCCAAGGAAACACGCCGCAAGAGGCAACGACTTGAAATTGAGCAGCTTCAAAAAGATTCTGACGGACTTCTTCTATACTTGGCAACGCAAAAGCAAGCAGAACTTGACGAAGAAATCATCTATGAAACAGTCAACCAATTTGTTAAAGATTACAAGAATGACTTTGTTCAGGATAGTTTTGCTTCTCAGTGGGGTTCTATTCGTGCAATAGCGATGCGTTATTCTACATACGCAGAACTCAAAGAAGAACTTTTTGACAAAAAAATTACCAAAAACGGCAAACCAGAACCGTATGCATACCTTACTCACGGTGTAGCGATGAACAAATGGAAAAAGCGTGGAAGGTTTGACAAATTCCGCGACTTCTTCAACAGCTTATCACAAGAAGGCAATTTTGCGCAAAAGGTATTAATTAATTTGGCTGCCCAAATGGCAAAAATTAAAAATTAGACAAATATGGAATCAATATACACACACCGTTTTTTGGCACGGATGATAATTGAAGCCAAGACACCTCTTGCAGTAGGCTCAGGGGATAAGGACATTACCACAGATGCCCTTGTCGCAACCGATGTCAACGGATTGCCCTACATTCCAGGAACGACTATTGCGGGCGTTATCCGTCATTTCATCGGTGACGAAAAGGCAAAACGCTTTTTCGGTTTTCAAAACAAAGCCAAACAAACAGAAAGCAGAGGCTCTGAGATTATTTTTTCAAATGCTAAAATTCTCAACTCTGAATCCGAAGTTGTAGAAGGATTGCAACCAAATGCATTTGACGACCCATTGTTGAAAAACTACAAGTCGCTACCAATTCGGCAACACGTAAAAATCAATACCAAAGGCACAGCCAAAGACAAAGGCAAATTCGACAATCAAGTTTGTTTTGCTGGTACACGTTTTTGTTTTGAAATCGAATTGGTGGCAAAAAGCAAAGACTCCTCAGATTTTGAAACAGTTTTACGCGCAATCAAAGACAAAACTTTCAGAATAGGCGGCGGTACACGCAAAGGTTTTGGAGAAATAAAAATAGTTGACTTGCAGACAAAAGATTTTGATTTAAATAATGGCGGCTTAGATGGTTATTTGGAAATATCGTCCAACCTCAATTCCGAATGTTGGAACAAAGATTACCAAGAAACCGTTCCCATTTCAAATTCCAATTGGGAAGAAGAAACAGTCAAAATCAAAGTGCAAGACTTTTTCCTGTTTGGCAGCGGCATCGGCGACGAAGATGTTGACATCACACCTGTAAGGGGTTCAAGGGTTGTTTGGACGAAGGAAAAAGGCGAATTAAAAACTGACTTGGTTTTAATTCCGGCAACATCAATAAAAGGTGCTTTGGCGCACAGAACAGCATATCATTGGAACAGACTGAATAAAATTTTCATCGGTGGCAAATACTACAAAACTGTGGCAGATGAAAATATAGTCAATCCTGCGGTTAAAGTGCTTTTCGGCTATGAAGAAAACCGCAAAGAAGATGGTAAACAAATAGCCATTCAAAAACGTGGAAATGTCATCATTTCGGATATTATCGAAAATTCCATAACCAAGCAAAACGAAAACACACAAGTACACGTTGCCATCGACCGCTTTACAGGCGGTGCAAAATCAAAATCAGGGGCGTTGTTTACTGAAAAAAACATCTTCGGCGAAGATATGCAACCCTTTGAGATAAGGATTTTGAAAGACACAACAGGCATCGAAAAAGCAGCCAAAGAAGTAGCAGCCACGCTGCCGACACAATTGCAAGATGGCTTCTTTGACAAAGTAAATGCTGCATTTGACGCTGCAATCAACGACCTCAGAAAGGGATTGCTACCACTTGGCGGCGGCACAAGCCGTGGCAATGGAATATTTGTTGAATCTTAATAAACTGACCTATATGCAAGCACACGATATACAAATCAAAGATATTAACCAAGATGCCTGTTATGAAGGCTATCTTTGGGTATCCGACCGTCAAAGACCCGAATGTTTTGACGGCAGGAAAAAACTCTCCGAACAAATCAATCTCGACCAATTCGCCAGCAATCCATTCATAGTTGAAGGATTTCTGTATAAAGATGGGACATCAATTTCGATAAAATTCGTTGACGGAGAATATCTTGTCAAAGAATATACCGAGGTAATAGTTGATGAAGACAAGGTTCAAACATACATTCCTAACCGTATGGGAAGCAATAAGTTAAAGTTTATGCAGAATTGGACATTAGTACCAGATGTCAACTGCGCTGGATTTGATGTGCTTCAACCGTCGGATTTGATTTTTGTTGGTTTTAATAAATAAGGAGGACTAATTTATGGCAAAGGATTTTGGCAATAATAAAAATCAAGTTAAAAAAAACTTCTACAATCCATACTCTTTTGTAGGACTTACCAATGACGTCCACACTTTGGACAATTCCGAGGACAACAACGAAGTTGACAACCTCAACTACGTTCAAGATGTGCCGTTTGAAGATGGTTATTCGGGCAAAATAGAAATAGATTTTGAATCACTAACAAAATTCTGCGTATTAGGCGCAGAAGAACACAACACTAATATCTGTGGACGTTACTACGTACCTGGCTCATCTATTAAAGGTATGCTACGCACTGTATTTGAGATGATTACATTCAGCAACATCAAAAACAATATTGAAGATAACAAATACAGTATGCGCAACCTCCGCAGCAACGACTATGAACTAAAAGACCTTAAAAAGGGCGACCAAAAACCGGGATTCATAATCAAAATAAACGGAGAATATTACATTCAAGAATGTGAATTTACCCGTTACCGTTACGAGGACCCCAAGCGTATAGAAACATCAATCAGGGACATATACAAGAATTTGGACATCTTTAAGTTCAAAAGAGCCAAGACCAGAGAAAAATACAACCTGTTGAAAACTCGTTTTATGTACGACAACAACGGCAACGATGCGATGTGGTTTTTCTCAGGTCCGATGGCTAACAAAAAACACGAATTCTTGCTTTCAATTCCTACATTTTCGGAAAAGAAGTCTGTGAAAATCAGTGAAAAAGTATGGAATGAATTCTTATTCATCCACGAAGAAGAAAACGAGAACGATAGTTGGAAATATTGGCACGGCATTCTAAGAAACTACAAATCTTTCGACGACGTAAAGAAAGAGGGCATTGTTCCTTGTTTTTTCAGAAAACGCGAAGGCAATATCATTGATTTAGGTCTTGCTTACCTTTATCGTGTACCCTATCCCAAGTCAATTCACCAATATCTGCCCCAAAATTTGCGAAACAACAGAGGTATTGACATTGCACAGGCTGTGTTCGGTTACGTCAATGGCAAAGATGCTCTCAAAGGAAGGGTAATTGTAGGAAATTCTCTCTTGGGTAAAGATGCAAAACCCGGCAAAGCACAGACATTTATTATGGGTGCGCCCAAACCAACATATTTTGAGTTTTACCTCAATCAAGACAACAAACAAACCGACCCGAAAAACGGCAAACTAAAAACCAACACGTTTTTCACCAATAATGCCCAAATCAACGGCTACAAACGCTACCTCATTCACGACAAGGAGATAGAAGGCAACGAGTCTCAAAGCAAGGTAACTTCTACATTCTATCCGATGCCAGAAAATACGAAATTTACCACAACGGTATATTTCCACAACCTTCTTGACTACGAACTTGGTGCGTTATTGTCAGCAATAACATTCTGCAAAAATCAGCATACTTGTTTCCATTCGCTCGGCTACGCCAAGCCCTTCGGTTATGGCAAACTGCGAGTTGAAGACTGCAAAATCACAGTCCTCGAAGCCAATAGCGACTGCAACAACGGCAAGACCGCTGATGACTTCTACAAGGCTTTCAATAATCTTATATCAGATTGCGACTTAAAGCGTCAGCTCGAAGACGTTTTGACAGATTTGATAACTATCTCTCGTGGTCAATACAGTCCCGCCAAGGAAATACGCTATCCCAAGAGCGGAATGGAATCAACAGCCAAAGACAAGAACAACGAATTTGTTGCTATCCAAAATGGCAAAATGAGTTTAAAGGACTTTGCACCGAAAAAGTAAAAGAAGATTATGGCAAAAAACATCTTCATATCATTCCTTGGTACAGGACATTATAAAGAATGTCAGTACGATTATCGTCTCTTTGATGGCAACAAACGTAAAGTTACCTTCATTCAAGAGGCTACGTTGGACTATTTGCTATCTCAACACAAATTTGATAGCAACAGCATTGCCTACATTCTTCTGACAGGCAAAGCACGTGAATTCAATTGGGATGATGGATATGATTTCGAGTTAGAAGACGGCACTATTGAAACTCAGGAAGAAGGATTGTGCTCACGATTGGAGAAACTGAAAAAGAAGAAAGCAAAAGAAGGTGTCGTTTTCAACTACAAAGACATTGACATCTCCGACGAGTCTGAAAAGGATATTTGGGTTTTGTTTTCTGATCTTTACAACCTTTTGGTTAAAGAGGTGCAAGATAATGACATCTGTCTTTTTGTGGACATCACCCATAGTTTCAGATATTTGCCGATGTTTTTGATTGTATTCATAAACTACGTGAAACTCTTCAAAAACGTAACTGTTGAACACATATCATACGGCAACTACGAGGGCAGGGATAAAAAAACAAATGTTGCGCCCATTGTGGAACTGACCGACTATTCAAAACTGCAAGATTGGACGTATGCGGTAAGGACCTACACAGAAAGTGGTAATGTTAAATCCTTGGAGAAACTGTTATCCAAAAGTGATAGTGATTTGTTTGATGCAATCAAAAATGTTTCTCTTGATTTTTCATTGTGCCGTGGTCGAAATATCATCAGTGGCATTCACATCGCTGCATTAAAAAAGGAAGTTCAAGATTTTAAACGCAAAAGAGCAGGACAGCCCGACATTGCTCAATTGTCGCATCTTATTGATGCAATTCAAAAAGAAATCAAGTATTTCAAAGGCAGTAGAGATGTCAAGAATGGAATTGAAGCAGCAAAATGGTGCTACAACAAGGGATTGTATCAACAGGCTGTAACTATTTTGGACGAAACGATAAAATTGGGCGACAAAACTGATTTTTACGAAGATTTCAACACTGATTACAATCAACAGAAATTTGCAACGCCCAAAAATAGTACGACAAAAATCAGAAACAATATCAACCACGCTGACTTAATTCTAAGTGAGGCTATTGAAACAGATGAGTTATTGCAGGAGTTTAAATCACTTTTTGAAGAGAAATTATAGTTATACGCACCCTCATCTACATATGCTCAGGCAACACCATCCTCAACTTCCTTTTCATAAAGAATAACGAGGTCATTACGACAATAACATTTTCATAACTACGCACAAGTATAAAACACTGAACGCAACGTAGATATAAAATAAAAAAATTTGTTTCCTCCACAGGCCGAAATGAATCATATTTCGGCTTGTGTGCTGGCAAAAGATGACAAAATTGTAAGCTTCAAAATAATCATTAGATTAAAAACAATAAGTTATGGCAAAAGTTCATATAACATTGGTAGGAGGGCAACCCGCTCCTGTCTATCATGGCATAGTCGCCACACAACCGGATAAGGTTGTCTTCATTTATTCTGAATCCAGTTTGGATGCGGTGACAAAAGTGAAGCGTGAAATTCAAATATCTGTGGATGAACAGCCACCGCTTGACACAACGGATCCACAGATTATTATGGAACGTGCTAAATCTTTAGCGGAAACATATAAGAACGACGAGGTAACAATTAATATTTCGAGCGGATTGAAATCGTGGTCACATCTTTTTGGACGGGTGTTTGATGCAGTACCTAACGCTTCCGTCATCTATATGGACCAAAACAATGTACTTTGGGACTACAGAACGATGGAGAAGAAAACGGATTTCCTTTTTGACATGGATGTGCTGTTCCGTTTGCAAGGCAATGCACTAACCCACTTTGTCCCATATTCGGATTATACCGAAGATGATAAGAAAACATTGGATAAGTTGATAAATGCACGGAAATACAATTGTGGTAGTTTCAATAAACTTATGACACTTCTTTCTAAGGAGTGGGAAGGAAAGTTAAACAACCAGCAATCAGGAAGTTTTTCCATCTCTGAAAATAATTTTGTGGAATGGGCAAAACCAGATTTTGTCCGTTTGACATTAAATACAAAGAAGTATGGCAATCAAGAATTTGTGATGGAATCTCCACATGCTGTGAGTATGGCATTTCACACGGCTTGGTTTGAATACAAGGTGGCAAGAATGCTATCCCATTGGCGATATGCAAAAGACATAAGGCTGAATTGTATTTTCCCTCCCAAAAACACTAATTCAGTGAAATATCCAAAAAACGAAATAGATGTTGTCGTAAATACAGGAACAAAAATTCTTTTTGTGGAGTGTAAAACACAGATCAATAGTTCGACGGACATAGACAAGTTCCGAACTGCAGTGAAGAATTATGGAGGAATGGGTAGCAAAGCACTGTTTGTTACCGATAACGTGATGAACGATCTGCAAAAGGAGAAGTGCAGGGAGTCAGGTATCATTGCATTCTCGTTGCAAGACACCACTATAGGCAGCAATAAGAAGCAGGAACTGTTTAAGATTTTGGAACAAGAGTTATTCAATATCAACACAAAATAGTTACACATGCAGCGAACCAATCCATCTCGTTTTTTTGGTTCGCTGCAAAAACAAACTCCACAATACAGAAAGGACAAAGAGATAAAAGGCTTGAGCATTATGGGTATGATAGAAGTGTGATTATTTATTGAAATTTTTGTATAAAAAGATATGAAAAAAGCATTGCGACGACGGGAAATTTTTATAGTTTTGTAGTCGAAAAATGTACTTTTTTTCACGCGATTTTTGAAATTTTGAACATTTTTGAGCCCTAAAGGTCTGCAAATCTGCGAGTTGCAATTTTACCTCTCGCAGACCATCTTCCATTAAAACAAGGATTAAGACAACGTATTTGTTGGGGATAAATTCTATTTGAACACGGCTCGCAGACCATCTTCCATTAAAACAAGGATTAAGACCAACTTGAAAGTTGCCTTTACAAATCACTTTCATTGGCTCGCAGACCATCTTCCATTAAAACAAGGATTAAGACTTGTTCTATGCCCCCAAATTTGCATTTCTAACTCCCCAAGTCTCGCAGACCATCTTCCATTAAAACAAGGATTAAGACGCCACTGCAACTACTGTTGCAATCTTTTTCAATAAACTCTCGCAGACCATCTTCCATTAAAACAAGGATTAAGACTTATTAGCATTGTTGTTAATATAAATACTATTCCTTTCATACTCGCAGACCATCTTCCATTAAAACAAGGATTAAGACTAATGAAAGTGTAACCAAAACTCACTCATTACTTCCTCGCAGACCATCTTCCATTAAAACAAGGATTAAGACTAGTCTTTAGCAGACTATACACACAACTCTTAACATCATCTCGCAGACCATCTTCCATTAAAACAAGGATTAAGACTGTTGATCAGTAAACATTATATATACTATTAATTTTTTCTCGCAGACCATCTTCCATTA
>DGHQ01000005.1 GCA_002392915.1 Bacteroidales bacterium UBA3844 | reverse complement strand
TGGGTAGGTGGTGGTGCCGGTATGGCTCCTCTACGCGCGCAGATCATGCATATGCTAAAGGGACACGGAATTTCAGATGAGGACCGCAATCGTCCAATGCACTACTTCTACGGAGCACGTGCACTTGAGGAGATTCCATTCCTTGACGACTTCTTGCAGCTTGAGAAGGATTTCCCTAACTTCCATTTCCATTTGGCTTTGGACCGTCCAGATCCAAAGGCAGATGCGGCAGGAATCAAGTACACACCAGGATTCGTTGCTCCAGTGATGGGTGATACCTACTTGAAGCAGCACGAGAATCCAGAGGATTGTGAGTACTACTTGTGTGGACCTCCAATGATGGCAAAGACAGTTCTTGACTTGCTTCACAGCCTAGGTGTCGAGGACGACATGATCCGTTTCGATAACTTCGGCGGATAATAATCGGAATCAAAGATTATTAAATAGAAAGACACTCGTTTGCAAAAGCGAGTGTTTTTTTGTTTATGCCCAGTTTTTAATCATAGAAGAAAGATAAAGATGTTGTCTGACCTTCCACCTGTCAATTTCTCGACCTATAGATAAATATTTCAGCACGTTATATTATCATAATAAGTGCAAAAATGAGATGATCTCAGAAAAAGTTGTAACTTTGCGGGCAAGTTTTGGGGCAAACCTTTGAATAATAATGACATTCATTTCTAATTTAATTTAATCATCATAAGAATATGTTGCATCAAAATCTTACAGCCAGTTAATGTTCAACCGAAGCCAACGGACGTATCGTACGTGCTTCATAAACATTATTTTGGCATGTCTCATTCATTCAAACACTTTCCTGCTGGCACTTGCTGCTGTTGCAAGTCTCAACACAGAGGTAAGAAGAATGCATCTCGTCGTTTTCGTCGCAGGACAAAAATTCTTATCAGTCAGGGAAAGTTTTACAAACTTCCATTCAAATCTATTGAGATAACTTCTACATGGGATCTCGGAGGAGATGGAAAAATGTTTTGGGGATTCTATGATCCAACGACAAAAATCTATCGAGGTCGTAAGCACGGCTTTTTCGTTGATCCTACTCTTTGGTGGGAAAAGTCAATGAGAAAATAGACGAATTTGAAGAAACATGACATCTGTTATATTTTAGCAGATTAAAGGTCAAAGAGTGTTTTATCTGTTAAAGAAAGAACCATTGTGAGATCTGAGATTCTTACGGTGGTTCTTCTTTATTCGACCGGAACCCTATCAACTCAAGAGGAATATAGAAAATGAGATTCATAATGTTCTGACTTATTTCTGATTCGCTTTGAATAGGATTATATACTTACTCTGGAAGTCCGCTTCGATAGGTGAATACAAAAGATTCTCTTTTCAATATGGAATATATAAGAAAATTCGAGAGATGCATCAGAAATATTGATGCAAACTGATATACATTCTGGTGTGAATATAAGGCATACTATAGTGTTCGTTATAGCATGCCTTATTCAGTTTCTTTCCGCTATTTTTTATACCATCGTGGTTTAGAACATCCACATGAGTCAAACATGCCCTTCGTTTGTGCTAATTTATTTACATTCCATGAAGACAAGTCTCCTAAAAATTTGGATCCTTCGAACATGTTTTCCATAATTCTTACATTTCGCACGTTCCACTTAGATAAATCTCCATTAAAGTCGCAATACGAAAACATCCTTTCCATATTTCTTACGTTGCTAACATTCCAGTCTGAGATGTCTTCATTAAACATACTTTTACTGAACATATAACACATGTCCTTCACATTGGATACATTCCATTTGGAAATATCCCTGTTGAATTCGCTAAAACTAAACATTTGTGACATATCTGTCACATTGGACACATCCCATTTAGAAATGTCACCACTAAAAAAACTTTGCTTAAACATGCCTGACATATTAGTCACATTGCTTACATCCCATTTGGAAATATCTCCGTTGAAAAGTGAACCACAAAACATATAGCTCATGTCCGTTACATTGGAAACATTCCAATTTGAGATGTCTCCGTCAAACGTACAAGAGGAAAACATACTAGACATGTTAGTCACGCTACTCACATCCCACTTGGAAATGTCACCATTAAAATCACTGCCGAATAAATCAGACATATCTACCACATTGGAGACGTTCCACTTGGATATATCTCCATTAAAATCGCAATAGCAGAACAGTCCAGACATATCGGTCACGTTACTCACATCCCATCTGGACAAGTCTCGGTTAAACTTGCTTCTCTTGAACATTTCACGCATGTTTGTAACCTTGCTTACATTCCATCTGCTTATATCTCCATTAAAAGGATTTAAGAGAAATTCTTCGTCTTTAGGGCAACCGAACATACATTCCATATTTGTGACGCTGCTCACATCCCATTGTGAGATGTCGCCATCGAAAATACAGCCAAAAAACATATATGACATGTCCGTTACGTTACTGACATCCCATTGGGAAATATCTCCGTTGAATTCATTCCAAAGGAAGTTGTAATCTCTGTCTACTTCATATCCAAACAATCCACTCATATCGGTAATTGCAGAAGTGTCTATACAGTTCAAATCAGCTTCATTGCCCTGAATACGTATCTCGTTTCCAATGGCTTTAAGAAGACTCTTCTTAGTTTTAGGGTGGTATTTGTATTCCATAACTTGTTCTAAATAAATGACTTTTCATGCAATTCAGGAATGTCGCAATCACAACCGAAAAGCATATCAAACTTATATTTCACTTTCTTCACATCCAATTTTGAAATATCCCCAGCAAAATCACTGCATGAAAACATTTCGTTCATGTCTGTAACATTGCCAACATTCCAATCCGATATGTCTCCATTGAACGAACTTCGTTGAAACATTTGGCTCATATTTGTCACATTGGAGACATTCCACTTTGAAATATCTCCGGTAAAATGACTGGCATAAAACATACGAGACATGTCGGTGACGTCACGTTAGAGTCCTCCAATTGGGATATATCTCCATTGAAATATTGGTTTTCAAAGAACATGCCAGACATATCAGTTACTTTGCTTACGTTCCATTTTGAGACATCTCCTTCAAAACAGCAAAAACCATAACGAAGACCAAACAAATTACTCATGTCGGTAATGGCAGAAGTGTCAATGCAATTTAGGTCTGCATCGTCGCCTTGAAGATCAATTTCTTTCTCGATCGCAGAAATCAATTCTTCTTTAGTTTTTGGAGTATATTTATATTCCATAGTCCTAACCTTTATACCATTCTGGAATGTTGCATGGGCAGTTGTCAAACATGCCAAGCATTTCTTTTACCTTGCGAACATCCCATCCTGAAATATCTCCCTTGAACTTACTGTCCTGGAACATACACAACATGATTTTTACTTTAGATACGTTCCATTTGGATATGTCGCCATTGAATCTAGATCCTTGAAACATCAATGACATTTCAGTGACATTTGAAACATTCCACTTAGAAATATCACCCTTGAACTTACTACCCTGGAACATTGCTGTCATATTTTTAACTCTGCTGACATTCCACTTGGATATACTTTTATTAAATTGACTATTCCAGAACATAAAAGCCATGTTTGTAACATTAGAGACATCCCACTTGGATATATTTCCATTAAAGCAACTTCTATAGAACATGCCACTCATATTAGTGACATTGCTCACATTCCATTGTGATATGTCGCCATTAAACTCACTGAGTCCATTTGTATCAAAATATGGATCGACTTTAGCAAATAATTCGCTCATATCTGTAATGGCAGAAGTATCTATATTGTTTAGATTTGCATTATTACCTTCAATATTGATTTCTGTCCTGATTGCATCTATTAATTCCTCTTTTGTTTTAGGATAGTATTTGCGATTTGTAACCAATTTCTTATACCATATAGGGATGTTACAAACACTTTGTTCAAACATACCTTCAATTTTTGTGAGACTGGTTACATTCCATCGCGATATATCTCCTTTGAAAAGACTGTCAAAAAACATACCTGACATATTTTTTACCTTAGAGACGTCCCATTGGGATATGTCTCCAGTAAAATCACTACAATCAAACATACATTTCATGTTAGTGACATTGCCCACGTCCCATTTTGAAATGTTTCCGTCAAAAGAGCTTCCTGAAAACAATCCTGACATATCTGTTATGGCAGATGTGTCTATACAGTTTAGGTCTGCATCTTCTCCTTGCAATTTAATCTCGTTATCAATTGCTTCTTTTAACTCTTTTTTCGTCTTGGGAAAATACTTATGTGTATAAAAATCATCAGGTATTACACAATAACATTTACCAAACATGGAATTTTTTTCTTCCACGCTGCTCAATCTCCAATTAGACAGATTTCCCGTGAATTTACAATCATAGAACATTTTCTCCATATTCTTGACATTGCGTATATCCCATTGTGATATGTCTCCATCGAACATACTTAAAGAAAACATGTTAGCCATGTTAATCACATTGCTAACATCCCATTTGGAAATGTCTCCTTTGAAAAGACTTGATTCAAACATACATCCCATATCAGTCACACTGGATACATCCCATTGGGAAATGTCGTCATTGAAAATTGATCCTGCAAACATGCTGCTCATATTAACTACATTTCCTGTATTCCACTTCGAGATGTCTCCATTAAATGAACTATGATAAAACATACCAGACATATCAGTCACATTGCCAACATTCCACTGAGATATGTCACCATTGAACTCATTATCCTTAAAGAGTTTACTCATGTCTATAATGGCAGAAGTATCAATGCAGTTTATATCTGCTTTGTAGCCTTGAAGATCGATTTCTTTCTTAATCGCAGAAATCAATTCGTCCTTAGTCTTTGGTGTATATTTATATTCCATAGTTAATTTCCGAATGAATCATAAAATAATCAAGTTCCTTTATTATAAAATGTACCAAATAGTGTATTGGTGGAAATATACTTTTCTATTAATAAAATATTGTAATGAGAACCTGACGAAGTTAATGATTTTCGCTCAATTATAAAAAATCGTGGTGTAAATTTCCTTAATTATAATACAATAGTTCTAAAAACAAATTTAGACCCTCATCAATCACAGCTCGTCAAACTCACGTAAAAAATATCATGACATACGAATGCCAAATGTAACATCATTTAAATATTATTGTAACATGTGGCGTTGGTTTGTAGGTTTTATTATGGAAAATCCATTTATTCCTGACGTTTTTTTCATCTGATTTAAACATGGCGTAAATTTACTATATTTTGGAGTATTTTTAATGCGTCTGTCTTTGTCTATGCTCTATCTTTGCCAATGTAAACGGAATCAACAATTTCGTGAACACAAATTATAAAAAGTATTTAGCTTTACGACTATGAAAACTACATTTTTCAAGATGCTTTCAATTGCTTTAGCATTTGTCTTTACTCCAGTTTTGGCAAACGATTTTAATGCCGCTTCAGTGGAGAAAACTTACATTAAATGCACTATTAATGAAAAAGGCGATCGAGTTCCAAACTATTTCGTTGTTGTCAACGGAGTGGCTCACCAAACAGATTCACGCACTTTCTTTGAGGTAAAGAAGGCAAGAGCTTACGTGAAGAAAAATATGGCCGACAATAAGGTGGCGGATAATAACATACAAAACACAGAACACAAAATCAATTAAGGTTTTGTCTAAGTGTTCTTCCCTACGACCTAATTCTTTTTCTTATAAAAAGCAGATTTTCTCTTAAGATCCAAGTCTCTTTGTTTATTCTACCTATATATGCGCTCGCCTTCGGCTCGCACTGGCGAGGAGGGCAAGGGCGTTCCGCCCTTTGCAATCCTCAAATACAATGACCTATTTATCAGCCATAATTTATTTTGATTCCAATACGCATTTTCTGAATCTCAAGAATCTTCCTTTGTTGGATACCAATAATTTGAATGCTACTGCTCTCAAACTTTGATCCATGCAGCGGTATGTCACAACTCGGCCGTTTACCAGCTCTTTCTTGCTGACCTCTAGCAATTCGTATGTCTCTCCGTCTTTCACTAATTCCATCTTGTCGAAATCAACTGAGAAGAATTGTGTCTCTAATGCGTTTGCCATAAATGAAACAGCCACAAATGCGATTGTAAATAATATCTTTTTCATAGTCGTAAATTTTTAATGAATGAATATCTTAATTCTTGTGTCAGGTGAGATCTCTTTCGTTCTCATCGACGTAGCAAAGATAGACTATGATTACGGGGCTGGACGGACAGTTTAGGAAATGTGTGTGGACAGTTTGTGAAGTTCACAATTTGTACGTTTTCACAAATTGTACAAATTGGTAAGGTGTTGTGTATTAGTGATATGCACTAAATCGGATTGTTTGAACTTTTTTTGTGGTTTGAGGATTGTTAAGGGCGGAACGCCCTAACCTCTCTCAAAATGCGAGCCGTAGGCGAGCACATAAATTTAATAAAAAACACAGAGGCACAAGGTTTACAGAGAAAGGCTACGCCTTTTTTTTGAGAAAAAGAGACGAGAAGGCAGTACTTATGGTATTGCCTTTCAGGCAAAGTTTTTGTGTCATTATCCCGAGACTTCGTCACGGGTTACTCTCGCTTCGCTCGGTAACGTCTTTCAGACGAAAAAAGATGGAAAAATCAGTCATAAATAGGACAAAGCCTATTTTTATGTGCTCGCCTTACGGCTCGCACTTGGAAAGGGGTTAGGACGTTCTGTCCTTAACAATCCTCAAAAAACATAAATAAATCGCTACCAAATCATGCGTTTTTTTGATATTGCAACGGAGTGCATCCGTATTTTTCTTTGAAAAGTCGACGGAATGTATGGTCGCTGTTGAAACCGCAGATGAACGCGATGTCTGCCAATTTTTCTTTTCCCTCCTTCAGCAGTCGTTCGGCATAGATGAGACGGAGGGAATTCACATATTCGTAGAAAGAGACGTGTTTGACACGGTTGAGATAGTCTGACACATAGTGGCGGTTGGTTCCGAGCTTGCTTGATATCCAGTCGATGTTGACCTCTGTGTCGAGATAGAATTTTTCCTCCTCCAGCTTTTTGAAGACATCGTCGAAATCCATAAACTTGCTGCTGAGAGATGAAGAAGTTTGGGCTTTGGCATTATCAGTTGATGCAGAAGATTCGTCTGCCTGGCTTTTCGGTTCCCCTGTCTCAGCATCTATATTTGCCGACGGTGTAGCGTCGACAGATTCGGGCTCATTCGCGTCTACATCCTTTTTCCCACCGTCGACTTTGATTTCCATCTCCTCAATCTGTTCGGAGATAAGCTCTATTGTCATCTCGTCGACCTTATGAGATAGAGAATGACCGACGATGCCGGTTATGATAAGCAGAGTGAGAAAATCATAAAGCACCATCCATTCATCCACGTTGGTCATCATATTGAGAGGAATATATAGGAGCGTGAGCACAAGAAGGGGCACGAGCGTCCAAAACACCCATTTGATGGAGCGACGGTCGATATTTGAGTAGTTTTCCATCAGTTTTTTGTCGAATTTGCGTATGAAGAAGCCGTACCAGGCAAGCTGTGCGATCACCACGATGATTGTGGATATATAAGCGAATGTGTAGAGTTTGAATGGAAGAATTTCAAAAATATCGTTCAGACTGTAGGTCAAGTATGGCAAAAGGATAGATGCTCCGATCCATTTTGGAGGCATTTTGCCAAGAAGGACGGTGGATCCGAACACCATGGAAAGCGGAAGGACAGCGAGGTCCATATACTCCATCAGCGTCTTATAATTGGGGTAAACATTTCCGATTCGGTAGTAGCCGCACTGCGGTTGGAAGAGTTCGGGGACGATCCACAAACTATAGTTAGCGACGAAGACCAGCAACAACCAGCCAAGAGAGTTATGAATGGCAGCGGCAGCCGCATTACGTTTAGGTTGCAGTTTGGGCATTATGAAGAAAAGGAAAATGGCGTTGATCAGGAAGTAGAAGATATTTCCGCCCTGCACCATGATGCCTAAATACTGAATAGATGATATGTATGAGTTCATTAAAATATTCGGTTGTTTGACGATGCAAATTTAATTATTTTATCCGAAATTACCATTGAACACACCACTTTTAGCACCGTAGGCGCGGCATACCAAAGGATAGGTCGTGAGACCTATCCTGCCTATGTTTTAGAAGAAAAATAGCTGAAAGTTGCCTATGTTTTAGAAAGAAAATGGCTGAATCTTGCCTATGTTTTAGAAGAAAAATAACTGAAAGTTGCCTATGTTTTAGAAGAAAAATGGCTGAATCTTGCCTATGTTTTAGAAAGAAAATAGCTGAAAGTTGCCTATGTTTTAGAAAGAAAGTTATATCTAAGTATCATATTATCAGATTGTTAACTGAAAGATTTTTTGATGCTTCATTCCGTCTCATCAACATCCCTTTTTATTATGTCGGTCAGATAGACAAAATAATAGAGAAAAATATCCATGAATAAGCGTTTGCGGAGACGTGGGGAAAATAGGATGATGTGAAAAAGAATATGGAAAATTTCCCATATGTTTTTTAGACGGATTTGTTTGTGGAATATGGGATAGTTTGTTAGATTTGTTATTATTTTTTGTTGTTAAATAGCTAAAATGACGTGAATGAATCGATTATTCGCGTCAAAATATGAAGTGAATAGCGGATGGAATCGCGTCATAATTAGATTGAGAATATGAGACCGGTATATATTTGGCAATATCCAGAATGGCCACATTTCACATGGAATGAGGTAGCACTTCAGACGCAATTGGCTTCTGTCCGCTACAAGCATGGTCTGCTCACAGGCATGATGAAGGTGCTTGGATTGGATGTGCAGAATGCATCATCATTAGAGATGATAACAATGGATATTGTCAAGTCTTGTGAAATAGAAGGAGTCGTACTTGATTCTCAGCGTGTTCGATCATCTGTGGCAAGGCATTTAGGAGTGGAGACGGAAGGACTGCCCAATCCCGACCACTATACGGAAGGGGTCGTGGAAGTGATGATGGATGCGGTGAGAAATGCTTCGTTACCCTTGTCGCAGGAAAGACTGTTTGGATGGCATGCTGCTTTGTTTCCTACGGGAAGAAGCGGAATGTATAAGATAACCGTAGCCGATTGGCGAGTAGGTGAAGAACCTATGCAAGTGGTATCTGGAGCCATGGGGCATGAAGTGGTCCATTATGAAGCCCCGGCATCAAAAGATGTGCCGTTGATGATGAAAGAATTTCTTGACTGGGTAAAAAAGGAAGATACGTCATTAGATCCTATTTTGAAGGCTGGGATTGCGCATTTATGGTTCGTGGCTGTACATCCTTTTGACGATGGAAACGGACGTCTCACACGCACCATAACAGACATGCTTTTATGCAGGGCGGATGGATTGCCTCACAGATACTATAGTATGTCGAACACTATATGCAAAAACAAAAAAGAGTATTATGCGGCTCTTGAGTCCACAACAGTTGGGAATACAGACATAACAAAGTGGCTGCAATGGTTTCTCACCACGCTTGACATATCAGTAGGAGAGGCGATTGCGACGACAGAAACCATAATAAAAAAGACACAGTTTTGGCAAATGCATAGGGATGTCGTAATGAATGAGAGGCAGATGAAGATGGTGAGTATGATGTGGGATGGCTTTGAAGGGAATCTGACAAATGCCAAGTGGGCGAAAATCAATAAAATCTCTTCATCTACCGCGCTTCGAGACATACAGGAACTTGTCGCATACGGAATTCTCAGAGTGGCAGACTCTGGTGGCAGAAGCACTAATTATCTTCTTGTGGAAGATTAGATCCTAGTGAGATCAAATATCTGTGAATGAGTATTTGGGGAAATAGGATGGGGAAGACGTTGGGGAAAATGAATGATGTTAAAATCCATCTCGATATTTCAAAACATCTTCTGCTGTTGTAACCATTGGTACACCGTTAACATAGGTGCCAAATTCTTCAAAATAATTTCTTCGTAGATTTGCTAATAGTTCACGGATCTTTAGTTTTCCAAGAGTTATTTCTTCATCGAATCTAAAAAAGAAATATGAACCATTTACATCAAATGGATACCATGTGTCACGCATTCTTTTATCTGTAATTTTGCTTGCTGTGTCTTTTACGTGAAATACTCTGAATTTGCCTGTTTCTTCTACGTCATCAGTGTAGAGTACAACAAATTGGATATCCTTTTTTTCGTAATAATAAGATGTGTTAGCACCATCTCTTGGTGCCTCTCCTTTTACTAATAAACGAACGTTGTAAACCAATGATCCTTTGTCATTGTTTCCAAGAATCCATTGTAAATGGGAATCGTTTTTGTAATAACCAAACAGAATTCCTTTGTCTTTATATCGTTCCAAATAATGTAGCGTTAACCATTGTGATGACACGGACAAAGGCTTTTGTAATTCTTGATCAATACTTTTCTTAAGAACATCCTTTGGGTCTTGTCCCATATTGCATTTCTCGATAATGAAGTATTGTGACAATTCTTCGTATTGTGCTTGCGTTTTCTCCCAGTTTTTTGTAGATCTTGCGTAGGCAAAATACATTGTTCGTTCTTCTCCATATGGTTGAAATACCTTTCCGTTTAGATCATAGAAATGTTGTTGTAAGTATAATGCACCATCCACTCCTAATCGTGCACGCATTGCATAAATAGTGAATTCATTTTGAATAACAGAACGTATTTCGTCACGGAACATTTTTCTCACAGATTCTTTCCACTGTGATTTTTCATTGGATTTATTTCTTGCATATAAAAAGAGGATATGTAAGAAGTTCACGTCATATTGAGAAAGAAATAAAGTGTCTCTATCAAATAGACGGTCAGGAAATTGATACGAGATCTTTGTGCAATGTTTGCCGTTCTTGTCAGTGTGTTTACGGATATCCTCCTGAAGTTTATATTTAAGATCATCATTGACAAATGCACTGATAAAGAAATTTGGAATTACATCGTATCCTTCAGTAATTGTTGCATCTTGCAATCTAATTTTATTAAATCTATTTCTGTCTTCTTTTCTTTTAAGCATATCTAATTCGTCAAAAGAGGTATCGTCCGACAGAAAAAGATTGATATTCCATTGAATGACGTTATGAGCGTAGGTATATTGTTTATATATAGATTCGGATGTCAGTCTGTGTCCACTCTTATAGTATTTGCTGTCACCAATATAATAGACTTCTCTATTTGTTTGGGTATCTACAGAGGTTAACGCTAAATCTGTATATATATGATCCACTTTTTTACCATCATCCTGATCTGCTAATCCATGTGGAATATTCGAGTGATGTGTTCCTATCAATTCGTCAATCATTGCCTCGAATATGATGTTGAAATTTTTGGATAGTAAATATTCTTGGGCATTTGTGTTGATGGCAATGCGATATGAGTTCTCGAAGAATGCATAGCACAAGTCCCACAACTGTAGTGCTTTGTCTGAGAAGTACTTATACTTAATCTGCATCAGCCTTGTTTTCCCCATTCCTCGCAAATACTGTTTGAAATTGTTTCCTGTAATCAACTCGTACTGGATGTCTATTGGCGTATGGAACCCATACTCGCCGTTCAGGTAATTTAAGATACTGTAGAAGATGATGAATAGTTCCTCCTCGTAGTTCACAATACGTTTCTTGTTTACTGGCTTTAGGTACACTATGTCCTTATCCTGTACGAAAGCCTGTGATTGAGAAATCGTACGTGTCCAATTGATTTTATTGTTTCCTCGATGCAGGTTCTTGATTGTGAATAGCACGAAATCACGATTTTCCTGATTGAAGTTGATGAGTGACAAAACAATATCGAGATACGTTTTAGATTGATGCTTGCGTCCTTTGCCTGTCTGAGGCAAATGTTTGTAAAGAATGACTTTACTTTTAGGATTAGCTTTATAAAATACGTTCAACGCTCTGTATATCCATATTGAGAATTCATATATGAATTTACGGTATTCTTTGCTTAGCGTTTCCTGACCTTGTGGTGTTAATACCATTTCTGGCGTTACTGGATCACCAGACCCTAATGTCACGCCCACTAGTGTTTCCTGTTCAGTTAATAGTACTTTGGGCAAAATAAATACGCAGTCGTGTAGATGCGGGTTGTAGAAATAACCCACAAATTGTACGCTTACTGCTTTGTTTACATCCTGAAGTACATAAATGTCTTTCAGAATTCTTTCTACTTTGCAGCTTTCGTATTGGTGTTCTTCAAACAGGATATACATCAGTTATTCTCTTCTCCGTTTTTTCTCCAATTCATTACTTTCAGCACGAAGTCTGTTACCATTTCGGAATTTACATTATTACTGTCTTCTTCGTAGAAGTCAGGAAATGACATATCCTTTTTTATATCTTTCCCATCTTCGGTCTTAGCATCGTATTGGAACAATGATACATCTTCGAAACCATAGTCTTTGAACACGTCGTTCCAAAGATAAAATAACACTTTGTTTACAAGTGTTTCCATAGAAATAAGGTCATTTTCGTTATTTGACGATTGAGTTCTCTTGTCTGCTTTGCAGAAAAAATAACCTAATTGTTTGTCAGCACTTGATGTCATGGAGGCGATTATTTCGTTTATTTTACGGATAAAGTTCCACCAGTCCACAAATACATCTTCTCCATCATTATTCTTTGTCTTTACATCTATTTTCCAATTCTTGCCCTCGTCTTTTATTTTTATGTATTTCCATTCCCAGCGACGTTTAAAAGCAGAGTCGATTGGAAAAAGACTTTGGTCAGAAGTGTTCATTGTAGCCCAGATATAGAGGTTTGAAGGAAACTTTAGTTTAGTTCCGTTTTTTACCTCGGAAGGAATATCATCACGGTCAGTGTTGCTTAGTGCTATCGATAGATAATCAGCGAGAGCGGATTCTGCATTTACAGGGTATTCCGACTCTCCATTTTTGCGATCGAGTAGTTGGAATAAATCCCCAAATATTTGTGCACAGTTGCCACGATTGATTTCTTCTATAATCAGATAAACATCTTCTTTACTATTCCATGCTTGTACGTATGCATTAGTGAAAGCTTGAGGTTCAAATTTATACACGATCTTTTCTTCTGTTGTAGTAACATCATCTTTAGTGATAGTACTTCGTTTCATAGTTGGCTTGTAACAGCCTACAAAAGTTGAATAATCGCTATCTGGATGGAATGTGGTGCGAAAGTTTAATTTGCCTTTGTCATCAACTTCTCTTTTTATGGTATTTGATTTGCCTGTACCAGGAGCTCCGTAGAAGATTTGTTGTAGATTTTGCTTTGATTGAGAGTCCATAAATTTACATTTTCTATTTCCGTTTGTCAATTTATTTATAAAAGCTTTTTTCCTTTCTTCATTATCTTTATAGATTTGAGGCGTAGATCCTAATTCAAAAGCCGTAAAATGTAATTCATCTTGGTTAATAATAAATATTTCGTAGACAAACCATGCTGCATTATCAGGCAACCCCATCGTAGTTGCTATTTTTTTGAAACAATCGTCGTTAATGCATTTGCCTTGATATGTCATACGTGGATTGTACTTAATTGTTCTTCTTCCTACGTGATGATCTCCAATAAGTTTCTTTACAATAAGAAGAAGAAAACTAGCATTGCTAACTTTTTGTCCATTTACATAAATTTTATCAAAAATACTAGCTATTACAAAATCATAATCTGCACGTTGGTTTCCTCCTTTTCCTAAAGGACATGTGACATTCTCAGTATCAGATATTGCTTTGTATACCATTCCCGTAAAAAAATCAGACATGTCTTCAAATGAAAATTTGTAGCCGTCTCCTTGACCAAGTTCTGTTCCCCATGCAGGGGTGCCACCAGATGTTTGAATGTTTGCATTAAATGCTAATGAACCCAAATTAAGAATCATAATACCTGACTAAATATATGATTTAACAAAATTCCAACCAAATTAACGTCCCAACCATTACCCGCTCTTGTCGATAATTGAGAGTATGATTGTCCAGCATAATTTAATTCACCATCTTCAAATCCCATAAATCTGAATTGTTCGTCAACGGACATTTTTCTAACAATTTCTAATCCATCTTCTTTTGGAACTTCGATAACACGTAAACTATTATGTTCTGGTTGAGTAATGGTGATACTTAATGCATTAGTTTTTATTTTTTTATTATAAACATCAAAACAAAGAGGCTCTTTAACTATAAAAGAATCTATATGATGTTTTTCTTTAAGATGGGCAATCTGTGCCTGAGAAAGATATAAGTATGATGGAGCATTTTTATCCAAAAAATCACCAAACCTTTTTGTTAGTTTTATTTTAGGTGGTACAATATTGAATCCTTCGGGAACACCACCTAACATAGCAAACATCCAGATTCTTTCTCGGTTTTGTGGTATACCATAATCGCAAGAGTTTAGTATTGCATATTGTAATTCTCCATAGCCTAATTCACGCAGTATTTCTTTAATACGATTTCTCGTTGTTTCAAATTTTTTTGCGGTGAACCCTTTAACATTTTCTAGTAATAAATATTTAGGACGTTTCTCTTTAAGAATTCTCATTATTTCATAAAAAAGCGTTCCTCTACCATACCTGTCATCTTCACCCATTTGCATTCCAGCTGAAGAAAATGGTTGGCAAGGAAACCCACCAGTAAACAGATCAAAATCTGGAAGTTTTTTTGGATCTATTTTTGTGATATCTCCCCAATTTTTAATATCAGGAAAGTTTGCTTCTAGTAATTTGCTAGCAAATGGGTTAAACTCTGACATTCCGATAACTTTATATTTCAATCCAGAACGTTTTAATCCAAAAGAAGCACCGCCATATCCAGCAAATCCTTCAAAAACTCTTAATGCCTTATGCTTAGGCAATTTGTTCATTTTCTTCTTTGCCATTAAAAAAGCCCTCTCTTCGATTTTCGAAAAGGGGGCGTGGAAGAAGATTGGTTTAACCAAGGCCTTGCACAGCCCACATCAGACAACAATCCAACTGTCCACGCCCTTATGAGCGCGAACATCCAATTGCTTGTCCGACTGATGTGTTTATGAAGTGCAAGTTCTGGTTAATCAGTCAATCAAGGATGCTAAACTCAGTATTTTCTTATTCGTGTTTCTTTGTGTAATCTCTGTGTGCTAAACAACACTTAGATGACAATTCGCGAACACCCAAAGCGAACATGTTAATAACTATAGATAACTACAAAAGAAAAAGCGTGGGTGTTTAACTACTGGTTTGTTCCATCCATCACGGCCTACCACAGCCTTGCAGAAAGAACAAACAGTGTTAACACCCACGCAGGAGTCTATAATACACCCGTAAAGTGTGCATTGAGACTACACGAGCCTCGTGCACACTACGGAGGCATAATCTACACTCCGTGGAGGTTACTCTGCTTTTGTTTCGGTTCTGCCTCTCAATTGTGGTAGTTTTGATGGATCCCAAACAAAGCGTCAGTAACGCCTTTTAATATGTAGTGCTTAGTTCCATTGGGTTCGTCATCATAAAAATGCTGAACCAACTTAGACCCAAGTAAATACAAAAATATTCATTTTCTTCTAATTTCTTTGCCCTTTTATGGAAAAACCATGGAAGTTTGTCATAATAAGTTAATTTTTGCCATTTTTTGGGGGCTTAATTTATTATATTGTCATATATAATATCTCTATTTATTCCCCCTTTTTATACGTCATAGAATCCTCATACCTGTTGGTGAAATAGGAGGTTCCATTACTGTTGTCGTATTGTTCTTCGAATTCTTCATTAGTCATCTGTGTATGTAGGCAGTCTGGAGAACAATAGTGTTCAGCACCGTCGTCTATACAGAATCCTTCAATCATTGGTTTGTGGCAGGCGTCGCATATTCTGAAGCATTCCAACAGTTCGCTCAGGTTTTTCCAAAAGTAAGGGTCGGATTCTTTGGCTCGTAGCTCATCCGTCGTCATGTCGGGCATCACTTTGGTCAAACATATTTCTTTGTGGAGAAATTCGTAAATGTCATTGTTGGTATATTTCTTTTTAATCATAATTCGTCAAACTGGTTTTATTTCACGTCGCAAAAATAAACGATCGCATAAAATAAAAGACGCTATATGAGACTCTTTTTTCAACGATCGGTATAATTTCTTCTCTTCCCACATTTTATGAAACCTAATGAAACCCTCAGAAGAATCTTCCATTTCCGTACAATCTGTGAATCTTTTGTGCAAATTGTGAAATTCACAACCTGTCCGTAAGGCTTTCTTTTTTTTGTCCGTGCCTTTGCAATGCCGTGATCTATTTTTGCAATGTCCACGGGAATGAATGATATTCCGCAGACGAGCAAAAATGTTTAACGACTAAATTTTAAGCTTATGATGACAGCAATTTTAAGAACAGTTGTTCTAGGGGCATTATTGGTAGTGGCATATTTTCCTGTGTTAGCAGACGAGATTTCTCCAGCGACGGTGGAGAAGACGTATGTCAAGTGTACGTTGAATGAAAAAGGGGAGAAGGTGCCAAACTATTTCGTGGTGGTGAACGGTGTGGCTCACCAGACGGATTCTCTTACTTTCTTCAATATAAAGAAGTCAAGAAATGGAGAAAAGAAAGATATGGCAGACAACAAAGAACTAACAAAATAAGATCATGATCGATGGGGCAAGTGCAAGTTTCAAATCTGCCTGCGGTGAGGAAGAACCGTCTGAAAGACGCTACCGAGCAAAGCGAGAGTAACCCGTGACAAAGTCTCGGGATAGAGTGATCGATGGGGCAGGTGCAGGTTTGAAACCTGCCCGCTTATACAAAATCCCAAAAATTGTCGGGCGTTATAACATTGAAAGTGGCTCCTGGGTAGGCTGTTGCAAAAGCATTTGGCAGAGATGCTTTTTTTCTTGCATTCCATTTGAATTCAAAAGTTCGTATTCCACCGTCTTCCAACTCCACGAGATCGACCTCTTTTTGATCATGTGTCCGCCAAAAATAGAGTTGGGCGTAACTCTTTTGGTAAGCATTTCGTTTTATTCTCTCGCTCACCATCAGGTTTTCCCATAAAGCTCCGACGTCATTTCTCATTTCTATAGGAGCAAAGTTGGAAATCACTGCGTTACGTATGCCGTTGTCGTAGAAATATACCTTTTTGCCTTTTTTTATTTCGTTCCGTATGTTTTGGCTGAAAGACTCTAATCTAAATACCACAAAACATTTCTCTAGTAGTCCGATATAAGTCTCTACCGTCTCTTTATCCACGCCAAGCAGGTTGCCTAGCTCATTATAAGAAACTTCCGAACCTAGTTGTAAGGCCAATGCACGCACAAGTTTCTGAAGAAGCTCCGGTTTTTTGATGCCCTTGTAAGAAAGAATGTCCTTATACAGATAATTATTCACAAGGGTTGTCAAGGTGCGTTTTGCGTCTGATGGCAATGTGACAACCTCTGGATAAAGCCCATATACTAACCTGTTCCCTAGTAAACGTTGTTGCTCACGTGCTGATGAATTAGCTGCTAACTCACTCATCGACAAGGGGAAAAACTGATACTCCAACAATCTGCCTGTAGCTGGCTCATTGATGTCGTTGGATAGATCAAAAGAAGAAGATCCTGTCACTATTACTTGTGTATCAAGTTTGAGGTCTCCGATTTTTTTCAGTGTCATTCCAATGTTTCTTACTCGTTGTGCCTCGTCAATGCAGACCAAGTCGTAGCTGCTGATTAGTGTTTTCAACTCTGTGGATGTCTTGTTTTCAATTAGCATAGCGTCATCTATGTCGTCACAGTTCAGCATTAAACATTTCTTATCTGATGTGCCCAAAGCTTCAAGCAAGGTGGTTTTCCCTACTTGTCGTGGACCAAGTATTACAATCACCTTTTTTCTCCCGAAATCGGTCTTTAGTGAATTCTCTATGGCTCTGTTAATCATATTATTAGTTTTGTTGCAAATGTAACGGATTTATATGTAACCGCCAAATTTATCCTAAATTTTTCGGTTGTAACCGCCAATTTTACCATAAATTTTTCGGTTATGACCGCTGAATTTAACTGAATTTTTCGGTTGTAACCGCCAAATTTATCCTAAATTTTTCGGTTGTGACCGCTGAATTTAACTGAATTTTTCGGTTGCAACCGCCAATTTTATACCAAATTTTTCGGTTGTAACCGCTGAATTTAACTGAATTTTTCGGTTATGACCGCCAATTTTACCCTAAATTTTTCGGTTTTAACCGCTGAATTCAAAAAAATGGTGTATCGGAAATCAGATACACCATTTAACTTATAACATTCGAAATAAGATTTTAGTATAGCGATGCTATTTCATCCAAACACCTCTTTTAATCTCTTCATTGCCTCTTCAAGTATTTTTCTCGGACATGCTACGTTGATGCGTTGGAATCCTTCTCCACTTTTTCCAAATATCTTTCCGCTGTCGAGCCATAATCTTGATTGATAGATGATTTTGTTGTCCAGTTCATCGACGGACAATCCTGTTTTTCGGAAATCCAACCACACCAGATATGTGGCTTCGTGGTTGATCATCCTGATTTTGGGAAGATTCGCGTCGACAAATTCTTTTACATATTCAGCATTCTTCCTTATATATTCGTGCATCGCATCATACCATTCGCCTCCATTCCTGTATGCTGCGACGGTGCTGACATATCCCATAACATTCAGTTCACTGTATCCCGAGACTCTGTATTCATGAACGAAAGCTCTCCTGATTGTCGGATTTTTTATGATTATGTTTGCCAGTTGCAGACCGGCAAGATTGAATGTTTTGGACGGAGATGTGCAAGTGACGGTAATGTCTTCAAATTCAGGTCGTAGACTTGCAAACACGTGGTGCTTTCCTACGAATGTGAAATCGGCGTGTATCTCGTCGCTTACCACTAACACATTATGCCTCAAACATATATCTCCAAGTTTCAGCAGCTCTTCTTTTCTCCATACTCTTGATACAGGGTTGTGGGGATTGCACAACAAAAATAATCTCACATCATTGTCGACGATTTTTTGCTCGAAATCCTTGAAATCAATGACATACCTGTTTTCTTTTTCGTCGTATATCAGAGTGCTGTCTACAACTTTTCGACCATTGTGTTCGATAGTGGCGGAAAATGGATAATAGACAGGACTTTGGATCATAACCGCGTCGCCTTCATTGGTCAGCGACCTTACGGCTACGGCAATGGCAAATACGACGCCTGGCGTTTTTATCAATTCTCTTTCTTCAAAATCATAATTATATTTCTTTTGAAAATACTCTCTTACAGCGACATAATAATCTGACAATGCCTCGCTGTATCCGAAGATTCCATGTTCGACAACTTCTTTCAGCGCGTCTTGCACGTAACTAGATGTCTTGAAATCCATGTCGGCAATCCAAAGTGGCAATATGTCCGCTGGAAAACCTAATCGTTCCGCATAGTCATATTTCAATGACATTGTGTTGCGACGCTCGATTATCGTGTCAAAGTCTAAATTCCTTTCACTCATGATATAATTAATAAAGCATCTTGTTGTATTCCATTGGGTTGTGAAGCTGCTAATCGCTACCTATGGCATGTCAACAAGATGCCGGCCATAAAAATAAAAGTCTTTAGAATTAAATTTTTACAGAGTCATAAATGACTAATTGAATCGCTGAACCGCTACGGTGTAGATATCTTCGATCAGTCGGATTCCTCCTGTATAGCCCACATAAAAATCGTCAAAGACTACTTTGTCTAGGACTGGCCATGAAATATTGAGGAAGTTTCCTTTTAGTTTCTCTGTCAACTCTTTCTCGTAATATCCGCCCAACACCAAAGGATAGCCATGATAGTCGTGCTCTTTTATCGCCTCGTGGATTTTGAATCCGTCAGTCTCAAAGGCGACGTCGGCTTTGATTCCAAAGTTGAGATTATTGAATTCTGCTTTTATAGCTTCCTGATACTCTTTTGGCGTATCGTCTGTGACGAATTGCTTGGCAGGAGTCAAACCCAAGTCGTTCACAAGGAATTTTGTGATAGCCAAAGAGTATTGAGCGTCAGCCACGACACTGAATTGTTTGTTGATCACACGGTTTTCCAAGAAGAGATCGGCATAACGTGAGATCAGGTAGTAGAAGTAGTCCTCATGTTTCTTGATGACTGCCTCGACTTTTCCCTCGTCGATATTGGCGAATTTGCCTACTTCACGGAGAAATTTGCCTGTCTCTGTGGCTCCTACAGGCAACACAGGGTAGTGGAGATATGGAATTCCAAGCGTCTTTTCCATCGTCTTCATGTTCTTCAATCCTACCCATGGTGAGACAAGCAAGTTGAATTCAGCATGAGGAATCTTGTTGATGTTCTCGATGCCACGCTGATAGCCGAATATTGTGTTTGGTGTAAGGCCGATTTCAGTCAACAGGTTCTCCAGTTCACGGATGTTTCCAAGCCAGAACAGATCCTGGTAAGGCACGTCAGCCCAGATGTTTACAAGTCCTTTCTGTTTGTCGTCCGACTTTTTGAGATACTGGGTGACGATTGCCTCCACCACCTGTTCGTGTCCTTTGTAGTTGTTGCCCTTAAAGCCGGCTGTCGGTGCAAAAACTACAGGTTTTTCAGCATCGGAGAATTTAGATACAACATCTGCGACGTCGTCTCCCACAATCTCAGGAATACATCCCGTCAACACCACATACAAATCCGCGTCAATCACCTTCAACGCGTTGGCGATAGTGGATTCCAACTTTTTCACTCCTCCGAACACCACATCTTTCTCGTTGATGGATGTACAAGGGAAAATCTGTGGCGACAGGTATCCCGAACTTCCTGTCGTGTCTGAAAGTTTTTGCGCGCAGCCAGGGCCGGAATGGAGCACTGGGCATGCACGGTCGATTGCCTGGACGGTCTGCATAGCCGCCAATGCACATTTATATCTTTGTTTGTCAAGTATCTTTGCCATTATTTTGCCTCCTCAAAAAATTTATCAACCTTTTGTTCGTACCACCATTGTGTGTATGGAAGTTTGGTTCTTTTCGCAAGATTTTCCTCGAAACTTCTGTTTCTGACAGTGTCGAGAATTGCGTTTGCAAACTCCAATGTGTGTTTGTATCCGAAAATCATGTATTCGTCTGCCACATAGATCGCTGGTGTTCCATTCTTTATCGCCCAGACTGTAGAGCCGGGGTGACGTGAAAGATACATGTCTGGCTTATATTTGTTGAGGATGTTCATCACCTCGTAGTTCTGCTGGTCGGCCACAGATGTCTCGAAATCAATGTCGTTGTCCAACAGATATTTCATTGATGGAGGCACATCTCCGTTCTCATATTTTTTGTCGTAGTGCCAAGCCAAAGCCCACACTACTTTGATTCCAAGCTCGTTCAACACTCTGGAAACCTCAAATGTGTAGCCCGGACCCATACCGAGGACGGCGGTCAATCCAGTCAACTCTTTCTTAACCTCTTCTATCTTTGGTAGATAGATGGCACGTTGCTCCTGGATATATTTCTCTATCTTATCTTCTCTGTGTGTCACTTTTCCGATCTCGCGAAGCCATGTCTCAAAACCGATGATTCCACATTGGTTGATACTTCGTACGTATGGCACTCCGTATTTCTCCTCCAACGCGTTGCCAAGGTAATTGCCCAAAGTGCCACAGATACATGTTGTGGCAAGGCTTTCTGAAAGATGTGAAAGTTCTTCCACCGTCGAATTGCAATATAAGAAGACTGGATCCAGATCAAACTGCTTGAACATCTCGATAATTTCCGGACGTGCCGACTCGAAGAAGTTCTTGAAATTGATTTTGTTGGTTTTTACTCCAGGACGTGGCTTCTGGACGATCGATTGCATGACTGCATGGTCGGAGATATCGAATCCTGTTGCCCAGATCTTCGACTTGAATCCTTCACAGTGTACAGCTACAACCGGTACTTCTATTTCATCTTTCACATCGTCGACGATGCTGTCGATGTCTTCACCGATGATTCCTGTTGCACAACTGCTCGACACAAATATCGCTTTGGGTTTGTAACGTTTGTATGTCTCCAGAATGATTTTTCTCAGAGCTTCCGTTGATCCGAAGATCGTGTCTTTTTCGTTCATGTCAGTTCCGACATAGACAGTGTCTGATGTGACACCACGTTTCTTCGACATTACTTTCGACATATAGTAGCTGGTCGAACTGGTCACAGAGCATCCTGAAGGACCGTGATGGATAATAGCGACGTCGCGGATTCCTGCCAACTGACTCAATCCGCAAAGGGATAGACAAGTGCTTGACTGAGAGAAACATCGTGCACATCCTTTCAATGTGCCGCATTGTGATTTCTCTGCTAAATCTTTTAATGAACCGATGTAGCCGGTGATCGAACCGATACGATTCTCACGCACAGCTACATTGGAATTGTTTAAATTTATGGCCATGGATTTTTTAATTTTTATTCTTCAAACAAATGAGTCGATAGATATCTTAAACCTGTGTCTGGCAAAAGCACAACTATATTTTTGCCTTTGAATTCTTCTTTTTGAGCAAGTTGAGTGGCTGCGTAAAGAGCTGCGCCAGATGAGGCTCCAACCAACACACCTTCCTTTTTTGCCAAAAGACGTGCAGCTTCGTAGGCTTGGTCTGTATGTATCTCAAAATATCCGTCGTACACTTTGCGGTCCAAGTTTGCTGGAATATATTCCTCTTTTGTGTTTTCGAATGGGTGTACTCCTGTGATTTCTTCCTGGTCTGGTCGTTCTGGCGACTGGAATGAGTCCTCTGTAGGCTGCACACCGTATATTTTTACGTTAGGATTTTTGGATTTTAGGAAGTTTCCAACTCCGGACAATGTTCCTCCTGTACCCACACAAGCTACGAAGACATCGACTTTTCCGTCTGTGTCGTTCCAAATTTCAGGGCCGGTAGTGTTGAAATGTACGTTTGGATTGGCTGGATTGCGAGTCTGGTCGGCAAACCAAAGATTTTTTTCTCCTGCCACGTGACGCTCCAATGCCTTTACACACTCGATGAAGTCAGGACCGTTTTTCTCAAAACTCTCCACGATTTCAGGAACCTCTGAAAGTTTCACTGTCTTTCCACCCAATGCATGAATCACTTGAAAACGCTCCTTCGACACTTGGTCTTGAATGTAGACGCGGAAATTATAACCCTTGGCTGCTGCGATTGCTGCAAGTCCCACACCTGTGTTGCCACTGGTTAGCTCTATGATTGTGTCGCCCTTTTTAAGTTTGCCTTCTTTTTCTGCTGTCTCCACCATTGCAAGGGCAATTCTGTCCTTGACAGACTGGTTGGGGTTGAAGTACTCTAATTTTGCGATGATGTTCGCACCAAGATTTTTCGCCTTTTTATATCCGTTAAGCTGCAGTAGTGGAGTCTTACCCACTAATTCTGCGATGGACTGATGAATATTTGCCATATATGATGTTTTAGTTTTACTTGTTGTTTTGTATTGCAAAGGTATTGCGACTGGATAAATTGCCCAATGATAAGCGTGATTATAGATAATCTACCTATTATTGGGTATTTTTATAGAATATTCGTTTGGACTATTATGAAAATAAACAATATTTTAGAAAAACTATTCTGATGGAAGATTAGGATAGTTGTCTTCAGATGTTTATTTCTGCACTTTTCTTGACGCTTTTTCTCCTATAGTCTGAATAATCTGCACTAAGATGATAAGCAAAAGCACAGTGATGATCATGATGTCTGTCTGATACCTATAATATCCGAAACGGATGGCAAGGTCGCCGACACCACCGCCACCTACGATACCTGCCATAGCAGAATAGCCGACCAATGTGACTGCCAGAACGGTAAGTCCACGGATCATTCCACTGAATGCACCTGGCAACAAGACGTTGGTTACAATCCTAAACCATGTGGCTCCCATAGCCAATGATGCCTCAATCACTCCTTTGTCTATAGCATGAAGGTTTCCTTCCACCAAACGGGCGTAGAATGCGATTGCCACTATTCCAAGAGGTACTGAAGCTGCCTCAGGACCTATTGATGTGCCGACCACAAAACGTGTGAATGGCAACAGCAACACAAGCAGAATGACGAACGGCGTCGACATGATGACATTTATAAAGAAGCCGACTATAAGGTTCACAACTCTATTTTGACATATGCTATGTTTGCTAGTAATATATGACAACACTCCGAGTGGAGTGCCTAATACGACTGCAAGTAACAGTGCTATTCCACACATCTCCAATGTTTCTCCGAACGCTGGCAACAGGTTGTTGAGCAGTTCGGAATAATTAGTCTCGTTCATTTATCACCTCCGTTCTATATGTGTTATTACTCAAGTAATCCAAGCTGTTGTAAATATCGTCTTGTTTGCCGATCAATTGGACAATCAGTATGCCAAATGGTTTGTCGTTGATATACTCAATCTTGCCATGAAGAATATTTACGTCTACGTCGTAGAGTTTCACTACGTTGGAAACGATTGCGTTTTCTGCTTTTTCTCCATTATATATGATTTTCACCAGTGGTTTCGACTTGTCTTCTGTCAGACGTCCAGGAAGGTCGAGATCAAAGGTGTGAGACAATAGCGTTTTTGTGAATTCGTGCTGAGGCTTCGTAAAAACATCGAATACATCGCCGATTTCTACCAATTCGCCTTTGTTCATCACTGCCACACGATGGCATATTTTCTTGACCACATCAAATTCGTGGGTGATAAGCACAATGGTGATGCCGAATTTTATGTTTATCACTTCCAGAAGTTGCAGGACATCATTTGTGGTTTCAGGATCCAGTGCTGAAGTCGCTTCGTCGCAAAGCAATATTTTGGGATTATTGGCGACGGCACGAGCAATAGCCACTCTCTGTTTCTGACCTCCACTCAATGTGCTTGGATAGACGTCGGCACGGTCAGACAATCCTACAAGGCTCAATAGTTCAGGCACACGTCGTTTGATCTCCTCTTTGCTGTGTCCGGCGATCTCCATGGCAAAGGCAACATTCTGAGCCACGGTTTGGGTGCTGACGAGATTGAATTGCTGAAAAATCATGCCTATTGAGTGACGGAATTTAGCAAGACTCTTTCCCGATAAACTGCCGATATCTTTTCCGTCTACTATTGTATGTCCGCCAGTAGGAAGCTGCAGTTGGTTGACTGTGCGTAGAAGTGTACTCTTGCCGGCTCCACTCGTTCCTACGATTCCCAATATCTCACCGTCGTTTACATTAAACGAGACATTTTTGACAGCATCTACTATTTGTCCTTTTTTATTGGTAAACGATACACTAACATTATCAAATTTAATCATACCTTCTATCTTTTAACTTTTTTATAATAGATGCCCGATTAACTTAATCGAGCATCTACAAAAGGACCTAATATTACCTGTTTTGGATATTCCATTTGTCTACATACCACTGTGGACGTTGGAATCTGTCAAACTCGTTCTCAGGATTTTCAAAATAGTTTTTGAATTCTTCTGATTCATAAGCTTCTTGAGCGTCTTTTACGAATTGAGCGTTCGCATTTTCTGAACGTACAACGAACCAGATCAGCAGTTCGGATGGCAATGTCTCTCCGACAATGGAAGACGATAGTTTCAATCCGGATGATATTGCGTAGTTGCCAGGGATGACTGCAAGTGTGCTGCCATCGAGTGAGCGTGGCAATTGAGCAGCTTCCAATGGTACAATTTTAAGTTGGAATGGATTCTCGTCGATATCGTTTTCTGTTGCCGTCTTGTCGTCGACTGTTGATTTAATTGTAATCAGACCGATGGAGCGAAGGAATCGCAGTGCACGTGCTAGGTTGACAGCATCGTTCGGTACGGATACGATGCCTCCTGGCTGAAGTTGGGCTTTCAACTCGTCGATGCTTTTCACTTTGTATTTGTCTGAGAAAAGACCGAGTGCGGCAGTAGGAACAGAGAATGTGGCTGTCAGGTCAACGCCCTTTGTGTCACAGAAATTTTGTCTGTATAGTGTGTTCTGGTAAATGTTGGCGTCTATCTCTTTGTTTGCCAACGCAAGATTTGGAGTCACCCAGTCTGTAAATTCCACAATCTTGATTTTGTAACCTTTCTTCTCAAGCGCTGGCTGGATAGTCTTTTTGAATAGGTCGGAATATGGACCAGGAGAAAAACCTACTGAAATTTCTTTCTTTTCTACACTTGATTCCTTAGAATCTTTTGTCGCGTTGCCACATGAAGAGAAAAAGAATGAAGAAAAAAAGAGCAATGCTACTGTGATTAAGTTAATTTTTTTCATACAGTTCGATATTTTTTAATTAAACAATAAGAAGATGTATCTAAAAAGTAGACTATGTCTGTGTTTTTGTGTCTAAACTCTATTATTGTCTAAGGATTGCATTGTTGAAGTGTGATTATAACAATCCTTAAAATAAAACTTATACAGTTTCTACGTTTTATTGTGATTATTAGAAGAAGAATGTGGTTGCGATCAGACCTCTGACATTAGATACGTTGTGTGTGTCTTTCACCTTTCCGTGGTCGGCGTAGTCAACCTTTCCGTATGCTACAGAATTATAGTCGAGTTCTGCTTGTAGAGTCCATTGTTTATGGGAGAACTTCAATGAAGGAGACACTCTTATTATATGGTCTACGTTTTGCCATCTGCCAAAGAAATTGCCGCCAGCTAAGATGTTGTCAGAAAAACCTAGATTCTTAGAATAACCGAAGAATAGGCTTGGAGACCATTTCTTGCCCCATGAAAGACTCAACCAATATGAGGTGACAGCTGATGTTGAGTATGTGCGTCTGCCTGTCTGTTCGTCAATTGATTTTACTGCGTAGCCTCCCTGCTGGAAGTATTCTCCCAAATTCTTTCCATACAAACCACCAGTTCTCAGTCCAAAACGATCTGCCAAATATTGTGCAAAATAGCTGAATGCGTAAGAATTTACAGTCTCATCAGTTTTGTACACTTGTTTTTGTTCGTTTGTGACTTTGGTAGCCGGACGTATGCTCTTGAATTCACCAAACAGTCCGGCACTGAACTTAGACGAGTTGTAACGCCACTGCAAATGGAATTCCGGCACTGGGTTCTGACGTATATCGCTGTTTGACGACTCCTCAAGTATCGACTTGTGCTCGGTCTGGTATACTCCTGCTGCCACAAAACTTACATGTTCTGTTGGCTTAAATGTGTAGCGTATCTGGTCTCCTCTGTTGAACTGGCGAAACGGGATGCCGACATGCAAACCTGCCACATAAGGGAATGGAATATCAGCAAATGGATTCCAAGCCTTACCCAAAAGCAACTCTCCCTTTTGCCAAATGAATTTTGCCCAAGCCTGTCGCAATCTGACATTTACGGTGTTTCCTCCGGAGAAATCAAACTCAACATAGGCTTTTGATTTTGCTCCTCCTAGGTTCGGACCGTCTACCGTAGCGGTGAAACGAGTCGCCTGGGTTGAGAAGTTTTGTCTCACAACTTCGTTCAAGTCGTCTCCGTTAGCGTCGTAAACTTTGTCTTGTGGAAAGAAACCGAAAAGTCCATCGCAGGCACCTACTATCTCACGGCTATCAACATAATATTCAGCTCTGAAGAAACCACCTAACTTCACTTTGATATCATCTCCGAATCTCACTACCGGAATCAAATCTTTTGCAGTTTCAGAAGTGATGTCTTGTGTGTTCGACGTCGTTTCTTTGGATACTTGTTCCTTGTTTACAGAAATGGAGTTCTGTGCGTTCACTGTCACTGTTTGTAATAGAAACAGTACTAATGCTTGAAAAAATATTTTTGTTTTCATTCTCGTCTTAATTTTGTTGTTAAAAAAACTTGGTTTGCGACTTGTTTTTTCCTCCTCTCTCTATGTCGCAAATTCTAACAGTAATGGGTTAGTAAAAGGCTCTTTTTAACATTATGACCGATGAAGAGAGCCTAAAAAATAGTCATATATAAATCAAGAGACGTTACCTGTTAACAACAGAGTCTGAGATATTTCTTGTCTTTTTCGTAAGACCAAATGCCCAAGGAACGACTGAAAATATTGACGAACTTACTCTTCGCAGCGTCGGATTCTTTTTTCTCCAAATCGTTTTTCTTTTCGTCTGAGTAGTAATACTCATCTTTCAGCTTAAAGGATTCACACCATTGCTCAATCTCTTTGGGATTATCACATCCCCAGTTGAATGTCGCGTTGGTATTGTTGACAGATTTTTGGAGATATGTGCGTTTGCTGAAAAATTTGTTCATACGCTCCACGTGGACCTCGGCATGGTCGAAATTGTCGTCGATATTTTTAAAGACGTTTTTCATTTCTTCCTCTGTAAGATACATGGAGATTCCCTCCAAAATGAACAGAAAATGGCCGTAAGGATGACTTGCTTTGATTGTCTGGATCCATTCGTCATTTGTGATGCTGCCTGCTATATATCTGTTGTTTGATGATTCAGGCAAAAATTTCTTTCTTAGATTAATGACATCCGGAAGATCCAGTTCGTACACCTGATATTCTTTCTCGATAGAGATGCGTTCGACGCGAGGGTCCAAACCGCAGGCAATCAGCACAACAACTGCATCGTCATATTTGTCGACGAATTTTCTTACAGCCTCGTCAAAGTATTTTGTCCGGAGAGAGATATAGCGTTGACATCGTTCATCTGCTGAAAATTTTGAAAAGTCATAATCAACCTTTGAAAGGAGTTCCACCGATTTTGTGTCGACGATAATCGGATTCTCTTCTTTGGATTCTTGTGCTCTCATGTAGAGTGGAATCAAGAGCGTTTCAGAAACATTCTCTTGGAATTCTGGTTTAATTTTACCCATAACTTTTTGTTTTAGTTTTTAGCAGATTGATAAATATTTATTTCAACGCCTGTCGAAAATCGTTTATTAAATCTTCTGTGTTTTCAATACCTGCGGAGATGCGGATCAGAGTGTCTGAAATTCCGTTTTTCTCACGCACTTCTTTTGGCACTGAGGCATGTGTCATGATGGCTGGAATCTCGGCCAAACTCTCCACTCCTCCGAGGCTTTCGGCTGTTGCGAAAAGTTTCAATTTGGATAGAAAACGTTGTGCGTCATCAAGATTGCCTTCCAACTCAAAAGAAAAGACTCCGCCGAAACCTCTGGTTTGAGATGCTGCTATGTCGTGGTGTGGATGATTTTTCAATCCTGGATATAGCACTCGTTTCACTTTTGGCGAACTTTGTAGAAACTCAGCCAATGCCAAAGCATTCTTTTGATGTTGCTCCATACGCACTGCAAGTGTTTTTGCTCCACGTAGTGTCAGATAACTGTCGAAAGGAGAGAGCACCGCACCCACGGCATTCTGATTGTAGGATATTTTCTTATAAAATTCTTCATTGTTCAAGACGACGGATCCACCCAAAGTGTCGCTGTGTCCGCCGATGTATTTTGTGGTGCTGTAAACCACTATGTCTGCACCCAATTCAAGTGGATTCTGGAAGTATGGCGACAAGAAAGTGTTGTCTACCACGAGAATTAGATTGTGTCTTTTTGCAATTCCTGCAATTGCTCTGATGTCTGCAATCTTTAATAATGGGTTGGTTGGCGACTCTATCCATATAAGCTTGGTTTCGGCTTTTATCGCTTTCTCAATATTCTCAGGCACTGTTGCATCTACGTATGTCGTTGAGATATTGAAATTTATGAAGACGTTGCTCAACAAACGTCTTGTTCCGCCGTATAGGTCGTCGAAGCCAATTACGTTGTCTCCTGCTTTTAGGAGTGAAATGATGACTGTGGATGCGGCTGCTAATCCGGAAGAAAAGGCAAGTCCATATTTAGCACCGTCTAATGATGCCAGTTTCTCTTCCAACGCTTTTCTTGTAGGGTTAAGACTACGTGTGTATTCGTATCCTGCGGTAGGGCTGTCAGCCTTCTCTCTTGCGAAAGTTGTCGACAAATGTATAGGGACTGCAACGTCGCCGCTTGCTCCATCTCTGAAATCGGGTTCTTCACCATTGTGAATTGCTCGTGTTGAAAATCCTAATGACATAATAGTAAAATTAAATAGTTTATAGTTGGATTTTGTTTGATAAAAAATAGCAACTGGAGTTGGGGACAATACTCATTATTAACTTCAAACTTGATTTTTTACTGTTCGTTCTTGCGAACTCGCAGAAGTGATGGAGGTTAGGGCGTTCCGCCATTAACAATCCTCAATCTTTATCGCCATTTTTTGATCATATTTAAAGCTTCTGATTAATCAAGAATTATAAATTGAGAGTCAGTTTTTTCTCTTTCAGCCAATCGTCGTTGAACATTTTTGAAAGATATTTATTTCCGCTGTCGCAAGCCAAAGTGACGATTCGTTTTGGTGTTGTTTGTTCCTGAGCATAACGTAAAGCTGCGCTTAAAAGAGTTCCTGTTGACGAGCCTGCCAATATTCCTTCTTCTAGCAGAAGCAGTCGTGCTGCGGTGAAACTTTCAGAGTCGGTCACTTCGTAGGCTTTTGTCACTAAATCGAAGTCTGCCAACTTTGGAATGTAATCTTCTCCGATTCCTTCCACGTACCATGAGCCTGTGTTGTCACGTAGCTTTTTAAGATTGATGTAGTCTGCAAGAATAGATCCTTTGGGGTCGGCTAGGATGAATTCGGTCTGCGGACTCACTGTTTTGAAGAATTTTGTCAAACCAGTCAATGTTCCTGCTGAACCAACTCCAACGACAACCGCGTCTACCTTATGCTCCATCTGCTCCCATATCTCAGGGCCTGTTGTCAGGAAGTGCGTGTCGGGGTTGTCTGGATTCTCAAACTGGTTGATGTAGTAACCACCTCGTTCATTTGCGATTTTTGCTGCCAAATCTTGGTAATATTCTGGATGTCCTTTGCCCACGTCGCTACGGGTGATGACAACCTCTACTCCAAGTGCGCGAAGATGATTGATCTTCTCATTGCTCATTTTGTCCGGAATCACCAGCAATAATTTGTATCCCTTCATCCGAGAGGCTAGGGCAAGTCCCAAACCTGTGTTTCCTGCCGTAGCCTCAACAATTAGTTGTCCCGGACGAATGGTTCCACGCTTTTCCGCTTGAACAATCATATTCAATCCTGTACGGTCTTTGATGCTGCCTCCAGGATTTTGATTTTCCAATTTCAAGAAGAGTGAGCTCTTTCCTGTGTTTAATCTTGAAAGTTGTACAAGTGGCGTATTGCCAATCAAATCCAAAACGTTGTTATACACTGCCATATCCGTCATTGTTAGATGTTTAACGAATTTTGAAAGATAAAATGATGAATGATTGAAAAAATTATCCAAATAAATGTTTGTGCGGTTTGCAGAAAGTGGAGAGAATACAATGTATGCTCCTACAATTTGCAATCTACTTTAAAATACAAACTTTGTGGAAATATTTGATAGATAAGAACTGTAAGATAGAAGTTCCTTAACAAACCGATTTACAACATCGGCAACAACATCCATCAACGTGACATCGGAAGAGTATCCAACGTGGATTTTTGGGGAATAACAGCATAGTGAATGCTGAAATGATCTCGGCAAATGAAACACGCTCGATAACCATAGACAGACGCATTCGCATCATGCGTCTTACCATTGTAGCTATGTCTATGTTAATTAATGTAGTCATGTTTTTTGCCTTTATTTTTTTGATATTGCAAAATTAATGCTGTCGCGAACTTGTTACAACAAAATTGAAAAATATGGAATATTTGCCTATACTTTGCCGTATTGCAGTGTGTTTATTCTATGGGGTGCTTGAAATTAGGAAAGTAAATAGAATATTCTGCTATTTGATAATCGAAACGTAGAAACGAATATGAGGTAGACGGAATATTACCTTTATATTAAGATGTAAAATTGAAGAGACGATGCGTATATCAAAAAAAATGCCGTCTGAATTTAATCCAGACGACATTTTTGGATGTAAGATTTAATTAGATCATTTTCCGCCTACTGATGCGCTGTAGATTCTTTCCAAGAATTGCAATGCACCTTTGTAGCCGATGTGAGAACGGTTGACAATGAGAGTCTCTGACGATGGGGTAGAGATCTCGAAGAACAAAGCTCCTTTTTTGTTAGCAAGTGTCAATTCCCAAGAAGTACCCAAAATTAATGGCTTACCTGCTGTGAACTCTACGCTTTCGATTAATTTTTCTACCTCATAACCGTCTTCCTCAAAGTCGACGTCTATGCTTACACCTTCTGATATATTATTCTTGAAGTATTCTGTGATGGCAGGACGGAATTTAGCAGGAGTGTTGTCTGTGATAATCACTCTCTTTGGTATCAATCCGATTTGGTCTGCCAAGAATTTAGAATAAGCCAAAGCATACGCAGCGTCTGCTGTAACTACAAATTCACTTGGCATTCCGTACCAATACTCAGCGAAGAATTCTGAGAAATGCTCAAGATAGTAGTAGTAAATGCTAGCCTCCTGCTTGATAAACTCTTCAGACTGCTTTTTGTCGATTCCCGCATACTCAACCACCTGACGGATGAATTTCGTTGTAGCCTCTTCACCTACAGGAATCTCTGGAATGTGAAGGTATGGCTGGTCGTACTTCTTTTGTAGATGTTCCGCATTCTTCACACCCACCCATGGAGATACAACCAAGTTGAATTGAGCTTGTGGAATTCTTTTCCATGCCTCGACTCCTGGATTCTCAGGACCGAAAAGCACATTCACATCGAATCCTGCTCCTCGCAATATACGTGCAAGCTCCTGGTAATCACCTCTCCAGTTCTGGTTGTAGTATGGAGTCTCAAACCATAGGTTGATCAATCCTTTCTTCTTTTCTCCGCTGTAGTCGCCGACGAATTGGTCGATAATCGCGTCTACAACTACTTCATGTCCATAAAGGTTGTTGCCCTTAAATCCTGCTGTATTGGCGTAGACGATTGGATATCCTGCTTTCTGGTATTTGCCAACCAAGTCTGGGACATTGTCTCCGATCAACTCTCCGGTACAACCTGTCAGAACCACGAACAAATCACCGTCGTAAATCTTTAGTGACGACTTGATAAGATTGTCAAGTGTCTTGATTCCTCCGAATACCACATCGTTTTCAGTGGCATTTGAACTTGGCATGTTACCGCCTCCAGCTGCGATACTTCCCTGGAATCCATTCTCAAAGGTCAACATTGCTGTCGTCTTCAACTGACAGCCTGGACTACAGTTTGCGATTGGAACAGCACCTTTGATGGCAACTACGGTGTTTGTCGCACCCACCGCGCAGGCATATCTGACATCGGATATAACCGAAGGCTTTTTCTTTTGTATTTCGCTCATTTGAATATTTCTTTTGATGGTTTGAATTTTGTGAAATTATTCACCGAGTTTCTCTTCGATGTCCTTGAATACATCTTTGTCGTTGGTGAGTTTGAATGGATCTGTCTGGCTAAACCACCAGTCGTTGTATGGCAGGCGGACGTGACGCTGCAATGTCTTGTTGAACTTTGTACGTGCCAAAACTCCCTTCAAAATCTCACCTACACGCAAGATTCCGTCGTAGCCGATTGGAATATGCTCGTCTCCAAGTGCGAATGTAGGTACACCAAGGTGTCCGGCAACAGATGCCAAACCTGGGTGACGGATGATAAGAAAGTCTGTCTTAACACGTTTCAAAAGTTGTGGCAACTGGAATGCACGTGTCTTGCTGACTGTATAGTGTGGAATATCTCCGTATGTCTCGACCAACTCTTTAAGAGTATCCTGGTTCTTACCTGCTCCATCGTAGACTGGGTCGTGGTGGAATACAAGCGCTGCCTCATTCTTGATACCCAATTCTGCCAATACGCTGATTAGTCCGTGTGCGTAGGCCGAACCTGTCAATACCATTCCATACTTGCCTTTGAAATATTCACGATACTCCTCCAATTTAGGAGCGATACGTTTATGTTCGCTTTCAATGTATTCCTCGACCTCTTTCTCTTTGCCTACAACCTTGGCGACGGCTCTCAACCATGCGTCAGTGCCTTTGATTCCATAAGGCTGTGGAGCGTCGATCTGTGGCACACCGAACTGGTCTTCAAGCGCAGCTCCCATGTATCCTCCGAGTGTCTCACAGAATGTTGTGGTAGCTACTGCCTCTGATGCCTGACGGATCTCCTCAAATGAAGCACAGTCCAATAGATAGTTGACTCTTAATCCAAGTGGCTTCAAAAGGTCTGTGAACCAGTCTGTTCCCCACAATGCTATGATGTTGATAAGGTCTTTCTGCTTCTTTTTCGGATGCTTCTCCACAATTTGTCTCAACACACCGTGGAATGCCACGTCAAATCCTGTACTCCAGTGTTTGCTTCGGAATCCTTCACAGTGCAATGGGATGATTGGAACACCAACCTCTGGCTCCATCTCCTCTGCTACACTGTCGATGTCCTCACCTGTGATTGCAGTGGCACATGCCATAGCGATAAAGATGGCTTTAGGATTATATCTCTCTTTAGCGATGCGGATGGCTTGTCTCAGTTTTGCGGCTCCTCCGAACACCATGTCTTTCTCCTGTAGATTAGTGCTGATATTCAGTGTGTTCTGCTGTGGCTTACCGCGACGTGCAAGACCCATGTGCATTGTCAGATTAAATTTAGCATCCTCACTGCTACAGCCGATAGGAGCGTGGTTGATCAATACGCAGTCAGTAAGGTTTCCAATCTGACATTGTACGATGGCATTTGAACACATGGTCTCCTGGTTCAGTGGACTCTGTAGCTCACAAAGTCTACAACCTTGTCCTGCACCTTTGCATCCTCCATGTTTTTTTATGCTTCGCTCATCGTATGCCGATTGTTCAATCAGTTCTTTTGCCGAGCCGTCCCACCCGATAATCGTTCCAAGTCGTAATTCGCGATTTTCGACGGTGGTCATATTTAGATTGATTCTGTTTGCCATAGTGAATTTTACTCTTCTTGATTTTTAAATTTCAATTTTCTTTCGTCGAGCTTGCTATAGTAGCTGACGATTTTTGATAAAGCCTCCTTGATGGGCAACTCGACATCGAAAACCGAGATGGCTTTTCGTTCAAATTGTTTCAGTATGTTACGTCCGATTTTCTTGCAGACTACACTTCTGCAGTCGGAAAGCATTTCGACGGATTCTGATCTTTCACTGCCTCCACAGCCATTTCTGCTTCCACAACCGCTTCCACAGCCAGAATTGCAACCGTCATTGCTGCCAGTCTCGCATCCTGTGCCGCATCCAGCGTTATTGCTAAATTGTTTTTGTTCTGGCAAGTCTGGTGCATCCCTCTTTTCAACTTTTTGAAAGTCAAGACCTTCTACTTCGTAAATTTCAAAGCTTGGGGCTGAACCAAAATGCAAATCGACATTCAGACCATCGGAGGTTGCAACTGCGATTTTATAACTCATACGCCTCCAAATTCTAAATTTTATAAGTGGACGCATTTTTGTGCGTCCACATAGATATTATTTTAGATGCGATAATCGTCCGCATTATCCATCAAACCGTATTCAAGCAAAATCTCCTCCAGACGCTCTGCTGTCATTGGGGTAGGGATAACGAAACTAGTGTTGTCGATAACAGCTTGTGCAAGATTACGGTATTCCTGAGCCTGGTCTGAATCTGGTTTGTATTCGATAACTGTCTTCTTATTGATTTCAGCACGCTGAACAATATTGTTACGAGGCACGAAGTACAAAAGCTGTGTTCCCAACTCCTTGGCGAAAGCACGAAGCAAGTCCAACTCACGGTCTACATTTCTTGAGTTACAGATGATACCTCCCAAACGTACTCCACCTGTCTTTGCGTAACGCTGGATACCCTTCGCAATATTGTTGGCAGCATACAATGCCATCATCTCTCCTGATGCTACGATATAAATCTCTTTGGCTTTTCCTTCACGGATAGGCATTGCAAATCCTCCACAAACCACGTCTCCCAAGACATCATAGAACACATAGTCAAGATCGTCTGTATATGCTCCAAGATTCTCCAACATATTGATTGATGTGATGATACCACGACCTGCACATCCTACACCTGGCTCTGGACCACCAGACTCAACGCAGCGTGTGCCTCCAAATCCCTCTTTCATGATTCTGTCAAGTGAGATGTCCTCACCCTCATCACGGATTGTGTCCAATACTGTTTTCTGCGCAAGACCACCCAACAACAAACGTGTAGAGTCTGCCTTAGGGTCACAGCCTACCACCATTACTTTCTTGCCATGTTCTACCAATCCTGCTGTTAGATTCTGAGTGGTTGTTGACTTACCAATACCACCTTTTCCATAAATTGCTATCTGTCTTATTTCTCCCATTGTTTTGATGTTTTAGTTTTGTGCCACTCAATTGTGACGATCAGTTATTTAAATAAGTTTTGAATCTCGTTGTATTTGTAAATTTTGTCTAGAGCATCGAGCAGCTCACCTGGCAAAGCCATTGCGACAATTCCTTTTTCTGCCAGCAACGCGTTGGCTCCTGCTCCTATGCGTGACGCCGTGACGTATTGGCAATCAGAAAAACATTCCACCGTCTTCTCCATCGATTCCCTTGAATGACTTCCGTTCTGGCAAACTGGTGGCACCGTGCGTTTCTCGACGTAGACCCATTCGCCCTCGAAGAACTGGTATATGTAGAATTCTGAGGCCCTGCCGAAATGTGTGTCGACGGTGTATCCTCCGTCGGTTGAGGCTGCCGCTACTCGAAAAGCATTGTATTCTTTTTTGTTATCCATGTGAAAATGTTTCTGTTGTTGCAAAATCTTCTGAATAAACCTCTTTAGAAAACTCGCTTACTCCTGGCACTCCCACAGCATCTGCTCTGCATCGGTTGCAGTGGCGGAAGACGTCGATATACTTGCCGGTGCTCTTTCTTGCCTCTTCAATCTGGAAGCAGAATGGCGCTTTCTCGTCCTTCAGCTCGTATGTCGGAATCAATGGGATGATGTTGTAGATAGATGCACCCAAAGAGGAAACTGTTTTTGCTATCTTCTCGATGTGCTCTCCATTGATTCTTGGCACCAATACAGTGTTGACTTTTACTGTGATTCCGCTCTCCGCAATCTTACGTATGCCATTCAATTGGTTTTCAATCAAAATCTTGGCTCCTTCCAACGCGTCGTATTTCTTGCCGTGGTAGATGACAAACTTGTTTAGCTTGGCTTCTATCTCAGGATCGATTGCGTTTACTGTGACTGTCAGCGAGTCGATTTTTGCCTCGATCACTTTGTCTGCCTTCTCGTCTAGAAGTAGTCCGTTTGTGCTCATACATTTCAGCAGCTGTGGGTACTCTTTGTCAATCAGACGGAATGTCTCTAGGGCTGTGTCTGTTGCCAATGTGTCGCCTGGTCCTGCGATGCCTGCCACTTTGATGTCCGGACATATCTTCAATGCCTTTCTCAATATGGCGATGCTATCTTCAGGGGTGATCACTTTCGCTGTGACACCGGGACGGTGTTCCGTGTCGTTCAGCACACGACTGCAAAATCGACAGCCGATATTGCAAGCCGGACTGACAGGCAAGTGAATTCTTCCGAGGTTGCCTGGCTTAGATGCAAAGCACGGATGGTTATTGCGTAATTTTTCTTGATTTTCAGTCATAAAATTTTAGATATAAATCCCCCTTTCGACGGCGTTTCTGCCATCGATGAACATAGAAGATATATTTGAAACTAAGTGATAGTGATTTTTGGAAAAGCCGTCAAGTCAGGAGTTATACTCCCTTCCCGACGGCTTTTTTACCATCGGCATACGTTGAAAATGTATGTATTTGTGATTAATTATTTGAGAACAATGCTGTTGACAAGTATCTGTCACCTGAATCTGGTAATAGCACTACAATGTTCTTGCCTTTGTTCTCTGGACGTTCTGCCAAGATGGTAGCTGCCTTTAGCGCGGCTCCTGAAGATATTCCTACTAGGACTCCTTCACTGATTGCGAAGTTTCTTCCTTCTGTGAATGCGTCCTCGTTTTCGATGGCGATCACTTCATCATAGATCTTTGTGTTCAATGTCTCTGGAATGAAACCTGCTCCGATACCCTGGATCTTGTGTGCTCCTGCTGTGCCTTTCGACAATACTGGTGATGTGGCAGGCTCTACAGCTACCACTTTGATGTTTGGATTCTTTGACTTCAAGAATTCTCCAACGCCAGACAATGTTCCGCCTGTGCCGACTCCTGCTACGAAGATGTCTACCTTGCCATCTGTCTGGTCCCAAATCTCAGGACCTGTTGTCTCACGGTGAATCTTAGGGTTGGCTGGGTTGACGAACTGACCTAGGATGACTGATCCCTTGATCTCGTTGTTTAGCTCCTCAGCCTTTGCGATGGCTCCCTTCATTCCCTTAGCTCCTTCTGTCAATACGATCTCTGCGCCGTAAGCCTTAAGAAGGTTTCTGCGCTCAACACTCATGGTGTCGGGTAGGGTAAGGATTGCCTTGTATCCCTTGGCTGCTGCTACTGCTGCCAAACCGATACCTGTGTTACCTGATGTTGGCTCGATGATTGTTGCACCTGGTTTCAAAATGCCTTTCTTCTCGGCATCCTCGATCATCGCAAGAGCGATACGGTCCTTCACTGAACCTGCTGGGTTAAGATACTCCAACTTTGCAAGAATAGTTGCGTTTTTAACTCCTGCCTTCTTCGAATAATTGTTGAGTTTCAAAAGTGGCGTATTGCCAATCAACTCCAATGTACTTTCAATAAAATTAGCCATAATTTTGTTATTTTTTGTTCTTGGTTTCTTGTTTTTTTCTTTTGCAAATTTATGGCGGTTTTTAATTCCCGAAAAAGAAAATTTGAACTGCGGATATAAAAACTATATAATCTAAAAATTGTAGTATACTATACTTTGTTTCGCCTGTTTCAAATGCAGAATGTAGAAGATAATTCTATGAATATATTACGACGGTGGTGATAGATTTTGTGATGTTTGGGGTGATGTGGGCAAAAAATAAGGTTTGAAGATGGATTTTGTGGAATTTTGCCATAAAAAATAAGTGGTAAGAAAGAAAAAAGCGAACCGATTATTCCCATAACCAGTTCGCATGTTTGTAAATCTCTTCTTTTAGATATTGCTATATAATATTAGTCTTCATGATCATGTTCTTCTCCTTCATGGTCATCGTCGTGATCGTGGTGATGGTGCGACTCTGCGTCGTGCGACAGAATGATATCACGAGCCACCATAGACTGGTTGCCAGCTGCGTCGGTGCAATAGACAACCAAATGGTATGCTCCTGGAGTCGTGTTATCTGAAATCACAATGTCATGATGGTGGACATGAGTGTTACGGAGATTGCTCAGATCATACGATTTCTTAATTGAAAATGGCACAGTCTCGTCGGCTCTAGTCTTATGTCCATGACCATCAAAATTGTTGTGGATCTCTATCAGATAGCTGCCAAGAGCCTCGTCGTCGGAAAAATCACATTCAAAATGAACGCTTTCTCCGATACGTAGAGAATCACCGTCTTCTGGCTCATCCAACGTGATGACTGGCTTTGTTGTGTCCGCATCCTCTTCATCACAAGCAGAAAATGAAACACACATGATAGCTGATAGAACGAAAAACAAAATATTTTTTCCCATTTTGATCGAATTTTAAAAAGTAAAACGAATAGTTGATTGGATATCGACTCCTGCTTCTGGCAGTTCGATTTTCCTGTAAAAATTAAGATGATTTAGATGGTAAGTGTTGAGTAGGTTTCTTGCGTTTACATGCAAAGAAAGTTTTCTTGAAGAAATCTTAATCTCAACCTTGCCGCCCACATTCAACAGATTATATCCAGGCGTCTCATCCTCATTATGGCACACTCGTCTCTGTGTGGCCACACTCTGGCATTCCGCATACGCTTGCCATCGTTTACGCTCCCAACTTATGGTGTTGCGCATAGTGGCAGGAGGGGAGAATGGAGTGGCTGTGTGCGATTCATAATCATATGTACGCACGTATTCCCCAGAAAACTGATAGAAAAGATCACGCACAAGTTTCACTTTGAGACGTGTCTCTCCACCGAAGAATGTGGCTGGAGCGTCTACATATTTATATATCTGTCCGGCGTCTGGCAGCGTCGACCACTGTCCTGTCGGATGTAAAGAGATGAAATGTGGGTAATAACTGAAGAAAGGTGAAAGAGATAATTCGACTCTTTCCCTACGCAGAGAATAAGACAAATCTGCCTGCCAACCCTGTTCGCCGACGAGACTGCTGTCTCCCAACTCATGACGGAAAGCTCCGTGGTGGACGCCGTTGGATGTCAGTTCATTAGCCGACGGGAGTCGGTAGGCACGTCCGATGGATCCGCGCCATTCATGCCCGTCCTTTGGAGTGTATACGGCTCCAATTGCCAATGAATAATCATTGAAGTCACGAACGACTTCTCCGACATCATTGCCGTGGGCTTCTGTGTGGATATGGCTAATGTCGTATCTGGCGCTGGCGTTGAATGCCCACACGTCGCTCGGCTTATAATTCACAAGATAATAGGCCCCATATTCCCCACGTCGGTACGAAGGGATAAGGAATCCGTAGCCGCCGATCTCGTTTTTTTGGAATGAGGCGGACACTCCTATATAATGTTCCCATTCATCGGATGAGGTGAGACGGAATTGCATTTTGCCAGAGATTGTCCGCAGGTCGAGCATCAGCTCTTTGTCTGGATCAACCGCAGGAGGCTGTTGCCCAACAGTGTGGGTATGGAATTTGCTCCATTCTTCCCTGTGGTTCTGTTGGAATCCCAAAACAAACATCGTCTGCGTCTTTTCTGTCGTCCACTTGTTGGTGCTCGACACTTTGAAGTGGTTGACCAGACTATATGGCAGGTCGATATTCCACTTGTCTCCATCCGACAGCATGTTGCTGTTGTTGGGGATGCCGTGAGCTCCGCTGAAGAATCCTGATTTCTGATAGTTGTCGCTGATGTTAAGCCGACCTTCGTATTTCTTATGACGGAAGGCTAACAGACCGTTCGCGCTTCGTTCTTTACCTGCTGTGTTCTTCAAGCGCCTATCATTGATAGGGAGTCTCATGCTCAGATAGGTGAAACTGTCTGCCGGCACACGATAGTCTCCCCAATGACGTTCTGTATATCGAATCTGGGAGTAGACTTTCTTGCGTTTGATTGCAAGCATGGCCGAACCGCTCATCCCGGAGCATACACTCTGATGCTGGAATAATACTTCTCCAGACAAAGTGTCCTCGTAAGGAATGACGGGAGGCAGGATTTCAATCGCGCCACCCATAGCGTCGCTTCCATACAGTACGGAAGCCGGACCTTTGACGACCATAACCCCGTCAACATGGAACGCGTCAATCTCGAGTCCATGGTCGGCTCCCCATTGTTGCCCTTCCTGCTTCACACCGTTCTCCGAGACCACTACACGCTGAAACCCCAATCCTCGGATCATCGGTTTGCTGAATCCCACACCGATGTCCATGGCCTGCACTCCTTCCGTGTGGGAGAGCGCGTCCATGAGGCTATGACCCATGTGCAGATTAATCTCTTCGGAAGCTATGTTTACGGAAGGGGCCGCAACCACTCCCGTCACCGGCATTCTTGTGCCGGCCACGACAATCTCTTCCAGCTGAAATGTATCCGCCAGATCTGTGTTTTGCGCATGAATAGTCAGGGATGAAAAGCATACCAGCAGAAAGAATATGGTATGTTTTATCCTCATTGTATTTGCCTTTTGTTGAGAAGAAGACATGATCTTCTCCCTTCAGTTAATTATAAGAAAATAGATTAACAAAAGGCAGGAGGGGCACGTTGGCTCGGCAGACACACCTCGCGACGGATGGCATCTTCTGACAGCCATAAAATAGAGGTTGAGACCTCTGGCAGTGCTGCCGAGAAAGAGAATGGGGGTGGGACAATAATGGATTCGTGGAAGAAATCACATAGGAAACAGTCGTCATGAGTGGGAACCCATTTTATCAGGTGTCCGTGACACTGTTCATGTTTGTGACAATTGTCTTGACATCCGAAGATGACAGTTTCATCCTGCGACTCATGGAAGTGCATAAAGCTACCGGCGAGTATCGTAAGATAAACCGCCAGCAAGACATTTGCTATCCTAAATCGTTTGATGTCAAGTTCCTTCACGTTGATTGTGTGTTACATATTATATATACAGACAGCCGTTTCGCATTATAAAATGTTGTTTGGCTGAGTTGTTGCATTGCCAATTTCGTTCTGGTTGCAAAAATACGTAAAAAATTCAGAATAGAAAAACATATCTTAGATGAGAATGTTGGATTTTTGTGTAGAGACGGTGCGCGCACCGTCTCTACGGCTTGTTTTAATCCTTGTTTTAATGGAAAATGGCCTGTTGTAGAGACGTTGTGCACAACGTCTCTGCGTCTTAATCCTTGTTTTAATGGAAGATGGTCTGCGAGCGTGTATGTAACGGCGGAACATATAGAAACTATTGTCTTAATCCTTGTTTTAATGGAAGATGGTCTGCGAGAAATGAAACAGTTCTCATTTAACGACTTTGCGAAAGCGTCTTAATCCTTGTTTTAATGGAAGATGGTCTGCGAGAACTGATGGAATACGCTACGCTCTCTTAGAGGGCGTGTCTTAATCCTTGTTTTAATGGAAGATGGTCTGCGAGAAAACAATGAAACAGTACTCGTTCAAGGAGTTTGAAAGTCTTAATCCTTGTTTTAATGGAAGATGGTCTGCGAGAGTCCTTTTCGGAGCTTGGGCTGTAGCTAATATCTGCTTTGTCTTAATCCTTGTTTTAATGGAAGATGGTCTGCGAGCACTCGCTATTATTAACAAAAAAAAATGTGTATTATGGGTCTTAATCCTTGTTTTAATGGAAGATGGTCTGCGAGAAGCCCTGTCACTCGCTGGAGACAACAAGATCAAGCTTGTCTTAATCCTTGTTTTAATGGAAGATGGTCTGCGAGAGTCTGGCACAACCGACTATCAGGCTCAGTCTGCCGAGGTCTTAATCCTTGTTTTAATGGAAGATGGTCTGCGAGGCTGAAGAGCTCGACGGCGGTGGCTATTGGCTAACCTTCGTCTTAATCCTTGTTTTAATGGAAGATGGTCTGCGAGAACGACTTTGCGAAAGCAGAGATTTTTGCTTCAAAAGTCTTAATCCTTGTTTTAATGGAAGATGGTCTGCGAGTATATTAAAACTCTATGCAAATAATTTCGTAGAGGTCTTAATCCTTGTTTTAATGGAAGATGGTCTGCGAGATTGGCACATAAGAATTATTTTAGACTATTTTTAGTAAGTGTCTTAATCCTTGTTTTAATGGAAGATGGTCTGCGAGAGCTGTCCAAAGCGTCTGAGGACTCTGCAATAATTGTCTTAATCCTTGTTTTAATGGAAGATGGTCTGCGAGAACGAATTACAAAAGCTCATTGATAGTTGTGATGACGAGTCTTAATCCTTGTTTTAATGGAAGATGGTCTGCGAGGTTTATTAATATGAAAGCAATAGAGGTAAAAGTTACGAGTCTTAATCCTTGTTTTAATGGAAGATGGTCTGCGAGAAGAAACAGGTAGAAGAGCTTGGGGTATTCTCGGAAAAGTCTTAATCCTTGTTTTAATGGAAGATGGTCTGCGAGAGCGTATCATTTGATACGCTCTTTTTTTGTGATTTGTCTGTCTTAATCCTTGTTTTAATGGAAGATGGTCTGCGAGCTTAAAGATTTTGCACAGTGCCCAGTTTTCTCTTCAAAAGTCTTAATCCTTGTTTTAATGGAAGATGGTCTGCGAGAGAGAAAGAAGAATCTCCTTCAATCCTTGTAAAAGGATGTCTTAATCCTTGTTTTAATGGAAGATGGTCTGCGAGTAGATGGCGATAAATATTATTTTAGGGAGTCAGAACTGGTCTTAATCCTTGTTTTAATGGAAGATGGTCTGCGAGAGAATCTCCTTCAATCCTAAAGATTGCTGCAGGTATGTCTTAATCCTTGTTTTAATGGAAGATGGTCTGCGAGTACATGGCAACGCTTGTGTCTATGGTGACGCTGTTGTCGTCTTAATCCTTGTTTTAATGGAAGATGGTCTGCGAGGGCAACGGCAACGACGACCTGGGAGAACTGGGCAGAGGTCTTAATCCTTGTTTTAATGGAAGATGGTCTGCGAGAACGTCTACTGTGGCAGGTGAGTTGACGGGGGAGCGGGGTCTTAATCCTTGTTTTAATGGAAGATGGTCTGCGAGGTGGAAGACCTCAACAGGCGGTTCGGCAGAGTTGTACTCGTCTTAATCCTTGTTTTAATGGAAGATGGTCTGCGAGAATAGCGTGTGGGTGCAATACGATTGCATGCACCTTGTCTTAATCCTTGTTTTAATGGAAGATGGTCTGCGAGCTGTTGTCACCAAAAGTGATGAGTTCGGGATAATCGTCGTCTTAATCCTTGTTTTAATGGAAGATGGTCTGCGAGACAGGATATTCATCACCCGTTCGCACGCGTCAGACATGGTCTTAATCCTTGTTTTAATGGAAGATGGTCTGCGAGATAAACGACTACATCGTCTTCAAGAACTGGTGGAGTTGTCTTAATCCTTGTTTTAATGGAAGATGGTCTGCGAGCTGAGCTGGAGAAATCCTCAGAGGACTCGGTCATAACGTCTTAATCCTTGTTTTAATGGAAGATGGTCTGCGAGACAGATCAAACCCCTTATATATGAGAAAAGAGAGTAGTCTTAATCCTTGTTTTAATGGAAGATGGTCTGCGAGAAGGATGTAAAAAAAATTAAAAAAAAGCTTCAAAAAAGTCTTAATCCTTGTTTTAATGGAAGATGGTCTGCGAGTCTGGTTCTATGATGGGTATTCCAATGGACAACTCAATGTCTTAATCCTTGTTTTAATGGAAGATGGTCTGCGAG
>DGHQ01000060.1 GCA_002392915.1 Bacteroidales bacterium UBA3844 | reverse complement strand
AAAGTGGAGCTGGATTTACTCAAAATTGGATGGGATTTTACTCAAAATTGGAACGAAATTTACTCAAAAGTGGAACGAAATTTACTCAAAAGTAGAGCAAAATTTACTCAAAAGTAGAGCGGAATTTACTCAAAATTGGATGGGATTTTACTCAAAATTGGATGGAATTTTACTCAAAATTGGATGGAATTTTACTCAAAAGTGGATGGAATTTTACTCAAAAGTGGATTTGATTTTACTCAAAAAATGACGGATTTTTATTCGATTTCATAAACTTGTTAAGTTTGGGTATAGAGTTTGAGGATTGTTAAGGGCGAAACGCCCTAACCCCCCTTTCTAATGCGAGCCGAAGGCGAGCACACCGAATTAAATAAAACCACTGAGATACAAAGTTAACAGAGAACGACTACGCTTTTTTATGAGAAAAAAAAGGAGAAAATTCAATCAGAAAGTGGAAAATGATTTGTAGATTACAATTTTTGAACTCACGTTATTTAGATGAAAACTATATAATCTTAAAAACAATATGTTATTTTCGCGTATATATAAAAAATCATAATATGGGTGCTGAAGATTTAGAATTAATAAAAAGTGCTATTTCCAATGCCAGAAATTTACTTTACGATGAAGTGGAAAGTGTATGTGTCGATGAATTGTCGGATGAATACAATTCAGTTATCAAGGATCTTGAAGACGCTCTTAAAATAATTGAGAATGAAATACGGTTGAGTCTTTTGAATTGAAGACATGAGAATGTAGTATGGTCAAAGCCATATCAAATACTTATTATACGCTCATACATTTTGATTGCTCGTTCTTGCGAACTCGCAGATGTGTGGGGTTAGGGCGTTCCGCCCTTAACAATCCTCATTTTTTATGATTATGGGCAGGTGTGAAACCTGCCCATATATATTGGAAATATTTGATTATAAATTCCTTATTCCGCTATCAAATTCTCAATCTTTGCCCCAACAGTCGATACCAAATCGTTTGGCGCACACTTGATCTGCAATCCACGTACTCCTGCCGACACATAGACGTATTCATGTTCTGTCACTGTGCTGTGGAAAAATGTGGGGAATGGCTTCTTCATTCCGAGTGGACTGCATCCTCCACGTATGTATCCGGTTGTGGCAAGAAGATCTTTCATCGGTATCAGGTCGCAGTTTTTATTGCCCGACACTTTTGCCGCTTTCTTCAGATCTACGGTCTTGTCGCCGGGAATGACGCAGACGAAGAATCCTGTCTTGTCGCCTTTAAGCACGAGTGTCTTGAAGACGCAGTTGATGTCCTCTCCAAGTTGAGCCACAATATGCTGTGCACTCAAATCATTCTCATCCACTTCGTATGGGATGAGCTCATATTTGATCTTGTTACGGTCGAGTATACGGGCCGCATTCGTCTTATTTATTTTCATTTTCTATACGACTTCCGTCTGGATTGAATGTTGTTGAATACACATTTTCATCGGGCAAAATCTCTTCTCCTACGATTCTCAGATACACTTGTGTCGTGGCACGCACATCCTTCTCGCAGTAGAATGCGATTCTGTCGAGATTATGCTCATTGTAGTAGACGTTGGACACTTGGCTGCCGTCGATATCGTCTTTCGGGGTTGTGATTCCAAACACGGCACAAAGCAGTTTGAGTGTGGCTGAGTGTCTTGTGTCGCCACATCTCCACAATTCCATCGTGTCGATCCATTTCATCTCCCATGGCTTTTTGCCTGCTGTCTGCAGTTCGTAAGGCAATGGGATGTTGTTGATTATCATTCGTCTGGCGATAAACGGCAGGTCGAAAGATTTGGAATTGTGTCCGCACAGTGCCAAATCGCCGTGCACCGTCGCCGACATCTTGTTGACAATGTCCGCAAATCCGGTCAAAAGCTCCTTCTCATCGTCGGAATAGAACGATTTGATGCGGAGATGACGTTGCCCGTCTTTGGTGTGGAGCAGGCCGACGGAGATGCAGACAATCTTTCCGAATTCGGCGTATAATCCTCCACGTTGGTTGATCTCCTCTTCTGTAAGATCTTCTTCCGCCTTGGTCACCTTGTCGATGAACAGATGACGCAAATCTTCTGGCACTTCTTCCAGTTTTGATGCCATTGGCACCGTCTCAATATCAAGAAATAGGATATTCTCGCTTTTCATTTTTTGTACTTTTTATCCGCAAAGTGAATATAGATCACCTCTTGGATTGATTAACATAACTGGTATATTGCTTTTTTTCAATACTTTCTGTTCTTTAGGTCCGAAGACGATATCATCCAAACCGTAATCGCGGGAAGCACTGCAGATCAGCAGGTCCGCTCCCAATTCAGCGGATTTCTCAACCGCTTCAAACTCAATCTTGAAACTGTCTTTCTTTGCTTCGACGCGAGTGTGTTCCACTCCTGCGTGGTCGAGCAGGGTAGCGATGGCTTCCGTCGTCTCCTTGGCTTTTGAGCCGTAGTCTTTGGCTGTCATGAGCATGATTTTGGATTTAAAGAAGCGTCCGAAACTCGAAGAGAACGGTCCTTTTTCACGCTCTTCTATCAGATAGTTGACAGGGACGAGTATCTTGTCGAATGCTATTTTCATGCCCGGTTTGCAGAAAAAGTACGGCGTACGGAGTTCTCTGCAGAGTTTCAGCATTTTTCGGATGCTGGAATTAGGTGTTATTTCAAACACAAGCATTGAGGCTTCCGCTGCCTCAATCGTGGATGTGAATTCATCAGCGCTTTGGACGACGGTGGTGTCGGCAAAAATTGATTTTTCTGCCAATTTCGTCTTGTAGGCATTCAGATAGTCCTGGCATCTCTCTTCGTCGGATTCGTTGTTGGCAATGGATAGCAGACATATCTCTTTCGAGTATGTGTCCGACAATTTTTTTGCCATCTCCACCGCTGTATCTGGTTGGTAATCACCGTCGACTACCACAAAAACTTGTTGCTTCAATTTTTAATCCTTAATTATTAATTCTTAATTTCTGCACAACGAACACATCTTTGTATTCCCTGCCTATTCGTCGCCAACGTCTCAATGTGGCTGTGATCTCAAAATCAGCCGATTTCATCACTGAAATGGATGGTTCGTTTCCCGTCTCCACATAAGCATAAAGCATCTGGAAATCAAGATGAGAGAAGCAATAATCGCAAAGAAGACGCAATGCCTCGCGTCCGTAGCCATTCCGTCGACAATCATCTTTGATTATGATTCCGATAGCCGCTTTGTGCGAGAAGATGTCCACATCATATAGATCTATCGCTCCGACGATGCTTTTCTCCTGATTCTCAATGATAAAACGCTGCTGACCATTTGCCCAGATACCGAGTGATTCGCTCTGTATATATTCTTCCATCGTCGTTTTGGAATAAGGAGCCAATGTGTCGGAAACATTCCAATTTTGGCTGTCGTTCTCGATTTCGCAAAGGAAATCAACGTCGGCAGCCTCCACATTTCTTAATCTTACGTTTTCTCCGACAAGGTATCTGTGAGCCATGTTTTTTGACGCAATTTTCTACAAATATAGATGTTTTTTAGCCAAATATGAGTATATTTGGACTTAAAAATTAAGACTATGGAAAATTTCAAAGAGATAGACGCTAAGGAGATAAGCGGCAATTTTATCAAGACGATTGGCGACGAGTGGCTTTTGATCACAGCCGGAGACAAATCTAAATTCAACACAATGACTGCCAGTTGGGGCGGAGTTGGAGTGTTCTGCGGAAAGAATGTTGCCTACTTGGTTATCCGTCCGCAACGCTACACATTTGAGTTTGTGGAGAAGAATCCGACTCTTACACTTTCATTCTTCAGTGAGAATTACCGCAAGGCTTTGCAGATATGTGGTTCAAAATCAGGACGTGACTGCGACAAGGTGAAGGAGGCAGGACTGACAGCTATCTCTACGGAAAGTGGCAACATGACGTTCGCTGAGGCTTCATTGGTGATGGAATGCACGAAGATGTATGCCCAGACATTGGATGAGGCTTCATTCATAGATAAAAGCATGGTCGAGAAATGGTTTAAGGCAGGCGACTATCATAAACTTTACATCTGCCAGATCGACAAGTGCTGGGTGAAGTGATTGATGGTTGATGATTGATGGTTGACGATTGACGGAGGATATTCGGCTAGAAATTTGAGGATTGTTAAGGGCGGAACGCCCTTGCACCTTCTCTATAGTGCGAGCCGAAGGCGAGCGCAAAGAACCCCATAGAGGATAGAGGGATCCAGAGAAAGTCTACGACTTTTATGAGGAATTGAGACGGAAAAGGACAGAACAATTAATTTTTTCTTTTTGTTTTATGTGATAAAATCAATCATATAGCAAATAGAGAACTCAAGTTTTATTTTTAATGTTGATGATATGAGTTGTTTGAGAGTTTTATTATGCATTGTATTTCCGCCGTTAGCGGTGTATGATCAGGGATGTGGAAATATTGTTATCACTTTTATCCTGACACTTCTTGGTTGGATTCCAGGATGTATCGCAGCGCTTGTTATTTTGAATAGCAAAAAGTAATCAATAGATGTAGTTATGTTAACCCAAACTTTTAAAATACTAATCCTGTTTGTCATGATGTTATCGGGTGTTGCAAATGCAATAGCCGAGGAGTTCATGTATGTGTATAGGTGTAAGGTGATGGTCGGCGACTCTTTATGCTATTTGGTCAAACAGGGGCACAGTCGCAAAAACAAGAATTGGGAACCATTCTGCGGTGAATTTGCGAATTTTTATTTTGAAGATGGTTATAGTGGCATCAGGCAATGTCCTGTATATGTGAAGAAATATGATATTAATGTCGACACAATGTACGTTATAAAGTCTGTCGGTTGCGATGATTCAGGAATTATGATAAGATGTGATTGTGATAAGTTCAGAAAGGAATATGAAAAGAAAAAAGATGTTGAAAAATGTGATTGTCCTGTGATAAAAAGATACAACTATCTTCGTCGATCATATATGCAAAAATAATATTTTATTCTTATTTTTGTGTTATTTGAAAACGAATGAGTTAATAGAGGAAAAATTATGAAGTTTGAATTGGAAATTATGTCGTTGATGTCGTTGGAATTATCCAACCTGGAAGAACTCAGGGAACGGGCCGAGCAAGGCGATAGTTGTGCAAAATTCGAAATAGGCGAAATTTATTATGAAGGAAAACTGGTAGAGAAAAACATACAGACTGCTGTCGAGTGGTTTGAAAAAGCTGCTGATGATTATAAAGAGAAATTTTCGCAGATGAAACTTGGACGTATGTATGAGATTGGCGACGGAGTTGAGCAGGACTACTTGAAAGCAATTAAGTATTATGAAAGGGCTGCTTTCACATCTCCTTTGCAAAATGAGGCTCTTTATCGTTTGGCATTGTTCTACTTGAACGGATTTGGCTATGAGCAGAATTACGAATATGCCGCATCAATGTTTGAAGTATTGCTAAACGATGAATATATACCTGAGGCCAAATATCAATATGGCAGATGCCTTGAATATGGGATAGGCATAGATAAAGATTTGGATCAGGCTCTATATTGGTATGAACGTGCTGCAAAAGAAGGCGTTGAAGAAGCAAAAGAGGCGTGTGAAAGGTTGAGAAAGGGGTGATTATCATTTAGACGATATTATACTATGCAAATAAAATATACATAAGAGATGTGGCATTGCTACGTCTCTTATTTTTTGTATCAGACATAAATATCGGTTTATCTTGTCTGTTTTGTCATATTTGTTGGTGTTTTATGTTAAAATTTGACAATATTTGGCTTTTTTGATTATCTTTGTATTGAATATCAACGAAAGAACTATAGATATTTATGTTATTATCTGCCAAATTCGAAAATATATATTCGTTCAACGAGGAGACACGCATCTTGTTCACTGCCAGCAAGAGCGACCAATTGCCGTTACATGTTTCACGTGCGGAGAAACGGGATGACATATCCGTGTTACGCATGGGATTGATTTATGGTGCCAATGCGTCAGGAAAATCGAACATCATAAAGTGTTTGGCTATTATCAAGACGTTTGCCCTGAACGGTTGGAGCTACCGCAAGTATAATTACTTCAAGATGACGGATGAACCTCAGGAGCGTTCCAGCATCGAATTGGAGTTCAAGGTGGATGGACAGTTCTTTGCATACGGTGTGGCATTCTCAAAGGGAGGTTTGCTTGAAGAGTGGCTCTACAAAACTGGTAGCCGTACTGATGCCATGATTTTTGAACGCAAACGTTCCGGCAACGAATGGGAAAATGTGATTGCTCCTCAATTTTTGAAGGAAGAGGACGGACAATTTTTGAAGTTTTTGATTGAGGGTACACCGACGAAAGGAACTTTCCTAAGTGAATATATCAAGCGTAATGGAAAGGGTATAGATGCCATCAAGTCGGCATGCAAATGGTTTGAAAATCTGAATATTATCTTCCCTGATACGCACAGGACAGTCTTTCCTTTCCGAGTGGTGAGCGATAGCCAGTTCAGAACAGTGATGCGTGAACTGCTTAACTATTTTGGCACAGGTATTTCCGACCTTTGTCGTGTGGAGTCGAAGCCAGAAGAATTGGGTATACCAGATGATATCAGGCAAAAGATAGAGGAAATTCTCGACGGTAAAGAAATTGGGACAGGTGTGATGATTCACAATGATAGTCGTTTTATCTTTGCTGAAAAAGATGAGTCTATGAATCTGAAGTGGTATGAATTGAAGACCATTCATAAAAAGGAAGATAGCAACTCCGACTATATCTTTGAAATGTTTGAAGAGTCTGATGGCACATCACGACTGTTCGATTTCATTCCGATGCTTATTGATATGCGAGCCAATGATGCAGTCTATGTCATAGACGAAGTGGATAGAAGTCTGCATCCTATGCTTACATTGAAGCTACTGGAGATGTACAACAGTCTGCTTGGATCCAATTCTAATATGCAATTGATTTGCACCACACACGAATCAAATTTACTTTCTACAGCCCCAGTTCGTCAGGATGAAGTTTGGTTTGTAGAGAAAGATAAGAAAGGAGAAAGCCATTTGTCTTCTCTATGTGAGTATAAGCCGAGAGAGAATGTGCAGAAAGGCTATCTGAATGGTCGCTATGGAGCAATTCCTTTCTTTGGTGAACTGAATAATATTCATTGGGACGATGCGAAGCAGGAATAGTTTGATGCGTGAGCGTCAAGAGGCATTCCGTGACGCTCGCCTAATAGTCATAGCCTCCGAGGGCAAGGACACGGAGCGGATATATTTCAAGGCTTTGGCCAAGGAATATGCCAATCCCCGTGTGCATGTGCATATCTTGGAACGAAGTGAAGCCGAGCAGAACAACTCCAGCCCGGAACACGTCTTGAAGCAGTTGAACGACTACAAGGAACAATATGCATTGGAAGCAGACGATGAACTTTGGCTTGTCATTGACAAAGATCGTTGGACAGAAGCGATGCTGTCTCGTGTGGCAACAGAATGTGCGCAAGATGAATACATGCACATGGCTTTGAGCAATCCTTGCATCGAACTCTGGTTGCTGTTACATTTGGTAGATGCCACTTCATTGTCTCCCGAAGAGCAACAACAATGGTTGGAGAATCGTCGAACTTCGAGGAGGACAGACCCATATCTAAAGATGCGATTGCGTCAAGAAATGGGTTCTTACCATGAAGCTGCATACGATGCTCAAATGCTGATTGCCCATGTTGAGGAAGCAATAGAGCGAGCAAAAGCGTTGGACAAGAATCCTACTGACCGCTGGCCACAATCACTTGGCACACGAGTGTATCTGCTAGCGGAAAGTGTGATGAATAGGAAATGATTGATTAAAACACCATCATTAAATTGTCAAAAAAGTTTGCAGAAATCGTCAGTCAGGTAGGAAATTTTGATATTTTTGTCGTTTGTAATCTTGGTGTTATTTTTCGTTTTGTTTGTTTTTACATTTTGAAAATTACGGAAATAATGCTATTTTAGAATTATCAGCCAGTTGATTTTGTCAAACTGAGTTAAAGTAGTAATAGAAATTTAATACATATTGTTATGTTTTACAATGATGCCAAAAAAAAAGCATTTGAATTGCTTAAAGAAAAAGAAACAGAATATAAAAACCTGGGAGCTCATGCAGAAGATTATGCTCTAAAACTCTTTGAAGTAAGAAAATCAGCGGTGTTGGCAATAGAACGAATTGAAGATTATGTAAATGCTCTCGCCAATTCTCCAAAGGAGTTTTCTAAGGAGATTGCTGAAGTAAAACTTTCAATTAAAGAATTCAATGAGGCTGTAAGAATTGAAATTGAAAATTCGTCTAATAATATAAAAGGTGCTGGAGCAGCTGTAGCTGGAACCGCAACTGGAGGTGCCATTGCAGCTTTAGGGCCTACTGCAGCTATGGCTGTTGCAACTACTTTTGGAACTGCATCAACAGGTACAGCTATAGCTTCTTTGTCTGGTGCTGCTGCTACTAAAGCAGCACTTGCTTGGCTTGGAGGTGGTGCATTAGCTGCTGGAGGTGGTGGTATGAGTGCAGGTTCTGCTTTTTTGGCCATGGCAGGTCCTATAGGTTGGTCTATTGCTGCAGTCACTATAGCTGGAGGCGGAATCTTTGCTAGCTATAAGAACAAAAAGGCTGCAGAAGAAGCAAATGATGTTGCTAAGAAGATTGCCGTTGATATAAATAAATTACGTCCTAAACTGAATAGTCTTATTCATTTGTATGATGAAACCGTAAAACTAAAGTCAGGTTTGAACATATCTTTAATGGTGAATACCTATCCAAAGAATTATCTTCTGTTTAGTGAAGATCAAAAAAAGACTCTTGCTTCTGTTATAAACAATGTGAGAGCAATGGGAGAACTTATTAATATGCGTATAAATTAATGAAGACTCAGATATATACAGATCAAGTCATTGGGGGAGCAGTTCAGAATGATATATATATGGCTGAACAACTTCAGTCTGATAAAATGACCGAAATTTTACAAACCGCAATCGAGAAAGAGTCGTATGCTCGTACCGCTCTTTCTGAAAGTTTGCATTGTGTGGAAAATTTGAGGGATTTTGTGTCAAACCCTGAAAATATTCTTGGCACAATGCAAACCAAACATGGAGAAATTGCTGAACATGTTGAGGTTGAAATAAGAAATGGTAGAGACATTCTTAATAATATTAAGCCTACAGCCACATTCGATGGTGTCGGTCGTACTGCTCCTGAAGATTATATTATAGATGGTGTTCAAGTCCAGTCTAAATATATTGCAGGTGCAGGGAAAAGTTTGGACCATGTTTTAGAACATTTACATAAGTATCCTGGGTTTACAGAGAAAGGCTACTATCATATTCCTAAAGATCAATATGAACTTTTAGAGAAGGTTTATAATGGTGAAAATATTGAAGGAATTACGTCAAGGACAATAAAAAAATGCCAGGATGCGATAAAACAAATTGAAGAGGAAACATCAAAACCTTTTTCCGAAGTAGTAAAACCAGGAATATCTTCCTACAAAGATGTTCAATTGGGAAAAATTGACGAGACTATTGATGGCTACGAACAAGAGTTTCATAGAACTACTGAAGATAATATTGAGAAGATTCGAGAACACAGAAGGACTGAAGAAAATGAAGCTCAGCATATAACGGATGCTTCATGGGGAGAAGCCTTGAAGTATAGTGCAATATCTGCAGCTATAACAGGAACTGTTTCTGCCGGAATAAAGATTTATTCGAAGATAAAAAGTGGAAAGAAAATAACAGAGTTTTCTCTTGATGATTGGAAAGAAGTTGGTTTGGACTTTGGCAAAAGCTCTGCCAAAGGTGGAATTTCTGGTTTAGGCATATATGGATTGACCAAAATTGTTGGTATGAGTGCCCCTTTTGCTAGTGCAATTGTAAGTTCCACTATAGGACTGTCTTCTGTATATTACGATTACAAAAAAGGGAAAATCTCCCAATCTGAATATGCTGATGCTGCATGTTCATTAAGCGTAGAAGCAGGTATGGCAGCAATTGGTTCTGCAATTGGACAAACGGTGATACCTATTCCTGTTCTTGGTGCTATCGTAGGTTCTGCTGTTGCAAAGACTGCTTTGGAAATTTCAAAATACATAATGGATGAAAATGAAGCTGAGTTTATAAAAGATCTTGAAAACCAATACAATATACTCGTAGAAAGATTGGATAAAGAATGTCAAGAAATTCTTACTAAAATAGAAGATTATTTCAACAAACTTGGAGGTCTTATAGAAACCGCTCTGAACCCTGATGTTAATAAAAGACTATTGGGAAGTATTGAACTTTGTATTTATTTAAAAGTCAAAGAGGATAAAATAATTCACGATACTTCAGAATTAGATACATTTATGCTCTCGTAGTAATAGGTTACGATATAAAATTTGATTATGACTGCTGAATATTAGAATGAAAATTATCCAAACAGTCTTAAAAGCAATATTGGTATTTTCTTCATTTCCCAGTTATCGTTTCTCCAAAAGGATTTTCTTTGTGTTTGTTCCAGTTTTGCAAGGCGGATTCTTTGCTTGTGTTGGCATAGCAGTATTCGCAGAGATGCGGGCATGTGTTGTATTCTCCGATGTCTTTGGATACCATACATTCACAGAATTGCCGTTGTCCGGGATCTTTTTTGTGGGTGCTGATGAAATAATGGTTGCCGGGCAGAAGTATCGCATTGCCGGGCAATTGGGAATCTCCGAATAAATTTGGCGACGGGACTTTCTCTATCCTCACTTTCATGAAATCCATCAGTTTATTGTCGCTACATGCAAGTCGGGTGATTAAATCTCCGTCGACGCAACGATTATGCTGGATTCCGTATTTGCTGATGTCTATCTTCTCTCCGCATGTGGCAAGCTGGTAGTTCCATCCACGTTCCTGGTTCATGACGGAAAGTTTTTCCGCAAATTCTTCCATCTGTTCTGCTTCCCATTCGTGATAATGGATGTCATTCACGTCGAGATTATGCTTCACTTTTTTGTACATGGCTATGTCCGCGTAGCTGAACACCAATTTTTCTGTGTAGCCTTTCAGCTGGTCGCCGATATTCTGAACTTTCTGCAAAAGGGAATCTACCGATATATCATCAGTCAGTATCATAGGGTCGAATCTACACACCACAGCCCCTTTCCCAAGTTGCTCAACCAGCTGCTTGAATGTCTCGATGCGGTATTCTAGAGGCGGAACTTTCTCCAGTTTCTCCTGTTCGTAGTCGTTAAGCGTATATTGGATATAGCATTTGATGTCGCGTTCTTTGAGAATATGCAGATAGGGTAGTAACGGACGTGGATTCTTCGACCAAAACACGATGAAACGGGTGTTGGCGTAGGAAATGTATGATTTGACTCCGTTAAATGGGTTTGTCCATGCTGAATAGCCCTTCTCCAATCTATCGAAAAACCAGTCGGCATAGAATGCAGGAATGTCAGTGCTCCTGCTGGCAGACACAATGACTGGAGCCTGGGCTTTCATTGTCTGGCCGTTGACAATTATGTTGGTATGATTCCACGTTGCCATAGGTTAAATTTTTATATCTCAAATCAGAATGCAAAATTCATCATCATCTGCTTGACTGATGCCGACTTGTGGTCTTTCACATCTTGCAACATCTCTAACCGCTCCACCATCCACCATCAATCATCCATCCTCAACCCTCAACCCTCAACCATCAATCGCACAACATCTCAAACTCTATGTTTTCTCCGTCAAGCACCGTTGACGTGCGTTCAAAATCAAGCATCGACAGCCTGATATTCAATGCGATGACACTGTCGCTGAGGATTCTCTTGCGCTGCATCAGATCTGTCTCAGCCAACGCTTTGTCCAACACTTCCAAAGCATCCTCTATGTCTTTGGCATCCACGGAACTTAATTCGTGCATCTCATCAGAGGGATAATCGTCGGTGATTTTACACAATCTTTCTAATCTGTCTTCATCCAGAGTCTTGACCAATTCTACCTTTTCTCCGAGTTTTTTGACTATTTCTTTATAGTTTGGATTTTCCGTGTTGCGGGAAACGCATGATAGGATTCCTGCGCATTTGTTGATCCAGTTGTCGCTCTGCTTCGCAAAATGGAAGAAATCGCCTGGCACTTTATTGCCAAACTTATCTTCTGCCACAAGCAATGCCGCGATGGTGATGTGGTGCTTGTATCCGCATATCGTCTCCAACTGAATCTGTGCGGCTCTTTTTGCAGACCACGAAAAACTGCCTAAATAGTCAATGTATTTCTTGTAGACTTCCTCACTATCCATGTCTTCGTATGTGAGTGTGTCCACAATTGGTTGCATGATCGTGTCAAGCAACTCGATGTTTGTCTCTTTGTTTTCTATAGCTTCGTTGAGCCTGTTTTTGGCATTTGCCACAGACTCTTCAACTTCTGCGTAAAATTTATCTATTAGATTGTCAATGTTCTCTGACATCTCTTCTGAATTAATTAAAAATTAAGAGTTAAGAGTTAAGAATTGCTTTTATTCTCTGCACCAATGTCGGATGTGAATAATGGTAGCTCACAAATAATGAGTCTGGAGTAAGGTTGGAAAGTGAGTCGGCTGACAGCTTTTTCAATGCGCTTACCAATTCGTCTCCCATACCATGCTTCTTTGCGAAAGCGTCTGCCTCATATTCGTATTTGCGGGTCAGAATATTCACAAGCCAGCCAACTACGGTTGAGATTGGCGACATCAATAGCATGAATGCGTATAGACTCAAGTGGAACGACGGTTTGTCGCTGCCAAACACGGCTGCTAAGTCTGCGTTGCCAGTCTCAGGATCTCCCAAGAATAATGACGACAGGAACAGAATGAATACCATATTCAAAATGCCCAATGCCAACTGTTTAGTGGTGTGCTTGCATTTCTGATGTCCGATTTCGTGAGCCAATACAGCTACGATCTCTTCGTCTGTCATCTTATTTTTCAATGTGTCGTACAGACATATTCTTTTTCTTGAGCCCAGACCTGAGAAGAATGCGTTTGCTTTGGTGCTGCGTTTGCTTCCGTCGATGATGTAGATGTCTGAGATCTTGAATCCCGTCTTATTGCTAAACTCTTCGATCGCTGTGCGGAGGGAACCATCCTCAAGCGGAGTCATCTTATTGAAAAGCGGAAGAATTACCGACGTGTAGAAAGTCATGAAGAATATCATGATTCCAGCTAAAATCACAGAGCCGATAATCCAGTAGTTCACGCCAAGCCATTGGTAAACATACGCTAAAGCAGCCACTACCACCGTCATCAGAACCATTGAAATAAGCATGTTCTTGATTGTGTCGCCAATGAATGTGCCGACGGTCATCTTGTTGAATCCGAATTTCTCCTCAATCACGAAATTCTTGTATGCCGACATCGGAATCGAGATGACGTCGGAAATCAAGTTTGTAGCGACGACGAAAATTGCGGCTGTCCATGGTTCGGAGAATCCGAAACTTCTTGCAAAATCATCGATATACTTGAACGCGAATGTGAAAAGCAGGGTCAAGGTCACTGAAAGAGACACGATATCGGTGAAATTGCCAAACTTATTGTTTGCTGCGAAATACTCCTGTTGTTTGCGGTATTCCTCTTCGCTGTAAAGCCCTTCCACCTCTTTTGGAAGAGGCTGTGTCGACGCGATTCTGTTGCGATGGTCGAGATATTTCTCCCATGCCGTCTCCACGACGATGAATGCGACGATTATGAAAAATAAAGTTGTGTATGTCATGATATAAGCTGTGTCTGTTTTATTCTACGTATAGCACCAAGCCCTTCAGGTATTCGCCCTCTGGATGATAGATGTTGACGGGATGGTCGGATGGCTGAGTAAGCTGGTGAAGAATTCTCACGTTGCGTCCTGTCATTGCGGCTGCCGAGAATACGGCAAGACGGAATTGCTCTTTGCTCACTGCCTGAGAGCAAGAGAAAGTGAATAGTATGCCACCTTTTCTGATTTTCTCGAAAGCTTTGGCATTCAGCTTCTTATATCCATTCAACGCACGTTTGAGCACATCTCTGTGTTTTGCGAAAGCTGGTGGATCAAGGATGATAAGGTCGTATTCACCGTCTTTCATATCATCAAGGAATTTGAAAGCGTCTGTAGCCTCCGCTTTGTGACGTGTGTCGCCAGGGAAATTCAATTCCACATTTTCTTTTGTTAGCTCGATAGCTTTTGCGGAAGAGTCGACGGAAGTGACGCTCTTTGCTCCGCCTCGCATAGCGTAGAATGAGAATCCGCCTGTGTAGCAGAACATGTTGAGCACATCTTTGTCTTTTGCGTAGTGCTCAAGAAGCGCGCGGTTGTCGCGTTGGTCGACGAAGAATCCCGTCTTCTGACCCTTTATCCAGTCTGCCTTGAATTTCAAACCGTTTTCGATGGCGATGAAATCAGCCTCGTTGGCGCTTCCGATAAGATATCCGTCTTCCTTGTCTGTTTCAGACTTGTAAGGCAAAGTCGTTTCTGATTTGTAGTAGACATTCTCAATCTGGCCGTCCATCACCTTGATAAGCTCCTTGGCAAGCAAATCCTTGATATTGTGGATGCCCACTGAATGAGCCTGCATCACTGCAGTCTTGCCGTAGATGTCGATGACGCATCCAGGAATTCCGTCGCCTTCACCATGGATAAGACGATAGGTGTTGTTGTCAGCTCGTCCTGCGATACCGATAGCACGACGCATCTTATAAGCCTCGCTCAGTTTAGTGTTCCAGAATTTGGCTGTCGGCTCCTCATCCTTGAATGAGAAAATTCTTACGGCTATGCTTCCGATTTGATAGTGTCCCACCGCGCAAAATTCGCCTTTGGAAGTGAAAACCTTCACCACGTCTCCCTCTTTAGGATTGCCTTCAATCTTAGCGATCGCGCCTGAAAACACCCACGGATGGAATCTGAATACAGCTTCTTCCTTTCCGTTTTTTAATATTACTCTACAATTTGACATAATAATTCAAAATAATATGCAAAGGTAGCGATTTATATATAGAGTTGAAAATTAAAAGTTAAAATTTAAGAATTAGGCGCAGCCAAGCAGGAAGAAAAAAGAATTGATAGGTCTTAGTTTGTGACTGTATATTTCTATGAGGATTGTGAAGGGCGGAATGCTCTTGTCTGTTACTCATTGCGAGTCTGTATGTGTATTTAAATAAAGAAATAGTCTTGCAATAACATTTTTATATGAGTATACGTTCTCTCATAGGCATTCAAATTTATAGTTAGACATATAGGTTGATTTTGGTTGATAAGGAAAACGCTGTTTATGCGTAAAGAATAATATTCTTTTCCTTGATCATCTCACGGAGGTTGATCAACGCGTATCTGGCGCGACCAAGAGCGGTGTTGATGCTGATATTTTTTTTCTCAGCGATCTCGTTGAAACTCAAATCCTCGAAATAGTGCATTCTGATGATCTCAGTCTGAGGCTCTGGAAGATTGTTGATCAGACGGTGCAACGTCTCATTAATCTGCTCTTTCACAATCATATCCTCCTCATTGTCGTCGAGAGCAGCGTCCTCGTTGATAAGGTCATCGTTGTAGACGCAGTCGTTTTTGGACGAACGCATGTAGTCGATCACCATGTTGTGAGCGATAGTCTTCACCCATCCGACAAATTTGCCGGAGTCATGGTATTCTCCTTTACGGATTTTTGTAAGCACACGGATTGACACTTCCTGGAAGATATCGTCCGTTAGGTCACGGTCGTGGGTTAGTTGCATAATGTAAGCGTACACTTCAGCTTTGCACTGGGCAATCTGCAACTCCTTGTCTGCTGAAAAATTGTTTCGAATCATATACTACTAATTTTTACACCGGTATTGCTATCGGCAGGTTAATTTATTTAAGTGTATATGTTCTGTTCAATAGGCATTGGGTTTTAATTGTTATACTTAAAAATCAAATAATTCGACCTATACTCCTTAATTGGCTATAGGTTTTTGAGGATTGTTAAGGACGGAACGTCCTAACTCCACCACACATCTGCGAGTTCGTAAGAACGAGCAGCTATAAAGTTATGAAAGCCTAAAATTATGCGTACAGAATAATATTTTTTTCCTTTATCATTTCACGGAGGTTGATCAACGCGTATCTGGCGCGACCAAGAGCGGTGTTGATGCTGATATTCTTCTTTTCAGCGATCTCGTTGAAACTCAAATCCTCGAAATAGTGCATCTTGATAATCTCAGTCTGAGGTTTTGGCAGTTTGTTGATCAGACGGTGCAACGTCTCATTAATCTGCTCTTTCACAATCATATCCTCCTCGCTATCGTCGAGAGCAGCGTCTTCGTTGATAAGGTCGTCCGAGTAGACGCAATTGTTTTTTGCCGAACGCATATAATCGATCACCATGTTGTGAGCGATAGTCTTCACCCATCCGGCGAATTTACCGTTGTCCTGATACTCACCTTTGCGGATTTTAGAGAGTACACGGACAGAAACTTCCTGAAAGATGTCGTCAGCAAGTTCACGATCGTGGGTAAGTTGCATAATATATGCGTAAACCTCAGCTTTACACTGGGCTAACTGCAACTCTTTGTTCGCTAAAAATTCGGTATTTCGAATCATATACTACCATATTTACGCCGATAATGTTATCAGCAAACCAATATTTATTTAAGAGTATATGTTCTATCTATAGGCGTTTCGTTTTAATTGTTACACGGTTGCAAATATATAAAAAAAATTAAAATTGATACAGAAAAATGGATTTTTTTTTTGAAAAAATTTGTAGAGACGTTGTGCACAACGTCTCTGCCTCTATGGATTGATTGCACAACGTCTCTCTATGGATTGATATCACAACGTCTCTATCAGGGTAATGTGTAACGTCTGCAGCATAGACGTTATTTGCGATCATTGTGGAGACGTTGTGCACTGTTGTTGTGGAGACGTTGCGCGCAACGTCTCCACTACGTTATCAGAATATTTTTGATTTTATTGATATCTAATGAAAAATGCAATATATTTTGATTTTATTAGTGTGAAACGACAATCTTTTTATTATGAAAAACATTTTATTGACTCTTATACTTATCTCGTTTGGAACGTCCTACGTGTTTGCCTGTGAATCATGTATGTTGACCAATGGAACTTTTCGAACATACCACTATAAAGGAAATGTCAAAACAGCATATGAGGTAAAAATCCGCAAATATTTGGACACTCTCGGCAATGAGAATATAGATACATTGTCTATTTTATTTAACCATTTTGATAAAAATCACGGATGTTTGTTAATGGATTACGAGAACCGCTCATCGGGTAATTCTGCATACATGAGGTACGAAATAATCAATGGAAAATATGAATTGGTTGAAGGTCATGGCGGATTCCCTATAGGTGATTTTCGTAGAATCTATTCGAATGATGGCAAAATATTAGAAGAACACCGTTCTAAGGGCATTGGTTTATACGATTCAAAAGGGAAAAATTACAGAACAATTACCTATGAATCAGAAAAATCCAAGAAAATAAAGAACTACGAATATGTCTATTACGACAAAAAAGGAAGAGATACAGCCATCATTTCGATGGACAGATACTTCAATGTCATATCCCATAAAAAGAAAGTTTACGACAAACGAGGAAAACTGACGGAGGAATATGAAAATGGAAAACTCACGTCTTACCATAGATATGATTCGAAAGGTAGGTTGTTGGCTGATTCCTCATATTGTAGTAAACACACATACACCTACGATTCAAAGGGGAATATATTAAACCATCAGAGGACCAACCGTTGCTCATCCTCAAAGAACACCAGAGTAATCCTCGAGAAATATGAATATGGAAAAAATGGGGAAAAAACAGTGCAGGAATTTGTAAACGGAGAGTTTGACAACGTTAAACGCTACGACAAAAATGGGAACCAAACCTACTTCAGAAGTCGTTCTAGTGAATGGAAAGACAAATACGATGAGAAGAATAGAATGATTGAAAGCATAAGAACATCTGGCTCTTACACCTATATAGATAAATATAAAAATGGGAAGAAGGATCCTTTGAATAGGGAAACGTATAGAAATGATACACTTATATACATTGCACATTACGAAGAAAAACGTGTTGATAATAAATTGATTAGCACAGAAATTAATGGGGTGGAAGATGATACTCTGAAAGGTAAACTCCATATCGATACGATAACATCAGTCTCGACTTTTGATAAGGACGACAAGATTTTGACAAAATGTTCATGTTACAATTCTACGGAGCCGAATTGCACACGCTACACCTACAATGAACAAGGACAATTGCTCTCTGTCGTACATGACAAAGCACGCAGGAATGACAGATATATATGGGCGACCAGAATAGATTATCAATATAATGAGCATCACAATCTCGTATCGGAAACACATTGGTATGGAGATAAAATGGTTTATCAAAAAACGAATCATTATGATGCCGACAATCATTTGGTAGAATCCAAATGTGTAGAAAGTGATCGTTATTACACGTTGACTAAATATGATAAGGTGGGTAATGAGATCGAAGAAGTACGTACATCAAATGGAGTCCAAACCACTGTAAGATCAGGAAAATCGACTAAAGTGTACAAAAATCCGATAAATATTCAAATGACAACATACACCTACTATGACGAGTAGGTTGTAATGTCTAACTTTCTTTGTTGCTGAAATTTAAAGGCTCTGTCCTAGTTTATGGCTGATTTTTACGAGGATTGTTAAGGGCTGAACGCCCTAACCCTCTCCCCACGTGCGAGCCGTAGGCGAGCACATATAAAACAAAAAACACAGAGGATAGAGTTTTTCAGAGAAAGTCTTCGACTTTTTTTGAGGAAAAGAGGCGAAAAATCAGTCATAAACTAAGACAGAGCCAAAAATAGTAGAGTTTTGTGGAATATTCCGTTAAAAAAGAGTGCTTTATGTTAGTTTATGATTGATATTGCAAAAAACTGAGCTTGTTCTGTGGCTTAATTTGAGGATTGTTAAGGGCGGAACGCCTTAACCCTCTCCCCACGTGCGAGCCGAAGGCGAGCACATATAAAACAAAAACCACAGAGGATAGAGTTTTTCAGAGAAAGTCTTCGACTTTTTTTGAGGAAAAAAGACGAAAAATGTAATTTAGTTACAAAAAAAGCTGTGTTATGTCGTGATGCGAATGAAATATTTCGTAATTTCGTAGTATTATTACGAATTTTGATTAAATATATTTTTCTATGATACGAGATTTTTGGGTGAAAAACTATCTTTCTATACGAGATAAGCAGGAATTGAACTTTTTGGCAAAAGGTCCTGCATCTGAACTGATCTCTGAAGTTATTGAAGGTGTTTTCTTGTATAAGTTGGGAATTCTATATGGTTCTAATGCGTCGGGAAAATCAAATATGTTGATAGCCTTGAATGAGGTGTTCCGACTTTTGATACTTCCGAAATCCGATGCGACGAAAGGAATCAATGGATGGATTCCTTTTGTATTGACAAAGGACGAGCCGACGGAAATGCACGTCTCTTTCTATGCCAATGGTATTCGATACGACTATGACGTGAAATTCAATGATAAGTATATATTGAATGAGGAGTTGTATTATTATCCCAACAAGTCAAAATCATTGTTTTATGAGCGTACGTTTGTTGGCGACAATGTCCAGGCAGACATCAAGTTTGGACCTAGTCTGAAACTGCAAATCAGGACACAAGAGAGTATTCGTGAAAATACGCTGAACAATCATAGCGTTTTATCCGTTTGCAGGAAAGCTGCATTGAAAGAAGACATATTGCCATTCAACGAGCTTCATAGCTGGATTATTGAGAATTACCATGACGTGGATGGTGATGAAGAAAAAGGTGTTGTAGAAATTCTAAAGGAGGCTCACAGCAACCCGAAGAAGTGCAAGTTCTATAACACAATGCTTCAGAAAGCAGATTTGAACATATTGGGATTTCGCCCGACTATAGAGGACCGTGTCATTCCAACCGAAGTGAGGGAAATGATACAGAATGGAGATTTGCCTGAAAGAATGAAGGAGTCTATTCTGATGCCGGTAAATGAGTCTGTGGTATTTGTCAACCATTCTGATGATAATGATTTTGAAATTCCGCTCAAGTGGCAGTCAAAAGGCACCATAAAATATATTAAAATATTGGATGCTTTATACGATTTGATAACAGGCTCGCACGTATATTATCTGGATGAACTTGGTGAGGATCTTCACAATGATCTGTTGTACTACTATCTCAATGTCTTCATTTTCAATTCCGACAAGTCGCAGTTGATTATCACGAGTCAGGAGACGACGCTGCTTTCCCAGGATTTGATTAATGAAAACAGAGGCGTGGTATGGTTTGTGGAGAAGAACAGAGAGACAGCGTCATCAGAATATTCTAGAGGCGATTCATTCGGCTTGCACAAAAATCTGTCTTTATATAATTCTTACCGTATAGGCAGATTGGGCGCGAAACCAGAACTAGGTAGCATCTTTATAAATTTGGAGGACTGATATGGGAAAACTTCGTCAGACAGCATTGATTTTGGGTGAAGGGCCGACGGAATTTTTCTATTTCAAGTCTTTATGCGATATGTTCAAGCATATAACCATCAAGCCAGACTATCCCAAACATACCAATCTGAAGGAATTGGAAAAGAAGATAGAGGAGGGTGTAGAAATGGGTTACAGCCATATCTTTTGCATCATCGACATGGACACGAAGGATTTAGAGCCAGAGAGTTCGCAATATCAAAAGATGAAGGCGAAATATGCGGAGCCTATCAACAAACCCAAGAAAGGCATCTATTGCAGTGTAGAGTTCTTTGAAACTCATCGTTGCACAGAACTGTTCTTTCTTTATTATTTCCGTTACACCTCACGTCCATACGACGAGCAGGAACCATTGCTTAAAGACCTCAACCAATGTGTCGAGTATAGGAAGACCGCAGAGTTCTTCATCAAGACAAAAGGACTTCACGGTTATTTTGAACGAAATGGCGGAAGCCTTGAAAAGGCTATTGACAATGCCAATCGGTCGATGGATGAGAAAAATAACGACGGAAGAGATTATACTTTCTCGGAGATAGGAAGGTTGATGGAGAAGCTAAATAAATTGTCATAATAGAATTGCTTTACAATTTTGAATCAACTCTCGATAATTTAATTGATATAGTGTATTATGTATGTGTTTTAATAGTTTGAACGTCGATAGGTGGTGTGTGTTGAGTTTGATTGGGTTCACATTGACAAAATAAAGGCTTTATATGATTTTTGAGGACGTGTATAGTATATAATTATATAATGTTATTGTCCATAGGAAGGTATTGTGTTTGTTGAAAAGCATTTGAATTAATATCATGCTTTGTTCATACACCCAAATTATTATGCACAATAATCTAAAAGAATCTTTTGAATGTATTTCATCTTGTCAAAACTCTTGCCTTAGATTTTTTAAGTCCAAATTGTGTTTTTTATATGTTTTTTCAGTTAGATATGTCAAATTGAGGATCTGTATTAAGTTGTGCACATTTTGCAATTACCTTCCAAGTCTCATTTGTCATAAGTGGTAAATCATGAATGTATAATCTTTTCTTAAATTCATTTTTTATAGGATTATCCTTTAAGAAAGATTCGAAATTATTGCAGTATTGAGACTCGTTATGATATAGTTTATTTGCAGCAAGAATATGATTACCATCCTGCCCAAGTTCTCGTATTGTCATGACGCCTCCTTTCAAATATGCTAGTAGACTATGCGAATCGATCACATACACATTATTGTGTGAGAATCCTGTAAAAGTAGGATAATTTGTGACAACAAACGTAATAATTTTTTTATTTTCGTAATTGCCTAATTCTGTAAAATACTGAGGATGTGTCTTCACAAATTCTGCTTTTCGTATAGCTTGATTACATCCTTCTTTTAAGCGATTCCATGCATCTGCATAATTCATTGGTTCCATCGAGTAATGAATACACTTAGCATCGGCAACAAGAATAGCATCTTTCATTCCAATCAAAACATCAATTTCTTCAGAATCTCCTTGAACGCCATATTTACGTGTTGGCATACATGTTATAGGATAAGAAGTCTTATTTGTTGTTAAGAAATTATATAGATACTGTTCAAATTTTGTTCCTCTATCTTCAAGACTGATGCCTCCTTTTAAGAGTAAACTGTCTATTACATTAAAAGGAGAAGAGTTTATCAAAGGATAAAATGGTAGAAGATAATCGTCTCCAACGGAATATAACATAGCTGACCATATATCATTGTATTTTGTCCAATTTGCTTCTAACGCTTCAAGAACAACTTTCACTTTATCTGCTCGAATGTTCGTTAATTTTACTACATAACTCTCCAAATCTGCTTTCGATATTTTAGTCGGAACTATTTTAAAGTCTTCACGTTTGATTAAAGAAACGTTAAAGTTGACATTGTTTTTTATATGATAGGCTATATATTGTAACGTTCCCCATACAGAAATTGCTTCATCAATAGTCGTATTGTTGAAATTAGGCAGTACAAGATTTCCATCTAGAAATTCGTAATACGAATCAACTGCTGCTTGCAAGTCGTCGACAATAGCCTTATGTTCTTTGGGTTCTTTTTGACCAAACTCAAGTTTTATATAACTGTCATTAACATGTACCTTTTTGATTTTTCTATTGCTAACATGATGTTGCAAACGTTTTTCTTTTTGCTGTTCCAGCATAAAGAGACGTCTTTCGTAAAACATCATATTTCCCGCAAATAATAATAGAAGGTTATTGCGACTTTCATAGTCGAAAGTTACTTGATGATTTTTCTTATCAATCAGCACAAAACCGTTGTTATACAATATATCGTCATATGAATGTTTGATAACCACGGTTACATTTGCACAGTTCATCATATCTTGTAATCTCCCTGCAAATTCGTTAGGATTAACATCGTCTGTGCTAAATTGTTTATCTAAATGATGTCGCAAATTATTTAACAACAATCCTGCAGAATCCGTTTGACTTTCCAATGCTGCACGAGCATCAATCATACCAATATTAGGATTGGGTGATTGTATCTTGAAGTTTAACAGATCAGATGCGTAATAAATACCTTTTGTCGCTTTACGCATAGCTCTATTATGCTTATCAGAAATAACCTTATATTCTCTATTTAGAGCAGCCACAATATATTCAGCCACTTTTATTCCCTTCAGATTTAAATGATTTAGGTCGTCATCTAATCGTTGATATAATTCTTTATATAAATCATGAAGATACTGTGATATGGTGATAAAATTATTTATAGCAGAAATATCTGCATCAGTCATCTGATGTGACGTTTTCACATTTGTATAAGCATCAAAAAGCTTTTTTTTGTCAAAATTTTCTGATGTTGGTTTAAATTCAGACTTGCACTTTTGTTTTACAACATATTCTTTGTATGTCTTAAAGAATTCTCTCATTTGTATTTATAAGATTTAGACTGATTAAGTGGACGAGGAATAGGGGGCTGTCATCTTTTGCCTAGTCTTTTATAATAACCATATATTATTAACACCCCATCATTGTATTTAAATAATTTGAAGATCTAACGCTTATAACATTATGGCTAGTATCTATATTTCAATTAATATCAATGTCGTACAAATTTATGAATAATAACTTGAATTTATGTCCCGTTTGGTAATATAATTTGTTATTTGTCTCTCATTTTTTTCCTCCCAAAAATTTATAACCTGCATTTTCTGTTCTTTTCCCCTATTTTTTATACCTTTGAAAGCAAATTATTAAAATACGTATTTAAAATGAAATTCTTAAAACCTGTATTGGTATCTTCTGTGATAGCAAGCATGGCATTCCTTTGCTCTTGTAATAAGTCTGCTGACAATAAGTCGGCTTCTGACGTGTCTAATGATTCTACTGCTGTTGAGGCTGTTGAAGCGGTCCCTTCCGTCGCTCCTTCTCACACTTTGGAGGTCGTATATATGGATGTCGACACGGTGCTCCAAAACTATACCTTGGCTAAGGAACTTACTGCTCAACTTAAAAGCAAGCAGGAGAAGAGCGCTAACTCTTTGCAGAACAAGCAGACTAAACTTCAGCAGGATATGGCCCAGTACCAAAAGGAGGCTGCTCAATTCCAGCAGGACTACCAGAATGGTAAATTCCTGACTCAGGCGTCTATCCAGGAGGCTCAGCAGAAATTCATGAAGAGAGAGCAGGAACTTATGAAGCAGGATCAGGATCTTCAGGCTCTCAACCAGAAACTGACTAATGAGATGCTTGACGAACAGGAAAAGATGAACAAGCGTCTTCGCGACAGCTTGGATTCTGTGCTTAAACAGTATCAGAAGGAAAACAGATATAGATTGATTTTGAGCAACAATGGCCGCGACAATGTGATCTGGGGCGATTCTTCCCTTAATATCACTAAGATCGTGACTAACGATTTGAATGCTCGATATCAGAAAAAATAAGAGAATAAAATGAGCGAAATATCTAATCTTAATCCGAAGGCGGTTTGGAAATATTTCGATGAGATTTGCTCCATTCCGCATCCTTCTCATAAGGAGGCGAAGTTGAGCAAGCACCTTCAGGAGTTTGGAAAAAAACTTGGTCTTGAGACTTTGGTGGATGAGTATGGCAATGTGCTTATTCGTAAACCTGCGTCGGCTGGATGCGAAAAGTGTGAGAGCTTGCTTTTCCAGTCGCATATAGATATGGTGTGCGAGAAAAATTCCGACGTCGCTTTTGATTTTGACAACGACGGAATTCAACCTTATATCGATGGTGAATGGGTGAAGGCTAAGGGCACGACTCTTGGCGCTGACGACGGTATCGGTGTGGCTTATCAGATGGCTATCCTTGCTGATGACTCTTTTAAGCACGGACCTATCGAGTGTCTGTTCACTGTAGACGAAGAGGTCGGTCTGCTTGGAGCTCATGTCTTGAAGGAGGATTGGATTAAGTCGACGATGCTCGTCAACCTTGATTCGGAAGACCAGGGTGAGTTCTGCATCGGTTGCGCAGGTGGTGTGAACACAGTAGCCAAATATAGTCAGAATTTGCAGAAACCAGACAAGGATTATCTGTTCATGACCATTAAGGTGAGTGGCTTGATCGGTGGACATTCCGGTGTGGATATTGACAAGAATCGTGGAAATGCGATCAAGATCCTTGCTGAATTGATAAACAGGATCTCTGCTGAGGGCGACGTTGTGATTGCCTCTATCGACGGTGGAAATCTTCACAACGCTATTCCAAGAGAGGCGTCCGCAACCATTGGTGTTGAGTTTAAAATAAAGGAGACTGCTCGTGTGATTACTAATATGTATATCGCAGAAAAGCAGAATGAACTTATTGGCGAAACTCTTGAAATTGACTTGTCTACCACAGATAAAGCGGAGAAGGTGTTCGCTCCGTCAACATCTAAATCATTGATTAAGGCTATATTGGCTTGCCCACACGGAGTGCTGAAGATGAGCGAGGATATTCCTGGATTGGTGGAGACAAGCACAAATTTGGCTTCAGTGAAGATGATTGGTAATGATATTGTCTTCGAGACAAGCCAAAGAAGCAGTGTCACGGAAGAGAAGGAAAAAATCAGAAAGATGGTATACGATGCGTTCGCTACCAACGGAGCATCTTCAGTGGAGTCGGATGAGGGTTATCCGGGCTGGAAACCTAATGTCAACTCAAAAATCAAGAACATTGCCGTCGACACATATAAGAAACTATTCAATGTCACTCCGAATGTCGGCGCAATCCACGCAGGTCTGGAGTGCGGACTAATTATAGAGAAATATCCAAAGTTGGATATGATTTCTATCGGACCAACTATTATTGGCAACCATTCTCCAGCGGAAAAAGTGTCGATCCCAACTGTGGAGATGACATGGAAACATGTGTTGGCGATAATAGATACAATTCGCAATTCATAATGCGTAATTCGTAATTAAGGTTGGGGAAGCCCCAACTCTTAATTTTTAATTTTTAATTCTTAATTCTTAATTTTGAAAAATTAAGGCTTATGGTAAAAAAGTATGATTTTCTCGTTATCGGTTCAGGTATAGCCGGAATGAGTTTTGCACTTAAAGTGGCATCAAAAGGCAAAGTGGCATTGCTTTGCAAAACGGAAATGATAGAGGCAAACACTAATTTTGCCCAAGGTGGTATCTGCTGTGTCATGAAAGAGGATGACAAGTTTGAAAACCATATCAAGGACACTCTTATCGCTGGCGACGGAATTTGCGATTACAATGTCGTGAAGAAGGTCGTAGAGGGAGCCCCAGCTCAGATAAAGGAGTTGGTGAAATGGGGTGTCGACTTTGATAAGAATGAGGATGGCAAGTATGATCTTCACAAAGAGGGAGGTCATGACAATTTCCGTATTCTTCACCATAAGGACAACACTGGAGCTGAGATTCAGGAGAGTCTTGTGGAGACGGTGAAGAAGCATCCTAATATAGATGTGATGGAGCACCATTTTGCCATTGAGCTTCTTACACAGCACCATTTGGGCATGTTGGTTAAGCATACCACTCCAAACATTGATTGCTACGGAGCATACGTGCTTGATATAAAGAAGAATTGTGTTGACACATATTTGGCAAAAATAACGATGGTCTGCACAGGAGGTATCGGAAATATCTACCAGACGACAACAAATCCACCTGTGGCTACAGGCGACGGAATATCAATGGTTTACCGTGCCAAGGGTTTGGTCGAGGATATGGAATTTGTCCAGTTCCACCCGACAAGTCTTTACCATCCAGGTGACCGTCCATCCTACTTGATCACAGAGGCTATGCGTGGATACGGAGGAATCTTGCGTAACAAGAAGGGAGAGGATTTCATGCTCCGTTACGACTCAAGAGGAAGTCTTGCCCCACGAGACATAGTGGCGCGAAGCATCGACACAGAAATGAAGTTGACTGGAGAGGATCACGTCTACTTGGATGTGACACACAAGGATCCAGAGGAGACTAAGAAGCATTTCCCAAATATCTATCAGAAGTGTTTGAGCATAGGAATTGATATCACAAAGGAGTATATACCAGTGTGTCCGGCTTCTCACTATCTATGCGGAGGAATCAAAGTAGACGAGAATGCCCGCACAACAATCAACCATCTGTATGCGGCAGGAGAGTGCACACGCACAGGATTGCACGGAGGTAACCGTTTGGCTTCCAACTCATTGCTTGAAGCTATCGTGTATGCTGAGGCTGCAGCTCAACACTCATTGCCATTGATCGACAATATCAATTGGTGTGATGAGATTCCAGAGTGGAACGACGAAGGCACAACTCTAAATGAGGAGATGGTGCTTATCACACAGAGTGAGAAGGAGGTCAACCAGATCATGCAGGCATACGTCGGAATCGTCCGTTCTAACCTTCGTTTGAAGAGAGCGTTCGACAGATTGGAGTTGATCTACAAAGAGACAGAGAGTCTGTTCCAGCGCTCGGTTGTCTCAAAAGAGATCTGTGAACTACGTAACATCGTCAACACAGCCTATTTGGTGATCAAATCTGCAATGCAGAGAAAAGAGAGCCGTGGATTGCATTATACGATTGATTATCCGAAGAAAAATGAGCATATCAGTCTGTATGATGTGGAAGAGCTGAAGAAATTATAAATTATAAATGCGAAATGCTAAATTGGCGTTTCGCATTGTGTAGAGACGCACGGTCGTGCGTCTAAAGAAAATTATAAATTATAAATGCGAAATGCTAAATCATCGTTTCGCATTTTTTGTAGAGACGCACGGTCGTGCGTCTAACAACGGTCATGCGTCTAGCAATGGACGTGCGTCTAGCAATGGACGTGCGTCTTTTGTGATAAAAAAACGGCATCATGAAGAAAGTGTGTATAATCGGAGCAGGTGTGGCTGGTATGGCGTGTGGAATCCATTTGCAGAAAAGTGGTTTCCTGACAGTCATATATGAAGGTGGCTCTACTCCAGGAGGATTATGCACAGGGTGGAGCAGAGGCGGATATTCGTTCAACGGCTGTATGCACTGGTTGTTGGGAGCTGAAAAAGGCAGTTCTTTCCATACGATGTGGAATGAAATTGTTGATTTGTCGCAGATTGAATTTGTGGATCATAAAGAACGCGTCCAATTTGAGGTAAAATCCCACGTAGAGACGTGCGGTCGTGCGTCTGATATGACCGACAAATATGGCTCCAATATTTTCCATTTCTACAACAAAACTGATGATTTTGAGAAATATCTGTTGGATATATCTCCAGAAGACGCAACGTTGATCAAGAGGTGGATGTCGTGTGTGAGAGGATTGAATAAGTTTCAGGAGGTTTTGCCGCCGGTGATTGCTGACGATTCAAGTTTGTGGCAGAAAATAAAGTTTTGGGGTGTGAAGATGACGGTCAGGATGCATCAGTTGGGATTTCATTACCTGAAATATCGGTTTAGTGGCATTCTGCAAGGCACGACCCACACATTTGCCGAACGGTTCAAGTCTCCTTTTTTGCGTGAGGCGATCAAGAACCTTTATGAGAAGGAGATGCCGATGAATCTGCTCTGTTTTGTGCAGAGTTATGCGGATCTTGGCGTGGCAAAATATCCCAAAGGAGGGTCGGAAGCGTTTGCCAAATTATTGGCAGATAGTTATTTGAAATCAGGAGGAACGATCAAATATAATTCCAAGGTTGAGAAGATTGTTGTAGACGACGGTGCTCATAAGGCTAAAGGTATCCAACTGAAGAATGGCGATTTTTGTGAGGCTGACTACGTGGTGTCTGCTGCCGATTGGCATTGGACGATGTTTGATGCACTCGGTGAGAAATATATTCCGTCTGACCTGATGAAATATAAGAAGATTGAGAATAGCGACGTCTACTACTCTTATTGCATTCTTTATCTTGGAGTGAAAGACGGAATGAAGAATCATCCTCATTTTTTGCGTTTCTATACAGACCCATATTTATTGCCTGATGGCACTCCATTCGACAAAATGGAGGTCCATATCTATAATTATGACGAAAGACTAGCAGGCGACGACCGATGCACGATTGCTGTCTACTTCCAAACTCAAAACGGTGATTATTGGATAGATAAGCGTGCGAACGACAGAGGTGGCTATGAGGATATAAAGAAAAAATTCACTGCATTAGCCATCGAAAAACTTGTCGCTCATTTCGGCGAAGAATTCAGGGATAAAATTGAGGTATCAGACCTTACAACTCCTGCGTCGTATCATCGCTACACCAACAATTATAACGGCTCATCACAGGGTTGGATGCCGACAATCGTACGACGTAGTTTCGGAAAGGTCTGTGGCTTGAGCAACGTCTTCCTATGCGGACATTGGACAATACCAGGCGGAGGATTGCCGATAGCATTGAAGAGCGGAAGAGACGTCGCGGAAAAAATTAAAAATGCTGAATTATAAATGCGGAATGCTAAATGCCCTATTCGACAGAATGGATAGAATCATAATAGACAGCAAAATATATACGCGAGACAATCTCAGCGAAATTGAGAATGAAAGCGTCAGGGATTTTCTTATTGAGTGGTTTTCTGATTCTCCGACAGTCAATCTCCACACATCAGGATCAACAGGTAAGCCCAAATTGATAGTGGCTGAGAAATCACGTATGATAGCAAGTGCTAAAATGACGTTGGATTATCTTGGACTTAAACCTGGTGATACTGCTTTGCTTTGTTTGTCAGTCAATTACATCGCTGGTAAGATGATGGTGGTGCGAGCCATTGTAGGCGGACTTAATCTTCTAATTGGTGATTTGTCTAGCAATCCATTGCAGAATGAAGAGCGACATATTGATTTTGCGGCGATGGTCCCATTGCAGGTCTACAATTCATTTAGAGATAATAACGGTAGGTTTTCACGGATAGGTAAGGTTATTATTGGAGGTGGGGCAATAGATAGAAATGAAGAGAATTTATACAGCACATTGCCCAACGAAATCTACGCCACTTACGGAATGACCGAGACTCTTTCCCATATTGCGATGCGTAGGATCAATGGAGATAAGCGCAGCCCATATTTCACGCCGATGGATGGGGTAGAGGTGTGGGTGAAGGAGGAAAGTGAAACGCAATGCTACGAAAAAACTGGGACGTTGGTTATTAATGCACCGTCGCTATGTGCGGAAACTTTGTACACCAATGATAATGTGGAGATGAGGTCAGACGGCACTTTCCGTATACTTGGTCGCAAGGATAATGTGGTGTGTTCGGGTGGCATCAAACTGCAGATTGAGGAGATTGAGGCTAAATTTGCCAATATTATCCACGTCGATTTTGCCATTTCATCCAAACCAGATGAAAAACTTGGAGAAAAATTGGTTTTGGTGATCGAGGATAGTAAAGAGCGACATGTCGCAACTTCATCGTCGGCATTGTTATCATCATATTTAGGATTTGATCTGACAGCCTGTCTAGAGAAATATGAGATACCTAAGGAAGTGTTTTATATTCTTCATTTGCCACGGACAGAGAGTGGCAAGATAGCGAGAGCCACACTCAAACAAATACTGTCGGAAAATAAATAAGCACTAGTATAATAGAAAAGGCGACCCAAAGAAGAGTCGCCTTAAATTGTTTGAAAGACAAAGTTTTACTTTGTGACATCATTAAGTTTCTGCTCAGCTTTCTCAGCTTTCGCTGCTGCTTTGGCAGCCTCTTTGTTAGCCTTGTCGATTTTTTCCTGAGCTTTCTGAGCCTCTTTTTCAGCTTTAACTCTTTCCTTCTCAGCCTTTTCTGCTGCCTTAGCTGCTTCTGCCTGAGCTTTGGCATGCTGTTCCTGAGCCTTAGCTATTGCCTTCTGCTCCTTCTCATACTCCTTACGAAGAGAAGCAAGCTCCTTGTCGGAAGTGATATGAGTACCACACTTGTAGCTTAGGCTTTCTGAGCTAGAAATCATCACCTGTCCGTTAACAACGTGAAGGAAGCTTAACGACTTGTCGTCTCCGATCTTGTAGACGATACCAGCCTGACCATCGTTGAAGAAAATCAAATCTCCGACTGCCAATTTAGCCATTTTCTTTACAGCTTTACCCTCGCCGGCAAGACTTGCTATGTTGTCAGACAAATCGTAACCAACCTGAGAGAATGCGTACTGGATCAACTTGCCGTTGTCGTACTCTGTGGCTGCACCAGGAATGGAATTAAGCTGCAATGCTGTGTTAAGCATACCGTCGATTGTTTTCTGAGGCGCTTTGGCAACCTTCTCTTTGTCTGCTGCGAATGACGACAACGCAATCATTGCCGACACTGCTATCATGAAAAGTTTTTTCATTGTAAAAACCCTTTGTTTATATGTTTGTGGCTGCAAAATTATCAAAAAAGTGTGTGATTATACAGAAAAACGCGAAATTGTTTGTTGATTTTAACCTTTTTTACACATTTGGTGAGATAATATCTATAAAATTGCTGTCGGGAAGTATAGTTATTCATAGTTGCATTTTTGTGTTGATTCCGGTATTTATTTTAATTTATATCCATGCTGATTTTATGTTTCTGATTATTTTCTTATTTTTGCTATAAATAATTAATAGATATTCAGTTTATGTCAGCAGGAGCAAATTTTGATAGGGAGTTTTTGAGACATCAGCAGATGATGTTAGGGGTGATGTGTGGACTTTTGGCTCCACTTGCGGTAGTTTTTGGAATCATCGGTGATAATCCGGATGAATGGTGGTATTCGATTTCTGCCACCTATTATTGCAATTCGAAAATATTTATGATCGGTCTCCTGTTCACCACTTTCATCTATTTCTTGGCATATCGAGGTTACGACAGACGAGACAAAATCATCGCTACCGTTTCTGGGATTTCAGCCCTTTTGGTGATTGCGTTTCCCACAAAGACCTCTTTCGTCAATGACACAGATTTGGTAGGTCTGATTCATTTGCCGGTCGCTGAGACAAATATAATCCATTGTGTGAGCGCTTCAATCCTTTTTGTCAGTTTTGCTATCATGATTTTGTTCCAGTTCACAAAGTCGGATGGTGAGATGACTCCAGAAAAGAAGAAACGAAACATTCTTTATAAGATCTGTGGAAACACCATCAATTTCTTTATGGCATTTCAGATGTTCACAGTGACGTTTGATGAAATTTTCCCTAATTGGTGGACAATGGTTAATGAGGCTGCAATGTTGACTGCTTTTGCTGTAGCTTGGCTTTGTAAGGCAGGATGTTTTAAAATGTTGAATGATAAATAATCTTTTTCAAAAACTCACCGATAGCCGTCGTAAGGTTGCTGAGACACTTGCTAATCCAGCAACCATCGGTTTGTGGAATCTGATTGTCGACAAATATAGTGGCAAGGCTCATTTTGTGTATGAGTTGCTCCAGAATGCCGACGACGCGGGTGCCAGAAATGTACGTATTGTGCTTGATGGCGACAGATTCTCTTTTTTTCATGATGGTTCAAGACAATTTTCAGTTTCTGATGTGGATAAAGAGGATTCCGACGGAAAAATCGGTGATATAAATGCGATCACCTCTATCGGACACAGCACCAAGGTGGGTGAGAGCAAAATAGGCAAGTTTGGAATAGGTTTCAAATCGATATTCGCATATTGTGATGTGCCTCATGTCGAGGACGACAATTTCAGTTTTGACATTCAGAATTTCATTGTTCCAGTCGAAGCAAAAAGATTGGTAGGTTCTGGAAGACGTGTGGGAGAGACACTGTTCTGTGGAAAGATAAAAGACAATTCGAAAGCAGATGAGATAGCGTCGATGGTCGCGTCGTTGGATTTCCCGCTCAACTATCTTAATAATGTGGAGGAATTGGATTGCAGCGTCGACGGAAAAATCTACAGATTCAAAAAATCAATCGCGTCGTCAAAGATCGTTGAAGATTCAGTTCGCATTTATTCTTTAATCTCCGAGAAGACGGTGGGGCAATCATCCATGTCGCAGAATTTCACATGTGCGACGGAGTCTTTTTTGTTTGGATCCCAACAGATGAGTGCCACATTGTCGATGCCAGTTGATGAGGATGGCAATGCTGTTTTGTGTGACTCTTCGGCATTGAATTGTTTTTTCCCTTTGCTCGAACAGAGTTCGCTTCCTTTCTTCATACATGGAACGTTTTTGTTGAGTGACAATCGTGAGAATACACTTCAAAATGAATCAAATGATGCCCTTCGACAGCAAATTGCGTCTCTTTCTGTAGTTTTCCTAAAACATCTCAAATCTTGGGAAACGGTGGAAAGAGTGCTTGAAATGAAGGAAAAATGCAAGTATGAAAACGTAAATTCCATCAACCGTTTATGCAGTGAGCGACTGTTTCAAACAATTGTGTCGGGGATGTCGTCGACTTCATTTTTCCAAGATGCTGATGGTGCATTTATCCAAACATCGGCATTGAATTTTTGTGTTGAGAATGTGGGCGACATTTTAAGTGATGGTGAACTGGTGACGCTTTCTAAAGGAAAAGTCTGCAAAGATTTTGACAAAATTGACCTATCTAAATTTCCGCATCTTCGCAAACTGGTGGAATCACAGATTTGGGGAGTTGAAGCTATGCTTATGTCCCTTGATGAAGATTTCATGAAACAGAAGTCAGAAGAGTGGATTATGAATTTTTACAGATTTCTTTATGGAGAACGAAAGGTGTTGTCGAAACTTCTGCGTGGCAAAAGTGAAGCGTTTGCGAAAGATTGGATCAAGTGTGCGGATGGACATTTCAGAAGTCTTGGCGGTCGTGCCAACCTAAAGAATCTATATTTGAGTGGAGACGCGAGCCATTCCGTCTTCCCGTCATTGCTTGACGATAAGGAAATACATTTGTTGTTTGCGGACGTGTTGCAACTCACGCATTTTTCCGAGCAGTCGTTGACAGTGGATTTTGTGGCTCAGCAATTTCAAGAACAGAGAGTTAGTCCGCTTGATTATGACACGTTGGCAAAATATATAATGATAGCCGCAAACGAGTATGTCGGAGCCGGATTTGATTTCGATCGAAAGAAGAATATAGTGGAATTGTTTGGCAATCTTCAGTTTTTGCCTACAAACAAATACACATTGTCGCTACCACAATCTGTTTTTGCGGAAACAGGGGTTCAGCGGGCATTTTTTGCCGATAATGCAGATGCGGTATTCCTTCCGAATGATTTTATAGAGAAGTATGTTTCGCCATCCGACCGTCAGACATTCTATACATTTGTCAGCGCGTGTGGCGTTTGTTTCGACGTGAGGATAGATTGCAATGTCTTGCGTCATCCGATTGATTATAAGACGTTTGGGATATCAGATGAAGAGATGCCATCGCCATCAAAAATAAAGGAGATGGAGATTGATGACCGTGAAATAGTCGGTTTCAACCATTTCTTGTGTCATCCTTCGCTTGACAGATCATTGGCGTTCTGCAGAATGTTGCAGAGTCTGCTCGACAAAGAAGTCCCGACAGAGGTGTTGCGACGTCTGACAGGCAAATATCTTTATACACCGAAAGGTAAACGCAATTCTGTCGAGACAACATTAAAAAATACAACAGCCTACAGACAACTTTTCAAGTCACGATGGCTGATGAAGACAAATGGAGAATATGCGTCGGTGGCTGAAATTCCGTCTACAGATATGCTTATGCCTGCTTACGACGCTATTCCATATTCCGTCTTCTCTTTTCTTGGTATCTCTTTTAAGAAACGAGATGAGGATGCTGAGGCGCGTGAGGCATTGGCTTTAGTCCGAGCGTTGGAGAGGGTAGGAATAACGAAAGAGATGTTGAATGAAATGATAAATGAGAAATTAAAAATGCGGAATTAACCGCAAATCGAGGATTTATCCATTTCATTTGGCATTTGTCATTTCTAATTTTGAATTTTTTCTTGATATGTTGTATAACATACAAATTAAAATTTCTATATTTGCAGAAAGGAAATAAATAAGTTAATAATTCACGATATGGAGTGGTTTTTCAAATTACTTTCAAGTGGTTCGGTAGCATACTCTTTGCTGCTGCTTTCATTCACTATCGTTGCTGGTTTGGCAATCGGTAATTTCAAAGTGAAAGGTTTTACTCTTGGCGTCACATGGATATTGTTTGTCGGAATCTTCGTAGGAAATTTCTATCAGATAGATCCTCATATATTGCACTTTGTCAAAGAATTTGGACTTATTCTGTTTGTGTACTCAATTGGCATGCAGGTAGGGCCAAGCTTTTTCTCAACATTTCGTAGTGGAGGAATCAATTTGAATCTTATGGCAGTAGGATTAGTTTTCCTTAACGTTATGGTAGCCTATGTTATATACTGCGTCACAGGAGAAGACTTGAAGAATATGGTTGGTATCCTTTCCGGAGCCGTAACAAACACGCCAGGTCTGGGAGCCGCTCAACAGGCATATTCGGATGCGACTGGCAATGCAAGTGATTTCCTTGCTGCTGGTTACGCGATAGCTTATCCTATGGGTGTTGTGGGAATCATTATTATTCTTGCAGTGGTTAATTTCCTTTGGGGTAAGGAGACTCATGATCAGACAGAGGAGCAAGATAAGAGCAGTGTCGAGATTTACACTGTGCAGATCACAAACAAGGCTATCGACGGAATGACACTTGGAAAGTTGAAGCAGACAATCGGAAAAAACTTTGTTGTCACTCGTCTTCATAAAGCTGCAGTCGACGAGGTGAAAGTTCCAAACGACGATACAGTCCTTTCGTTCAACGATAAGATGTATGTGATCTCAAACCAGAACGATAGTGAGGCTGTAAAGGTCTGTGTAGGAACTCGTCTGGAGATGGATATGGCTCTTTGGGACAAGTTGGATGGAGGTCAGTTGGTAAGCAAGAGACTTGTGGTGACAAAGTCGGAAATGAATGGTAAGACATTCGCTCAGCTAAAGATTCAGGAGATTTTCGGAGTCAACATTTCTCGCGTCATCCGTACTGGTATTGACCTTGTGCCAAGCCCAACATTGCAGCTTCAGGTTGGAGACTCTATTATTGCGGTGGGTGACGAGACATCTGTAAATAAACTCGGATTATTTGTAGGAAACTCAAACACGCAGCTCGACCATCCACATTTGATCCAGGTATTCTTGGGAATCACACTTGGTGTGCTGTTAGGTTCAATTCCATTTGATATTCCTGGAATTCCACAGCCGGTGAAGCTTGGATTGGCAGGTGGACCGCTAATTGTGTCGATCTTGATCGCAAAGTTTGGAATCAAGTTCAATTTGGTCACATACACAAGATTCTCAGTTAAGAAGATGCTTCAGGAGATTGGAATCATGTTGTTCTTGGCAGCCGTTGGTTTGGGAGCAGGAAAGAGTTTTGTATCTACATTCCAGGAAGTCGGCTTGTCGTGGTTCATTTATGGAATTTTCATCACGATGGTGCCAATGATAATAATTCTTTTGATTGGACGATTTGTTTTGAAGCTGAATGCGGCTCAACTGATGGGATTTGCAAGTGGATCGACAACGAATCCTCCTGCGTTGGCATTCTCCAACACAGCTGATGCGACAGGTAAGGCGTCACTTTCGTATGCTACCGTCTATCCATTGACAATGTTCTTGCGAGTGATGAGCGCTCAATTCCTAGTGTTGATGGCGTTATAATGAATTATAAATTATAAATGCGGAATGCTAAATTATATTAGTGTTCCGCTTTTTTTGTTTGGCGAAAGGCGAAGGACGAAAGGCGAGATGTTTTAAGCAAACAGACAGAGTACGAGTAAAATTGTCATGAAACTGATTATCCAAGCTATTATAAGTAATCCTAGTGAATTTAACAGCGGGTCTGATTCTTCTGTGCGTTTATGTAAAGTTTGTATATCAGGAAATAAAGTATAGCGATGACAGCAGAGATTAGTAAGAAAGCGTATTCAAAATCCAACATGGAATATACATGTAAAGCAATGAGATTTAGAGTCAATGCTATCAATGTAAAATATAACAGGGCAGTTTTGAATTTTTTCATGAGAGTAGAATTGAGTTATGTGGCGGAATAAAACCTGAGGAAATAGGCTGACTCTAATTTTAGAAACAGCTGTTTTTATTTTTATGTTGTTTTGATTGCTTTTTTTTGTATAGTCAACGAGAGAAACGTTTCAGCAATGATTTCCACCAAGGCAATGGTTCATCTTTTGGTGTGAAGTTTATCAGAAATTCTATGACTTCTTTTGCTGGCTTCTTCAGTTTGATGATTGGGTCAATGAAGTATAGTTCTCCGTCGTCTCCTTTCAACACATTATCGCTGGCAGTACCGATGTCTGTGACAGTGACATATTCGTTGCCATAGAAGTAAGGACCGTCTGGTTCTAATCCCAACGTCTTCAGATGACAAATGATCTCATCGTCTGTAGGGTGGGCATTGGTAGACGATATAAATGGCTGCGTCAACACGATTCGAAGATTACCTTCGTCTTCTGCAATACCGATAAATTTATAACTAGTGTTAGGAAACAGAAGATTATGGACAATATGCTCATAGATGGCATCTTCAGCGTGGAGCTCCTTGATCACCCATTTGGCAAACGGATCCTTCACCTTATAAATAAGAGATTCTTTTTCATTGTAGAAAATCTCGCATTCGCCAGTCTTGGTGCAAAGTTTGTCGCCAAACTTATCGATTGTCTCTCTGTCGATAAACAGACCATTTTCTTTGGCTATATCAAACAATCTTTTCGTCTCTACCTGCTCCGCTCTGGTTTGCTCAAGAGTAGTCTGGACATTCTCTGAATCTCCATACGGTTGATCGTGAACCTCTTTTTCAAGCACTCGTATGTCGCCTCTGTCAAGATCTGCCATTTCTCTTCTGGATAGGTTTTGATAAAGGTCTCCACCGACATGTTGGTTTGACTCATTATTATTTTGCTCAAGTCTTGTTCCATTGCTCATGATAGTTGATTTTTAATTATTAATGCCTTATCTTGATACAGTCTGGTGATAATATTTCCACACTTATGTCCGTACCTACCTGTTATTCAATCTTGTCGTTATCCCAAATGAAGGCTCCCTTGTCTTTATCCCAGTATTCTCCTCCGTATGCAGGTAATACAAGTTTTAGTTTTCCTCCATTTATATTTATCCAATCGGCTTCCACTTTATAACTAAGTATTTGATTTTGCCAATTATCTTCATTTATAATGCAGTTGGATTTTCCCTCGAAAACGAAGTCTGCATCTAACATTAACGCTCCATTCGAGACATCATAAAGCATAAAATGATATTTACCGTCATGGATTTCAACAAGATTTACCCAATGTCCTGTCTCACACTCTCCCGTCCAAACAGCAGATTGAGGTATGTTTGCAGGTTTTTCAGGTATCTGACTACATCCTTCGTCTAACGCATGTATAATAAGCCCTGTTAGACAAATGAAAATAAATAGGCAGAATGCAGATAGAATCGCTAATCTCTTTATCCACTTCTTGATAGTAGTTTTATTCATGACGAAGAATAATTAGATTTTTGATTTTGACAATTATCTTCATTTATATGTAGTTGGATTTTCCTTCGACTACAAATGAGTATCTAACATTAACGCTCCATCACCGCATATACAAAAAATCCTATTATACCAATGATAATGAGTATACAAATTATGAATAGGCAGATTGTGAATATGATCGCTATTCTCTTTATCCACTTTTTGATAGTAGTTTTATTGGCCGACATAATAGGATAATGAGATAGAATAAAATTTGTAAAGACTGGGAGAGCCCCGTCTCTACCGATATGTTTATTCTTTCAAAAGATCTGGTCTTAGTTTTTTTGTCCTTTCCAGACTCTGCTCGTATTCCCATTCACGGATCAGTTTTTCATTTCCAGACAAAAGGATGTCAGGCACCTTCCATCCTTTATATTCCGCAGGACGTGTGTAGACAGGTGGAGCCAAGAGGTCATCCTGGAAACAGTCTGTCAAAGCACTCTCCAAATCACTCATTGCTCCTGGAAGCAGACGGACAACAGCATCTGTCATGATCAGCGACGCGAGTTCACCTCCCGTCAATACGAAATCACCGACTGAAATCTCACGTGTGATGAGATGCTCGCGTATACGGTGGTCGATGCCCTTGTAGTGTCCGCAAAGGATTATGATGTTGTTGTAGAGCGACAACTCGTTGGCAATCTTCTGGTTGAACGTCTCACCGTCGGGACTGGTGTATATCACCTCGTCATATTCTCTCTGCTCTTTAAGATGTGTGATAAGTCTGTCGATTGGCTCGATCTGCATCACCATACCAGCAGAGTATCCGTAAGCCTCGTCGTCGACCTTCAGATGCTTGTTGAGCGTATAGTCACGGATATTGTGGATTTGGATATCCACCAAACCCTTTTCTCTCGCCCTCTTTATAATCGAATGCTGCAACGGACTTTCAAGAAGCTCTGGCACGCACGACAAAATATCTATTCTCATTTTATTGAACTATTATGGCAATTGATACATGTAGCCTAACCCAACTTCTTTTTTATCGTTTGCCCTACGAGCTCGCGTAGGAGAAAGGGGTTAAGGCGTTCAGCCCTTAACAATCCTCAAAATTCAATGCTCTACAATGTATGAGTCTTATTTTGGACTTTATATACTGCGAAGATACGACTTTATTTACTTTTTAGCGAATATAAATGCTGTACAATACATTTTTTTTGTAATTTTGCGATGCCTATCAGGTTGATGTTGGGCAGATTTTCATGAAAATAAGAAATACATTTTAAATAATGGGTAAGAAATTTACTGAGTATTCGAATTTTAACCTCTCGGATGTAAACAAGGAGGTGCTAAAGGATTGGGATGCTAAAGACCTTTTCCATAAGAGTATCTCTGAGAGAGAGGGCAATCCAACTTTCGTGTTTTTTGAAGGTCCACCTTCAGCAAACGGTATGCCAGGTATTCACCACGTAATGGCACGTTCAATCAAGGATATTTTCTGCAGATACAAGACTATGAAGGGATTCCATGTAAAGCGTAAGGCTGGATGGGATACTCACGGACTTCCTGTGGAACTTGGTGTAGAGAAAGAGCTTGGCATCACAAAGGAAGATATTGGCAAGAAAATCTCAGTGGATGACTACAATAAGGCTTGTCGTACAAATGTGATGAAGTTCACAAAAGAGTGGACAGACCTTACTCATAAGATGGGGTATTGGGTGGATCTCGAAAACCCATACATCACATACGACAACAAGTATATTGAAACTCTATGGTATCTTTTGAAAGACCTTTACAAGAAGGGCTACCTTTACAAAGGATACACAATCCAGCCATACTCGCCAGCAGCAGGTACCGGCCTTTCTTCTCACGAGTTGAACCAGCCCGGTTGTTATCGCGACGTGAAGGATACAACTGTAGTCGCTCAGTTTAAGATGATCGATCCTAAACCAGAGATGACTCAGCATGGCACTCCATACTTCTTGGCTTGGACGACTACTCCTTGGACTCTTTCTTCCAACACAGCTCTTTGTGTAGGTCCTAAAATTGAGTATGTGGCAGTACAGAGTTTCAATCCATACACAGGTGAGCCAGCAACTTATGTGTGCGCTAAGGCATTGCTTAATGCTCATTTCAATCCAAAAGCTGCTGATATAGCATTTGAGGATTATAAGCCAGGTGATAAACTAGTTCCTTTCAAGGTTGTAGCTGAATATAAGGGTACTGACCTTGTGGGTATGAAGTATGAGCAGCTTCTTCCTTGGATCACTCCTGAGAATGCTGATCAGGCATTCCGTGTGATTCCTGGTGATTATGTCACAACAGAAGACGGTACTGGTATCGTACATATCGCTCCTACATTTGGTGCTGACGATGCCAAAGTGGCGAAAGCAGCAGGAATTCCGCCACTTCAGTTGATCGACAAGAACGGAAATCTTCGTCCATCTGTTGATTTGACAGGTAAATTCTACCTTCTTTCTGATCTTGACGATGAATATGTCAAGACACATATCAATGTAGAAGAGTATAAACAGTTCGAGGGCCGTTTCGTGAAGAACGCATACGACAAGAACTTGACAGACAAGGATGAGAGCCTCGACGTCTCAATCTGTATGCTTATGAAGGCTACAAACAAGGCATTCAAGATAGAGAAACATGTCCACAATTATCCTCACTGTTGGAGAACAGACAAACCAGTGCTTTACTATCCGCTAGATAGCTGGTTTATCAAGTCGACTGCGGCAAGAGAGAGAATGATCGAGCTGAACAAGACTATCCTTTGGAAACCAGAATCAACAGGTACTGGTCGTTTTGGAAAGTGGCTTGAGAATTTGAACGACTGGAATTTGTCTCGTTCAAGATATTGGGGAACTCCTCTTCCTATTTGGAGAACTGAAGACGGTGCTGAAGAGAAATGTATCGGTTCGCTTGAGGAGTTGATGGCAGAGATAGACAAGTCAGTCAAGGCAGGATTCATGAAGTCTAATCCATGGCCTAACTTCAAAGTTGGCGACTATTCAAAAGAGAATTACGATCCTAAGAATATAGATCTTCACCGTCCATATGTTGACAATATTATCCTTGTCAGCGAGAGTGGCAAACCGATGAAGAGAGAGACTGACCTTATCGACGTATGGTTTGATTCAGGTGCAATGCCATTCGCTCAGATGCACTATCCATTTGAAAATAAGGAAGTTGTAGATAACGGTGAGTTCTACCCAGCTGACTTCATCGCAGAGGGAGTAGACCAGACACGTGGATGGTTCTTCACACTTCACGCAATCTCAACAATGGTGAAGGACAGCGTCGCATTTAAGGCTGTTATCTCAAACGGACTTGTACTCGACAAGAACGGAAACAAGATGAGTAAGCGTTTAGGTAATGCTGTTGATCCGTTCGGTGCTATCGAAAAATACGGTTCAGACCCACTTCGTTGGTATATGATCACTAACGCGTCGCCTTGGGATAACCTAAGATTCGATGAAGAGGGTGTTGACGAGGTAAGAAGAAAGTTCTTCGGTACTCTTTACAATACATATTCATTCTTTGCTCTTTATGCTAATGTAGACGGATTTGATTATTCTCAGGCTGAAGTTCCAATGAATGAGCGTCAGGAGATCGACCGTTGGATTATCTCACTTTTGAATACATTGGTGAAGGATGTAGACGCTGCATATTCAGACTACGAGCCAACAAAGGCAGGTCGTGCAATCTCTACATTCGTTTGTGATAACTTGTCTAACTGGTATGTCCGTCTTTGCCGTAAGAGATTCTGGGGTGGAGAGATGACAAAGGATAAACTTTCTGCATATCAGACACTTTACACATGTCTTGAGACAGTGTCGAGATTGATGGCTCCTATTTCACCATTCTACGCAGACCGAGTATTCCTTGATCTTAACGCAGCAACAGGTAAAGACAAGAGTGAGAGTGTTCACTTGGCTAAATTCCCGTCGGCAGATGAAAATTTAATCAACAAGACACTTGAGGAGAGAATGCAGCTTGCTCAGGATATCTCTTCAATGACACTGGCTCTTCGTAAGAAAGAGAATATCAAGGTGCGTCAGCCACTGACTCAGATCATGGTTCCTATTCTTTCTGATAATGAGCAGGAGAACATAGAGGCCGTGAAGGATTTGATTATGAACGAAGTTAACGTCAAGGCAATCAACTTTGTGACAGATGCTTCTGGAATCCTTGTTAAGAGAATCAAACCAGATTTCAAGAAACTTGGACCTAAGTGTGGCAAGAACATGAAGACTGTGGCTCAGATGCTTACAGAGTTCTCTCAGGAGCAGATCGCTGAGTTGGAGAAGAACGGACAGTATACACTTGATGTCGCAGGTGCGTCTGTAGTTGTGGAGAAGGGTGACGTGGAGATCCTTTCAGAGGATATTCCAGGATGGTTGGTTGCCAACAATGGCCAGATCACAATTGCTCTAGATGTCACAATCACAGATGAGTTGAAGGAAGAGGGTATCGCACGTGAGTTTGTCAACAGAATCCAGAACATCCGTAAGTCTTCAGGATTTGAGATCACAGACAAGATTATTGTTGAGATTGAGAAGAAGGCAGAAATCAATGTGGCTGTTGAGCATTTCGCACAGTATATCGCTTCACAGGTTTTGGCAAATGAGGTTAAACTTGTGGATTCAATCAGTGGAGCAACAGAGCTTGATTTTGATGATTACAAGGTAAATGTCAAGGTCGTAAAAGCGTAAGTGTGATATAAGACCATAAAGACGGTCAATCTTAAATATTAGCCTACAGTATTGGTGGCGTCGTAAGACAAATCCATTATTGTAGGCTATTTTTTAATTTTAATTTCAAATAAAATAGATGATGCCATAAAATACGATTATCTTTGCATCCAAAAATTAGGACTATGAAGCGAATACTTTTCTTTCTATTTATACAGATATCTGTCATATTCTCTCTTATGGCAGACGACGGAGGTACAACTAATGTAGAGGATTGGACATACGGCAATATTTATGTGAAAGAGCCAAATGATAAAATTGCATTAGAGAAAGAGTTGATGATATGTAGTATGGACAGCGTCACTGCAATATTTGTCTTCAAAAATACGACGGATGATACAGTGACCGTAGACTGTGCGTTTCCGATTGATGTTGTGCTTCCTTATACTATAGAAAATGTCAAGGAAAATGAGTATGAATTATGGAGATGTTACTCATTCCGTGTTTTAAGGATGTTGTTGGGAACTAAAGATACAATTGATCCAAAAGAAGTTGTTGGTCTGGATGGTTCTATTGCTATAAATGATAGGATAAAGGAGTTGGTCCAACAACATGATAAAGAGTTGCGTGTGATGAGTTGGAAAAACTATGTCGGATATATAGATTCTTTAGAATTGGAAAACACCATGTCTACTAGTTTTAGTGAAAACTCATATATTCCTGAATGCGAGATAGAACAGAATGGACAATTTGTTGATATTCAAAATGTAGGAATCGAGAGCTCCGTCTCTTCAAAAGAGATAAAAATGCAATTTCATTTTCATCATCAACTAAAGTTTTTGCCAAATGCTTATTCCAAAGTGGTCGTAAAATATAGAGTTGAGTCGATGAAACAGAATTACAATGGTGAATATGGTTACACTTATGATATATCTACTGGTGGCACGTGGAAGGATAATATTCAATCATTTATGGTGGCGACCCTTAATTGTGATATGAAAAGCGTATCCAAGAATTATTTAAATAGCAGTTTTGATTACTTGTGTTGTAACGAGTTGGAACACTGTGGCATATATTATAAAAATAATTATAAACCAGTCGAGGGGGATTATTTTAAGTTCTTTCAGAACTATACTTCCTCGTATGATCATGAATATTTCCCTGAACCAAAGTATGATGAATTAAAATCAATACCATTGAAGGATGTTCGCTCATCATTGTGGATTAATGCCAATGCAGCCATGGACAAGAGTCAATTTACTTCTTGTTCTATTGTGGATTGGAAAAATGCAAAATTAGATTTTACGTTATCTCAAGATGCAATAGGACCATTCATTTGTAATGGCACAAATGGTAATTTTGACACACAAAATGATCTTAATGAGTTCAAAAAAATTCTTAATGAATCAGATAGGGTTTTCGAATCAATAGATGGACGATTTATGACATATGATGAAAAAAAGGCTGATTTCTCTACTGATACATCTATATACAATTGCAATTGGATTAAGAAAATCAAACTTAATCGATTTGAGACTGAATCTGATACAATTTCTTATAATTTGTCCAAATATGATATGCGATGTTTCCCATTGTTGTATAATTGGCATCGTATAAACAGTGTTGTAGGGATAAATTATTTTCCAGCTGGAAGATATCGTTTGACTATAGAAGATTGTTTTATGGGAAATAAAAACCAAGATACAACTAAGATCACTGAATTTTGGTTTTTACCAATTCCTTCAGATATGGGAGATATGTTAAGACAAGACAAAGAGAGTAAATTCCCTATATTTCAGAATATAATCGAACTTATGAATAGGTCAAAGAATAGTTTCTACACAGGAACACTTATGTCTTATTCTTATTTCAGTGAAGAAATAGATGAAGATGGAATTTCAGACACTGTTTCTGTTTTAGAGCAGGAAGAAGCTACTCCAAAAGTCGTCATAATGAACAGAGAAATCCCGCTATCTGTGTTGATAGGTGCTTTGATTTTCACTGTTTTGATTGTTTTGGGATGTGTCTGTTGGCAAAAAAAGCATAAGATATGATTCTTGACATCGGTTTTGTTAAATAAATATACTAAATCTTAAATAAAGGTTAAAATTGCACCGTCGCATATATAAGAATCAATTTAATTGTATATTTACGCTATAAAACCAATTAAATATATTTGCTATGAATAAGGAAGAACTACATGCAGACAACAGAAAGTTGTTTGAGGAATTGGATAACAAGAATCCTGAGTTGTTGAACAAAATTTTGTCAAACGTCGGCAACTTGATGTCATTCAAGGATTTGGCTGATTCAAGCATTGGCGCATTCAACAATCTGATCAATGAACTTATCAAAAACACTACAGGAAAGACTCAAAATCAAAATAGAGATGTGAATGAGAACAACACTGATGTGGTGATGAAGAAAGACAATTCCTCTCGTTTCACAAGCAGAGTGCCAAGCGAAATGGCTTCATCTGATTCAAAAACGAATTTCGCTGGACTTACGTATTATAATTATCCATCGTCGAAGATTGATCTTTTTGAGATGTCAGACAAAAATTATTTCTTTGCGTCACAATCGTTCTCTTATCTTTGCTCATACGATGAGTATGATAGGGTAGATCCTAATTCGTCGTTCAAAGATGCCTATGTGTTGTCGGTTTTGAAGAGATATTGTGTAGTGCGCAACGGTAAAATTATCTTCTTCAACGATAATTTCAACGACGGTCATTCACCATTCTATTGTCAGAAGGAAGGTTTCCAGATCATAACAAACAAACCGGTTATGGAAAACGGTGATTCAGCTTGGGATTATTATGTCCGCGACGAGATTTCAGTTGTGATTTACAATAGAGCAGAGACAGCTGTAAACAAAGCTATCGAGCTTTCGATAAATAATCCTTCACAACTATATTTGGTCGCTCAAACTTTTGAAGAGATAGAAAGACGATAAAATAGATTTACGTAATTTTTAGTCCACAAAACTGCATTTCTGTTTTGTGGACTTTTTTAATTTATTTTATAAATTAGCATTTATAATTTCTTCCAGCAGTTGTTTTGTCTCTGATAGAGATTGGACGTCGAATATCTCAAACGCTGGTTTTCCTTTCTTTTCCCCTAATTTGCATCGTTCAACGTGAGATTGAAGGTAGGCGAGTATCTTGCCAAAGATTTCGCTTTGGAAATATTGGTCTGTTTTGTCTGTTGTAAAATAAGCGCAGACGTGATTGTTTTTGAATGTAAGTCGCTCAAATCCTAGGTTGTTGGCGATAAATCTGATGCTCACAATTTCCATCAGACGTTGTGCTGGTTCTGGTATATCACCGAATCGGTCTTTGAGATTCTTGGCGAATTTCACCAAACTTTCTTCTGTCTGCAAAGAGTCCAGTTCACGGTATAGCGATAATCTTTCACTGACATTCTCCACGTAATTGTCTGGAATCAATGCGCATAAATCAGTCTCTATGCTGCAGTCGGTGCGTAATATTTCGTTGGCATTGTTGGCGTTGGGATCATCGGCGAAAATCTCATGAAATTCGTTCTGACGCAATTCCTCAACAGCACTTGCAAGAATCTTTTTGTATGTCTCGTATCCCAAGTCGGCAATGAATCCGCTCTGTTCTTTTCCAAGCAGGTTGCCAGCTCCACGGATGTCAAGGTCTCGCATGGCAATATTAAGTCCGCTGCCAAGCTCAGTATATGTAGTGATGGCTTCCAGTCGTTTGCGGCTCTCATCGCTCAACGCTTCCATTGGTGGAGCCATCAGATAACAGTATGCCTGGATATCCGAGCGTCCCACACGTCCACGCAACTGATGAAGGTCGCTCAAACCGAAGTTCTGCGCGTTGTTGATTATTATAGTGTTGCAGTTGGAAATATCGATTCCACTCTCAATAATGGAGGTGCTGAGCAACACGTCATATTCATGCTGCACAAAGTCGAGCATGGCGCTTTCAATCTCCTCTCCACTCATTTTTCCGTGGGCAATGATCACACGTGCTGTAGGCACACCGCTGATGATGAAATGCTTTATGTTGTCAAGATCCTTGATATTGTTGTTGACGAAAAGCACTTGCCCTCCACGGTTTAATTCAGCTTCTATCGCTTTGGATACGATCGCTTTGTCGAATCTGCAAAGATGAGTTTCGACGGGATAACGTCCGGCAGGAGGAGTGTTGATGACGCTAAGGTCGCGAGCCCCTAGCAGAGAAAACTGCAGAGTGCGGGGGATAGGGGTGGCAGTCAGTGTGAGAGTGTCAACGTTGACTTTCATTTCCTTGATTTTCTCTTTCGCTGTCACTCCGAATTTTTGTTCTTCGTCGATGATGAGCAAACCTAAATCGTGGAATTTCACACTTTTCCCGATCAACTTATGTGTGCCTATGATGATGTTTATATTTCCGTTCTCAATTTTTTTCAAAACCTCTTTCGTTTCAGAAGACGAGCGTGTACGGCTGAGATAGTCGACCTTCACAGGCAAATCTTTCAGACGGCGTGAGAAGGTTTTGTAGTGTTGGAATGCCAAAACAGTTGTCGGCACCAGCACTGCCACTTGTTTGTTATCGCATGCTGCTTTCAATGCTGCTCTGACAGCAATTTCTGTCTTTCCAAATCCCACGTCTCCACAAACAAGACGATCCATCGGACGTGCACTCTCCATGTCGCGTTTCACGTCGGCTGTGGCTTTTGCCTGGTCGGGAGTGTCTTGGAATTCAAAGTTGGATTCAAGTTCGGCCTGCATGAAAGAGTCGGGACTGAAACTGTAGCCTTGCTCCTTTTTGCGCATAGCGTAGAGAAGAATAAGGTCACGTGCGATATCTTTCAGCTTTTCTTTAGTCTTATATTTGATATTGCTCCATGTGGCTCCACCCAATTTGCTGATTTTCACGTTTTCTGAATCTGAACCACGATATTTGGAAACCTTATGGAGAGAATTAAGGCTTACCATGATAAGTCCTCCGTCTTTATAGTTGATTCTCACCATTTCCTGCTCGATATTGCCATTGCGTTGCATGACAAGTCCGCCAAACACACCGATTCCGAAATCATCATGTACCACGAAATCACCGATGGATAGGTTTTTCAGTTCTTTGAGCGTGAGTGCTTCCTTGCCACGTCTGCTGTCCTTATTGGTAAGTTGATAGCGGTGGTAACGACCGAAAATTTCATGCTCGACAAGCAAAGTGACATTTTCGAAAGAGAAACCAGAATGGAGAGTCCCGTTGATGAATTCGTAGCCATCTTCAATTTTGAGGTCGGACAAAATAGTCTCTAGACGTTCACGTTGACGGGCGTTTTCAGTGGCAATGAGCACGGATCCACAAACCTCCTTTTGCTTTTTGATATAGTCGGCAAGAAGATTGTAGTTTTTAGCAAAGACTGGGCTTAAATTAGCGTCGGCAATGATGCCATTCCGCTTTTCTCCATGGATGTTGAGACATCTCATTTCCTCTATCTTAGCGACTGCGTTTTCTGCTCCACGATTGGCAAGAGTGCCCAGCACATACTCGTCATTATCCATCATCACGATGGTGTCTTTAGGCAAATAGTCCACCAGTGTATGTCTCTTTTCAGAGTCATTTGAGTTAAGCACATTACCAACGATAGTACACTCGTCGATAGTGTCGACAGAAAGTTGGTTTGTGGTGTCGAATGTGCGGATGGAGTCAACTTCGTCGCCGAAAAAGTCGATACGGTATGGCAATTCAGAAGAGTAAGAGAAGACATCTACGATGCAGCCACGGATGGCAAATTGCCCTGGCTGATAGACAAATTCCTCACGGGTGAGACCAAGTTTGAAGAATTTTTCAGACAGAGTGTCCATATCATACTCGTTACCCTTTTTGATGGATAAGGTCTCACTTTTTAATTTCGTCGGGCTCACCACAGAAGCGGACAGAGATTCCGGGTAGGCGATAATCATCAGGTTGTTGACCTTTTCGATAGCCTCCAGAGCACGGGTACGCATGATCGTGCGGCCATCGTCGTCGAGTTGTTTCCCGTCTAACGAAGGAAAGAAAACTATTGAATCATCCGCCTTTTCTGCATTTGTGTTTATTAGACTTCTGGCATCCTGATAAAGGTATCCAGCAGCATCCTCATTCTGGCAGATTCGTAGGCAGACGTTGGTGTGTTGAGCAACAAACAACGATACCGCGGCACGCAACGAACAGTTTGGCAGATAAATGTCTGTCTTTGATTTTCCCCCATCTATGAAAGCCTTAATCTCATTGGCAAGTTTGGAAGATTCGACGATTGACGAAATTTTTGATATTTTCTCCATGATTTTACAAAAATACGAAAATTTAAGAGTCGAGTCATGATAAAATAAAAAATTGTCAATTAATAGTATAATAAGGAGGACGTCATAATACCAACGTATGAAAAAAGCATACATAGGAAACTTTTTTTTGTGTAAAATCTTGCTAATTTGTTTTGATGCAACTGTTTGGCGAATTTTTATGATAAAAAAATGACAGGAAAGAATATTTGCACTAAATTTTGTTTAATTTCGCATCCGTAAATAAAAGGATATTTTATGACTAATCATTTACGCAGATGCCATGCGAAGGCTGAGGTTGATAGAGTTAGGGTAGGCATACAGTTGACAACAGAGGTTAGAGTAAGATTCTCTGGCGAGTATGTCTGCAATATCTACCGGGCAGATGAAGTTATTGAGAAATCAACAGTTGCTTCAAAAGAATGTGCAATCACTGTCGCTGATTTGAAAGACGGAGACAGGGTAGAGTTTATGCCTAAAGACGAGAAGACCTGTTGTTTTGAGCTTCAGAATGTGGAGATCGGAACGGATTTCCATTGGCAGGAGCAATACACATTGTCTTATCGTGGCATACTTGTGATTCAAGCCAAGGGGGAAGGAAAGGTTCAGGTTATCAACGACTTGGATATAGAGGAGTATATCCGTTCGGTGATTGGTTCGGAGATGGCTCCGACTTGTCCGCTTGAACTGTTGAAGGCACATGCTATAATTTCGCGCACATGGTTGGTGTCGCAGCTTCAAAGGAAGGCGAGAAGTCAGCATCCTATTTATAAAAAAGCAAAATTGAAAATCTGTGACGATGAAATGATCCAGATTTGGGATGTCATGGGACACAGTGATTTTGATGTCTGCTCCGACGATCATTGTCAGCGTTATCAGGGACTAAATCCAGATAATAATGTCGACGAGGCGATAAATGAGACAGCAGGAATGATCCTTAAGAGTGGCGGAGAGGTGTGTGATGCGCGTTTCTCAAAATGTTGTGGTGGAATTTCAGAGAAGTTCTCCACATGCTGGACAGATGAGGATTACGCTTATCTTTCTCCAGTGAGATGCAACGTCGACAGAGCAAATGACATCAATTATACAGGAGACGCGATGAGTTTGAAGGAGTGGGTTAAGAATCCGCCGACAGATGTCTATTGCGCTACTAAAGATTATTCGATATTGAGCCGAGTGTTGAAGGCATACGATCAGCGTACAACAGAGGATATGTTCCGCTGGAGCGTGAAATACACACGTGAGGAACTGACTCAATTGATTAAGGAGAAGATTGGAGTTGATGTGGGAAAAGTTGTGGATTTGCGACCAGTTGAGATGGGAAAGTCAGGAAGAATCTCACGTCTTGATATTATAGGAACTCTTGGACATAAGGTGATCGGTAAGGAGTTGCTGATTAGAAAGGCGTTGTCGAAGACACATTTGTTGAGTTCGGCTTTTTATGTGGAGAAAAGCTTTGATGGCCAGACTGAATATTTCACGCTCTATGGCGCAGGTTGGGGGCACGGTGTTGGACTATGTCAGGTCGGAGCGGCAGTGATGGCGGAGAAAGGATTTTCATACACAGAGATTCTACAGCATTACTATCCAAACTCGGAAATTAAATTGATTCGTAAATTATAATTACTGATAGCGATAAAAAGAATAGAGGAGACGATACCCAAATCGTCTCCTCTATCCTTTTTATCTGGTTTTTAATTCTTGATTATCTTTCTGAAGCTTCCATCGCTCATTTTTATGATGTTTACGCCGCGTTGTGGCGACGAAATGCGTGAGCCTGAGATAGAATAGTATTCGACCGGATAGGTGGCTTCTGACGCGATTTCTGTCGAAGCTGTGTTTCCGCCGTTGCTTATTTCGTAGCCTGTGCGTGAGGATGTGATATGAATATTGAACACGAATGTCGCAACCGCAGTCTCATTTCCTTTTTTGTATTTGATAGCTTGGCGGATTGTGTAGCTGTCTCCGTCTTTTGTTTTGCCAGGATATTGTCCGATTGAGAATGACATCGATTTTTCATCAAACTCGCTGAAAACGAATCCAGAGGCGTATGCACAGCGGTTTCCTGTGGCATCAAACCAATGGCCGTAACCATTTGCTGTAGACGCTGTATTATTGATTGAACCATTGGTGTCCACAGCGTAAAACATCGCATGTCCGTCTGTTGGGCCTGCACTGTTCCATGTCGTCATCAATCCGCCTACTGATGCTGCCTGCATCTGGAAAGCCGTTCCAAGTGAGGATGCTGCAGTACCGTCGACTTTTACGGAAGTGCCCACATAAACGCTTGAAGATGCTGGAAAATAAACATCATAATTGATTGTCACATCGCTGATTGGACCATTATTGATGTTTGCGGCTCCGTAGATGTTGGTGTTTGTGAATTCTACTGTGTATGGCCACTGGTCATCATTAGTTATGTCTTGATCCCATTTATGCTGTATATATTCCGATGGCGACGGAGAAACGACTAAGAACAGGCGTTTTGTCTCTTCTGGCACTACGCAGCTGATTTTGCAGCTGATTTCGGAATTAGCGTCTGAACCTGTGCAATAAATATCTTCATCGTAAAGATATTGTCGTGAACCATCGTTCATTAAAGCCACATACCCAAGATGGAATCCTCTTTTTGAATAGTTGGCGACGGAATTGTATGAGTTGACGTTGGCTGCAGTGAATTTTTCACCGTCGAAGAACTGTTTTTTGTCATTTGGGGCTAGAGATGCTCCATTGGCTAAAGAAGTGAATTCTGTGGTTATTTCTGTTCCTGCTTGTGGCACATTAAGAGGAATGATATTGAATCCTGTTGATTGAGGACAACTGCTGTATGACACTTGATACTTGGAGTTACCAAGAGAGATGTAGTCAAAACGAAGTGAATTGAAGTATTGGTCCGCTTCTTTGCGGGCAACGTCGAGATCAACAGTAGCCATCTTCATGGCATAGTGGAAGTAGTCAAGATAAAGAGCGTTCGCATCGATATTTTGCATATTCATATAGGCTTGATTAGGGTCGACACCTTTGCCTGAATTATGTCTCCATAATTTGCCGATGATGTCAATACCATGTTTTTCAGTAAGATAATAATGCCACCAATACGATTGATATCTGTGCCATTCATGAGTCATGGCATAGTTATGAGTGTTTTTGAAAAGATTCCAGCTCTGATCCCATTTCAAATCAGGATATGATTGGTTAGCTTGCCATTGTGCAGTCTGTTCCCAGAAAGTGGAACCGCTTCCGATAGCCGTGCGAAATCCGGCATAACCTTTCAAATCCGCATAGACTTGATATTGAAAAGAGTGACCGACTTCATGTGCCACAGAATGTCCTACAGGTTTACTGGTGCTTGGACTTAACCATAATGCACCGATAGTGTCATCGTAACCGCCTCCGTAGCAAATCCATTCTGTGGTATAGTTGAGCAGGATCATCATCTTGTATTTCGATACGTTGGAATGGCTTTCGTCGCAAAAGGCTAGTTTGCCGACATTCATTTCATAAAAACCTTCAGCTTTATTAAGCAAGTTGTCAATATCCACTCTATAAGTGGATGAGGCATTAGTAGGCATAGTGTTGCCATACTTGTTGTCCCAATATACGATGAAGTTTTCGCTCTCTTTGGAGCGAGACTTTGACCACGTATATTGATTGTCCGGATCATTTTCTTTATAAATCAGCGTGTCTGTACGGTTTTGCCATTCACGAGGAATGTACAGACTTTTCTCGGCATATGAATTCAATGCTAGTGCCGACAATGAAATAAGTGTTAGATAAATTTTGTCCATATTAGTTATATTTTAGTCCTACCCTTTGTAAGCAAATTTATTAATTTATTTAATCAGACATTACGCAATCGGATATTTTTACATTTATTCTATGCAGATTGGTATTTTTGTCTGCCTAAATCAAATGGTAGTCAATATCAGTATGTAATGTAATATAGCCAAAAACGTCTATATTTGTGTAATATAGCCAAAAATGTCTATATTTGTGGAATATAGCCAAAAACGTCTATAATTTGTGAATATAGCCAAAAATGTCTATATTTGTGTGATATAGCCAAAAACGTCTATATTTGTGTAATATAGCCAAAAACGTCTATATTTGCGTAATATAGCCAAAAACGTCTATATTTGCATAATATAGCCAAAAACATCTATATTTGTGTGATATAGCCAAAAACGTCTATATTTGTGTAATATAGCCAAAAACGTCTATATTTGTGTAATATAGCCAAAAATGTCTATAATTTGTAAATATAGCCAAAAATGTCTATATTTGCAGAATATAGCCAAAAACGTCTATATTTTTGAACTAAAATAGTGTAATATGAGGAAAGCCGCTATATCAGCAGATATTGTTCGTTCTACTTCATTTGAAGTAGAAGATATAGAGAAGTTTCAAAAATACTTGAAAGAATTTTTAGAAACAGTCCCTGCTGTATCGAATATTGATTTTTGGGGAAGATTGGTGAAAGGGGATGAGATAGAGATAGTATGTAGTGATATAAACAAAATATCAAGACTTGCATTTCTATTGAAATGTTATGTCAAGTCGTATGCTCCAATTTTTGAAGTCAAGTATGCTAATCCAGCTGATGATAAAGCTCTTCAAAAAAAATATGGCGTGCGGATATCTGTGGGAGTAGGTGAATTAAGAATTAATGATCCGATAACCAATATAATAGATGGCGACGCCATTTATCGATCAGGAAGAGGATTGAAAGATATTTCCAGTTCAAAGAGAAACACATTTATCTATTCTTCGGATAAATCAGAACAAGATAAGTATGTAAATGTTGTGTGTTCATTGATAGATGTTATTTTGAATAATGCCACATCAAGACAATGTGAAGTGCTTTATTACAGAATTTTGGGGCTTCAGGAAAATGAGATAGCAATAAAGCTAGGCATTTCCCAGCCGACTGTCAATAAGATTTCTAATGCAATTTCTTGGAATGTAGTGAATGATGCATTATCTTTGCTTGAAAATATAATTAATTAATATAAACGGTAAAAAACAGTACGGTATGCTATTGTTTATCAAATTATTTTTAAGGTTTATCGCAGTACATTTAGTTTGTGATTTCATGTTGCAGACAGATAAGTTTTGTGAGAATAAGAGATTCTCATCATGGCAGTTGTATATCCATGCTTTTATTGTAGGTCTATTTTCATGGATAGTTCTTTATAGTCCAGGAATATTGCTAGAATCAGTATTATGTGCTTCGTTAATAGGAGCGTCCCACTTGCTTTTTGATGGAGTAAAGTCGATGTTGGCAAATAGATTTAAGGAAAAAATCACAGATAACGACAAATTGGCAGACGCTCAATTCAATGCATTCTGTGTTGATCAGGTGTTGCATATTATAGTTTTGATCATTGCGGCGTCGATATTTTTATTATATTGTAAAGACGATTGGAAGACCTGTGATTTAGAGTTTTACAGTGTTGATAAACTGATTCTTTTGTTTGTAGGCAGTTATTTATGTTGCAAGCCATCCAACATCACAATAAAATTGTTTTTGGAGAAGTATAAGATAGGATCATCTTTAGCAAAATCAGATACAGATTCCAGCGAGGAGTCAGAAAGGAAATTCAGGATACAGAATGCCGGTCATATAATAGGCAGTTTGGAGCGTCTATTATGTTTTGTGTCGATATTGGTTGGACACATTGATATTATAGGTTTTTTAATAGCAGCCAAATCCATTTTACGCTTTAAGGATAATAATGCGGAAACTCAGACCGAGTATGTTTTGGTAGGAACATTAATGAGTTTTGGAATGGCTATTGTGATTGGCTTTCTGACAAACAAATGTCTAATGATGTTTTAAAAATAGAAAGACGCAAATGCTCGCGTCTTTCCAGTATTTCTAAGTAAAATTCTTTATGCTTCCAACAGGTAGTGCTCTGCATCCAATGCTGCCTTACAGCCGCTTGCTGCAGCTGTGATAGCCTGACGGTAGTGAGGATCACAAACGTCGCCTGCTGCAAACACTCCTTCGATATTTGTGTGCGAAGTGCCATTGTTTGTTATTATGTAACCTGCTTCGTCGGTTTTTATCACATCTTTCACTAATTCTGTGTTTGGATGGTGACCAATGGCGATGAAGATTCCGTCTGTTGAAATGCTTTTGGTTGAGTTGTCTTTGTTGCAGACAAGATTGGCTTTCTCAACCTTCCCGTCGCCTTCGATTCCAATCAATTCATGATTGAATAGAATTTCAATATTCTCTTGCGACGCTACTCGCTCCGCCATCACTTTGCTCGCCCTTAAATAGTCTTTTCTAACCACCAAATACACCTTTTGACATAGTCCGGCTAGATATAAAGCGTCGGCACAAGCGGTGTCTCCTCCGCCTACAACACAAACTGTTTTTTTGCGGAAAAAGAATCCGTCACAAGTGGCGCAGGCAGAGACACCCATACCTGCATATTTTCTTTCGTCGTCGATGCCGAGATGTTTGGCGCTTGCTCCAGTAGCGATAATCACAGAGTCGGCCTCTATCTCAATCTCGTCGTCAACAATGACACTTTTTTTCTTGCCTTCAAGACTTACTTTTGTGACAAATCCAGAGCGTATGTCAGTACCGAATCTCAATGCTTGATTACGCATGTCATCCATCATGTCAAATCCTGTCACTCCATCTGGATAGCCTGGAAAATTCTCCACTGTTGTGGTTTGAGTCAATTGTCCGCCGGGAAGCAGACCCTCGATTAAAATTGGTTTTAGATTGGCTCTGGACGCGTAAATTGCAGCTGTGTAACCAGCGGGTCCAGATCCGATAATCAGGCATTTTGTAGTTTCTTTCATCGTTGTGATTTTATCTTAAGTCAATTATTTCTATATCTTTTCTTGTCAAATCGAATGCAAACTGACGGTCGTCAATTGCCATGTCTGTATATTTGTCGACGGAGATTGTAGTGTTGACTCCATTTTTTCCCTGAAGTTTGATGGCATGAGGCTTCATAGACGATTTGTCCACGGAGATGGAAATACGGGCATACGGACTTTTTCTGTCTTCTGGATACAATTCCGCAATCTCAACTGCGTTTCCATTGTCTGTAGTTTCTCCGATATAAAGCATTTTATATCCTGATTTGTAGGATGTTATAATAAGAATCGGATTTATTTTTTTTACCTCTTCCTTTCCCGGTTCGCTCACAGTGACTTCAGCGGACTCAGGCATGTAGACATATTCAGTTTTGCCATCGAAATATGTGTCGACGCCAGCTACAGACAATTTGAATTTTTCACCTTTTAAAAGAAGGTAACCTTTTAAATTCTGCTTCTTATTGCTTTGTGTGTTTTCGACTACACAAGAGAAATCTATTTTTGAACTCTTGTTTGAGTTGTTGAATGATGTAGTAGACTTGTTGAGCAATGTCATAGCTTTAGGATCAACTGCATCTTGTGAAAATGCAATTGAGTGAAGCATACAAAGTAGAAATGCTATTATAATATTTACCTTATTCATTTTTTATCAAATTAATTAGTTTGAAAATGACTTCTGTTTTTTGTAGACAGAATGGTTTTTGTCTACAAATTCAAAACTTTGTCAAAGATAATACTTTTTAGTTAGGAAGATTCATAATTAGAGATAATTAGAGTTAATAAAACTAAAAAATAGCTGGGCAATGATGCACAAATTGATTTTTATTCGATTCTCAGCGAGTTAAAAATGCATAAAATTGAGGTTAAGTTGTTGAAAAGCATATATTTATTTGTGATTAATGTTTGAGTCCGTTTTTGATGAAATAAATGAAAATCGTTCTAAAAAAGAGAATTTTTGATTTTTTTATTAAAAAAAGACAAGTTATGCTTAAAGTTGGCATATCAAGGTGCGAATTTTGTAATGTTAAAAGGAAACGACGAAATTTTGGAAATAATCTGAAGGTTTAGTTTCTTTTTCGGTAATAAAGTTGAAATTTCAAAGACAAATAGAATTAAGAAATATAAGAAATTGGTGGAGTAGGAGAGTGTTAAATTTTTACAAATGTTATCGGATATGGTTGCAGAAACAAATGATTACAAAAATATATGCATATAAAAATATATATGCACAGAGATAGGAAATTTAACAAAAGTAACGGCTATATTTACATACTACAAAAGTAAAATTTACTTATTTATTGAGTGCTATTGTTTTGTCTTTTCGTTAAAAATCAGTATTTTGTACATTATTATTTGATGTATATGATTAAATAATTTTCAATCATATGTATGGATTTTGTAAAATATGTGATTTTTTTAATAATATTTTATGGTTGTATGCTGAATTTTAGTTTTTTATAACTTTTATTTAATGTTAAAGTATAGATAAGTTTTATATCATGATGTAAAATAATCCAATTGTGGAATTATAGCTTAGTTTAATATAAAAATGTAAAACTGGATGTGTGAACAAATGTAATATTGATACATGTGTTAATTGACATGCCAAATCTAAAATTGCATATAAAAAAGTAAATTTATATTTGTATGAATTTAAAAATGTATTTATCTTTGTGGCATTACAATTGTTATTATATTTTAATATTGTTTTGTAATGAAAGACAGAATTAAGAAAATACAAGAATATAGTGGATTATCACTTGGAGTGTTTGCTTCACGTACAGGAATAAAATCTGCTTCACTTTCACATATATTGAATGGAAGAAACAATCCAAGTTTGGATGTGGTGATGAAAATACATGAGACATTTCCTGAAATATCATGGGAATGGATGTTGTATGGAACAGGATCTATGTTTAAAGAAGGTAATTCAGATGTGGCTGAAAACAAACAATTTGAATCTCATTCTGCAACGTCGACAGCACAAATTAACCGCACTATTTTCGACAATGATCCATTAGATTCAGATAAGGGAGATTTAGAAGTCGTTAATGAAATTGACGACACAGACAATGATTCCGATACGAATATGGATGAAGAAAACATTACTCAAAGTATGGAGTCGACACCGTCGAAGATAGAGGAAAAAAATGTAGTTTTCCAGAAGTCGGAAACTGAAATAATTGATTCTTTTTTGAAATCAGATACTTTTAAGAGTATATTGGATGCTCATTCCAAGGCAAAAGAGAAATCAGTGAAGAAAATTATAGTGCTATATGAAGATGAAACTTTTGCTGAATATTCACTAAATAAGTTATAATCATTGATTTATATCTCATCTTTATGAAGGCGTGAAAATATTCGCGTCTTTTTTATTTTTTGTCTGCCAATTGTTTGTTATTATAAAATAATGTGTATTTTTGTGTGTAAAAAATAAGTTTTGTTATAATAAATGTAGGGTATGTGCGATTTGATATTTAGTCCGAAAAAAATCAGAATTCTAAGTATAATTTACTTGTTGTTTTGTTTCTTTATGAAAGTAAGTGCGACATTTCCTGATAATATGCCGCGTCTGACATTCTATGAGACTTCAGTTGCTTCAGATTTTGGGAATGGATGTGAATTTGAAGCTATTTATACAATGAAATATAAGCCGTTTAGGAGATGGAGGTTGATTGATAATGTTGCCTATGTACTTTGGCAACAGAGTGATAATGGTGGTCGTTCTTGGACGAACCTATATGGTCAGAGTGGAGTGAATAAGGATGAACTGCATGTGATGGTAGAGGGTACTGAAAATTTGATATTCCGTGCTGTCGTTGTTGCTGATTCAATAGAAGCAAGTGCAAAAAAAAATGCGGAATATATTGGAGAAAATGGTGTGCCAGCAAATAATAAAGTTAAATATACGATTAGCAAAACGTTGCAAAGCATGAAGCCAGAAGCTACATGTGAATACGATCCTGATTATCTATGCACGAGACAAGAGACTTTTGGCCTATGCAGTGAACATAGTTATAGGCATGATACCGCTATAAAAGTAAATAAATATATTCCTGGAGGCACGGAAGAGATGACGTGGGGACAATATGTTCTTGTCTCTAACCCTGATTCTGCGATATATACAAAAAGTTGTGAAGATTGTCCTGTTCAATATCAATTTGCATCAGTAAAAGATGAAAATGGTAATGTTATAGATTCGTCGGCAACATCTAAACTTTTATCTGAATATGCAGGTGATGCCTTTGCTTTTATAATGATGAGTAAAGAAGAGTATAAGAAGATGAAGAAACCGATGTTGTGTAATTTATATTCAGGAAGACAACCTATTTGTCCGTGCAAGACATACCTATTCCGTATGCTATTTTCATGTGCCGGATCCCCAAGTGGAACACGTATATATCCAAAAATTTCAATTTTGAATCCAGAAACAGGGGATACTCTTGGCACGCAGACTTATTTTTATACGTTTAACGGTTTTGAGTTATATATCCCTACAGTGACTTTTTTGCCTCCAGAAAATTATCATAATGAGGGTTTTATGGCTGTTGTGGAGCTAGATTATGAGTCTACAAATGAAGAAGGGAAAAAAATGAGTGATTATGCTACTTTTTCTATGGATGAGTTAGCATTTTCTATTTGTGGTGTACGTGTGCCTTCGCATAGTTCTTTTGTAGATAAAAAAAGATATAGTATACTTTCAAATGGTTTCTATTGCCGTATGGACGAAGGACGGCGTGTTGGTGAATGGATTGGATATGAAGAGTGGCGTTATAGATATCCAGATGCAGCTTTTCTTTGGCAAAGAAGGAATACTCCAAGTTCTCCATGGGTTTCGCTGACATCTGAAAAAGATACTATTATTACATATTCTTGGGAGGATGGAGAAAAACATCCAATGTATAGAGTCCTTCTTGCTGAATCTGCTGAGGTAAACCAACAAAAACTTGAGCATGGATTTCCTGATGATCCTTGTGCTATCCGTACGGAGCCATATGCTTTAGGATTTTTTTGTACGGAGTTTCAATGTCCAAAAACTAAATTTTCATTTGTTGAGGATGATATAAAAGCAAAAGATGACGATACTACAATTTATCATAATCATACGGATAATATAAAAATAATATTGTATCAGAATGATAGTGAGCCTATTGACGCATTTTATATAAGAGGAAGCGAAAAACCTATTCTTAGTGAATCTTCAGGAAAGAAACATACTTTGTATCTTCCTGCGAAAAAAGGAACTGTTACAATCTATGCGATGAATGATACCTGCAAGACTGACAGTGTTTTTTTCACTATTGATAAGGTTTGCCCAAGTACGGTGTTCTCTTTTGTAGACGGTGATTTTGCTGCCAAGAAATTAGACACTACAGTCTATTTCAACCGTACTGAAGATTTGAAAATAGTGCTATATCAGAATAATAGTGAGCCTTTTGACGCATTTTATATGAGTGGATGTGATACACCGATTAAAAGTGAATCTATAGGAAAGAAACATATATTGTATATTCCTGTTGAGGAGGATTCGGTGACAATTTATGCGATGAGTGATACTTGTATGACAGACAGTGTGGTTTTATTAATCAAAAAGATATGCCCTAAGACTGAATTTACATTTGTAGAGGGTGATTTCACAGCGAAAAAATCAGATACAAAAATATGTTATGATCGCAGTGAAGATGTTGAAGTCGTATTATATCAGAATAATGATGAGCCGATCGATGCATTTTATGTTAAGGGAAATGAATCGCCAATTCCAAGTGAATGTGAAGGTAAGACACATACATTGTATCTTCCTGCAAAAGAAGATTCATTGATAATCTATGCCATGAGTGACACTTGCAAGACAGACAGTGTGTCTTTCTCTATCTCTAAATATAGTGAATTAATATTTGAGAAGATAGACGATAGTGGCAACAGAGAAATCGTTGCAGAGGCTAAAGGTGGAGCTGGCAATTACAGTTATGATTTTGGAGATGGGTTCCAATCTTCTAATACACTGAAAGATATAACATACGGTAAGGAATACAATATTACAGTGAAGGATGAAGAAAATTGTATGGCTGACTCTGTATTCAAAACAAATAAATATGAGTTAGAGGTATCGCCATCTTTTTCTCCCAATGGAGACGGATTAAATGATAAGTGGGGAATTAAGAATATTGAAAAGTATCCGTCTGCTCAAATATCAATATATGATCGTATGGGAAAAAAGCTGATGAGTACAACTGGGGAAGATTTTGAAGGTTGGGATGGATCGTATTTAGGTCAATCTCTTCCTACAACTGATTACTGGTATGAAATCTCTATTGATGAAATAGATAAGGTTTATATTGGACATTTTACATTGTATAGAAAGTAACAAAATGTTTTTTTATTCTATAATCCGGCATCTTGTTGATGTCGGATTTTTTGTTTTTCTAATCTATCTTTCTTAATTCTTAACTTTTAATTCTTATTTCATCCCCCTCGTCGCCTTTATCAATTCAAATGCCTTATTGATTTCCTGGCATCTTAGGTTAGCCATATTGACTGCCGCCTCACCTTTGTTTGCTACCAGATCCGGATGGTTAAGACGCATAAGATTGCGACGTCGGGCTTTGATCTCTCTGTCTGTGGCTTCTTCTGTCAAATCCAGAGCTGCGTATGCTTTCTGTAGTTCTGTAAGTGGTTTAGAGGTATTTGAATTATAACTTGAACTTGAATCTGTAGATTTATAATAACCATCTGTGCTATAGGAAGATCCGTTGTTGGAGTAGGAGCTGTATTTGTTGCCAGAAGATTCACTCTCTGTTGAATCATATTCGTATTGGCTGAACTCCTCGGTTTTTCTTGTGCCAGTATAGTTTTTGTTTTTCTTTTCGTATTTTTTCTCCATGAAATTGTAGGTGCTCAGATCAAATCCTTCCAATTTCTCTACAACTCTTTTCAGAAATATTTTTTCTTCGAAACCACATGAGCCGTCAGAGAAGGCAATTTCAAACAGATATTCAAGAAACCATTTTTTTCTGGTGAAGTTAGATACTTCGTTGATATCTGTAATCAAACGATCACAATCAGATAGTGTTGTATCGACGGGATTTTTGTATTTGGAAGCTAATTCTTTCACATAATTGACTTGCTTTTTGAAATTGGCCTCGTCGTATTTCTTTATGAACTGTTTGATGATGTCTAATTCGCACACCATATTGGTTCGGTCTGCAGCCATCACCTTTGCCATGATAATCAATGCGTTGGTTACAAATATTTGGTCTTCCTCTTCTTTGCCCCTTTGTTTTTTCTTTTGTTTGTTTTCCTTATTTCTATCAAGTATTTTGATTAAAAGTAAGGCTGGACATATGGAAATACCGAACATTAAAATCATCAAAAAATCCATAAGCTTATCGACTAGGAATTCCTTACAATAAACGACGCTGCATTCAATATGACGCTGAAATTCTTCTTCTGTTGCTCAGAAAGGGTGATTTTAGCGAGTTCTTCCTGTAGACGGGAGTGATATTCATTTTTGTCTTTCAACGCCTCATACGCCTTTTTATAGCACAATTTCATATTGTCCATGTTGCCTTCGAGGTAGGAGATATGGCCGATGTCGATCAAATCGGCAGTATGTTTGTGGGAAATCCTTGAAAAATAGGAGATTGCCTTTTGTAAAGAGCCAGACTGCATCAAACAGTTAGCTATCAGGCGGATGACTGAATCATCATCTTCTTTTTTTAGGTTGAATTCCAGATAATACAATTGTTTCAACGCTGTGTCGTAGTCTTTTTCAGATAACGACAGGTTGGCAAGTTTCTTGCGTATTGTGATGTTGTCGGGATCTAACTCAATGATTTGTATCATTGTAGACTTTGCTTCTGCCAGATTTCCTAGTTTATATTCGCAGAATGCTTTTCTCGACAGTGTCCACACGTCATCACCATTGTATAGCAGAGCCTGATTGTAGTGGGCAAGGGCAGAGGTGTAGTCTTCAAGCTGCTGGTAGCATAAACCTATTTTTTGTATAGATTTTTCCGTTTGTAAATCACCGAGCTTTTTGTATGCCTCTATAGTTTCATTGTATGCTCCTTTTTCAAAAAACAGGTCGCCAATTGGTTCTATAAACTTATTTGTATTCGGCAAAAAAGCGATGTTATACAAATGTAAACTAGAATTAAAAGGATTTACAAAAGAACTTGCATGTGAGAATGACGCATAGAATCTGCTCAATCCGATAATGTATCTGATTACATTTGTATTGAGTGCCAATTGGTTATGAGTCATCACTAAAGAATCTGTGTCAATACCTTTAGCTTCCATCATCTTGTTTACAAATGTATCAGCCATAGGCATATTTTTCAAAGTGAAAATCAATCCATATTTGTCGGCATCGCTGATATATTCGTTGTCTACAAGTGGAATCAGCATCTTCTGGTTGCTTGAAGATGTCGTTTTTAGCTCATTAAACAGCTCAGATTCCTCGTTTAGAAGCATAAACCAGTTAGATATCTCAGAGAAGAACGAATTCGTGAAAAACAGCGTTGTATGGCTTAGTAGGTCTTCTCCCATAAACTGCATTTGAGCGTACTCTTTAATGGTATCCTCACTAATGGAATCTTTATTGAAAATATCGGTGTTAATGCCCGTATCATCTTTTCCAAAGAGGTTGTTCATATCCACTTTGTCAAGGAAGTCTTCTTTAAGTTTTGTCTGTGTCTGCTGAGTGTATTTACAGCGGATAAATTGGCAATGGATATGTTGTAGCACCTCCGACAGATTATCTGTTGCAGAAAGACGTTTGGCCTCTTCGAATACGTCTGGATATAATTGTAAACGGGTGTTGTAGATATATCCGCACAGGAGCAGAGCTGTCGCGGCACGTACCTTTATTCGATTGTCGTGGTTTTGACAGAGTTTCAATATCAATTTGAATCTGTTGATGCAGAATCGGTTAAGCATACCGAACATCAATCCAGATGTAAAGACACATTTGTCGGATACAGTTATAAATTCATTGTCGAAATAGCGTGTATACAATTCTAAATCATCATTTGTGAAGTTGTCACACAAAAGTAAATGACGGAATATTTCACATCTGATTTCAGACAATCTTTTTGTGTTTACATTTGTATTAATGTTTGTATTCTCACTCAACATCCGTTGTCCGTTGATTTCCTCAATCTCAAAAAACAGATTTCTAATATCCTTACATTTGTAAACAAATTTATATTTACCTACATTTTTTACAAATGTAAATTTCGACATGTTATGATGGCTCATAACGTCATCTGCGATAACAAGAATATCCTGTTTGGTGCTTAGTAGCATTCCAAATGTATTTTCGTCGATCGCAGCGTCGAATGCATATTTGAGAATAAACTCCAGATTTCTGGAAAGCTGCTCAGTTTTCAAAGAAAGAGAATTTTGTTTGTCGTCAATCCCCAAATTTTTCAGAGTGGCGATGAGAGTGACCAAACAAAGCAGCGCATCGTTGATTTTGTCAGCAAAAACGTTGCTGCAAACCTCTTTATATAGAGAAATTGCGTTTTTATCCATCTAAATTCTGTCTTATATATCGTATTTTAGGCAAAAATAAGTAAATTCGCACTCAAATTAAATATAAGATGAAAAATATTAGAAATTTTTGTATTATCGCACATATTGACCATGGTAAGAGCACTCTAGCCGACAGACTTTTGGAAATGACCAAAACAGTCACGGGAAAAGACTTGCAGGCCCAGGTGTTGGATGACATGGAACTTGAGAGAGAAAGGGGAATTACGATTAAGAGCCATGCTATTCAGATGGATTATGCTTACACTGGCGATAAGGCAGAATTTCAATCAAAAGAAAAATATGTCCTGAATCTTCTTGACACTCCAGGACACGTGGATTTCTCTTACGAGGTGTCTCGTTCTATTGCCGCGTGTGAGGGTGCGTTGCTTATTGTAGACGCGTCGCAAGGTATTCAGGCACAGACAATCTCCAATCTTTATATGGCCCTTGAGCACGATTTGGAGATCATTCCAATCTTGAATAAAATCGACCTTCCTGGAGCAATGCCGGAAGAGGTGGAGGATCAGATTGTCGATCTTCTTGGTTGCGACAGAAGTGAGGTCATTCGCGCCAGCGGTAAGACGGGAGAGGGTGTTGATGAGATCCTACGTGCGATTGTGGAGAGAATTCGTCCGCCAAAGGGAGATCCAGATGCTCCATTGCAGTGTCTGATTTTCGACTCTGTTTTCAATCCATTCCGTGGTATAATCGCTTATTATAAAGTGGTAAACGGAACATTCCATCCAGGAGAGAAGGTGAAATTTGTGGCGACGGGAAAGGAATATCTGGCAGACGAGATTGGAATCCTCCGTTTGGATATGGAGCCGAGAAAGGAGATGTCGGCAGGAAACGTTGGATATATCATTTCCGGAATCAAGACAAGTACAGAGGTTAAGGTAGGAGATACGATCACCCACGTCTCTAATCCATGCGAGAATGCGATTGAAGGATTTGAGGAGGTGAAGCCGATGGTTTACGCCGGTGTTTATCCAATTGAGACGGAGGATTTTGAAAACCTTCGTGCTTCGATGGAGAAATTGCAGCTCAACGATGCGTCGTTGACATTCCAGGCAGAATCATCTTTGGCTTTGGGATTTGGATTCCGTTGCGGATTCTTGGGAATGCTTCATATGGAAATCATTCAGGAGCGTCTCGACCGTGAGTTTGACATGGATGTCATCACAACCGTGCCGAATGTGCGTTACAACGTCTACACAAAGAAGGGTGAGATGATTGAGGTGCACAACCCATCCGGTTTGCCAGACATTACTCTAATCGACCATATAGAGGAGCCATACATCCGAGCTTCGATAATTACAGCAGCCGAGTATATCGGTCCGATCATGACCCTTTGTTTGGGCAAACGAGGTGAGTTGGTTCGTCAGGATTATGTATCCGGCAATCGCGTCGAACTCATATATAATATGCCTCTAGGAGAGATCGTGTTCGACTTCTATGATAAGTTGAAGAGTATTTCTAAGGGTTACGCTTCATTCGATTATCATCCAAGTGAGATGCGAGAGAGCAAGTTGATCAAGCTAGACGTGTTGCTAAACGGAGAGCCAGTGGATGCCCTTTCCACTTTGACACATATTGACAATGCATACGGACTTGGTAAGAGAATGTGTGAGAAGTTGAAGGAATTGATTCCACGCCAGCAGTTTGAGGTGGCAATTCAGGCTGCAATTGGTGCGAAGATTATTGCCAGGGAAACAATCAAAGCAGTTCGCAAAGACGTTACCGCAAAATGTTACGGAGGTGATATTTCGCGTAAAAGAAAGCTTTTGGAGAAGCAGAAACGTGGTAAGAAGCGTATGAAGCAGATCGGAACCGTGGAAGTGCCACAGAAAGCATTCTTGGAAGTATTGAAATTGGATTAATTTCCGATTCCGTAGAGACGCACGGTCGTGCGTCTCTATAATGGGTTATGTTTCGCACGGTCGTGCGTCTTTATAATAGGGTACGTTTCACACGTGTCGTGCGTCTTTATAATGGATTATGTTTCGCACGTGACGGGTGTCTAAAATTATAATTATAAAAATTAGATTATGAGCGGATCAATCGAAGATATCATATTGAATGGCATGGTCTTCAAGAAGAAGGCATCTGACGACAACAAGAATCAGAAGTCTGATAAAGTGAAGACAAAAGCCAAGAAGACTACTTATCAGAAGGGCACTCATGGATCAGGTGCCGCAAAGATGAAAGAGGAGTATCGCAAAAAGCGAGCAAACAGACACAAGATTAAATACTAATTCATAATGCATAATTAGAGACGCAGCATTGCTGCGTTTTTTTTATTATCGTGGAAATATATTCGTCTGGAAGACGATATATCCGTAACCGGGAGAGCCGAACGAAACGAAGTGAAGTGGCACTCTCGGGGAGAGAGACAAAGCAGTGGACGATATATCCGTAACCGGGAGAGCCGAACGAAACGAAGTGAAGTGGCACTCTCGGGGAGAGAGACAAAGCAGTGGGCGATATATCTGTAACCGGGAGAGCCGAACGAAACGAAGTGAAGTGGCACTCTCGAGGAGAGAGACAAAGCAGTGGACGATATATCCGTAACTGAGAGAGCCGAACGAAACGAAGTGAAGTGGCACTCTCGGGGATCAAAAAAGACGGGGACAATCCCCGTCTCTACGTGTGAATCAATATATTTGATTTTTATTCCCTCACATATATCCTCTGCACTCTGTTGTTGACTCCTGTCAACACTTCATATGATATTGTGTTTAGTTTGGCTGCAACGCCTTCTATTGGATTTTCAGGGCCGAATACTATCACATCATCACCTTCTATTGCGTCTATACCTGTAAGGTCGATCATGCATACATCCATGCAGACTCTGCCGATGATCTTGGCTTTCTTGCCTCTCACCACCACTTCTCCGACTCCGCATCCGAGTCCTCTGTCTAGTCCGTCGGCATAACCTAAACCGATCACTCCAATCTTCGAGTCTCTCTCTGTCACTCCCTGACGTCCGTAACCGATTGTTTCGCCTTTCTTTACATCACGGATGTTCAAAATCTTGGTTTTCAATGTGCAGACTTCCTCAAGTGTCTTTCCTTCGATGCCTGAGAATCCGTAGTGTCCGATTCCAAGTCGCACCATATCAAACTGATATTGGCTGAATCTCTCGATGCCAGCTGAGTTAAGTATGTGGCGGAGTATATTTGGGAATTCTGCCTTCAAAACAGTTGTCATCTCCTCAAACAATGCTATCTGATGCAGTGTGAAATCGTCGAACTGAACACTGTCAGAACCTACCAAGTGTGAGAATACAGATTTTGGACGGATGCTGTTCTGTGATTTGAGCAGAACGATTAACTCTGGCAGATCCTTTTTTTCAAATCCAAGACGGTGCATGCCAGTGTCCAGTTTAAGATGGAATGGGAAATCTCGTTCTCCACGTTTCTCCGCATCTGCGATCATCTGTTTGGCGATTGAGAAGTTGTAGATTTCTGGCTCAAGATTATATTCAAACATCTTGGCGAAACTGTTTCTCTCTGGATTCATCACGATGATAGGGGTGTCGATGCCTGCTTTACGAAGCATCACACCTTCGTCGGCTACGGCAACAGCAAGATAATCAACTCCTTCTGCCACCAAACATCTTGACACCTCGATGTCTCCAGTTCCGTAGGCGTTGGCTTTCACCATGCTCACCATTTTTGTCTCCTTCTTCAAATGGCTGCGGAAATAGTGGAAATTGCGTGCGAGTGCGGAAAGGTTTACTTCCAGACGTGTCTCATGGATACGCTCGCTAAGCTGCTCCTCTATATCCTCAAAGTGGAAGCTTCTTGCACCCTTGATCAGAATAGCCTCTTTCTTAAAATGTATCTTATTGGTGATCGACGAGAGGAATTCATCTTTTGATGTGTAAAACTCTGTCTGTATGTTGTTGTCGAATAACGATTTATATTTGCAGAGTGTGGCACCTACACCGATGAAGCGGTCGATATGTTTTTGGCTGACCAAGAGGGCCAACTCTTTATATAATCCGTTTTCGTTTTCTGCCACGCCTGGAAAATCGGACAAAATGATTGCTGATTTCAGTTTGCGTCCGGCTGCCACATTCACTACATAGTCGATTGCAGGGGTAAGTGAGCCAAGGTCGAGCTGGTAGCTGTCGTCGACGATAATGCATTCGTTTTCAGCCTGTTTGATAGCCAGACGCATCGCAATATTTTCCAATTTGGACATCTTTTCCTTGATTGCATTCGCATCTTCTCCTATCAAAAGAAGGAAAGTGAGGCAGGATAGGGCATTCTCAATTTCTCCTTTATCTGTAAACGGTACTATGATCGACTCTTTTTTATTCTTATAGCAATAAGAGATTGTTGTGTTGGCTCCGCATGATTCTATCTTTTCAACTTTGACATCAGCGTTGTCCGACTCTCCAAAACGGATCAGTTTATCTGCGTCGAAAGCTCCCGACATACAGATGTCTACCAGACGGTTGTCGGCATTGTAGATTATCTTGTCACATCCTTCAAACAGCTTGATTTTCTCCAAACATTTGCTTCTTTCACTGCTGAAATTCTCACTGTGAGCTTCGCCTAAATGTGTGAAAATTCCAATGTTAGGACGTATAATCTCATGTAATGCTTGCATTTCACCTGGTTCTGAAATACCGGCTTCAAAGATAGCGTAGTCACAATCTTTTTCGCATCCCCACACAGATAGAGGCACACCTATTTTTGAGTTGAAACTACGAGGTGATCTCACCACTTTTTTGTCGGCAGAAAGCAGTTGTGCAAGCCATTCCTTGACTATTGTTTTTCCGTTGCTGCCTGTGATTCCAACGACAGTTGCATTTGTCTGGTCACGTTTGAATTTGGCTAATTTGTCGAGAGCGGAGATTGCGTCGTCGACAAGGATGAAATCAACAGATGATACGTAAGCCTCGTCGCTGTTGACAATGGATGCATCCGTGATCAAGAAACTTTTTACTCCACGGTTGATGAGCTGAGGAATGAATGAATGTCCGTCACGTTTGGGAGTTTTGATAGCCACAAAAAGAGTCTCGTTTTCCCAAGAAAGTGTACGAGAATCAGTTGATAATCTGCTGATTATATTATTTCCATCACCGATTAGTTTTCCATTGGTGATGCTTGCTATTTCTTTTGCTGTAAGTGAATTAGCCATTGTTGTCCTTTGTATAAAATTAATGTAGAGACGCCGTATCACGACGTCTCTACAGATTATTTATCATTTGTTGTTTTTTCTTCGGTTTCAAAATCGCCGTTGAGCATCTCCTCTGTTTTTAGTCCGGTCAATTTTGATATTTTTGCCACAATATAATAGATGGCAACACCCATCACGATGGTGCATGGAAGAGCGATGAATATGTAGCTCCAAAAAGTTAGGTCTCCAATCTCCTGAGTGCGTTGAGCCGCTTGAGTGATTGGGTCGCTCACCACGATTTTCTTAGCCAATGTATAATTAAGAATTGTGGATAGAAGGAACGACGCAGCTACGATTAGAGTTGCGTTTCTCATCACTTTTGGCATCATATCAGAATTGTAGTTCTCTTCTAATTTGCTGTTGATTAGTTCTTTATTGAACACAGCGTCGTTGTAAACAAGTTTTTCTACCACTGGGAATGGAGTGAATAGAGACACGATGCATACAATCATGATTATCAGTGGCACGGAAGCCTCTTTGATGGCAAGATATTCGTTTGGAATCTGAAAAATTCCGATCACTCCCGTCAACAGGACAGATATGAATCCAAGGATAGAGATGAAATTGCTTTTTTGGGTTTTGATATAGTCGTAAATGAAAAATCCTATAGGAAAAGATAAGGCGACGCAAAGAGCCACGACCGCTGCATTTTCATTATCCCAATGTTCAGGCACCTTTTTCAGGATCATTACCGGAATCACAATGTTGAACAGAATATTCATCAGCATATCGTTGAGACTCTGTTTATTTTTCTTGTTTTCGTTGTTATTCGCCATTTTTAGTTCTTTTTATGCAAATTTATATTCAATTTTTTAAATGTGTAATTATAAATTCAATTTTTTCAGTTTTCTTTGCATAATAAAGTGATACAAAATACAATGTTAGAAAATTACAAAGTGATTTTAGCGTCTACGTCGCCACGACGCAGAGAGCTGTTGAAGGGGTTGGAGTTGAATTTTGAATGTGCATCGCCGTTGACTGACGATGAGAGTTATCCTGATACATTGTTGGGTGGCGAGATACCGATGTATATAGCCACTAAAAAAGCAGACAGCATGTTGCCGAAGATGGACGACAATACGATAGTTATTGCCGCCGACACTATAGTATGGTTTGACGGTAAGGTGTATGGCAAGCCAAAGGATAGGGCAGAGGCAATTCAGATGCTGAAGGATTTTTCCGGCAACACTCACGCTGTGTTCACTGGTTGCTGTTTGCGAACCAAAGAGAAGTCTCATCCGTTTTATGCAGTCTCGTATGTGACATTTGCTCGTTTGAAAGACGAAGAGATAGAGTATTATGTGGATCACTACAAACCATTTGACAAGGCTGGAGCATATGGAGTGCAGGAGTGGATCGGTTATATTGGAGTGGTGTCTATAGAGGGCAGTTTCTATAATATAATGGGGCTTCCGTTGCAGCGTCTATACACAGAGATAAATAAATTTGTAGGAAAATGATGACGTACTGGCTTTATGCTGGTAAAGTATTATATGCTTGACTATATGCCAAAAAAATATATCAAATATCTGATTACCATGTTGTTGACTGTGATGTCGTTGACAACTCATGCCGAAAAATCAGTTTTCAGTTTGGTGACTCACTACCAGACGGAGAAGACTGTTTATACAGCGTGGGGACATTCTGCATTAAGAGTGACTCCTGCATTTAGGTCAGAGAAAGATCCGTTTTGTGATGACTGGATCTACAATTACGGACTGTTCAGTTTTGGCGACTATACAAAATTCGTATACAATTTTGTATTGGGCAGGACCGATTACATGGTTGGTTCGCAACCATTCAAATACTCTTTTAGAGAAGCCGTTAAATATAAGAAAGTATCTGTACGAGAAGCTGTGCTGAATTTGACAGACGAAGAGGTTGACCGTCTGGATAAAGCATTGCAGGTGAATGAAATGTCGGAAAATTGTGTATACAGGTATAGTTTCTTTTTCGACAATTGTGCCACACGTCCACGTCTGATGTTAGAGAAATGTGTCAACGGAACCATAGATTATCATTTCACAGACGATACGTTGACAGCGCAGTCTTACCGTCAGAATATAGAGGATAGGTTAAGCAATTCGCCATGGTTCAATTTCGGTATATATATATGTCTGGGAGAGCCGACCGACCGCAATATGACAGATTCACTGCGTATGTTTGAGCCTGTGCATATGCACGAAGTGTTTACACGAGCTGAGATAGTGGATTCTTTGGGCAACCGCAGACCATTGGTCGTGAGTGACAATTTTCTGCATCGTTCTGATACAAAAAGCGAATGTCAGTGGACATTGTTTACTCCAAATATTGTGTTTTGGGTGATGTTCCTATTGGTTGTCGCTCATACTATATTTTATTATAGACGCAAGAAAGACGATTATATATGGTTTGATTCTGCATTCTATTCTTTGTATGGAATCTTAGGCATCTTAGTCTTCTTCTTATCGTTTGTATCAGAACATGCTTGTGTGTTTCCGAATTATAATATTTTGTTTTTCAGTCCATTATATCTGTTGTTCCCAGTATTATGCTTAGTGAAAAGATTCAGACCGGCATTGAAGTATTTTCATATTTTTGTGTTAGGATCGGTGACGATAGCATTGCTAATGGCGTTGGTATCAGATGTATGGATTTGGGCGGACAACGACTATTTCACAAAGCATACATGTTTGCAGAGTTTCCATCCTGCCTTTTATCCAATCATGTTGTCGCTGATGTTACGGTCAGGATCATGGATGTGGAGATATGGCGTAAGGCGGTAAACGGATGCAGAAGACAGTTGACGAAGAATGAAGACTGATTGTGTTAAATATATTAATATTGATGTTGTCAAACATTGCGAATATTTTATTAATTTTGCACTCGTAAAAAGGGGGTAATATGATTACTAAAATTATTGACGAGGCGCTTATTCAAGCAGCGAAAGAAAGGATTTTGGACGCAGAGAACGTGGTTATCACAACACATGTATCTCCAGATGGCGACGCAATTGGTTCATCATTGGCAATATGCCATTTCTTGCGTCAACTTGGTAAAGGAGCAGTAGTGATTGTTCCAAATGAAATGCCAGGCTTTTTGAAATGGCTTCCAGCAGCAGATGAGATTCTTGTTTACAAAGATCAGACAAAGATTTGTAAGGAATTGATAGTCAAGGCTGATTTGATTTTGGCATTGGATTTCAATACTTTGTCGAGAATAGATGCCATGGGTATAGACGTTGCTGATGCGAAGGCTCAGAAAGTGATGATCGACCATCACACTAATCCTGGAAATTTCGCTGATGTAATCATATCTTATCCTAATATCTCGTCTACGTCGGAGATGATATTCCGTCTTATCTGCAGAATGGGATATGCTCCTGAGATAGAGAAGAAAATTGCAACGTGTGTCTACACAGGTATGATGACAGACACCGGAGCTTTCACATATAATTCAAATTCTCCCGAAATATATACAATTATTTCGGAGTTGCTTAAGAAGGAAATTGACAAGGATTATATCTACCGCAGAATCAACAGTAATTTCTCGGTAAGTCGATTGAAGCTAGAGGGTTACGCTTTGAGTGAGAAGATGATTGTCGACGAGAAGATGGGTGTCAGTGTAATGTCTCTTACGCAAGAAGAGCTTACACGTTTCAACTATCAGAAGGGTGATTCTGAGGGATTCGTGAATATTCCGTTGTCTATCAAGGGAGTCGTTTTGTCTGCATTCTTCAAGGAGGAGGATGGCAAAGTCAAGATCTCTTTTCGTTCACGTGGCGACGTGAGGGTAAACGACATTGCGGCAGAATTGTTTGATGGAGGCGGACATGTGAATGCTGCTGGTGCATCGACATCTGATATGTCTCTCGACGAGGCTATCAAAAAGTTTAATGCCGCTTTGCCTAACTATAAGGCGATGATTGATCAGGAGTTAAGTAAAGAGGAATACAAATGATCAAGAAGATTGTAATTTTTATACTTGCCTGTCTGTGTGTCGCGTGTGCTGAGAAGCCAGCACAAGTGCCGATGAACAAAAAACCTGTCGACTATACAGAAGCCAATATAATGGAGGCAAACCGAGGACTGGTGGATATTGAGAATGAGTATATACGCCAGTATGTCGACTCTATGAAGTTGGATCTGGACACAACAAACATAGGAATCAGATATAAGATTCTCGCATCCAATCCAAGTGGAGAGATGGCTAAGAATCAGCAGGGTGTGAAAATTACATATTCGTTGAGAGCATTTGATGCGACGGAGTTTTGTGGCAATTATACAGACTGCACTGAGATCGTAACTATCGGCACTGGAGACATTCCGAGAGGTATGGACGAGGCAGTCTTGATGCTTCATCAGGGAGAGACGGGAGAATTTATCATTCCGTCATATTTGGCTTATGGCATAGTGGGAAAAGGGCAGTGTATAGCTTCTCGTACTCCAATCTATTGCCGCATTACTTTAATGGTTGTTGATATACAAAAGAAATAATATATAAGATATGAATTTGAAAAACGTGATTATACTTTTGGTGGCATCATTGTCGTTTTGGTCTTGTAAAACGGATACTTTTGCTGATTACGTAGATGCAGAGAATGAGGCTATCGACAAGTATTTCAAGGATATAAATGCAGTCATTGTGCATGAAAAACCAGAGACTGTTTCTGGAGAATGGTTGGATTCCAACAATAGAAAGATTTTCTACCGTACATCTTCTGGCCTCTATTATCATCAGGTGTCGCTAGGAGACACAACAGCAGCAAAGCCTAAAGTTTCTGCTACTGTTTATTTTCGATATTTAGCCAAAGATTTGAAAGATCAAAAAATCTATAGTGCCATGGAGGAGAATTCTCCGAATCCTGTTAAATTATTTTTGACAGGAAGTTCATCAGAATTATATGGAGAGGGATTTCAGGAATCTTTAATGTATTTGAATAAGGGAGGAAAGTGTGAAGCTGTCGTGTCGTTTAAGATTGGTAATAAATATAATTCTTCTTTAGAAGGTGGATATACATCAAAAGATTTGAAATATCTTCCTATGTTGTATGATATCCGACTTGTTAATGTAGAGTAGAGTGTTGATTTACAACTCTTTTACGCGTAGTTTCTCAAGTATAAGTTTAAAACGTTTCGGAAGTGATTTCAAAGGGTCAGATAAAATTTGTCTATTCTTTTGGAAAGAAGAAGACGCGGGATGAGCATAAACTGTTTTTGGCAGAAGGTGTGAAGATTCTGCGTGATATCCTTCCGTATTTTGAAGCTGAGTATGTTTGTGCCACGGAAGAGGCATACGATGAAATCAAAAGTTTGACAAAATCACATGTCGAGATGGCGACTCATGCTGAAATAGAAAAGATGACGCAGTTGCAGTCGCCGCCCAAAGCGTTGGCATTGTTGAAAATGCCTCAGCGTAAACTTGATTTCGCGTCGATTTCCAAATCTTTGGTGTTGGCTCTCGACGGAGTGCAGGATCCAGGGAATGTCGGCACGATTTTGAGGATTGCAGACTGGTTCGGAATCAACACTGTGCTTTGCTCACAGCAGACAGCTGATGTGTATAATCCAAAAACCATCCAGGCTACAATGGGTGCAATAGCAAGGGTATCAGTAAGTTATGTCGACTTGCCGTCTACTTTGCAGACATTGAAAGATAAATATAAGATGCCGATTTATGGCACTTTTTTGGATGGAAAAAATATGTATGAGACGGAATTGACATCGAATGGAGTCATTGTCATGGGTAACGAAGGTAATGGTGTTACTTCAGAGATTGACAAGATGTCGGACCACCGTCTATATATTCCTAACTATCCTGTTGGAGTGCCGACATCAGAATCATTGAATGTGTCGGTGGCTACAGCGATTGTCTGTGCGGAATTCCGTCGCAGATAAACCTAAAATATTGCAGTGATTATGGATAATTTTGTACTTATAACCCCGCAAGGCAAAGTAAAAGGCCGCTTAAAAGATTCTTGCATGAAATATCTTGGCGTGCCTTATGCAGAAGCTCCTGTAGGAAATCTACAGTTTAAGGCTCCGATTGAGAAGCTAGAATGGTTTGGTGAACTTGATGCCACTAAGTTTGCCAACGATCCTATCCAGCATCCTATGTACTTTGGTTGCAGTGAGGATTGTTTGTATCTGAATGTATATGTTCCTAAATGTGTATCGCTTGGTATCAAACTTCCAGTTGTGGTATGGTTGTTTGGCGGTTCTTATGTGCATGGAGGATGCAGAGGTACTGTTGCGAAGCATGGAAAACGGGGTTTGTATGATGCGGAGACGTTCGCTGTAGAGAACAGTTGTATTGTAGTCACAATAAATTACCGTCTTGGACTGCATGGATTCTTGTATCTGACTGGTATATCAGACAAGTTTGAGTCAAATCTTGGACTTAAGGATTGTGAGATGGCATTGCGTTGGGTGAGACGCAATATCGACAGCTATGGTGGAGATGTTAATAATGTGACATTGTGGGGAGAGTCGGCAGGAGCTGCGCTTGCTGTTGCGATGATGTGTGTGCCGTCGGCCAAGGATCTATTCCACAAAGTTATTTCCCAAAGTGCTTGTCTGGAATCATTTTACACTCCAGAGGAGGCTACTGAAATTGCTAAGAAATATTTGGAATTTGCAGGGGTCACTAATATTGATGAGATCAATAAGTACAACTATAAACAGCTTACAAAAGTTGTAGAATCTATTGATGGTTACGTAAGGGAGAGAAAATTCGGAATTTGCAGCGTCAACCCAGTTGTGGATGGCGAATATTTAAAAGAATTTCCGTCGACATCATCATTCGCTGATTTAGGAAAGCCGATTTTGATTGGATCAAATGCCAACGAGGCAAGAGTGTTCGGAAAAGTGATGAAAGGATTCAAACGAGACGAGGTGATGAAGAGAATATTCCCAAGTTTCCCGGAAGAATATCGTCAGAAGGTTTTAGATGCATACTCGAAGAATCCTAAGACACGTGATTTCTGTGATATTGCAGGCGATATCATGTACAAGGTACAGAAATATAATGTGGCGGATGCGATCTCGGTCAACAATCCCGTTTATGTATATCAGTTCAATTATGCTCCTGTAATCTTCCGTTTGTTTGGATGGGGCGCGTGTCATGTGGCGGAGTTGCCTCTTCTATTCGGAAATATGAAGCCGTGGTTCAGAATGCCGTTGTATTTGGGAGATCAAACTACAGCTGCAGCAGTGGGCAAACGAATGCGTAAATACTGGGGTAATTTCATTTGGAGTGGAAATCCTAACTATGCCAACGATGGTGATCATCCTATGGATGTGGTGTGGAGTAAATACACGTCGACAGATAGAAACTGCATGAATTTCGGAAAAACGGATTCTTGCATAAAAGATCAGGATGTTGAGACGATGCAGAAGCTTCAAGGAGAACGACATTTTTTTGTTAGAAAATAACCACTTTTACAGCGGAGAATTTATTTTAGGTTAGAGTTTAGAGATAGGGTATGAGGAAGTATAAAGTTGGTTTGGCATTAAGCGGAGGCTCAGTAAAGGGTCTCGCTCACTTGGGTGCAATAAAGGCATTCGAGGAGAATGACATCGAGATAAACGTGATGTCGGGAGTGAGCGCAGGATCTCTCATCGCCGCATTGTATGCGGATGGAAATTCTGTGGAGCAAATCCTTGCTTTTTTCAAGAAAGCGAAGTTTTTTGATATGGTCGACTTCAATTTCAATATTTTTAAGGGGAAGGGTGGCGGACTGACCGCTGTCCGTCCGTTTAAGGAGAAATTGAAGAATATGATGCGTTCACGCACGTTTGAGGATTTGAATATACCTATTGTTGTTTCAGCCACAGATTTGATAGAAGGACATACGGCATATTTTTCTTCAGGTGAACTTATCGAGCCGCTTATAGCCTCATCCAGTGTTCCATTGTTGTTTAATCCGGTCAAGATTGACGGAAAATTATATATCGACGGTGGAATAATGAGCAACATTGCGGCTACTGTATTGCGAGAAGATTGTGAACATTTGGTGGGAATTCATGTCAATCCGATATGCCGTCAAGAGGTGACGACGGGAATAGCATCTGTGTCCAACCGTGTGTTCGACCTTGTGATAAACGGAAGCAGCACAGAGTCGGAGAAGGCTGTCTGTGATATGATAATCAACACTGAGAAAGCATGCAAATATGGCATGTTTGGAACAGATAAAGCAGACGAAATCTACAAGATTGGTTATGAGGCGGCAATGGAGATGCTGTTGAACCAAGGGTGGGCGAGTAAGCTGAAATGTTGATAATCCTATGCGAATTGTTGATATCTGCTTACAAAAATATGCCATTCGACAGAAAAATGGATGGTTTTGTATAGAAGTCGATATTTTAATAGGGGATGTAGTTGAAGCTGTAAAGTGGAAACTTGCATCCCTGATTTGTTTGTGTCGGCTTAGATTTATTCCTCTCTTATAGTGGTAGTTATACCCATGTCGCCGGTAGTGCCACTTCGCTTCGCTGATGTGCCGGTAGTGCCACTCGCTTTGCTGATGTGCCGATGG
>DGHQ01000025.1:140855-170914 GCA_002392915.1 Bacteroidales bacterium UBA3844 | reverse complement strand
TTTGAAAATTCATAAGAATAGATAAATAGATATTCATAGATGATTCATATTCACCCATTTCATGTGCCTCAAATTCTTCCTTAATTTTCACACAAGTTTCTGTATCTCCTTCGTTAAAAGCAGATATGAACCCGTCAATTTTTGACTCAAGATAAGACTTTGATATCTCCGTCTTTTTAGGTATGAATATGGTAGTAGGAAGCTTATGTTTTGCTTCTCCTAAGAATAGTTCCACATTTTTTGCAACTTTAGAAGATATATGATACAGTTTATTCTTTATTTTTGAAATCTCAAGAAAAATCTCACAGCATTTGTCTATATTACCTATTTCAAATTCACGATCAAATGTCTTCATTAGTTTATGGACGTTAATTAACATTGAAATTAGAATCTTATGATCATCAATAAAATACTTGTCATTCTCTTCTAATTTATGTAGTTTGTCTTGTTCTACAGCTAACAAAATAACATAATTACTACATTTTCTTAGCTTTTTTTTGACTGAGTTAACGTTACTTTCATTGAAGTTTGTTTTTTTACTGAATGCCACCAGATGTCGGAAGTCCTTTATTGTCAATTTTATATCTCTCTTAAGGCGATTAGAACAGAATATATTGTAAAGGGCTATAAATGTTCTATAACCACTATCCGTCAAACTTGGATCCTGGGCTATCAGAGCCTCTTGCTTTATAATCTCTTTTCTAAGCTCGTTATCTTTGGACATTTTATTGATAGAAGAAAGAACATATTCAGCATGACTTGAACGCTGTCTTCCTGTTATCTCTTTTGGTTGTTGACTTGTGACATGCCATCCTCCGCAAAGAGAACAAAAATAGCTACGGATTGGTGCATATCCTTTTGTGCTACTAATGTCTTTGGCATTAAATTTAATATAATTGTTCGCAGCTTTCTCCGAATCAAATACGCTCTTATATTTCTTTGCCGCAAAACAATATATTTTATTTTTTTGTGGAGTTCTACTTATTGTTTCAGAATCATCATATTGATGATCTTTATAAGTTTGATTGGATCCTAAATCAGATTTGCCATGCATTTTATATATCTCATGCATATAAGTCCTATGTTCGCCCTTGACTTTGTTTTTTTTCTTTAATTGCTTATACTCTGAATCCTCATTTAATTTCTCTACCCAATAAGCATACTCAGGAGATGATTCAAGAATTTTTGTGTTTAGTTCTTGCATCTCCTTTATCTTCGCTTGTTTTAGCAGATTTATGATTGTTGATATATTAGCCCCTTTCATGATCTTCTTTGTTAAGTGTATGAACTATTCATACTGCAAAGAAAACAAAAAGGTGTGCCAAATCAGAGCATAGCTTAAAATAAAGTTCCTAAGTCTCATTTTATATAGAGACAAGAAAAACGAGACTCCTTTTGAAATCTCGTTAACAAATAACAAGATAAACTTGTCTGAGTGCAATTACATGTTGAAGACTCTTTATCTAATACTTAATATACCATCGGAGTATAAGGAGCTTCCATGTCTCGACACCCTCCATACAAGTTTTTGGTACGGAAGGTAATCAATTCTTGACGGACAACGAGAATAATTAATCCAGTAGAAAAGGAAATAGGCACTTCCAAAGTGCAAATTTTGCACTTTGAATTTCCACTTTTGCACTTTGAATTATTCTAATAGATGTCCTCGATAAGGTATATATGCAAAAAGAAACTCCTGCAACTCAATGAGTCACAGGAGTATAGTTTATAATCAGAACTGATTATTTCTTGTTCAATACAAGGTCAACCTCTACTGCACAAGCTACCGAGCAACCAACCATTGGGTTGTTACCGATACCAAGGAATCCCATCATCTCAACGTGAGCTGGAACTGATGAAGAACCTGCGAACTGTGCGTCTGAGTGCATACGTCCTAGTGTATCTGTCATTTAGCAAGATCATTGTCAATATCTCCTGAACAAATAATGAGTGTATCTTAATTACTTCTTTGATTGAGATCTCTTGTCTTCTTATAAAATAGAAAACTATGAAAAGAAACTGCATCCTCTCTGTAGAATGCTCGGTCTCTATTCAAGTGTAAAGATAATCAAATTTATTATATGTAAAATAGTGTATATATTTAAATATGTGTGTTAGTAAGATATGTTTGGTAGGTCTTAATGTAATGGTTACTTTTAATAAGAATATATTTTGTAAAAATCCATATGTGACAATATAGATCTGCTTTAAATAAAAAAAGCTAATAATTACACTTTGATTTTAAGAAATTTTGTCAGGTCGTGAAAAAACTGTACTTTTGCAACCCAAATCAAAGACACGTGAAGTTCGTGATTATTTTGTTTATATTGTCTGGCAATGAGTTATACTTTTAATGAAATAGAAAAAAAGATCTATCCCAAGACCTTTTTAAAGGACGTACATGTGCGTTTTGACTTTGACCGGGCTAATGTTGACATTAATAAGGTAGTTAAATTCTTTAACACAAGGTTTAATTTGTCTATTGATGAAACACAAATGTTTAAGGAGTTGTTTGTTAATTCAGATGATGAATTGATTAATTTTGGCTTTACGGTTGAACATGTTGAAGTTACTTTACGGCATCCTGCGTATAAATCATTTGATTTTGCTTTGAAATGGTTGCCTTGGATGAAGGATTACATGCAAACCTTGAATATAAATACTGTTAATAAAGTTTATATAAGTAAGTATAACGAACTGGGGTTTACTCTTCAAGATAATAGTATTGGTGTTGAGGTTATCATGGGGGAGGTTTTCAGCAAAGAATTACTAGAGAAAATGAATGCAGAAAAAAAGGATTTTTCTAGTATGACAAGATGGGAAATGTTTGATTCTGTTAGGGGAGATGATGAATGGAATAGTATTTTTAGCTATGAATATGGTTTTAGTAGAAGAGCAAATGAATTAACAAAAGGGTGTCTAACGCTAAAAACAATAATGGAGTCTAATGATGTGTCTATTGAGTTAAATAAATTGGATGATGTGTCTATTAAATTTAATGACATATTGGATAGAGGCTTTCATTGGTGTGTAAGTAAAAGTATAATTGAAAGGATGGAGGTATAACAATGGAATACAATTTTAATTTGGTCAGCAACTTGCCAAACCCTTCTAAAACAGTTTTTTTGAGTGCTGGTATTGCAATAGCTTTGCTCAGTTGTGTAGATGATCACTATACAGTAAAGGCTTTTGTAAAAGGAGGTGTTAGTGAAAGTGTTGTTGCAACTAGTTTGCCTTCGATTTCTGCAAATGTAAAAATATCTTTGACATCTAATTTGACTTCGGAAGAAGGAGAGAATACACTTGTTGCCGACGGGGGAGATGGAGATGTTCTTGGTAATTTTGTATCTTCTATTTTAAGGAATACTAAATCATTGGATAGTGATATTTCAAAACTGGTTGATGATAATTTTTGGGATTTAGTATGATGGATGTGGTTGACAACATCGAGTTGTATTTGCCTCAATATCTTTCAGATTCAGAAAAAACTAGACTGAAAGAAGAACTTTCCAAATTTCCAATGGATGGGACAAAAGACACGGTCTATACGAGTTCATTAAAAGATGCGGAATACTTATTGCAGGGGGATGGGATCAACAATGTACCTTATTTGTCTTTTCCTAATACGACAATAAATAACGTTCCTGTATTACTTTTGTCTAATACATGTGATATGTCGACGGAAAATAAACGCATGAATGAATGTCGTATTATGTATTCTCCTATACTTAAACTGGAGAAATATGAAGAATTGTTAAAGAAGAATTATACACCAGATAGGGTAGAGAACCATCTTAAGGAAATTAGAAATCAATATATTTCTCAAATTTTGTATTTGCCTAAAGGAGCTAATCTTGATTATGAAGGTATAGTTTTTTTTGATCGTTCAATTAGTATTCCTTTAACTGAAGAATTAGTAAAGGAAATGTGCAAAAACAAATTGTTTACTCTTAGTAATTTTGGGTTTTATTTATATCTTCTGAAGCTATCGATTCATTTTACTAGAATTCAAGAAAAAATAGATCGTTCTACAGGCGAGGATTTAGGAATAAAGAAATAAAAAAGAAGACCGGGACGGATCTCCTGGTCTTCAATGTTAGTAGTTAGTACTTTTTCTTCTTTCTCTTCAAAATCTCGCCTAACACAATAATGGCGATAGTTATTAAATCTTTCATGATTTACCTCCTTGTTTAAGATTATACCTTTTGATTAATTTGTAAACTGTAGAAGGAATGAACTTGCATCCATGTGAAGTCGTGAATCCTTCATCATTTAAAGTGTCAGTCATCTGTTGTAGAGTCAAGCTTCTGTCACATAAAACTCTCAGCATTGCTATAGCTCGCTTATTGTTAGCATTACGTTGGGCTTTTGAACTGTTAGTTTTGTTGCTGTTTTGAATTGCCTGCTTATGCTTATCTAACAAATGATTAGGATTACCTAGTTTGAATCCACGTTCCTTCTTAGCCTTCAAAGCCGCTTTTGTCCTGCTTGAAATCAACTCTGCCTCATATTGGCTTATTGCAGATAGAATATGCAACATCATTTTGTTGGCACTCGGAAAATCACAGAATACGATTTCCACATCTGATTCCAGTAGCTGTGATAAGAAACAAACATTTCTCGCTAGTCTATCCAGTTTTGCTACAATTAAGATTGCTCCTGATTTTCTACATGTATCAAGTGCCTCTTTTAATTTTGGTCGGTCATTTTTACGACCGCTTTCAACTTCTACGAACTCTGCTTCCAAAGGTTGTTCACCTAAATGATTCCGTATCATCTGCCGTTGAGCTTCCAATCCCAGACCAGAAACACCTTGCCGTTGTGTACTCACTCGGAGATATGCAACGTATTTATTCTTTTTTTCCATTTGCTAAACGTCCGTTTTATAAGTGGAAAAATCCCACTTGTTAGTATTATAAATAAAAATGTGTCGATTTTGATATGACTCATTTTATTGTTAATTAAATTCATATTCTTGTTTGACTCTCATTTCGTAATTTGACGTTTTCTCAACTTTGCGGTCGATGACATCAACAAGCTGGTCGAAACTTATATTTGTAATCGTTTCAATTTCTTTCGAATCGTCTTTTTGAATGCTCACATCGAAATAGTCGCTGCCGTGATTGTATACTATAGACACATATCCTTTTAATAAGAATCCTTGAACGTGAAATTTGATTCCATTTTTAATTACTTGGGTATCACTGAACCCCCATGAGAAAAGTATATGGATTTGATTCCTCAAAATTCCATATATATACGAACTCAATCTGTAATCTTCTTCTGTTATTGCTTCCATCTTAATCCTCCTTTAGTTTTTCGTGATACTTTGTGTATACATACTCCTTCAATATACTACGAGCGACTTCTGCTTTATCCTCCTCATCATAAACCGCATAGTAAGTCCTTTCATTACCATATCTATCCTCTCTCTTTACTTCTATTCTCGTCTCACCACGTCTGAAGAATGATGCTGCCATAGTTTCATCACTTGTATCGGTATTCTCATATTGAAGATAAACTCCTAGATACAGTTTCCCTTTGTAAAGTGAAATCTCTTCAATATCAGAATTCCAGTTGTTGCCTTTCTGCAGGCTGCTTCTGATTCTCAATCTCTTGTTTCTTGACCTTTTCTCTGACCAAGCTCCTTTTCCTGTCTCCTTGACGATTCTCTCAAATGTCGCTGTCGAAACTTTCATCAGGTCATCTGAGTTAAGCTTATCAATAATTTCAAGCTTCTTCTCTGGAGCGTATCTTTTGAATAGCTCCACATTGATATTTGTTCTCATCTCAGTAAAAATAAAGCAGAGAGACTACCACATAATATTTTGTAAAATGTAATAATCTCCCTGCTGGGTTAATAATTAGATTGTAATTGTTAAACTACCTGACACATTACTGGTTTTGAAATATGGAGCATAATCAATGTCTAGATGCTCCGATTGAAATTTCTTCAAATCAAATGTGCTTCGTGTTGTAGGTAGTTTTCTTGTGAGTCTCATTTGCTTCCCCACCCAACTTCTAGCATCAAGTCTCTCCATTTGAGTTAGAATATTAGACTTTATTGCAGATAGTTGCTCTTCGATAAATGTCTTCTGTTGAATCAGCTCAATGATAGAGTCCTCTTGTGAACTGATTTCTAGTGGCATATCGTAAGGATTGTAAAATTTCTCGCCCTTGTAGTCTGCTTCAAGTAATTCTTTACAAACTTCAGAAGGAATTCGTTTTACCTCAATTAGCTCGCTGATATGGTCGTATGATCCATCCGATTTCTGCTTATTTCGGATATGGATTACAAATAGACGATCAACTTTAGCTTTCGGATTTTGCTTCTCAAACATCATAGCGTAGATGCTGAGCTGCCATTTCGCTTTCTCCAATTTGTCTGGACTCATAATTCCATAAGTCTTCAAGTCTGCTAAGTCAAATGTATCATCAGAAATTCGGTAAACTTTATCAATATTGGAGGCGTAATTTTCTCCATCTGTGATAGTATACTCGCTAATTTCATGTGATAAGTTGTAGTCTTTGATTATCTGGATATAGTCAGCAACCTCTTGAGAACCATCATTTATCCATTGACTTTCAAAATTCTCAATAGATTTATGAACACTAGAGCCATATTGAGCAGCATGATTCAACACACTCTCACTAATACCATCAAATTCATCTGGGAATAAGTGCCTATGCAAAACACCTGTTATTCCAGATAGGTATTTATCCCCAAGTTTGTAAGTGTGTTCCTCCTCATTGAAAATCACACCACTGTCTTTCAATTCCACTCTCATATCAAGCTGTCATTAAGAGTTCATTCTTCTTGTTACTGAACATTGCTTTGATTTCAGGATTTCCCTCTACCTCAGATCTATGCTGATTATAAAGTCCCATAAGGTTATCCATACTGTTGATTGAACTCAAAGCGTTTCTGATACCTGAATATCTGTCTGTAGTCGACGGTGCTACTCTAGGTGCTGTCCTTTTCTGTATAGCTGTAGTCTTGATCTGTTGATGCTCCACATTATTAGTAGCATCAGCAGGAACATCCTCTCCATTGAAAATGTATAATCCTAGTCCAAACATGGCAAGATTTTTAGTAAGACATCTCATGATCGATTTATTCACATCGAACATTGTAGCCGCCTCCACTGTAATCGTCTCCTCTGTATTCTTGTTTCTGTTAAATACATTATAAGAATATGGATAACTCTTCATAGCCTTATTGCTACTGTTCATCACTGGCAACCACATCTGATAAACCAGACCGTCCGCACTAACCTCTGTAAATACCATAATCCCTAAATTCCGGTCTTCGAAAAATGGTAGATTCGTAACTGGATTCTGTATCACTCTGTATGTCGCATCAGGGTAGATCTTCTTAAACTCTGCCCAAGCGAAACTCCACGAAAGGTAACTTAAACTACCCTTCTTCTCTGCTTTGTCATTCACGTTCAAAGAATAAAGCTTGTTGAAATTCTCTGCTCTATTCTCATTCAAATTGTTTTCTACTACTGTATTCATCTCCGTAATTGTTTAGTGGTTAGAAAAATGTGAGGTGGCTACCAATACTCTAAAACTTTCGTCTTATTTCTTGATAACCACCTCTCGGTTAATAAAAATTGTTAGTTAAGGAACCAATCATACTGTGACCCTTCTCCCTGAATACTCTTCTGAATTCCAAAGGCTAAGTCAGTTGCTTCCTGATTACGTTCCAAAAATCTGTCAATATAGGCATTTTTACAAGCCTCATTGAAGATGTTAAGTAGCTGCCAACATGTTATTTCCTCATCTTCTTGCTTTCCGAAGTTTGGATTACACATGTAATTCTTGGCTGCCTGTGTTACTGCCTGGTCTCCCATCGTGATGATAGGCAGACCCATTGCTTTCACATCTGCACTTGGGATAAACTGGTATAATCTCAGTCTTCCCAAAATGTTTGCAAATTGTTGCTCTGTAACCTTAGTTTCTCCTAGAGATTCAAGGTCATGTAGGACAACATCTTTTATTGGATTGAACTGATTGAACAGTGCCAACGCCTGCTTGTAAATATCATCGGCATTCATGCACTCGATAGTTCCAGTTAATCCAGAACAAGTTAAACATAAATTTGAACATACTCGGACCTGCCAGCCCACAAAGATTCTAAATCGCTGAATCTTGTTGGTACTATAAAGGCGATCTTCGTTATAGGCTCTTGCTCCACCTATTGTAAGGTGAACCTCGTTGCCATTGATTGTTCTTGTTAGGTTGCTAACATGATTAACGAAACACATTCTCTGATAGAACAGTGTCTTATCTTCGTCTGTTAGCTCGTCTTGCTTTTTATGTAGAGCGTCTGGTGTCCTTCCTGAAATTGGATGAGAGACACGAATCTCTACTGGTTCTAAATTTCCAAAAATTTTCTCTGCCGCTTTTCCAACCACCTGAACAAACTCAGGGTGACTAATTGTAAGCGTATTATCAGAAAATGTTGGTACGATACACTTGTGGAGAAGATCATCATAAAAAATCTCCGCTGTGTTACTTTCGATAAAATTTGGATGCTGCTCAACCGCTTGCTGAGCATTCTCCTCGCCAAATAATGGCTCGTTATTAAAATTGTTTTCCATTGTTATGTTGTTTTTGTTTTGTTTCTATGAACGAAAGCCACCAGCAACAACTGAATGTTTGCTGATGGCTTCTTGGTTATATATTGTGGTGAATCTCAGTTCACCGTATTATTGCTGTTATTAATCTTATTTTCTCTTTATCTTATTTTTCTCATATATAAGGATTTGAGGGGATTTTAAATGGAAGGTAAATGTTTGATTAATTAATGTTTAATGCTTACTTTTGTAATCTCAAATAGTTGATTTAATTGAATACCAACGTAGAAGAATCGTTAGAAAGTTTCACAAACAAAAAAACTAGAATAATGGACAATATTGGGAAATTTGTAAAATCGTTTGTTTTTGTACTATTGGCATTTGCTTCTTGCCAAAGAGAGATTGTCAATAAGAATGAAGTAGATGATGAACCTGATGACACAACCACTATTGTTTTGAAGGATACAATTGAGGTGTTGAGTCAAATCGTTGATGTCAATGGAGACACATTAGATAATAATGGAGTTGTTCGTGAAATCCGCAAAAAGAGTGGAAAACTTCCATCAAAAAATGTTATCGCTCCTTTGTCTTCTAAACCAGGACAAGCACCTGCATTGGTAGAAATCAAGAAAAAAGGAACTGTTTTGTCGGACAGATTGAATATCACTTTGCTTGACGATTCTGTTAGTATAGATTCTTTCAGCATCGAATTTTCTAAAAAGTTTGACCGAAAAAGGGTGGAAGTTGTAGGTGTAAACCGAACTTTGCTTGCTATTCAATTAAGAGTTAATGCGGACGAGAGAGAAGAATTGAAATCAGCAATCAAGGACAGCATGAAAGGTTGGAATATTATAGTAGAGAATGACTATATCCAGAAAAGAAATGACTATGGTGCTACTCGTGAATCAAAAGGCTGGCATTTGGATGCGTTGAATTTGAAAGATGCGTGGAAAATAACAAAGGGAAATCCCAATACCATTATTGCTATTGTCGACGACGGTATAAGGGGTAGCCATTTGATGCTTAGAGGAAAGATAGTTAAACCATATAATGTATTTACTCAGACTAATCAGGTGAGTGCAGGTGATGGTCATGGTACCCATGTGGCTGCGATTGCCGCAGGAAGTGAAGAATTCTATGATAGCGAAGGAGCGTCAGGAATTGCTCCAAATTGCAAGATTATGCCTATTCAGGTGTTTGACAACGATATTACTGATGTCATGGCGATAATCAGTGGAGTCTTGGATGCTATTGACCATGGTGCAAGAATTATCAATGTTTCTATAGGTAAAAACCTCAAAATCTTCTCAATCCTTTCTATCTCAGAACAAATAGAACTTTCAAAAGAGTTGTTCCTTGATGAGGAAGCAATGTGGAAACGAGTTTACAATCATGCAAAGAAGCATAATGCTATATTAGTTTTTTCCGCTGGGAATGACAATGTAGTTTCTGCACTTGACCCTCATAACAGAAGTGATTATTCTATTACTGTAGCAGCGGTTGATGCCAATGGGAAAAGTACTAAGTTTACGAACTATGGAGAGGGCACTGACATTTCTGCTTATGGAGAGGCGATTAATTCGGCAGGAATGTTTGGGAATTTTGTAAAGATGGACGGAACATCTATGTCTGCTCCAATTGTGGCAGGAACAATCGCTCTGATGCGAGGTGTACGACCTAATATCACAGCAAGCGAGTGTCTTGATATCCTCAAGAAAACAGGATTAGAAACGGACAAATATACTCCTGTTATGGTTAATCCGTACAGAGCATTGAAATATTTGCAGACAGGTAAGATTGTCAAATTGCCGACTAATCAATTACCAAAGAATGATAAAAGTCGTCCATTAATAAAAACTACAAGTATAAACTATGGTCCTGGAGATTATGTAGACTTGGATTTGCCAAGTGGATTGAAGTGGGCAGCTTGTAATGTAGGAGCAAGTAAGCCATGGGAATATGGCAACTATTATGCTTGGGGAGAGACTGATGATATTAATACTAAAACCTTTAATCGTCATGTTCATTTCAATACTTATCGGTCTTCTGGTATTATTGATGAAAACGGAAATCTTACATCAAAATATGATGTCGCTACACAAAAGTGGGGAGATAAATGGAGAATTCCAACAAAAGAAGAACTCGATGAATTGCTTAATAATTGCAATTGGACAAGTATAAGACTTTCTGGCATAGAAGGGTATAAAGTGTCAAGTAAGAAAGATACCTTAAAGTGGATATTCCTCCCCGGTGCTGGGTTTCGTGATTATCAATCGGGCAAGATTATTGGCGACGGTTACTACGGCTACGGGGCTTCCGGCGCTTACGCGAGTTCAACTGTAATAAAAGAAGTTAATGGTATGTGTTATTATATTCACTTCAATATGCACGAAAAAGGGAGAAGCCACGCTCATCTTAAGCACGGGCACTCTATTCGTCCTGTCACAAAATAAAGTGATGGGCGAAATTTCGATTCTCTTGTTATAAGATTTGTAACTCATTCAAGAGAAATTATTGTTTCAATATGCTTTTGAAAGAATTAGGAGAAAAGAACAAAAAGAGATATTTGGATGAAAGCTAATGATTTATTGGAAGTAATTAAGACATATTTGCTTAAAAAAGAGACTGATTATGCATATATGGTAACTGGAGGATGGGGTACTGGAAAAACATATTTTTTCAAGAACAGATTGCCAGAACTTAAAAAGAAATTTCATATAATTAGTCTATTTGGTATCGAAAAAAAAGAAGATGTATTTGAAAGAATCCTTGAATCTTTGATAATTGGATATAAGTGGAAAAATTCGATTTCAAATAGATTTTCTGCTATAGGAAATTTAATTCCTCTAATTTCCGATGGTGATAAAAATAATATCGCAAAGATATTTGCCCCAACAAATCAGGAACTTCAATTATTAAAGAAATTTAAGATTGAAAAATGTGAAGATTTATTGGTTTTTGATGACTTGGAAAGAATTTCATCTAAGGCAAACATGGATGAAATCTTATCCGAGATACACAAATTAGTAGATGAATTACATAATAAGGTAATATTGGTTTGCAACGAGGAAAAATTACAAAATGATGATTTGTACAAAACATTCAAGGAAAAGACTATCAGATATACAATCTCTTACGAGGCGAACGTTGAAGATGTATTAGAATCATATTTCACAAAGATTAATAATAAACCCTATGTAGATTTTCTAAAAAGTAATCGACAAATATTGGTCGATTTGATAAATAATGCAGCTGACAGAAATCTAAGAACATTAAATTTCATAATTTCTACATTTGAGGTAATTTTTAATTTTTTGAATAAAGCCCCATTTGAAATTTGTCCAGAGGCTAAAGAAAGTTTCATTACTAAAGTTTTTTTATTTTTATCTATCTGTTCAATTGAACAAAAGAAGGGTAGAGATATCAAATGTATAGATTTATTAAACTCATATTCTTCAGATTTTTGGGACACTCATGAAGTATCTATTCCAGAGAATTTGGATGACTTTGTAGAAAAAACACAAATAGAAAACGAGAAAATAGAAAACGAGAAAATAGAAAACGAGAAAATAGAAAACGAGAAAATAGAAAACGAGAAAATAGAAAACGAGTTTAGCAAATTGTATAGTATATATTCATCACGTTTTTTGAGTTTGCCTGAAATAGTTGAATATGTATATTATGGCAATATTCCGAATAAGAATTTTTCAAAAAAAAATGAACAGTATCAAATCAAATATAAAAAACAATTGGAATCTGAAAGCCAGAAATTGTTGAGGAGGTTGTCTGAATTCAGAATTAATGATGATAATGATTTTAATGAAATTATAAATTATCTAAAAAAAGGTGAATATTCCGTAGAAGACATATTATTAATATACAAGAATTTCTTATATTTCCGTGAATTAGATATAATTAACTTTGATGATAAAGATTTTACAAATGCGATGGATAGTAAGCCATTATTAGAATTCTATGATATCCCTGATAATAGAAGACAACTTGACAATTACTATAGAAAGAAGATGACTGAAGAATCAATTAATCAATATAACGGATTCTCAGCGATGGTTTATGATAAACATAATCAAATCAAAACTCAGTTAAAATACAAATCTATTAATGATTCATTAGAAAAAAATTAAGAATTCTATAATTTCTAATGAAAAAATAACATATGAAGTAGTAAAAGGTAATTGCCAAGTTTTGAAGAAAGAAAATATTTCAACAATTATGGATCTACTTTTCGTTGCTCATTCATCCACTGTAAATATGTTTTGTGTTGCAATTGCAGAAAAATTAGAATATATTGATAATGAAGTTTTGAAAGAAATGAGAGAAAAAATTTTAGAATATGTAAAAGGGCGTAATTTTAGAAAAGTATTTTTTTTAGATTTGAATGAAAAATTAGATCAATACTTTGCTATTAATAACTGGTTAAACAAGAACAATGGTGAACACTAAAATCAACTCAGACAAATAAAATCAAAGGACGACATTCTTGTCGTCTCTAAATATAAAAAATGAGAAATTTTCCATTCAAGTATGGAACAAAGAGTATGATTTAAGCGGCTCCATTTTTATGTAAATATAATAAGGAGATTGCTTGATACAGACTCCAGTTGAAAAACAAAACGAGACTCCTCTTCGGAATCTCGTTGAAAAAAAATAACAAGTGAAACTCCACTCTGACATGTATGACTTGAGCATACACGAGCTTTGTTTCACTATCGTCTAGGTTTTGGTCTTTCACGCCCCCAACGGTAGCTTTACTTGCTTTTAATTCTCACGTATAAGGGAATGGGGCGATTATAAAAGTATTTTTTTATTATACTTTCTCGATTTCAACTACAAATTCTGTTGGACTTTGTGAGACTATTTTCAGTTTTAGGCTTTTTGTGTTATACTTGTTCTCAACATCGTCAAATGAACAACGGTATGAGAAGTAGGATGTTGACGTGAATGGTATAAACTCTTTCTTGCCGAATATGATGAACTTGTCGAAAATATCTAGATAAGGATCTTTTGCTTTGATTTGATAATCTTTATATGATCTACATATAGTTATTCGAACTTTTTTGTTGGTAATTATCTCATCTAAGGTTATCGTTGCAGCTCCTTCAACTCCAACAAATTGATCTAATGCTTGTTGAAAATCAAGAGTGGAATTCTTCGTTGTGTTCCACGTCTTTCCTATAAATTTAAATATCATAATTTATTGTTTTTTTTAAATTTTAATATTACTCCATACTCACTCTGTAGGTGTTTCTGAAGTTTCTTGTAAGCATCAGATCTTTTCCTTTTCCGAGGCATAAGTTCTAAAGCTTGTTTAAGTGTCAATTCAATCGTGGAATTTTTTTCCAATCCATAAGACTGACGAAGTGTCTCAACATCTTTTTCGAATACGTCATCTGTTTCGACTATTCTCATTTTGATATTGTCGTTATTTTCAGTCTCTTTTTTAATTGTTGATGGTGGCTTGTATTCTGTCGCCAACATAAAATAAATGTATTCTTTCATAGATTATTTATTTTTTTTGTCATATATAAGAAATAATTGTGATTTAAACTCCATTTTTTTCAAATATTAGAGACTGAAGGGATTTGGGCTCCATATTTATTGCTTTGAAGTAATAGCAAATAGGGAAAGTTGGCAGAGCACAATAGAACAGAACAATAGAATAGAAATGATGATTTATTGTATTCCTAAATAAAAAAAATAGTTTTTCTTATTATGGGTTATTTCGACTTCTGGAGAAATAGGTAGCCATTGTCTGACCAGATAATGGCTAGGTCAAAAAAATTGTAAGAACAAAAGACCATTTATGATATTCTTAGATAAGGATCTCAATGATTTATATACATTCAATGGATAGTCACTCCGTTGTCCTGACTATCCAAAGATGAGTCTTACGACTTTTACTCTAACCTTATATTGACTTTTTCCAATTCCTATATTACATATCTTATTATTTCTAATATAAAAAAAGGCAGTTGTATCCCAATAATTCCTTATCAATGAGAAAGATATTGTTTGTACTCTGTAAACTAAATTATTAAAAACATGAAAAAAACAATTGTCAAAGTCCCGTCAGGTATTAGGAAATTATCGGAATGGACTGATTTTTTGAGAATGATCCCACAAGATAAAGTTATTCTAAACAAAAGATTGACTGGATGTGGAGCAACAACCTTGTTTCTGAAAAATGATAGACCTATAATTTTATGTTCTCATAGATCAGAGTTGTTGTTGTGTAAGGCAGAGTCTGATTTGCATAAGAACGATGTACATTTGTTCAAGGAAGCTGATGATATGGGGATAGATGCTTTAGCTAACAATATGTCGAGATTACGTTGTTATTTGGACCATTGTAATACACCGATTGCTAGTTTTGGAACTTCGAAATCTCCCAAAATTTTAGTTACAGTCGATTCTTTACATCACGTAATTGATGTCTTGGACTCAAGACATGAGTTGGAACGGTTTTCTGTGGTTAGTGATGAAATGCAGTGTATCTTTACCGATGCTGCATTTAAGGGTGATGTTGTACTGAATTATCTTCAAAGTCTCAGACGAATCAAAAATGTCATTTTCCTATCCGCAACACCATATTTGGAGAATTATTTGGATGAGATTCCTGAGTTTAAAGATCTTCCCTACATAGAGTTAGATTGGGAAAGTGATGAACCTGGGAGAGTTGTTAAACCAGATATACTGAAGAAAAAAGTCAAATCATTACGCAATGAGATAGATGGTATTATTGCCAAATATAAGACATTGGGATATTTTGAGACCAAGACCATAAATGGAGTCCCTTATAAAGCAGAGCAAGCTGTGTTCTACTTGAACTCAGTAGATGATATCATTTCTGCTATCAAGAGAAATGACCTGTTACAATCAGAATGCAACGTAATGTGTAGTAAGACTAACGACAAAAATGTTGCAAAGTTGAAGAAGGTTGGCTTTCAAATAGGTTCTCCTCAAAAGGAAGGAGAGCAACACAAAACATATACATTTGTGACAAGATGTGCTTTTGAAGGAGTTGACTTATATCATCCAAGTGGGTACTCATATATTTTTGCTGATCCGAATCTTAATAACTTGGCTTTAGATATTTCAATAGACATAGAGCAGATTATTGGAAGACAACGTCTTGACTCCAACGTGTTCAAGTACAATGCTACAATGTTCTTCAAGACCACTAAGAACAAGATTTTGGAAGACATCCAAGATTTTTACCAGCATGTCCAAAGCAAAATTGAATTGACTCAATCGGAGATGGCTTCATTTTCTAATCTTAGTGGTCAAGCGAGGTCGTATAAGATAGGGCAGGTTAAAAGTGCTCATCAACAATCAGGATTTATGTATGATTACCTTTCCTTCTGTCAGAACGAGGTTACGAAGGAGTGGGAACCTAAGAAGAATTTTCTGGTCATGATGAGTGAGATTCGAGCTTGGGATATCAGAAACAATAACTTTGCTGATGAGATTCAAGTGATCTCGGCAATGGATCAAGTATGTAGCAAAAGCCCTCTTTCTGAGTTGTTAGAGAAATTCGAATCCACAAAGGATTTTACTGTGAGGATGAAGGCATATTGTGATTTTCTTGCAACTTTCCCTTATTTGCAAAATGCGGTGGAACAAAAGAGTGTTGGTGTGATTGATTATGAATTTCATCAGTTTTATCGTACCCTCGGACCAAAGAGAATCAAGGCAAATTTGTACCAACGTTCACGATTGCAAAACGAGATGGATTGTGATTTTGGACTGAATAAAATAGAGAAACAAATCAGAGGCTCATTTCATGTCGGAGATGTGATTTCATACGAGGATGCGAAGAAGAGATTGCAGAAAATCTACGATGATTTAAGTTTGAAAAAGACGGCTAAAGCAACAGACCTAGAGAGCTATTTTCACTTAGAACGAACCAGACCAGGAGGAGTGAATAGTGTGAGATTGGAGAAGAAAATAGAGTAGACATCTGATTGCCAGAAATATCTCTTGTCGGTAATTATTTCATGCTTATCCCCCCTGCTTCCAAACTCATAATAGTGGGTGGTGAAGTGTTGTCGAAATTTTCGACAATTATGTTAACTTGTTGATTTGTAGGTTTAAATAAATGTCGATATTTAGGAGTAAGATGTGTCGGAAAATAAATTTCCGACACCTTTATATTTTGTGTTTCCGACAGCTTTTTATTCCTCAAAAGGATATGTTTCATTGTATATATCATCAAGAAGACGGTCGTTATATAGCCAATAACTGCCTGGTGAGATATGCTTGACATTGTATCCCTTCAACTGTGCTGACAATGCACTAATGGAAACTTCTTCACCATTGTAAGTGACTTTTCTATCTGACTTGATGACTACAAAAATTGATGGGTCGTCTTTCCAAGTTAGAACCTCTCCATCCTTCATTCCCATTTCGTAGAAACTTAATGAAGGGCGACGTGGTTTTGCATTCTGAGTCGCAACCTTATCTTCTGTTGTCAGGTCGTTTTCCATCTCATCGGTTACCTCATCTGTGATGTCCTCAATGTTGAACAGTTCTAGAATTGCCTTTGCTTGTTCAACCTGTATTTTAAAGAATTCACGATTGGCATTTATACGCTGTGGAGAGAATGCAGTGTGTAGGGCTTTCTCAATTTTGGCACACTCGGTTTTCTTCACCTTGCATGCATACTGGCACTCGAAAGGAACAGGGACACCTGTGCTGTAGAGTTCCTTCAGCCTCGCATCCATATACTCTCGTGTCGTCATTCCAATCTTTACCAAACCTGGCATGACGGGATTTGTAAGTAGATAAACTATTCCGTATTCCATATAAGTTATGTTCTATTTCTTAGGTCCTGGTATAGACCAATCTATTTCTTCTTCATTCTGCAAGCTTTGAATCATATTTACTGTTGTGAAATGATGATTTTTGGCGAATGGAAAGTTTGCTCTGTTTGCTTTAGGGCTTGGGTGGGCACATGTGAGGACGATATGATTAGGCTTATCAACCGCTTCATTAAAAATGTTGACAGCATGTGCACCCCATAGTAAAAAACATATTTTACGGTTATTTATATTATTTATCCTTTGCAAGACTTTTATGATTAAATCTTTCCAATGGTTGTCTTGTGGGTGATTTTTAGATTTTAATCTGGAGATTTTATCTTCTATTTCTTTAATTCTTTTTAAATGAGGGGCTTCCCCCTTTGCTGTTTTTAATTTATTTACATGTTTTGTAGTTTTCTTTTTCTCTTTATTCAATTTGTATATTTGCTTTTCTATAGGAACCATATAGGATAAAGCTGAATTTAACAACAAAACACCTTGCTTTGCCCAATTTGATAAATCACCTCCGTCTGTATGTATGTCTTTACCATAGACCTCTTTAAGCCTAGGAATGATATATGAGTATAACGAGTTTGAATCTTTTTTTAATTCTTTCATCGAAAATGCCATGCCGTCAGCTTCTCCTTCTCCTGGATATGGGTCTTGTCCGATTATTACAACTCGTACTTTATTAAAGTGACACAGATTAAAGGCGGTGAAAAGTTCTTTTGCTGGAGGATAACAGATTATATCGTCATCTTCGTATTCTTTTTTCACACAATCAGGAACTTTAAGTTCTATATCAGACCCTTTCCATTTATGCTCTATTTTTTTCCACATTATCCGTACCATTTTATTCTTCTTTCTTCAATCAATTATTATTATCCACCCACTGTTCACACTGCTTCAACACATCGTTCATTGCGTCTTCAGCTTCTTCAGGTGGGTATTTGTATTTCTTTAGCAGACGCTTGACAAGACGACGCATATTTGCACGCTCTGATTCTCTGCGATACCAGTCGATGGTGTTGTTCTTACGGAGCATCTCGGTCAGCTCTTTTGTCATCGCTACCAATTCTGTGTTCTCGTAGAAATCTTTTACAGCCTGTGGCTTTGTAAGGGCATCGTAGAATGCCTTTTCCTCTGGAGTCAACCCAAGTTTCTCTCCTGTTTTGTGTGCTTCTGCGATTTCTTCTGCCATCTTCAACAACTCTTTGATTACCTCTTCGTTGTTGATTAAGCCTTTTAAATATCTTGACAGTGTGTCTTCAAGCATCTTACTGAATGTCTCTCCCTGCACGATACTCATGTCACTCATCGCACTCACTTTACCTCTCAACAGTTTTGCTAACAGTTGGGCGGCAATGTTCTTCTCCTTCATATTCTTGACCTCTTCCACGAATTTCTCATCGAAGAGGCTGAACTCAGTCTTCTGGTCAAACAAACTTACAACTCCGTCATTCTTGACACTTTGCTGTAGTAGGGCAGAGATGCGTTCGTTGATTTGTTTCTTTGATATTTTACCAGGTTTTAGGAACCTGTTGATGATTGTCCTTACTGATTCCATATATGCTGCGTCATAGCGTTCTTCCTCGCTTAAAAGAGAACGACATAGCGTAACACTGCTATTTAGCAACGCTGCATTGCGTAGAAAAATTTCTTCCTCATTTGCTTTGTCTGTGCCCATCAGGAAGTTCACTCCTCCTTGAATCAGCTTAGCCCTTCCTGCATTATCGGTCTTTTGGAAATTGCTGAAATCGAATCCGTGAAGCATATCCTTACACAACTGCATGTGCTCTTTAAATTTCTCGTATGCAGTGTCCTTTATGTTCGGATTTGAAAAACGCTTTCTGTCACGATTTGTGTAGACGTTCATAGCTTTGCGTAGTGCGGCTGCTATTCCCACATAATCTACAATCAGACCTCCTGCTTTCTCTGGGAAAACTCGATTCACACGGGCTATCGCCTGCATCAAGTTGTGCCCCTTCATCGGTTTGTAGACATACATTGTGGCAAGCGACGGTACATCAAAGCCTGTCAGCCACATATCTACTACGATGACTATTTTCAGTTCACTGTTTACATCTTTGAACTTGGCTGCCAAATCTTTCTTGTATGCCTTGCTGCCGATTATGTCTTGCCATTCCTCTGGGTCTTGATTGCCACTCGTCATAACGACTTTGACTTTCTCTGTCCAATCGGAACGCAATTCTAGAATGCGATTGTAAATCTTCATCGCTATCGGACGGGAGTAGGCTACAATCATTGCTTTTCCTCCGCAGACGTACTGTCGGTTTTCTTCGTAATGCTTCAGTATATCTTCCACAAGTGAGTTTATTGTCTCTTTTGTTCCCAATAAAGCATCCATGTGGCTCATCTCTTTCTTGTTCTGCTCAATGTCAGATTCATTTGCTCCTTCCTGTCTCAACAAGTCATACTCGTCGTCAATCTGTTTCAGAACCTCCTCATCTAGTTTCAGTTTGATGACTCTGCTTTCGTAGTAAACTGGCATAGTAGCACCGTCTTCTACAGCCTGAGTCATATCATACACATCAATGTAGTCGCCGAATACCTCTTGTGTATCTCGGTCTTTGTTTGAAATCGGAGTCCCTGTAAATCCGATAAAAGATGCGTTAGGAAGCGAATTGCGGATTTTCCTTGCAGTACCGATATGTACTCGACCTTCCTTGTCTACCTTCTCTTCCATTCCATACTGACCTCGATGTGCTTCGTCGGTCATTACGATAATATTCTTTCTTTCGCTCAAAGGGGAATCGTATTCCTCAAACTTCTGCATTGTGGTGAAGATGATTCCTCCACTCACACGGTTTTTAAGAAGTTCACGAAGATTATTTCTGTCTGTGGCTTGCGATGCAGTCTGTCTCAAAAAAGTCTTGGTGCGACTGAATTGTCCGAAGAGCTGGTCGTCTAGGTCGTTACGGTCTGTAATTACAATGATAGTCGCATTCATCTGCTGTATCACAGGATGATGGGCAAACATCACCATGCTGAGGCTCTTTCCTGAACCTTGTGTGTGCCAGAACACTCCAATCTGACCATTCCCATTAACAGCCTTTTCCGCTCTGACCGCAGCCTTTTCCACCGCATAGAATTGGTGGTAACCTGCAAGAATCTTCTTGCTGTCGATTCCATTTTCATCCCATAGAATATAATTCTTTAGGATTTTAAGGAAGACGTTGGGATGGAAGACATTCTTGAATATTGTATCGTAGTCTGCGATTTTTCCGTCTGGATTCTTCCACGACATATAGCGGTCTTCATTGGCAGTGATAGTGCCAATCTTCGTCTCAGCCATGTCACTCATCACGCTGAATGCGTTGAAAGTGAATATGTCTGGGATGACTTTCATATAGTTTCGCAACTGAAGGTATGCTTCGCTTGCGTCAGTCTCTTTTCTGCTAGGAGATTTCAATTCGATAATCACCAATGGAATACCATTGACCATCACAACCATATCAGGACGTTTGATATCAGAACCCTTCATCGTGTATTGGTTGATAATCTGGAGTGTGTTGTTCTTAGGATTATCAAAATCAATAAGTTTGACTATATCATATTTAGTTTCATGCTGAGCATTGGAGTAGCTCACCTCCACGCCATTCTGCATCAGCTGAGTGAATTTGAAGTTACGCTCTGCAAGATTCGCACCTTCAATCTGCTTTAGCTTACGCAAAGCCTCTTTGATTGCATTGTCGGAAAGCTTGTTGATATGAGACAGTGACGACACGACCACATCATCCAACAGTGGATTTGTGTAGTCACGACCTGTCAAATCTGGACCATAAACACGTTCATAGCCAAGACTTTCAAACAGAGACATCAGTGCGTCTTCGTATGCTGCTTCGTCAAATTTATCCATAATCAGTGTTTTTAAATCAAACTTCAATCTCTCCTGACATCAACTTCGGTAGAAGGGTGTCTCTAAGAGTTGAGAGTTTTGATGCCTCTAATTTATTATGTTTTATTTGGTCATAGAGGCTTTTTACTATGTTGTTATATTCTTGCATGACTTTTTCTGAGGAAATAGACAATTTTTGTTTATTCAAGATTTCTGTTGTCATGCTAGGAATGGACGTTCCTGAATTTAGTTGGTTCATATCCTTTTGACTTAGAAACTGATATGCAAAAATTGCACTGTTTGGAATTTTAACTTCTGAATAAAACATCGTATCAACAGTCCAGAATGGCTCAGTTACATACATGATGTTGTTCAAAGTTCCCTTTCTTGGTATGAGTACGGATTCTTGGTCATAGAGGTACTTATTTGCATATCTCATCAAACCACCAGACCCATATACGGGGATTTGTCCATTTCCCAATTTCTTATGATCTTTGCCATATTTTATATCAAGAATTTCTCCCAGAGTTCCCACTCTCCAACCTTCAGGAATCAACCCCAATTCACTCTCCACGAACTTGCCGTTTTTGAAAGGACCGAAATCCACGAACCACTCCTTAAACAAGTTTTGTGCTATCTCCTCCAACTTCGCATTTATCTTGTTGTTGTTCTCAATCTTTGCATCGAGAGAGGAAAGGATTGAGGCGATGCGTTGCTGAGTTGGGAGGGTAGGAACTGATATCTTCCATTCCGAAAACGTTTTTTTGTTTACGATTGGTACGGCTGTGGAAGTTTTCCCTAAAGAATTTAGTTCTTCGCCGACCAAAATCATCAAATAATAAACAAAATCAGAATCGTAATCTTTGTTCGGAATAATTGAGTTGATTTGCTGGTTTGTTACTGTATTTTCTTGTGTCATTACAACTTTTCCCAAATCGGAACCAATACAGCTTACACATATAGAATTAGCCGGGATTAGACAGTTTTTTACCTCTTCTAAACCCTGTTGCGTCAGATATCTTTTTGTGTTATCTACATGTTTGACAGATAAATCATCAGAAGGTGTTAAAAATGGTATTTCCCCTCCATAATTTCCTTCAATGGCTGTTCTTGGAGTTTTTCCAGTTATAATTTTCCCAATACTATCAATCGTGCATTCCTTCCATTCACTCATGCCAAACCTCCTTTCTGCAACTTCTCTTTTCTTTCTTGTAAAGCATTGATTTGGTTTTCAATCAGTACTTTTTTCTCTTTTAGAAGTTTGATTTGTTCAAAATCTTTTAAGGTTGGATGATCAAATGCAAGTCTATATTTCTTACAATATTCTTCCATCATCCTAATCTCAATATCCACACCTGTTAATTTAGTATTCAAGCGTAGTATCTCAATATTCAAATTCTCTATATCTGATTTTACTAGTAGGGATGATAAATTCTTGATTTGCTCAATTTCTTCAGATTGCTTTTCAACCAAATGCTTTAATTTTTCAATCTGTCTATTTGCATCTTTTGATGTGGAACGTGACGACCAAATCGCTATGCCAATAGAAACAACAGATAACACTAATGGTGCTACTATCGTTAAAAATTCCTTCCAACTCATACATTCCATATCTAGATCTCCCAACCGATTGATTTTAACTGTTTGCGAATCTCAGCCTCTAGGTCGTGACCTTTGCTCAACAACTGACTAAGTTCAGCTGTGGCAGTAGCCATTTTCTCTGCGAAAGGAACTCCGTCGTCCTCTGTATCCGCTATTCCAACATAACGACCTGGAGTAAGAATGAAATCTTGTTTTTCAATCTCCTTCAAATCCACCACAGCACAGAATCCTTTCTGGTCTTCCAATGTCCCTTCCTCAAAAGCACGGAATGTGGCTGCGATTTTCTGCACATCACACTCCTCTGCAGCAACGTCTTTCCAAGGCTTGTCCTGCTTCTTGATGAAATCATATCTGCATTCGGCATCGCTTAATTCCTTGTGTGTACGGTCGACCATATAGCCCATGTTGCGAGCATCTATAAAAAGAACTTTGCCGTTCTGTTTCTTTTTCTTATTGAAAAACCAGAGGCAGACTGGAATCTGCACTGAGAAGAACAACTGACCAGGAAGAGCAACGATGCCTTCCACCAAATCATCCTCTACAATCTTCTGCCTAATATCACCTTCTCCTCCCGACTGGCTACTCAATGAGCCATTCGCCAATACAAGCCCGATTTTGCCTTTTGGCGACATGTGGTGTATCATGTGCTGAATCCATGCGAAGTTGGCATTGTTGGCAGGAGGCAATCCGTATTTCCAACGGACATCCTCTGCAAGACGCTCTGCTCCCCAGTCGCTCTGATTGAAAGGAGGATTCATTAAGCAGTAGTCAAACTTCTTATCAGCGTGGTAATCACTACCGAAAGTGTCTCCCCAACTTGGTCCAAGATCTCCGTCTATACCACGAATGGCAAGGTTCATCTGTGCCATCTTCCATGTGTTGGCATTGAATTCCTGACCGAATACAGAAATATTATGCAAGTCTCCGCTATGATGCTCCACAAACTTTGCACTCTGAACAAACATGCCAGCCGATCCACACGCACCATCATAAACACGACCATTAAAAGGCTGTAACACTTCAACCAAAGTACGCACGATACAAGATGGAGTGTAGAATTCTCCACCCTTCTGTTTCATCTCAGATGCGAACTGACCTAAGCAATATTCATATACACGTCCGAAAATATCCATCTCTGCCCCATGTGCATACATCTGAACATTATTGAACACGTCTATGACTTCACCCAATCGGATCTTATCAATCTCCTCACGGGCATAGTTTTTAGGAAGAATATTTTTCAGACGAGGATTCTCTTTCTCTATGGCTTCCATCGCAGTGTCGATAGTTTTGCCATTGGTTGCATTGTGGGCATCATTCACGATAACCGACCATCTGGCAATTTCAGGCACCCAAAATACATGTTCTGCTGTATATTCGTCTCTATCTTCCTCATATCCTTATCCTTCCTCAACCAACTCCTGATGACGGTGGTCGAAACAGTCTGATATATATTTCAAGAAGATAAGACCGAGCACCACATTGCGGTACTCGCTGGCATCTAGGCTACCACGAAGTTTGTTCGCACTTTCCCAAATACGGTCTTCAATAGACTTCTCTACAGTTGCATTTTGTACTTTCTTTGCCATAAATGTTTAAATTTCAGTAGTTTAGTTTCTGCTTAATACATAGTCTAATTTTACAAAGATATTAAAAAATAGAGAAAAGGTCAAAATATATATTGGAACTAATAATGAATTTTTTCTTGTCGTAATAAGATTTGTTGTATCTGATATTTCCAATTAAGTGTTAATTTTGAGGTGTTGTTTGTATTTGATCTTATAGATACCAAGCAACAACATCAGAATTGTCATTGACAATAAAAGGGTATACAACAAAATGGGCTTAAACAATAAAAAGAGTATGAAAATCATATTGCCATTTGACTCTCAAATATTAATTGATACAAATGACGAATTTCTTCACAAATTCGAAAATGCGAACGAATCTGAAAAAGATGCACTCTGTTATAGACCGTTAGAAATAATCGAAATCGTATCTAATAAATTGATATCGTCAGGATGTTCAGAAGAACGTCTTGTTGACGTCTTGGCATGTATAGGAATTTCTTTTTTGACGAAGGATAAAAAAGGGATCTCTGATGCTATCAAAGACGCACCTACCATAAAGCCTTCATTAAAAATAGGTGATGGGAAAGAAATGGATATCCAGATATACGGTCCTTACTTTTTTGATTATGATTTTGTTCAGCAATTTAAATCTGCACAAGAGCTTATTCAGTCAGACTGTAACAAGGATTTTCATATATATCATAAACTCATTTTTATAGGTTGGGGAATATATTTTGCAGGTCTACACTTTGGAAAGATCAAAGAAGAAGAATGTCGTTATATAAAATTTTTTTATTTTCTAATCAATGTCGCCCTGAAAGAATCAGATTCCAAATCTTCCTTTTTTAGAATCATCAAAAGAGATCGTTACTGTCTATATCGTATTTTGATAAAAAATTTGATCTTTAGTTTTTTGGAAACTTGCGACAATCTTAAAATAAGTGATCTCAATATCAATAACACAATTAAAGAAATTAACGACGAAGACTTATCGCTTATGAATATATATGAGATAGGAGATAAGGAATTGTATAAATTGTTGAACGGGAAATCATGTAAGAGAGAAAGAATCGCTGTCTTTGAAAAACTTGACGGAATTGATTCTGCTCAACTTGAAAAGTTTTATGTCTCTGGCAGTGAAGAAGAATTCTTAAAAAACTTAAAAAAATCTCCTGATTACAGGAAGGCGAATATAGGATTCTCATGTTTCTTTAGAGTGAAAAGATGCATTGGGATATTTTTAAAATACCAAAAGAGTCATCCTACAAATTATTTAAAAACGTTTTTGAAACTGATTCTTCCTACTCAATTATTAGATTATAACTTAAAATCTAATTTGGGCATATCTGATTTAATGACAGGTGATTATTCAAAATTTATAGATTCAGAAGCAGACAAACAATCGCTTGAAATGTTTTTTCAGTTGTATACATATTTGCCCCTTTTGTTTAAGAGCAACATAATCGACCAATTAGATATGATAATAGATGCGTCTCCTATTAGGGATCTGATCAGAGACCAGATAAATAAACAAGTTCAAGCAGAAGAGAAACCGAAACGCTCTAACTATAATGGTGAAAATGAAGATTTTAATATTCCTATTGATTTTTGCAAAATGAAGAAAGAGAGGAATGGAGAATATTTTACGGATCCATTGTTCAAATTCAAAGATGACAACAGTATTGACACATTCAAAAATTTTATCAACTACATTGCTGACAAAGGGTATATAGAAGATTCTCCTGACGAAAAAAGACTTCTTGTTTACAGACTTACCGGAAGATGGAAACCTGATGGCGAAATCCACAGAATCAAATGGAAAAATGATGATAAAGGATTGGTACTGTCCTATATTGTCAGGTACGGATATTCAAAAAGCAGAACAAAATACCAATTAATGAAAAAAATTTTTGATGGACCAGTATGGGGAGAAAATGCGGATATTTCAAAAAATGCAGATGGTGCAAAGACAGAGGTTAGGAAATATCTTCATCATTTATATCCAAATATCTTCAAATTAAAACCATCATAAACCCCATCTAAATAACGTTACAACTATTCTATAAACCACCACTAGTTGATTTCAACTAGTGGCTTTTTTTTTACTATCATACGAGATAACTCTTTTTTTTTACGAGTTAAATCAACTTTGTCATAAGAAGGAATACGAGTTTAAAAGTATGACATAACACATTCTGCAAATTTGCAGGAAAAAAATAGAGATGAATACAAATCATCTGACCTATGTTCCTCAGAGAGGAACGAAGGAACAGCCCGTGAATAGCAAGGGCGTAGTTGGCTTATGTAAAGAGGTTGAAGACGCTACTAATGGAAGAAATCCGTTTATAGGAAAGGAAAGCCAAGAAAGTAGTGAGAAAATTATTGTTGACAAATTAAAATTTAATAGCCATGAGTAACAATCTGCCAGTACAAACCTCAATTCCTTTTTATAAGGATCCGCAGTTTTATGCTAAATTAGCAATAGGAGCTGTAACAACAGGTCTTACTGTAACTGCATATTATTTTAGACAAAGAATTAGAACGAGTGAAGAAAAAAAGCGTCTGAATAACAAATTGAATTTCGAGAGAGAAATGGCTTTGTTAAAAGATGATAGTAAAGGATTAAGAAATGTCAATGGCGTTACAATAGAGACGCTGTCACAGTTCATGGAAGAAAGAAAGAAGGTTGATATTCTAAATCGTCTCCCGGCTGAAAATGTATACGATTGTAAGGAAATCACTTCAGCCGACGAAAAAATAGACACCCCTAAACGAGTGAAAGATATGAATGGCAGATCTGCAGTCGAATCAGAATATATCCTAGGCAAATTTTTCGAAAAAGGAGAAATCAGCATTTTATGTGGAAGAACCAATACAGGTAAGACATATGCATTGTATCACATTCTATATGGTATCGCAGATGGTAAATCATCTGGCTTGTTTGATGGAGCTTTGGAAAACGATGATAAAGAACCAAATCAGGTTATTGCATATTTGGGTGAATCTAGTGAAACTGATATCTGCAATCGCTTTGCCGATCATCCAAATCTTAGAATCTTTTCAAAAGAGCAGTGTGCCGAACTAAACCAGGACATAGACAAATTAGTTACAAGTATTCGAAAACAAGTAGCCCAACTAGCCAATGGAACAAATTGCACAATTGGTCTAGACAACATGGCTAAACTATGTGATGAAAGTTCGAATTGGACAAACGTGGACAAACTCTACAATGGACTTGAAAATGTTATCTCAGAAGCAAAAAAACGTGACATAACAGTTTCCGTAATCCTCATCGTTCACACAAACACTGATAGTAAGAGACCTTCACTAAAGAACTTCAAGGGATTGCAAAACAAAATCAATCTATGCAAGAACATATTGGAGATATATCCTTGTGGATTAGGTAAAGAGTATAAAATGCTAGTTCCTCTCAAGTGTAAGTATGATAATACACTAGAAGAAAAAGCTTTCGTCATAAAACAACGCAAATCGAACGACAAGCCCCAAGTGTTGTTTGAGTTTGTTAAATCAATGATTTTGGACGAAGCCTTGAATTTGGAAAGAAAAGACGATGCGGAAACAGAAGTAGAGGTGAAGGATGAAGAGATTTTAATCGATGAGAAAAAAAGGAGAGGAAGACCTCGACGAACATCAGATGATACAATTAAAATGATATCAGAAGATGTAAAAAACGGAATGAGCGAAAGTGCTGCATGTTTAAAACATAATTTGCCGAGGTCAACTTATAAAAGCAGAATAAGTGGCAATTAAAATGAAGACGAGGAGTCAAAATAAGATAGGACAGGGGGTAACACCTGTCCTATCTTTGGGGTTAAATATCATCTTCTTCCATCAGTTTGTCCATTTGCTCTGCGATAGTCTTGTCTATTAACTTCGCATAATGAGAGGTCATCCTTGTGTTGGTATGCCCCATCATCTTTGATACTACTTCAAGAGAAATGTTATTCGCTAACGTGACTGTAGATGCAAAGGTATGTCTGGAAGTATGGAAAGTCACATGCTTATTGATACCGCACAAAAGAGCAATGTCTTTAAGGTTCGCATTTACATCTGCAGGGTCTTGAATAGGCATTACAGCATCTCCTCCAAAATCTTTGTATTTCTCCATAAGTATCTTAGCCATTGGAAGCAAGGGGATACGTGAAAGCATTCCAGTCTTAACTCTCTTCTTTTTTATCCAAATTCTCCCTTCTGAATCTGTCTCAAAATGTTCCTTTCTCAGAGTTTTGATGTCAATGTAGGAAAGTCCAGTATAACAACCAAAAAGAAAAGCATCTTTTGTCCTCATGAATCTTGCTATTGGAGAGTCAAAATTTATTATCTTCCTTAACTCAAACTCATCTAGATAATCAATCTCAACTGGTTGTTTTTCTACCTTGTAATTTGCAATCGGATTGACATAAATGTGACCGTTTGCAACAGAATAATTCATTAAGAATTTTAAGAACTTTAGATGTTTGATAGCTCCGTTCTGGCATAAGTTTTTCCCAGATAACAGATAAGAGTGAAAGCCCTGTATAAAGTTTAGTTTAACTTCACTCAACGAGACATCTTCACGATTCAATTTTGTTTTGATGAAATCACGAATATACCTGCCTGTTAACTCGTTGTGGTAGAAAGTGTCTTTAACGATAGTCTTACCAACCATTCCTTTTCTGATTTCCTGATAAGAATCGAAAACCTCCATCAAAGTTTTCTGTTTCAACTCCTCAATATTGTTGTTGGCTGCATCTTTTAAGAGCTGAGCGGTAATCAGGTATCCTCGACCTAACAATTCATTTTCTTTTTCAAAAATCCTTCCACGAAGTTGATAAATGAAGTCGTTAATCAAGTTTGCATCTTTGCCGCTTGACTTTACATTTTGCTTTTTTTCATTCCAATCTTCAGCTTTCGTTTGTTTGCCGATGAAAAAACTGGAACGTTCTCCATTTACACAGATGTTACACTCAATTGGAGACATTCCGTCCTTGTTTTTCCTGCTTTTTTTTACTCGGAAATTGACATTTACACTATGTTTTCCCATAAAATTTGATTGTTTTTAGGAAAGACAAGAGATTAACAATCATAGAGTTAAGATCTTTTTGCGGACACTTTTTAAAATCGTGAATTTTGTCCGCAATTTGTCCACAAAAACACTCAAAAAACACTTGAAAATCGCCTTTTTTTCACCCTTGCGGAAACACTTCGGGACGGAGTCCTTCATGGGTGAATTTTGGGTCGGTGGAGGTATTGGTATTGCGGTCCATTGCTGGTCCAGCTTCATACGGTATGACAGAACTTCTATGTCATTTGCACCCATCTTCCAGTTCAAAAATTCCATCAAGAAACAGCAAAAAAAAACTCCTGCAACCCATTGGATTACAGGAGTATAGAATTATAATCAGAACTGATTATTTCTTGTTCAATACAAGGTCAACCTCTACTGCACAAGCTACCGAGCAACCAACCATTGGGTTGTTACCGATACCAAGGAATCCCATCATCTCAACGTGAGCTGGAACTGATGAAGAACCTGCGAACTGTGCGTCTGAGTGCATACGTCCTAGTGTATCTGTCATACCGTATGAAGCTGGACCAGCAGCCATGTTATCTGGGTGAAGTG
>DGHQ01000025.1:138969-140786 GCA_002392915.1 Bacteroidales bacterium UBA3844 | reverse complement strand
GTGTACGTCCTGTACCACCACCTGATGCTACTGAGAAGTATGCCTTACCTGCGCGGATACGCTCCTTCTTGTATGTACCAGCTACTGGGTGCTGGAAACGTGTAGGGTTTGTAGAGTTACCTGTGATTGATACATCAACATCCTCTTTCCAGAAGATAGCAACACCCTCACGTACGTCGTCAGCTCCGTAGCAGTTAACTGCTGCACGTGGACCGTTAGAGTAAGCTGTACGGCTGATCTCCTTAAGCTCTCCTGTGAAGTAGTCGAACTGTGTCTTAACGTATGTGAAACCGTTGATACGGCTGATGATCATAGCTGCGTCTTTTCCTAGACCGTTAAGGATACAGCGAAGTGGCTTATCTGCTGGTCTCGACTTGTTTGCCATCTGTGCGATCTTGATTGCACCCTCAGCAGCTGCGAACGACTCGTGTCCTGCCAAGAAAGCGAAACATTTTGTGTCTGGGTGAAGAAGACGTGCTGCAAGCTCTCCGTGTCCGATACCTACCTTACGGTCGTCAGCAACTGATCCAGGAATACAGAATGACTGTAGACCCTCACCGATATAGTTGGCTGCCTCTACTGCGTCTTTTGCCTTCTCCTTAAGAGCGATAGCAGTACCTACTACGTAAGCCCACTTTGCGTTCTCAAAACAGATCATCTGAGTCTCCTCACATGTCTTATATGGATCAAGACCTGCTTTGTCGCAAATCTCGTTAGCCTCTTCAATGCTCTTGATTCCGTGCTTCTCTAGAGTTGCAAGAATCTGCTTGATACGACGATCCTGGCTCTCAAATTTTACCTCTCTAATCATACCTAATTACTCTTTACGTGGGTCAATAGATTTAACTGCACCGTCCTCAGCCTTTGTACGACCGTAAGTACCAGTGAACTTCTTAACTGCCTCATTGGCATCCATACCGTTCTTGATGGCCTCCATCATCTTGCCCATGTGTACGAACTCGTAACCACATACCTGGCTGTCCTTGTCCAAGAACATCTTTGTGATGTAACCTTCAGTCAACTGTAGGTAGCGAGTACCCTTAACTTTTGTTCCGTAAAGTGTACCCATCTGTGATACAAGACCCTTTCCTAGATCCTCAAGACCAGCTCCGATCATCAAACCACCCTCTGAGAATGCCGACTGTGTACGACCGTATACGATCTGTAGGAATAGCTCACGCATTGCAGTGTTGATTGCATCACATACAAGGTCTGTGTTTAGCGCCTCAAGAATTGTCTTGCCAGGAAGAATTTCAGAAGCCATTGCTGCTGAGTGTGTCATACCTGAACATCCGATTGTCTCTACTAGACACTCCTCGATAACGCCTTCCTTAACGTTTAGAGTTAGCTTACATGCACCCTGCTGTGGAGCACACCAACCAATACCATGTGTAAGACCTGAGATATCCTTGATCTCCTTTGCCTGGATCCACTTTCCCTCTTCAGGAATTGGAGCTGGACCGTGGTTAGGTCCTTTGGCAACACAACACATGTTTTCTACTTCGTGTGAATATACCATAATGTTATAAAATAATTTGTTGTATCTAATCTCAACACATCTGGATTAGATGTGTGTAAAATTTGTAGCAAAGATAGATTTTCATTGTAAAAAATGCAAAAAAATCACTATAAATCGTGATTGCAAATTTCCATTTTTTTGTGATAATAATTGCATGATATGCCGATATAAACGTATATTGATACAAAACGTCTACCAACATAGAACGTCTACGACGTAAGAATTGTAGAGATGCCGTAAGAAATGTGGAGACGCCGTAAGAATTGTAGAGATGCCGTAAGAAATGTGGAGACGCCGT
>DGHQ01000025.1:66412-138880 GCA_002392915.1 Bacteroidales bacterium UBA3844 | reverse complement strand
CGTAAGAAATGTGGAGACGCCGTAATACGACGTCTATACACATAAATTATTTGTATAGGCGTTTGCCGTTTCCTATATAAATGCCGGTGCCTGGATTGCAGCGTCTTCCCAAAATGTCGTATGTGATTCCTGATTGTTTTCCTTTCGTCTCTTTTTCAATCAGTTCGACGCGGGTGTTCTCATCCTCTTTGTAGACGGAATATTGATTGCCTTCGTAGGCTTGCCATGCCGCTACTGCTTTGCCGTCAAAGTCGAATAGGGTGGTGTTCTCCACCACGTTCACGTCGGCTTTCAGATTGGATGCGAAGTGTGCCCAGCCGGTGATGTTGTTGCCCCATTGGTCTTCCACATGTATCATCATAGGATCCCAATAGAGGCTGCCAACTATCTCGTTGTCGCTGCTGTTCTCGTAGCCTGCCCCTTTAGCTGTGTTGATCAGCTCGGCGATAAACCCTTTCTGCCCGTCCTGACTATATTTGTAGACGTCGTTGTAGGCAGAGGCATTGTGGTTGAGCTGTCCGTCGTAGCCGTCTTTCCTTTTGGGAGTGAAATTATATCCGCTCTCCATTATGAGCACGTCTTTGCCATAATATCCAAAAAGCATCTCACACGATTTGGCAAGTGATTCGACTGTTGTCTCGCTCCACGATGGGTAGTAGGAGGCTCCTATCACGTCGAATTTGGCTCCTGCTTTTGTGATGAGGTCGAAAAACCATTTGTATGTCGACGGTGATCCCCATTTGTCCACGTCTGCTGTGGCGTCGGCAAGATGCACCACCACTTTGCTGTTTGGCGAAATCTCCTTGATGGAGTTGTAGGCGGCGTTGATGATTTTTGCGATGTTTTCAGGATGCGCGTCTCCCGTCGGCATCTCTGCTTTCGATTCGTTGGCCGGCACATTGTATGAGTAGGCATACGGGAACAGGAATCCTGCGTTTGTCTCGTTGCCCACCGACACGTATGCCGGATAGATGCCTTCGTCTGCCATCTCTTTCATCACCGTTTTCACATATTCGCCAACGAGACTCACCAGCATATTCACTTTCTCGTCGAACGACCATACATTGTTGATTTTTTCCTGCCAGTCTCTCGGAATCCTCTGGCACTCGCCGTTGCTCCAATAGTCCGACAGATTGAATGTGTATTGGATTTCCATACCTGCCTTTTTCGCCTCGCGTGCCAGACTCAGACAGTCTTCTGTGTCCTGATACCCCTCGAGGAAACAGTATTTGCCGGAAGCGTCTGTGGATTGTGGGCCGGGGTTGTTGGAATTACGTATTCTGACGAAGTTGAACCCGCGTCTGCTCATATAATCAAGCACTGCCTGAGCTTTCTCTTCGCGTGTGTCGTTTTGATTATAAAGCATATTCCCGTCGGCATCGAAATAGTTGCCGCCACGGTCGAGTACGTAGTGGAGCATGGTGATGTCGCCTCCCTGAAGGAATTTATATGGTTTGTCGGTCTTCTTGACTTCTGTTTTCCCGATTTCGACGCTATGCATTCCGTCGCTCTCGATTCCGATTTTCACCTTTCCGTCGGTCGTGCCGACACCACGGAGATAGACTTTCACATTTTTCTGTCCTCTTGCGAGAGGCACTTCAGCCGAGCAGACGGAATAGTTTGTCCCTTTCGCATAGATCATGCATTTTGAGGAGACGGAATTGGCGTTGCATTCTATTGCGATGTCATAGATGCCGCTGTTGCCCACTGATATCTCCAACTCCTGTTTGGTGGGCATTCCTTCGTTGAAGCGGATTTTTTCTCCGTAGCTGACGGGAGCATTTCCGTCGCCATGCCATTTCTCTGGTCGCATTAGGTCGTCGATTCCTTGGGCAGACGCGGAGATGGCAAATAGGGTTAATGTGCTAAATGCAAGTAGTCGTAGCGCTTTTTTCATGGTAGTATGTTTTTCTTGAATGAGTTAGATTGATAAAGGTAATGCCTGATTTACATTATGAATTATGAATTGTCTTTAGATTTTCGTCATCTTGTATCCCATTCTCAGCAGCTGTACAGCGATTCCCATCAGATACATTTGGTGAAGAGTGCGGACGTAGGCATGGAAGGCGAGTGGACTTCCCGGCTCAAACATTTCGCGTTGCAATGCGTGTACACCCATCTGAGCACAGTCATTGATAAGTTTGGCTAACGCCTTGCTCTCATTAGGTTTCAGCTTCAATACATCCTCACTTATATATTCGTCCATGCAGTCGTAGCCACGGACGTCACGCAAGGCTGTGTACATGTCTGGTTGGCTCTTGCATTTCAACCAGTTTTCATCCCACTGCTTAGCCAAAGCCATCCCCACATACATCATCCAGCCTACGGACACTGTCGCGTAGCCCTCGAATTCGCGGACTCCGTCAGGGATGTAAGAAGTGCATACCTGTTGCCATACACTTTCGAAATCTGTGGTGTCGGGCTCCATCACGTCTACCTCTTTTTTGCTTTGAAGAAACTGGTATAACTGTGAGTGAAGTGTTTCTTCGTATTTGTCGATATATTGAATGTCTATTCCCATGAATTTTCTTTTTTTACGATGGCTTATGGTCAATAAAAAAAGAGCGTGAATCCATTGGACCACGCTCTTTATTATGATTGATTAATTACTTGCCTAGAGCAGTGTAGTTAATCTTAAGTGCATTAGCATTACGTAGAGCCTGCTTAACGTCGGTAACGATACCCATCTTAGTATCCTTGTCGACTTTCATTGAAACGACCATTTGACCCTGGTCGTCCTCATTCATGGCAGCACGCTTGTCGATAATGTAAGTCTGCACTTTGTCTGCGTCCTTTACGAACTCGTCGTCCAACTGGATGCACGACTCAGTACCTACATATTTCACCCATTCTTTCTTAGGCTGACCAATGTATACGTATTTCACCAAACTCTTCTTCTCAAGCTTAGTAAGCTGAGTAGCGCTTGGAAGGTTGATGTTCACCTTGTATGTGACCTCCTTCATTGAAGTTGCAGTCATGAAGAAGAACAACAACATGAATACGATATCTGGCAATGAAGATGTACTAAGTCCTGGCAGTGCACGACCTCCGTCTTTTCTAAATTTTGCCATAATTAGTTACCTCCATAATTTTTTGGTTCTGCCTCAGAGATCTTCTGAGGGAAAATCTTCTGTACCTCTTTCTGCTCTTCTTCTGATAGATCGGCGAACTTCTTACCTCTCTTCTGCATAGAGAAGTCGTCACGGATTTCGTCGTAAGCAGCCACTAGGGCATTCTGAACATCAAGGTATGCCTGATATTGAGTGCCACGGTCGTTCTGCAAAGAAATCACGTGCTTTTTAGTGTACATCACGTTGCCGAAACTTCCGAAAGAGCCGACCTCCTTTTCAGGAAGCTCTTCTGAGTTCGATGGATTCAAAATGAATTCCTTAGCTTTTTCTTTCAGTTTGCTAACCTCAAGCACCTCACCGTTGACCATCAAGTCGTTGTTGCTATTGACAAGAATCTGAAGCACATTGCGCTTGTTCATCTCAATATCCTCGTTTATTTGGTCTTTAGGTACTGGTGGAGGAAGACGACGTGCCAAACCTTTGTCTGTTGACATTGAAGTTGTCACAAGAAAGAAAACAAGCAGCAAGAACGCAATATCCGCCATTGAACTGGCATTAAGCTCACCTACTGATCTTTTCTTTTTTCCCATCGTACAAACTTACTTAATTTTGTTGATAGATTTTGCGAAAGTAACGTTGAACACAGCTGCGATTGCTGCAAGCACGAACAATGTGTAGATAGAATACAAACACATGTCAGCAAGTTTCAATCTGCTTGCTACGTTCTCAGTACCATCATAGTTTGGCATGTTAAGTGGTGTGCCATCACCGATTGCGTATGTGATTCCGCATAGCAATATAAGTGCAACAAGCATCGCCAAAGATGTGTATGCAGATCTCTTGTCGTTCTTTAGCTTGATGATGAACGAAAGAACTGCAGATACAATTGTTGCTACTATTGCCAAGCATAGGAACACGTACACGACGTTCAATACAGCTCCTGTATAGTTTGGAGCGTCGAATGCCTCGCCACTGTAGATCTCCTCTTCGCTACCTCCTACGCAGAACAATACGCAGACGATAGCAGCAATAGCTACAAGAACAGCCAAGACAATCGATGAAATCTTTTCTGAATTCATAGTTTTATTGTCTTAGATGATTATGCGTTCTCGATTGAAGACTCGTTTGAAATTGCTACTGAAGAAGAAGCAGATGATGAATTGAAGCCCTTGAACTTCTCCTCGTATGCAACAACTGCGTCGATCAAGCTGATTGAAGCGTCCTCCATCTCTGAAGTAAGAGCCTCGATACGAGTCAAGATAAAGTTCATGAATACCTGAAGGACCATGGCAACGATCAAACCGACCAATGTTGTCAAAAGGGCAACCTTGATACCACCTGCAACGACTGTTGCTGAGATATCACCTGCAGCCTGAATTCTATCGAATGCCTCGATCATACCGATGATTGTTCCCAAGAATCCTAGTGATGGAGCCAATGCTACACAAAGTGAAATCCATGTAACGTTCTTCTCCAATAGACCCATCTGTACACCACCGTAAGATACTACTGACTTCTCTACTACATCAGCTCCCTTGTCGATACGGCACAATCCCTGATAGAAGATTGATGCGATAGGACCTCTTGTGTTACGGCAAATTGTCTTTGCTCCCTCTACATCTCCGTTGTCTAGAGCTCCCTCAACTGACTCAAGAAGCTTCTTTGAATCAACTGATGACAATGACAAATAGATGATACGCTCGATACTCAAAGCCAAACCTAGGATAAGAGCGATACATACGATGAACATGAAGAATGCACCACCTTCGATGAACTTCTGCTTGATCACCTTGTGGAATGCCTGCTCTTCCTGAACTGCTGGTGCTGCTGCCTGTGCTGGAGCTGCCTGAACTGGCGCTGGAGCTGCCTGAACTGGCTCAGCTGCTGGTGCCTCATCTACAACCTGCTCTGTAGACTCTTCTGTAGCCTCATCCTGAGCGAAACAAACTGAAGCTGTACCGAAAATCATTGCTCCAGTCATTGCGATAACTGCAAATAATTTTTTCATTTGTCTTCTGAAATTTTTGTTATTTTTTATTATTTATTTTTTCCTTTTTTAGTCCATTTTTTGATTATGTTTACCTAATATCCACAAAATCGGCTGCAATTTATAAAAAAAACATAGCTTGACCACGATTTTTAACGAATATTTACACTATAAGTGTTGTAAAATCTACTTTATGACTCTTTTTGTGCTCTTAATTTCGCCTATTTGTACTATTTGGATAGGACAAGCTTTTATTCTTTCGACAACAACACAACTGCGTGTGCGGCGATTCCTTCTTTTCTGCCGACAAAGCCTAGCTTCTCTGTCGTTGTGGCTTTCACACTCGCGTCTTCCTCGTCTATTCCTAGAATCGACGCGATTGTTCGCTGCATTTCGCCGATGTACGGTTTCATCTTCGGCTCCTGGGCACAGATGATTGAGTCGATGTTCTCGATCTTATATCCTTTTGATGCCACTAATTCCGCTGTCTTCTTCAATAAAATTTTGCTGTCGATATTCTTGAACGCGGCATCGTTGTCTGGAAAATGTGTGCCGATGTCTTTAAGATGCGCGGCTCCAAGCATCGCGTCGCAGATGGCATGAAGAAGCACGTCGGCATCTGAATGTCCAAGTAGTCCTCGTGTGTGGGGAATCTTGATTCCTCCAATCCATAATTCTCTGTTGTCGGCAAACTGATGTACATCGTAGCCGATTCCCACTTTCATTTTCATAGCTGTATCTTTTATTCTTTTTCTATAGAGATTCTCGCTTCTCTACACTCTCTTCTCACGTTTATAGTCTATCGTTTATAGTTTATAGTCCAACAACCATCAGAACTGGAAATAGATAAACTTCTGTAGGTCGGCAGTCATAAACTGGTAAACCACAAACACAATTATACAAGTTGTTATTACCATTACTCCAATTGGCTGCAATGCGAACCATAGTCTGTATCGACGCTTGAAGTTTTCTGGCAACCAGTGGATGATCATTCCCAACACAAACAGGATAATGATGTTCTTGTATGCGTCCGCCATAGTCGGGATAAGAGAGAAATCCCATTTGCCTCCGATCTGGTTCACCATATTCTTGGCTGTGTCCCATGCCACCTGGTTGGCTTCTGCTGGATCAAGATTGGATCCGGAACGGAAGAAAAGACGTGTGAATGTGATGAAGACGAAGGTCTGCAACACTGCCCATGTGTAATCCAATGCCTTGAATTTCCATTTGCCGCCACACAGATTGTAGACCATGCGGATGAATGTGCCGACGAAGATTGTGCCCAGCCATACAAATCCCATTCTGTACAGAGGAAGGTCGTATAGGAATACAAGTATTCCGAACACAAGTGTCACGATCATGACCGCCAGTGTCTTCTTGTAGATATTTCTCTTTTTCCAGAAGTTGTACACGAGCATTCCAAGTCCGTTCAATCCTCCCCATATCATGAAGTTCCAGCTTGCTCCGTGCCAGATACCTCCAAGAAGCATTGTGTTCAGACGGTTCAAATTTGATGTTATCTCTTTTTTATTGTCAGGCGACAGATATGCTCTTATTGTGAAGTAGGCTGTGATAGACACTAAAATCACGGCAATCCAAATGCTTCCGCTCAATATCACACCGATCGCTGCGATTGAGAATATCACTGCGTATGTTCCGAACGACGCTTCTCTGTTTCCTCCAAGCGGAATATACAGATAGTCCTGAAGCCACTTTGATAGTGAAATATGCCAGCGTTTCCAGAAGTTTCCTGCATTCGGAGCTTTGTATGGAGAGTTGAAGTTTTGTGGCAGATAGAATCCCATCAGCATTGCCACTCCAATAGCTATATCTGTGTATCCGCTGAAATCGGCGTACACCTGCAATGAGTATGCGAACAGTGCGAAGAGATTCTCCGGACCACTATACATTGTAGGATTTTCAAACACACGGTCGACGAAATTGACTGCTATATAGTCGCTCAATATGATCTTTTTCGCGAATCCATTCAATATCCAGAATACTGCGATTCCAAACTGACGTCTGCCGAGGAAGAATGGCTTGTACAGTTGCGGAATGAACGTGCTGGCACGCACAATCGGGCCTGCCACAAGCTGTGGAAAGAATGTCAGATAGAAGCCGAAATCAAGTATGTTGGTCACTGGTTCTATTCTCTTTCTGTAGATATCCATTATGTAGCTGATGCTCTGGAATGTGAAGAAAGAAATTCCAACAGGCAAGAAGATATTTTCTGTGTCGAAAAGATTTGCTCCTGCAGCTTTGTTTCCGAGGAATGCGAATGCGTCGAACACTCTGAATGAAGTGCCGAGCAGACTGTTGGTCATATCTACCAAGAAATATGCGTACTTGAAGTAGCACAATGTGGCAAGATTGACTATCAATCCCCAAATGAGATGGTATTTTTTCCATCCTTCACTTTTGCAATTGTATATTATCTTTCCACTGAAGAAATTGTACACGGTGGCAAAAAGCAGAATCAATGTGAAGATTCCGCTCGTCTTATAATAAAAGAAGACGCTGACGAAAAACAGAAATGTATTTCTTAGCAACAGTTTGTCACGCCCGATTGCGGCAAACACAGCGAACACAATCGTGAAGAAAGCCCAAAAGTAGAATTGTGTGAACAAAAGAGGACTTCCTTCGTCGAATGCAAATATATCTTTAAGAAACTCTAATATCGTATCGAACATGTTATTTGTAATTTAGATAACTCTGAATCAATGCATTATAGAATAAATCACCTAACAGGATGTAGCCATTTGGTGTGAAGTGAATCTTGTCTTTTCGGGCTAAACCTGCGTTCTCCCATTGCTTCATCGACTTTAATCCACCCATGATGGCAAACTGATCCCATACGGCACCGTTGTATTTTTTCGCTAATTCAAAGAAAACTTCCTCAACGATCTGTCCGTTCGTGTTGACACTGTATTGTCCTTTTGAGCGACGATAGGAGTCGTTGTTTGTGATGAAGATAAATGCACAGTTTGGAGAAATCTCCTGAATCTTCTCTATGAGCTTGCTGTAGTTGTCCAAAAACTTAGCTCCGCTGAAGTTTTTTGGCACAGCGTCGTTGATTCCGATTCCGAAAATCACCAAATCAGGAAGCACAAGCGGCAATTCTTTCTGGAATTTCTCGCATTTCAGCCAGCTCATAACGCTTGCTCCGTTGATGCCGACGGAATTGTATGTGATGCCGTTGCTGTTGTTCTCTGCTAAGATTCCAGACAATGTGAACGGATGGAAAACAGAGTCAGTCTGTTCAAAAGCGATGGTGAATGAGTCTATCGGAGTTTCGAAAGAGAATTCATACACATCGTCCAACACATTATATATACTGTAGATTTTTGAACTGTCAACGGGGTTGATAATCACAGGGTATGAATAAGCGCTGTCAGAATAACCAATCAGTTTCAAATCCGTACACTCCCAACGAGAAGTTGCATCTTTGTTGAGATTGATTTTCATTGTCGCGTCAGGCGAATTTGTCTGCACAGCGATACCCATCAGCCCGAGTTCAATATTGTCGTGACGCTTCAATATTCGGCTTGATGTCCATTTCCCTGTGTATGTCACATTATAGTTAGGTGGATTGTTTGTGCCGGCGATCTTGAACGGGAACACCAGTCCACGTGAACTTTTGAAATCCAGATTCAATGAATCCAGATTGCGTCGGATTCGGTTGGAGAACACGTCTGCCTGCACATGGCTTCCACCGATGTGGAGAATGTTCACTTTCCCTTCGCGGCAAAGCACGATGCTGTCAAGCTTCTCATAGAAATAGCACATTGTGCCTGTGTCGCCTGGAAATTCCAACTTGTTTTTATCGTATTGAATAAAATCATAGTCTCTGGGAATATGCTTGAAAAATCCCTGTGCAGACGCGAATGTGACGTTCAACAGTGTCAACAGCACTAATATTGTTTTGATAACTTTCATTTTCTTAAGTTCACTTTATGCTTATCTTTTTGATATAGAATCAGCAAACGTCTTGTCGACAGGTATTTTTGCCGATATCTCCTTTAGTTTTTTCTTTCTGTTTTTCGACTGCTCTCTTTTTCTCCTGTCGAGTGATGATTGGAACATAGCGTAGTCGTCGTAGACATTCAAACTTTCCAAAAACAGATGGGCGATCTTTTCAGCTCCTTTACGGGAGAAGTGGATGTAGTCGCTTGCAGCAAGAGCTGGCTTGTTGGATACCCAACTGATGATCGAGTTCTTTCCTCCCATCACTCCATACATGTTCCAGAATGCCACACCATTGTCTTTCGCCACACGTCGCATCAAATCCACCGTCTTCTCAAGATTACGGTAGGTCTGGAGCTTTCCGTCCACAGTCTCGGCCATGTCGGCAGGTCCGATAAGAATGATTTTTGCCTTAGGCAGTTGTTGTTTCACAAACTTGATTTGGGCGTCCATCGAATTGTAGTAGCCTTCGATTTTTTTGTCTGTGCTCAAATATGGAGTTGCATTTCCTCCGAATTCCATGATCACCAGACGGGTGTTGAGCGCGTTGTGCATGTACTTGAATGATTTCGCATCGATTCGTGTGAAGAATGTTCCGGAACTGCCTCGTAGTCCGATGTTTGTCACCGCCACACCTTTGTCTCCAGTCAGACAGAAACCGTAAAGTTCGGCATCTCCTTCAAGTCTGATTTTGAATGTAGATATTTTGTTTGGCAGATCCCATTCCATCATACCATATTTCTTGTCCGCTTCATCTTCTGCCTCATAAGTGAGATCTCCGGCGGTCAACGTCGCTTTTAATCCCTTTTTACGTGTGGAATAGAACAGACGCACTTTGTCGAAAGCCTTATGCTTGACTGCCAAACTTTTGATTGTTATGGTTGTTTTTCCTTTAAGTTCAGAAAGTTGGGCCAGCGCTCCATAACGTTTGTGGTCTGCTTTTTGGACAAGTGTACCGTCGACCAAATAACGGCTTATGCTATCTGAAATCGTCTCTTGAACCGTGATCGACGGGATCATCTGTAGGACAGGGATGATTCCAAGACCTTCTCCTCCGAATTTGTCCTGCAGACCATAGCGGAGAGAACTTGTGATGCGATCACCCTCAATCTGTGAGTCGCCGTAATGGGCGATATGCACAATGCCTTTGCGAGCCTCCCTACGAAGGGTCGCAATCAGATCTGTTATATACGAAACGTCCGAAGAATCAGGAAGATAGAATCTTGATGGGTTTTCTGCAAAAAAAGTCTTATAGAAATTGATAGTGTCGGCAAGAAGAAGTGAGTCTCGCACACGCATTGAGTCTGCCGCTTGCATAAGTTTGCGACGAGCCTCAATCACAGAGTCTGGCAACTGCTGGATCTTCATGCTGTTTTCACGGTCTGCCAACAGACCATCGATAGAAATCCTTGATTTATCTGATGGCGTCAGCACTTCTGAGATAGAAGGAAATCTGAGCGTCGTGCCTGCCACCGAAATGCCATCTTTGGGCATTAAAAAGCAGATCACAGCCAACACGGCTATGACGGCAACAAAAAACAATAATTCTATATGTCGTTTCATTTACGAATTCGTTAGTAAATGCGAATTTAACAATTTTAAAGGTTTATGTCAAATTTTACGTATGATTTTTCAAAAGTGTATGCTGAGGAAGATAAAGATGACATAAATATGCAATTGGGACTAATGAGAGAGAATTTTTTTATATTTTATACATTGATCTAAATTTTAGAAGATGCAAAAATTGTACAGTTTAGTGATAAAATGCCAAGCTAATACTTTTGTCAATTTTTTCGTAGTGTATTTATGCGTTTATGACCCTTTGGGTGAGCTCACGGAATCCTGGCCTCCTCCGACAAAAGATACAGCTATGGTGATTGCTTTGCAGTTAACGATGGTGGTTAGATTAATTGTGTCCAATTTGTATTCTTCCAGATTGGGGATAATCATATCGTTGTCGGTAGGAGTTGTTGCTACAACGTTATTTTGTTTTCATCCGATTGTTGATGACAAATTGATTTATGTGTCTTATTTCATAAGCTTGATTGTCTGTTTCTTTTCATTTAAGGGGAATAGGATGGAACAGGCAGTTAAAACACTGATACTTATGCTTATTACGATATTTTCTATTTTCGTTGTATTTTTCGTTAGTTCTTTTTTGTTGGAGGTAAAGAAAGAATGTCTTGGACTAGATGATGACTTTATTTTTGGAATATATGCTTTTGTTGGAGGAACAGTAGCATTTGTCATTGGTTATCAAGTCATAAATGATTAAAATAAAAAAAAGAGAAGGAGCACCGCAACTTAATCAGTTTTGATACTCCCTCTTTAATTCTTAACTCTTAATTCAATACTAGAAGTGAGCACTTAGCATGATTTCATGTGTGTTCGATGGAAGATTGTTGTATTTTCCAAAGTTCATGTCGTAGCTGTATCCAAAACGGAAACGGTTTGCCCACTCGAAACCTGCTGTGATGCTCATCATCTGCATCTCTGAGAATCTGTTGAAATCAGGTTTCCATGCCACACCTCCCCAAATCATCTTTTTGAAGAATGCCTGGCATCCGATTTCTGTCGTGTTGGTGTTGTGCTTGTGCATGTATGAGAATAACGGTGCCAAATCAAAGTTGGTTGTGATGTTGAAGAATCCTCTACCATAGATGTAGAAGTGACGTCCTTTTCTGAATGTAGTCGACGTGTCGTTTAGCATGTGAGTGCAGGAGAATCCGGTCATCCAGTGTTCGCTGCTTATTTCGGCTCCTGCGTTGAAGTCTGGACTTATCTCTGTCGTCTTGTCTTTGACGTATGTCGACTTGCCAATCTCAGAGTCGTCTTTCAACGTGTTTTTATATGGGTCGAATGACCCCACATTGAAACCCGCTGAAATACCAAGTGACAGGATGTACTTTGGATTCAAGTCGATGTGGTATGCGTAGACTGCCTGAGCATTTGTCTGGCTGTTGCCGACACCAAGGTTGTCGTAGTTGACTGTCGCACCAAAACTTGACTTTACATTTTCGCTGTAAGCAGTGAAGTTCAACAATCCTGTCTTAGGTGAATTGTCGACTCCCGCCCATTGGATGCGTCCAAGCAAGAATGCGTCACATCCTTTGTTGTTACCAGTTCCGGCTGGGTTGACATTTATACGTGAGAAGATCTGCTGCGACACCATCAAATCCTGTTGAGCAGAACAAAATAGTGCTGATAAAGAAGCTGCAGAAGCAATAAGTGCTTTTTTTATGTTGATTTCCATTTCCTTACTCCATTATTAAGATTTCCACTCTTCTGTTTTTCTGATGCTGCTCTTCTGTCTGTGCGTTTTTGAACACTGGTTTGTATTCTCCCAATGCCATTGTGAACAGACGTTTTCTGCTAACACCTTTGCTGACCAAGATGCTTTCAATCTTCTTGGCACGCTTCATACTCAATGCGTCATTATACTCATACGTACCACGCTCGTCTGTATGTCCGATTACAAGGAAACTGTTCTTTGGATAGAAATTGATGAACTCCAAGATTACCTCGAAGTCTTTCTCGTAGTCGGCATTGTTTACAACATCTTTGTCGTAGTCAAAGTAGAAGATTCGTTTGTCTGCCGTCGCAACCACATTCTTTGAGGCTTTCACAACAGCTTCCTGATCATTCTTGAAGACGTCGTTAAGATCTGCCACTGAAACCTTCTTGGTTGGCTCCATTGGAGTCTCGTCTTTTGTCAACAACTCCAAGATACGGTCGTTTTCAGACTTCGTCTCTTCGATGATGTCGTCTTCATAGTTGAATTCCTCTTCTTTTGGTTTGCCATCATCAAACGGATTGTAAGGAACTTTCTCTTCTGGGTTCACATTCACAACTGGAGAATACGACAAATTAGAGAGATCGTTTGTTGTCTGTCCACCAGCATTTGCTCCAAATGACGCATTTGTGTCAGTTTGGCTGTCCGCAACACGGTTGTCTGCGATTTGATTGTTGGTAGACGGTGCCGCTGACTGCTGATTTTCAGTTGATTGGCTGTTCGACTGCTTGTTTACTTTTGATGCAATCAACTGTTTCTCTTCCTCTTTAGCTTTTTCTGACTCGTATTTGGACAATAGCTGAGGTCTCTTCCATTCTTCAATCTTGCTGATATAAGTGTGGAATTTGCCGCTGTCTGGCATTGTCGTGTAGCCTTTTCGGTCGGAACCGAATGCGATAAGTGAGTCGCCAAGCACGATAGGGAAGTCCTCGTTTCCAAGGCTGTTGACCTCTTTCCCAAGACGTTCAGCTGGAGACCATTCTCCGTCCTCGTTCTTGTTTGTCATCCAAATGTCGAATCCTTTCGAACCTTCCGCATTGGAAGCGAAATAGATTGTGTTTCCGTCTGATGTGACGGTAGGATTCTTGGCTGAAGCCATCTCTTTTGGCATATATCTCCAGCTTGCGTAAGCCAACATGCTGCCCTGGAATTCGTTTCTTTCTTTGCCAAGACCCGGAATCCACTGTTTTTTGCCTTTCTTGAATTTTCCGAACGATTTCTCTTTTGCAGCGTAGATGTCGCCATCTTTGCTGTAGAACACCATTCCGTCGGCATAACTTATTGCACCGTCTGCTTTCAATGAGGTTAAGCTCTTGTTGTACTCTTTGTTTTCAATTCCGTTGGCTGTCTGTTTGCCGACGAAAATGCTGTCGCCGCTTCTTAATATGACGTAACCATCTTTATATGTGGCAGTCACATTGTCTCTCGTGGCATTCTCATATTTGTTGAATCCACCCTGAGGTGCCGCTACGGCCATGCCTGCGATAGCAAGTCCGGCCAATAGCGTGTATTTATTTGTTGATCTCATTTTTTAGTCTCTTTTAAACACCTGAATTGTACCCTTCATCTCACGACCGTCTTTCAAAATCAATGAGTAGACGTATACGCCTGCGTCTGCCACATCTCCTTTGTAAGTTCCATCCCAACCGTTGTCGCCACGGTGTATCAAGTTGCCGAATCTGTCGTAGATCACAACTTCATAGCCTAGCATGAACTCGTCGTTCTCTCCGTTCTTCTCGTATGGAGTGAAGACGGTAGGAATCTCGATATCGTCGACAAGAGCGATTGTCATGATGTCACTCTTGATGTCTGCGCATGCACCATTCTTAGCGACGAAGTAATATTTGGCATCTCCGCTTGGCATGTCAGAGTATTTCAACTCTTCAGTCTCTCCAAGAGTTGTAACATCACCGTCGGCATTCTCGCTGTACCATGTGATTGGTCCTTCCACATTTCCGTTGAATGATGCGACCATGTCAATAGAACCTCCATATACGAATTTTGTAGATGTTGTGGCAAGGTGGGCTGTGTGTGGCACGTCTACCGAAATCGTTACGCTTGCAGTGTCGCTAACCGCACATACATTGTCGTTGCCTCTTACCCAAACCGCGCTGGTTGCAGTAGGAAGGAATGAACGTGCTGGAGATGTCGTTACCGCACCGTCCCACCAGATCCATGAAGTAGGCTCTCCGTTTTCAGCCATTGCTGTAAGTTTGACTGAGTCTGCTCCCGTCTGGCAAATTCTGTCTACATTAGCCTCGATTGTGACTTTGACTGCCTCGTTGACAGTGATGCTTGCGGAATCCTCCAATGAAGGGCATTTTCCGTATTGGCTCGCACCGATTACTGTATAAGTAGAATCTACATCAGGGTAGACTGTGATAGTCCTGGCATCTTTGTCTCCTGTCGACCATACGTAGCTATAGTTTGCGGATGAATCGGCGTTAATAGAGATCTTGACACTGTCTGAACCGACGTTACAGATTGTAGTTGCTGTCTGGCTCAATGTGAATTCAACAGGCTTGTCAATCTTGATTCTTACTGTGTCTACTGCGTCTGGACATCCTCCTGTCAAATCTGTAGCACGTAATGCATAGATTGAAGTGTTGGCCTCTGCCTTAGCTGTGTCACCGCTGAACTCGACGTCGTTCAATGTGAATTTGATGTTTTCGTTGAGTGATCCGCCGTTGATCTTCTCGATTGCGATCTTCACCTCGTCTCCCTTACAGAATATGCTGTCGGAAGCTTTTGCAGCAAACTCAACGTTGCTTGCCACTGAAACTGACTTGCTCAATGTCACGCTTTCACAGATTCCAAGTGAGGTGCTTACTGTAGCCTCGTATGTAGTGTTCTCTTTTGGAGCATCTGTCAAAATAGTGTCTTTTGTCTCAAAGTTCTTCCAAGTATAGATCAAATCGTTTCTCTCCTGAGCCGACGTGATTGATAGCTTGACATTGCTTGAGTCATCGCAGACAGCTTCTCTGCTGATTGCTAGTTCAACCTCTGGTTTGAAGTCGACTACAAGTTTAATAGAGTCTGCGACATTAGGACAGTAGCCGAGTTTGCTTTCAGCAACTACTTTGTACAATATTGTGTCTGCTGCCGCATTTCTTTCTGCTGTCTTACTGCTGTCTTCCCACATGATAGAAGCGTATGCACCGTTGACTGTCTCAACATTTAGATTGACATTTTCACCGTAGCATGCTTTCTCTTTGTCAGTAGTCAACTTGATCTTTAGACTGTCTTCAGAAGCGATAGTCTTTTGTGTCTTCACCAATTCTGTTGTTCCATTATCCAAAGCGACCTTGATTGTTGTTTCTCCTGTTAGGTTCAATGAAACACTCTTCTGGTCTGTCGCACTTGGAACGGCAACGAACGCAGAGTCTCCGGTTCCCTTAATATACCACTTGATGCTAGTTCCTGCTATCAAAGTGTCAAGGTTATCACCGTCGATTTCAACAAGTACGTTGTCCATCTTTTCACAGATTCCGTTCACGATAGTCTTGAAGAAGATGCTTGTGTTTTTGATCTTCAGCTCATCTCCAATCTGGTCTGCAGACTCAGGATCACCGCTTGTGATTTCACCATTGGCAACCTTCTCGCAGTCTGTTCCAGAGATGACACGTACTGTATGCTCCTTCTCAGTCATGTTGACAGTTGAGATTACAATTGCAGTGTCTTGAGTTGGACCTGCGATCACAACCCACTTGCCATTTTGCAATTCCTGCACAGCATAGCAGCGCTTGAATGTCTCTTTGCCTGGAGTGATGATGATTTTCAAACTGTCGTCTGTGCGGGCAATTTCGTCACCACCACCTTCAAACTCAGTCTTGATGCTGTCTCCACATGTTGTGCCTCCGATCTGGATCATCTTTTCAGCGCTGATGTTAGTGCCATCAGTTGTTGTGGCTTTGATTGTCACAAAACCAGTCAATCCAATTGTGTTGGCAGTGAATTTGCCAGTTGCGTCAATGTATCCAAGAACAGGATTGTCCATAGACCATTTCAATGTGCTTCTTGTTGCGTTCTTAGGATTTACGATTGGATCAATCTTGACAGAACCACCTTCAGCCACACAGTCCTTAGCGTCAAGAGTAAGACTTTCAATCTTCACCTCATCTTCTACATAGATATAGATTGTAGTGTCGTTCTTGACAGTGAATGAATCGGTATGACCTTTGCCATAGTTGAGCACATAAGAGTAGTCTCCGTTCACACACTCGATTACGATTTCTCCTGTTTCAGAAGTCACGTCTGTAGAATACTGTGCACTGTCTTTGTTCACAACCAATTCCAATCCTTGCATTGGTTTCTGAGTGTTTTTGTTCTTAACGATGAATTTGATATGTCTTAGAGGAACACCATCTCTGATGTCGAATTTCAGGTCATAGTCGCCCACAACAAAGTTCTTTACAATGTCAAGAATTCTCAACTGATATTTGCCAGGCAACAAGTGATCTTTAACGATTCCGTTGGCATCTGATTTTAACTCATCATGCTTAGATGCATCGTATACAAATGAATTGATCAGTTTTTCTCCAGTCTCATCCCATTTATAGATTTTGCCAAACACACCCTCTACGTATTCTCCAAGAGCATCAGTAATGATAAGTTCTACATTTCTTTTTGTAGGAACCACAATATATATTGTAGTGTCTGTCCCACGAGCATTCTCAATGTTGAAATTCCAGTCGAAAGTTCCGTCATAGTAGAAATCTTTCATCGTGTATCTGATAAAGTAGTTGCCTTCTTCCAGGTTCAAACTGTCAGGGAATGTATTGTATTCCTTGCCACCGATATGTCCTGTTTTTGAAACAAGAATTCCCGCTGATTCATTGACATCGGTTGAATCATCAACGAAAACCTCAAGATACTGGATCTCTGGATATACGATTTGACCGTCGTGAACAAATTTGAAGTAAACATTCTGCACAATTCTGTCGTATATGAAATATACAGTTGTGTCGTCAGTCACAAGGAAATCTTTTTTCTCTTTGAATGCTTGGATCGATACACTGTCTTTTTCTGTCTTATATATAAGCTCTCCATTGAAATTAGTATTGAATTGGCTATTGTTGATGACGACAGGAAAAGCATTTAAGTAACGGGAAACTGTGTCAGATTTACAAAGAATCACCTTCACTTTATATTCTGGAGCAATATTGTAGCGGGCATCTCTGTTTTCATCATTTTTAAAGACGCGGATATAGTTGTCTTTAAATCCAGACGCTTTCATTTCGTTGATATGGAACATGAAATCGTAGCCTCCTGCACCAACTCTTAATGGGTTGATATAATACAAAGTGTCGTTGCTTGCGTTTTTAGTTGGCAGCATCGTAAGTTGTGCTGGCATATAGAAACTGTCGGTCTCGTATCTTGTGTCGAACACAACTTTTTCTATGGTTGTCGGATTGAAATCTTCTCCTTCAAAACTGACTTTGAACAAAAGTTCAGTGTAATCTTTTCTGTCCAAATTTATGTTGATGGTAGTGTCAGACTGTAGGTTTGGAATGTCAATCTCAAGGTCTGCGACGTGCAGGGTATATGCTTCACCTGGTTTTGCCAAAAGTGTACACTGCCCGTCTTTGTTTGTCAATGCGTATGGCATGGGCTTGCCTACACTCAACATGTCCATATAGCAGAATACATTTTCCAATGGTTGGCCTGGATTTTCTGGGTCGTAGACATTTATGTTTACGTATGTTCCAATTCCTGGCACAGTGTCCCAAATGGCCAACTGCTTTTCGAATGGTTTGATCGTGTCTCCACCTTGACTTCCGCCTTCTCCTGCGTCTCCACCTTGTCCATGATAATATGAGTTGATGTTGATTGGTATGATAAGACTGTCAATAGGATCGTTGTCGTCAACGCTAAATGTTCCGACAACTAATCCGAATTGGTTAGTGTTCACTTCAAATTTATATGTTCCGGCTTTTGTGTTTACCTTGCTTTTTGTTCTAGAGTATTCGCCGTATGGCACTTGCACTTCTCCGAATAATGAGTCTTTGCCATTAGCTAGTGGTATATAAACTTTGATGGCTTCCGAACTGACTTTGTATGGCATACTGTCTTTCTGGAACTCAAAGAAAGTCTTATGTGTGATGTCTCCACTGGGAATGGCTACTTCTTGTGTCTTTACTTTGTCGTCAACAGTTACTCTTACAGCTCCTTTCAAAGTCTCATAAATATATTTTCCTTCAGGAATAATGTATTTTACTAATCCGGCAGTGTCACTCATTTTTGTGCTGATATACTCGCCTTTTTCCCCGTTATTGTCAACATACAGTTTTGCTGTTTTGCCAACAAGAGCTTTGTCGTCAAAGTCTCTGAAACTTATGCTTAATTCACGGAAGTTGATGTTTGCCCATCCGAACTCTTCTTCAGGTACAGTAATGGACCCTTTTGCCCAGTCGCCATAAATGACTTCATAGTTATAGGTTCCTGATTTGAACTTTGGGTTTGTGTACCTTCCTAACGCATCTGTCGTTAGCTCCAAATCAGCAATTGCACTGTCTCCGCTCAATTTGATTTTTACACCTTCAAGCGGCTTGTTTTTGGTGTCTGTCACCTGAAATACCAAAATTCCATCGGCAAAAGAGACTTGCCCGACGAAACTCAGCATGAAAGTCAGTAAGACTTTCCATAGAGGAATTCTTTTGTTCATAAATATTTTGTTGTGTATTTTTATTTCATGTTTTGACTCCTTGATGAAGTAGCTCAATTTAGTGTCTTGCATTAATATATGCTTTTTTGTACATCCTTTTGATTGAGCGTAGTCCAAATATGTTGCAAAAGTACGCAAAATATGTCAATGATAATTACATTTATGTTTTTTTAACTAAATATGAGTCGCAAAATGTTGCCTTTTACTCCTTTTTGTCGTGAATTTGGTTATGTATGAATATTTTTTTTGTTCTGTTATTAATGAACGAATGGGATGCACCCTAAAAGTACATCCCATTTTGTAGTAATTTAGTTTAATGAAAATTTAGAAGTGTACGCTAAGCAATAATTCGTGTGTGTTTGAAGGAAGATTATTGTATTCTCCGACGTTAAATGTGTATGCGTAGCCGACGCGGAAATTCTTGACTTCAACACCTAGATCAATTGCAAGTAATGACATGTCTCCAAAGTTGCCAAAGTCTGGCTTCCATGTCGCTCCTCCCCAAAACATTTTTTTGATAAACAACATTGCTCCAATTTCTCCTTCGTTTACTTGGTTCTGATGTATATATGAACCCATTGGTGCTAAATCTAAAACTTCACCAAGTGGCACAAGGCAACGTGCGTAGGCATATATGTGGCGACCTCTCATGAATGTCGTCGGTTCCGATTTCAAAAGGTGTGTCGCCGATACTCCGACCATCCAGCTTTTTGAAGTCAACTCAAATCCGATGTTGAAATCGGGCTTGGTTTCTGTTGTCTTGTCTTTCACGTATGATGAGAAATCAGGCTCTTCGTCTCTTATAGTATTGGCGTAAGGGTCAAAACTTCCGATGTTTATACCTGCAGATAATCCCATTGAAAGAATATACTTCTCGTTCAAATCGAGATGGTATGCGTAAACTGCCTGTACGTTTGTCTGACTATTGCCGATACCCTGGTTGTCGTAGTTGGCAGTAAATCCGATGCTTGAACGTAGCGGTTCGTTGTAGTAGGCAAAGTTCAGCAATCCTGTCCTTGGAGTGTTGTCAACACCAGCCCATTGAAGCCTGCCAAGTAGAAATGCATCAAAACGTTCAATGTTACCTGTTCCGGCAGGGTTAATATTCATTCGTGAAAAAATCTGTTGCGACACCATCAGATCCTGCTGTGCGTATGTTTTGAATCCACTAATCAACGCAAGTAGGATGGTCAACAATTTTATATATATATTCCTTTTCATTGTCTCTTAATTATGCATTGGTTTTACTCCATTTTCAAAATCTCCACGCGACGATTCTTTTGATGCTGCTCTTCTGTCTGTGCATGTCGAATTACAGGACGGTCTTCTCCAAGACCCATCACGAACATCCTAGAACGTGAGATTCCTCTTTGCGTAAGAATACTTTCAATTTTCTTTGCACGACGAAGGCTCAGCGCGTTGTTGTATTCGCGTGTTCCTCTTTCGTCTGTGTGACCGATGATAAGGAATGAGTTGCCTGGATAGAAGTTGATGAAGTCGACGATACATTTAATATCTTTTTCGTATTCCTTATTATTCAATACGTCAGTGTCGTAATCGAAGTAGAAAATACGTTTGTCTACACCTGCTACGACATGTTTTGACGCCATCACCATAGCATCTTGGTCATCTTGGAATATATCAGACAATGCTTGTGCGGATACTGGATATCCTGTGCTGTCGGAATCGTAGGCGAGAGCCTGAAGTATTCGTCCGTTTTCAGTTGGCTCATCCACGTATTCATCGTCATCCTTTTTTACAGGTTTGGCTGGCTCCTCTTTTTTCACTGGTTCGTTAATTGCCACCAGTGTGTCTGGGACAGATTTGATTGTGTCAGGAACAACAGCGACCAAAGTGTCTGCCACGGGAGTCGGAACGGAGTCAACCTTTACAATCTCTGGAGTGTTTCTCTCGACAAATGATTGCATCAACTCTGGGGCATTTGTTGTGTTTGTCTTGGATATATACACATTATAGTTGCCTTTGTCTGTTAACGCAGAAGAGTTTTTCCTGTTCGAACAGAAAGTGATCTGTCCATCTTTACGGATGTATGGGAAATCTTCGTCTCCATCAGAGTTGACACTCTTGCCAAGTTTCCTTGGCTGAGAAAACGTTCCGTTGGTGTTTATGTTGGAAGAATAGATATCCCTTCCTTTTGATCCTTTCAAGTTGGCAGAGAAGAAAAGTTGTTTCCCATTCGTAGAAATTGTAGGGTTGCTCACACGGATCGTGTCTTCTGGTTTGTAGTGCCAACTTGCGTACACAAGTGCGGAGTGCTCGTATTTCTCACGTCCCATGACTGTGCCTGGGATCTCTGCAAGTGAAGTTGACGTTATCTTTCCGTCTTTGATTTTGGCCACATACATCTTGCCACCGTTAGTGTAGTAGTACGTTTCCTTTCCATCATAGGCTATCTGGCCTTCTGCTTTAAGAGATGTCAGATTCTTATCGTAGACATAGTCATACACTTTGCCTAAGTTGTCTGTCTTGGCTACAAACAGACTGTCTGAACGTTTGATGATGATGGTAGTGTCGTTTAGATGTGAGACAGCTTCGAATCCATCCACGTTCACGAATTTATTTATGAAATTGCATTCCAAACTCTCCAATGCATTTGCCAAAATACATGGCGCGGAAAGCAGAATGGCTGATATTGTCTTTCTCATTTCTGTTTTACCTTATTCTTATTTTCTATACAATTGGATTGTTCCCTTCTTCTCTGATCCGTCTTTCATCGTTAAAACGTAGATGTAGACTCCAGCGTCGGCAGTCTCGCCTTTATATGTGCCGTCCCATCCGTTGTCAGACTTGCAGATCACGTCTCCGAAACGATTATAGATTACAACAGGGTAGCCTGGCATGAAGTCGTCATTTGCTCCATTCACCTCATGAGGCGTGAAGACGGTAGGGATTTCCATCTTGTCTGTAATCACATGTCCATCCTCGTAGTTGTGAAGTATGATTATGTTAGTCATGTTTTCTGGAGTCGGTTCTACATGTCCATCAAGGATCTGCAATAGATCGTAGGCATCATCTGCCGCAATAGCACGGAAATAGTGAGTGCCATTGTGCATGTATCTGTCAGCATTGACTGTCACTCTTGGCTCTTGTGTGAAATCGGCGGCAGTAACCCAGTGAATTCCGTCTTGGCTAGTCTGGTATCCATAGTATTCATGTTTGATTATAGATGGTGTGACAACCAAATCGAACACATAGTCGTCAAGCCACATTTCTGTTGATCCGTCTCCGAATGCCAATGTGTATGATTTCACACATGCTTCTTCACTGATGTTGATAGACACGGTAGTTGACACACCACTGTCGTCCTTCGCTTTAGCCGTCAGGTTGACAACTCCTGTTAATCCGATGGTGTTGGCGGTCAAAGTACCGTCGCTTGAAATTTTCGCTATGACATTGTTGTCGATAGACCATTCGATATTTTTCTGAGTTGCGTTGCTTGGAGATATTATGGCTGTGAATTTAGTCGACTCTCCTGCCTTTAGACAGTATTCTCCACCGATTAGTGCGATGGTGTCCACAAGCACTGGACGATCAACATAGATCACAAACTCTTCGTCTTTCGTTATCTTGTAGCTGTTGCTGATGCCGTCGCCATAGTATAATATATAAGAGTAGTTGCCTGCTTCACTTTGGAACTTGATAATTCCTTCTCCGTCTGTGATGGCACTGTTGTAGAATTCGCTGCCTTTCTTTACATCGAGTTTCAAATTTGGTACTGGCGCATGATCGTCACTATAAAGTACTGTGAACTTGACGTTGTACATTTCTACATTTGAGAGAATTGTGAAACGTAGGTCATAGTCTGTCACCTCAAAGTCTCTTACAATATCCAGGATTTGGATCTGGTAACGACCTGGAACCAAATGGTCGCGGACTATACCGGTGGCGTCAGACATTAGTTTAGAGTGAGAATTTCCGTCGTAATCCAAATATGGATCTAGAGTGCCTTCTTCATTGTATTTGAATATTTTTGCAAACACACCTTGTACATTGGCTCCCTTAGCATCTTTAATCTGTATTTCGACTGTCCTTTTCACTGGCACTACGATATATATAGTTGTGTCGTTTGGAGACGCATTCAAAATGAACTGATGGTACATTTGTCCGTCAAATTCATAATCATCGATATAATAATTTGCTGTGAATGTGTCCACAGGCAACTCTATTGGCTTGTCGAAAACGTATGCCCTTCCTATATCTTCGAAGTCTTCATATAGTGTAGACGAAAGGTATGCGTATTGTTGGGACGCTTCTTTTCTGAAAAATGATAGGGTAGTCACGTTTGGATATACGATTTCTCCGTCGTGCAAGAACTTGAAATATACGTTTCGAGTGTGTTCTGGGTCTGGAAGGAAGAAATAAAGTGTTGTGTCATTCTTCAAGTTGAACTGTGAAGTCTGGTCCAATACAATAAATGAGTACTCTCCTGAAGGCAAAACCAACTCGATATGTCCTGAGTCATCTGTGCGACGGTTGTTTTTATATTTGTCGATATATGTCACACTATAAGAACCATTCGCAGGTGTGGAATCTTGATGTATAATATAGACGTCCACAGCAAGCTTTTCTTCAAACACAACTTTTACAGTGTCAATTGGTTTGTCTGGGTTAGGTGTGAAGTTTCCTGAAAATGAAGTGATTTTATATTCATCAAGTTGGAATGAGTAGTAGTATCTTCCTGTGATTGTGACAACTGGATCTTTAAACTTCTTGATTCCTGAGATGGAGTCTTCAGTAGGTGTTAATGTCACGTATGAAAGATAACTTCCGCTTTCAATTTTCTTGATGTCAATTTTGTTGATGGTCTGAGGAAAAACCTCTTCCTCTTTGAAGAAAAATTGGAAGAATATTTTTTGTGACGAGGTGTCGGGCTCCTCAGGCGTAAGTGTTGAACAGAACTCTATAGTTGTATCTTTATTTACAACTATTCCTGTTTTCGTTTCTGATGGAATGCTGACATTATAAGTTCCAGCATTGACTTTGAATGTGGCAAGACCCATTGCGTTTGTTGTCGCAAATTTACTGTTTCCTGTTCCTGGTATGGAGTATCTACCTGCGATGTTAGGGATAGGCTCACCAGTCTCGCAGTCTACTACGTGAATCTTAAGATTGTATGTTGGCTCTTTTTCGTCAGGTGTGATTATTTCTTCTTCTGGTTCCTCTTCCTCTGGGATAATAATGTCGACGATATTATTCGATTCCGAGCTCTTCTGAGTTATGTAAAATGTTCCCTCAAGATAACCGTAATCTCTTGTGCTGACGGAATATTTGTATTCGCCGACAGGACATGATATTTTTCCGTCTGTAATGTCATATTCTACATATCCGTTTGACTGAGTATCTCCATGGGCAAGAACAATTCCGAAATCTCTGAAGTATCCATTCTGATTCTGAAGGACATTCACGTCTCTAGCATACAATTTTATTGTTTTGCCATCTTTTACGAATCTAAAAGAAGTCTTATATGTCACTAATTTCGATGATACGGATACGTTTGTGTTGATATTCTTGTCTGCAACAACAATGTCGTGCTCTCCGTCTGCTGCCACATATGTATAATTTCCTTCTGGCACAACGAACAATGCTGTACCGTTAGATTCTGATGTTTTCTGTGCGACGAGAGTGCGTGAACCATCAGCCTCTCTTTTATACAGAGTGACGAAATTTCCGCTTGACGGTTTGCCGTTTTCATCCTTGAAATTTACAGCTACACGACGGAAGTCTATATCGATCCAAGTCGGCTCTCCTGACTTCACAGTGAAACTGCCAGTGTTGTAGTCTCCGTAGGAAAAACTATAAGTATAGTTGCCTACTGGAAAATTGTCATCACGGACACGACCTTCTGAATCTGTCGTGTAGGATTTGATGGCTCCGTTTGCATCCTTTATCCTTACATAATAGCCCGACAGCGGTGTGTTAAGTGTGTCGGAAATCTCAATTACCAGTACTCCTTGGGAGAATACCGTAGGGAGTAAGCTTGTCAGCATTATCCAAACTATCCCCAGTCTCATTAATAGTGATTTCATATAGTTATATTATTTTTTTTCTTTAAAAAAGGGCTAATTGTATGCACCTAACTAACATTTTGCAAAAATAGACATATTAATTGTAAATTTTTGACTGTTTTCTGCTTAAATATTGTTTTCGATTGCATTTTTAAGATTTCTTAGCATTTCGCACTCTTTTGGTGTAGAAATACTGCACAGAATGTTTGTCGAAAGCATATTATATACAAGAAAATGTTTGAGTGGATTATAAAACAAAAAAGAGCACCGTCTTTACGATGCTCTATTTTCCATTATATTAATGTGTCAACTTCTTATTTGAATGCGGCAACGATTTTGTCGAATGCTGCGTTCAGACCGTCTGCTTTCTTTCCTCCTGCCTGTGCGAAGAATGGCTGACCACCTCCACCTCCTTGGATCTCCTTGGCTGCCTCACGTGCGATGGCTGTCGCGTTCTTGCCTGCTGCCACTAAGTCATCTGAAATTGCAAGAGTTATGGTTGGCTTGCCTGCTTTCTCTGTGATTCCGATGAATACAAGATTTTCCTTCACTGTGTTGCGAACCTGGAATGCGATGCTCTTTGCGAATTCTGCGTTATAGTCTCCCTTAAGCACTACCAACTTGTAGTCGCCAAGTGTTGTTGCCTGCTCGATCATCTTGTCTTTGATGACCTGGATGCGCTCCAACATGTATTTCTCCACCTCTTTCTTCAGACTTGCGTTCTCCTCTATTGACTTCTTTACTGAATTCAATAGGTTTGGTGTGCCAGCGAAGAATTCTTTTAATGAGTTGACCTCATCAAATGCGGCGTTGATGTAGTTTTCTGCAGCTTCTCCAGAAACAGCTTCGATACGACGTACTCCGGCAGCTACTGAACTCTCAGATAGGATCTTGATCATTCCGATCATACCTGTGCTCTTGACGTGTGTACCACCACAAAGCTCAACTGATGGTCCGTATTTGACAACACGTACTTTGTCGCCATACTTTTCGCCAAACAATGCAATTGCTCCCATTGCTCGTGCCTCGTCGATAGGCATGTCTCTTGCCTCTTCAAGCGCGATATTCTCGCGAACCATCTTGTTGGCAAGTTTTTCCACCTGACGAAGCTCTTCAGGAGTTACCTTCTGGAAATGAGAGAAGTCGAATCTCAACATTTCGCTTGATACCAATGAACCCTTCTGCTCAACGTGGCTTCCAAGCACTGTGCGTAGAGCGTAGTCGAGAATATGTGTGGCTGTATGGTTGCAAGCTGTGTTCTGACGCTTGTCTGTGTTTACGTAAGCGTGGAATGATGCTGTAGGGTCTGAAGGCATCTTTGTCGCCAAATGTACACTTAGATTGTTCTCCTTCTTTGTGTCGATAATCTCAAACTTGCCCTCAGCACTTTCGATGTAACCAGAGTCTCCCATCTGTCCTCCCATCTCTGCGTAGAATGGTGTGCGGTCGAATACAATCTGATACATCTCTTTATTTTTCTGCTTAATCTTTCTGTATTTCAAGATCTCAACGTCTGCATCAAGGAAGTCGTAGCCGATAAACTCGCTTTCTCCAGCTTTAAGCTCAACCCAGTCGCCTGTCTCAACGGCAGCTGCGTTTCTAGCTCTCTCTTTCTGCTTCTGCATCTCAGCGTTGAACTCTGTCTCGTTGACTGTCATTCCGTTCTCGCGGAGGATTAGCTCTGTAAGGTCAAGAGGGAATCCGTATGTGTCGTAAAGTGTGAATCCTTCAACACCAGAAATCTCAGTTTTGCCAGCGGCTTTTGTGTCTGCCATAACCTTGTCGAGTAGGCGGATACCTGTTTCAAGAGTTCTCAAAAATGCGTCTTCCTCTTCTTTGATAACCTTGACTACTAGTTCTTGCTGAGCCACTAGTTCTGGATAAGCCTCACCCATGCTGTCGATTAGCGCAGGAATTAGTTTGTACATGAAAGACTGTCGTTGTCCGAGGAATGTGTATCCGTAGCGGACTGCACGACGTAAGATACGGCGGATCACGTAACCGGCTTTCGCGTTAGATGGCAACTGACCGTCTGTGATTGAGAATGCGATTGTACGGATATGGTCAGCAATCACACGCATCGCAATGTCAGTCTCCTTTTTCTTTCCATACTCACATGAGCAGATTTTGCCGATCTCTTTAAGAAGTGGCTGGAAAACGTCGGTGTCATAGTTAGACTGTTTTCCTTGAAGAGCCATACATAGACGCTCAAATCCCATACCAGTGTCGATAGCCTTTGCAGGAAGTGGCTCAAGCGAACCGTCGGCTTTGCGATTGAACTGCATGAACACAAGGTTCCAGATCTCAATCACCTGAGGGTGGTCATGGTTTACAAGATCACGTCCTGATATTTTGGCACGCTCCTCGTCTGAACGAAGGTCGATATGGATCTCTGAGCAAGGACCACATGGCCCTGTGTCACCCATTTCCCAGAAATTGTCATGTTTGTTTCCGTTGATGATTCTGTCTGTAGGAAGCACTTTAGCCCAATAGCCGGCAGCCTCGTCGTCACGGTCGAGACCATCCTCTTTGCTGCCCTCGAAGACAGTGGCGTAAAGACGGTTTGGGTCAAGCTTCAACACGTCTACAAGATATTCCCAAGCCCAGGCAATGGCCTCTTTCTTGAAATAGTCGCCGAACGACCAGTTGCCGAGCATCTCAAACATTGTGTGGTGGTAAGTGTCATGTCCTACCTCCTCAAGGTCGTTGTGCTTACCCGATACACGAAGACATTTTTGAGAGTCCGCGACGCGAGGATATTTTCTTGGAGTGTTACCAAGGAAAATGTCCTTGAACTGGTTCATACCTGCATTGGTGAACATAAGTGTCGGGTCGTTCTTGACAACCATCGGAGCCGAAGGCACGATAGTGTGACCCTTGCTAGCGAAGAAGTCGGTGAACGACTTGCGAATCTCTTTAGCTGTTTTCATGTTTTTATTTTGAATATATATATTACTTTTTTACGGGGTGCAAAAATAATGCTTTTTATTTATATATATGGTATATGACGCGAGTTTTTCCGAAAAAAGACGAATTTTTGCCCTCCGTAGTGTGTTAAAACTGTTTTGTTCGTAAATTAAATTCTATGAGTATATTGTCCTTGGCTGGCAAGTGCGATTTTAGTCGCGAATGGCAAAAACAACCATAAAAAATGAAACGTTCGTAAAAAAAGACAAAAAATATTTTAGTAGTTAATAGTTTTTTGCTACTTTTGCACCCGAATTATTATCCATACGTTAAAAAGGCGAAGATGTTTGCCCGAACATCCAGCCAAATTGAAGATTAATTAAAAAAAGTTTTTTAAAGTGGATACTTTAAGTTTTAAAACCATTTCTGCCAACAAGAACACTGTAAAGAAGGAGTGGGTCGTTGTTGACGCTACAGATCAGGCGCTTGGTCGTTTGGGATCTAAAGTGGCTAAGTTGCTTAGAGGTAAGTACAAGCCAAGTTTCACTCCGCACGTAGATTGTGGAGACAACGTAATCATTGTCAATGCGGACAAGGTTAAGTTGACAGGTCTAAAGATGACAGATCGTGTTTATTTGAGTTACACTGGTTATCCAGGTGGACAGAGAGAGACAACTCCAGCAGTTCTTTTGAAGAAAGATCCAAAGAAGTTGTATCGTAAGGTGTTGAAGGGAATGTTGCCAAAGAATCGTCTTGGAGATGCTCTTCTTAACAATCTTTACATTTTCGCTGGTCCAGATCATGATAAGCAGGCTCAGCAGCCAAAAGTAATTGATTTAAACTCACTTAAGTAAGATTATGGAAGTTATTAACGCAATCGGTAGAAGAAAAGCAGCTGTTGCTAGAGTATATTTGTCAGCAGGTACAGGTGCAGTTACTATTAACAAGAAAGAGCTTGCAGCATACTTCCCATCAGGCTTGCTTCAGTATGTAGTTTTGCAGCCATTGAACGAGCTAGGTGTTCAGGGTAAGTTTGATATCAAGGCTAACCTTGACGGAGGTGGTATCAAGGGTCAGGCAGAGGCTTTGCGTTTGGCTATCGCTAGAGCATTGGTTAAGCTTGATGCTGAGAACAAGTCAGCTCTTAAGTCTAATGGATTCTTGACTCGTGACGCTCGTGAGGTTGAGCGTAAGAAGCCAGGTCAGCCAAAGGCAAGACGCAAGTTCCAGTTCAGCAAACGTTAGTACTTGGCGTTGCAGCTTAATTGCAGCATAAGTATACGTTTAGTATCTAAATGGGGTAGATCTTTTATAGCTACTATCTCATTGATTTAATTAAAAGAAGGTAAACGATTAAAAATCAAAAAAATGTCAAGAACTAATTTTGATGCATTACTTGAGGCAGGTTGCCACTTTGGTCACCTCAAGAAAAAATGGAATCCAGCTATGGCTCCTTACATCTTCATGGAGCGTAATGGTATTCATATTATTGATCTTCACAAAACTGTAGCTAAGGTTGATGAGGCTGCTGCAGCTTTGAAACAAATAGTAAAGTCGGGCAAGAAAGTCCTATTCGTCGCTACTAAGAAGCAGGCTAAGCAGATTGTAGCAGACAAGGCAACAGAGGTTGGTATGCCATATGTCACTGAGCGTTGGGCTGGTGGTATGTTGACAAACTTCCCTACAATCCGTAAGGCTGTTAAGAAGATGGCTCAGATCGATAAGAACATCTCTGACGGTACATTCGATAACTTGTCAAAGCGTGAGAAACTTCAGATTTCTCGCCAGAGAAACAAGTTGGAGAAGAACCTAGGTTCTATCGCTGACCTAAGTCGCCTTCCTTCTGCTCTTTTCGTAATCGACGTTATGAAGGAGCACATCGCTATCAAGGAGGCTAAGCGTCTAGGTATTCCAGTATTCGGTATCGTTGATACTAACTCTAACCCTAACTCTGTGGATTTCGTAATCCCAGCTAACGATGATGCAACTAAGTCTATCGAGGTTATCCTTGATGCTGTTAACGGTGCTATCCGTGAGGGTCTAGAGGAGCGCAAGGCTGAGAAGACTGAAAATGAGTCGGCTGAGGCTGCAGAGCCAAAGAAGGAGCGTAGAACTCGTTCTGCAAAGAAGAGCAAGCCAGAGGCTGCAACAGAGGAGTAATCCAAAGTTTTAGATTATAAAGAATGAACCTCGAAACGGCTCTTCATTTTTGAGGCTGATTCGAGGTTCTTTTTATTTTACAACATTTATAAAAGTTAAGAAAGTTATGGCAGTTTCAATGTCAGATATTAAGAAGCTTCGTGATCTTACAAATGCTGGTATGATGGATTGTAAGAATGCACTTACAGAGGCTAATGGTGATATGGAGCAGGCAATCGCTCTTATCCGTAAGCGTGGTCAGGCAATCGCAGCTAAGAGAAGCGATCGTGAGGCTTCAGAAGGTTGTGTACTTGCAGGTGTTAACGGCGATTTCGCTTGTATCGTCGCTATTAAGTGTGAGACTGACTTCGTTGCTAAGAATGCTGATTTCGTCGCTCTTACAAAGAATATTCTTGATTTCGCTCTTGCAAACAAGGTTGCAGATAAGGATGCCCTTCTAGCTGCTGCAATTGATGGTCGTTCGGTTGCTGATTTGATCGCTGAGCGTTCAGGTGTGACAGGTGAGAAGATGGAAATGGGTGCTTACGAGGTTGTTAAGGGTGCTTCTACAGTTAGCTATGTTCACCCAGGTAACAAGCTTGCAACAGTAATCGCATTTAATGAGGCAAACGCTGATGTAGAGGCTGCACGTGGTGTGGCTATGCACGTTGCTGCTATGGCTCCTGCCGCTCTTGATGAGGCTTCTATTCCTCAGGCTACTAAGGACAGCGAGCGTGCTATCGCTATCGAGAAGACTAAGAAAGAGGAAGTTGACCGTGCTATCGAGGTTGCTATCAAGAAGGCTGGTATCAACCCAGCACACGTAGACAGCGAGGATCATATCAACTCTAACATCACTAAGGGATGGTTGACTGAGGAGCAGGCTGCTCAGGCTCGCGAGATCATCGCTAAGGTTGGTGCTGAGGCTGCTGCTAACATCAACATGGTTAAGGTTGAGAAGATCGTTGACGGTCGTATGTCTAAGTTCTTCAAGGAGTGCACTCTTCTTGATCAGAAGTACGAAGGTGGTGGCGACGAGGCTGGTAAGATCTCTGTTAAGGAGTTCTGCTCAAAGAAGGGTATTTCTGTATCAGCATTCAAGAGATTCACTTTGAACGAGGAGTAATCAATAGATTCCCCAAATATAAAAATCCGGACATGAAAATGTTTGGATTTTTTTGTTTCAATACTTTCTTTTTATCTGATTATACTTTTCTTTTTGGTGCTATTGATTCATATAAATAACGTTAATCCGTTTGAAATAATAAAATATGTAGTCACACAGGATCCTTGAACCAATGGACTTTATTTGTGTATTTGCAACCCCAATGAACTACATGTGTCAATAGATTATGCTGCTATTTGTGCCCTACAGCCTCGTTGATGTTGTGCAGCATGATATGCGATTTGATAGCACCACTTATGGGGGTGCTGCAAATCCTCAACATATCATTTACTGACACAACTCATCTCAAGGATCACTTTGACAAAATTATATAAAAATTATAAAGATCTTAACGGTTCAAATGAACCTAACTTGTTAAAGTTTAATCTTGTCCTTTTTTAGTGACCTCATTTCAGGTCTATAATATAAAAAAACAGGTGGTAACTGATTACCACCTGTTTATATCTATGATACTTTAATGATTATTTGTCAATGCCGAAACAGCTAACAACAATCTGTTTTTCATCTTTGTTATTAGGGTTAGTTACGATGATACCGTACTCTCCTGGTTCCAATGTGTTTGTGATTGACAAATAGTAAGAACTCTGTCCGTATTTCTTAGCCTCGAAATCTACGTATTCCAAATCGTTCCCTTTTGCACCTGAGAATGTTCCAACCTCAGAGATTACAGCCTTACGGTATTTCTTCTTTGTCTCGAACTTGAAAATTCTTATTATTGTCATTGGATCTGACAAGTTGTCTACGGCTTTTACGATCAACTTTATGTTGCGTCCTGAAATTCTTGTTTTAGCTGCTGGTGTCTCTAGATGAATTTCATCTCTGACTTTACCCACACCTGCAATGAATATACCAGCGTTAGCTTTTGTTCTTGAAACTGTTCTAGACTTGTCCAATTTAACATTGGTTCCGTCTGCCTTTAAATAAAAGCACTCTCCAACGAAATCAGGTTCTACTACTTCTTGATCTTGAGCGTATGCACTAATGCAAAAAGAAAAGCAAAAACTGACAACAATACTCCTTTAATTGTTTTCATTATTATTTTAGTTTATGATTGAATTTTGTATATAATTATGCAATACAATTCATTTGTCGCATAAAAAGTTAGTGCAAATATACGGAATATTACATAATAACAAACCTTTAGATGAAAAAATATAAAAATATTTTATTATTGTTTGTGTTATTTCTATTTATGCTCAAACACAATCGGTTTTGACGCTTTTGATTCGTGTCTGAATTTGTTGATTGATGTGACAACGAATTTATAGTTTCCATTGGGAAGACGGAATTCCTGCACGTCGACTTCTGATGCTTGTGTGAACGCGATGATTCTTTCCACTTTGTTCAAATCTACGTCTTCAAATTCACTGAAACAGTAGATCGCATAATATCTTGTGTCGTATCCGCCTTTCTTCACAACTGGTTTCCATCGCATCATGTCGCCCTCTATTTTAAGCCCTTTAGGTGCGGATGACGGTGAACTTTCTGTCATTGGGTCCACTGGCACAAGAGCTGGGTATCTGAACAGGTCTTTTTTCAACTCTGTTTTCAATCCACGGTAATCGTCACGCAGATATTTTGCACTGTAGAAGATATATCCGTTGATTTTATTGTTGTTGTAGCTTGTGTTTAACTGGCGGATCACTTCGTTGCCTTCTTTCCATGCTTTGTCTTTCTTCACTGCCAAACCGCTTGCATAAAGTCCGACGAACATGTTTCTGCCGTACGACCAGTCTCCCCACCATTTGCTCAACACTCCGTAGTCGAGACCTTCACGTCCTAGCTCCCAATATAGCTGTGGAGCGGCATAGTCAATCCACCCCTTTTCCAGCCATAACAGCACGTCTGCGCATAATTCATCATAGTTGGTGCATGAAGCTCCTGCTTTTGTGGCTCTCCAGTCGTCTTTTTCGTTGCGGTACACACCGAATGGACTGACTCCAAACCATACCCAAGGCTTTGCTCTGTGGATGGCGTCGTGAATCATTTTCACAACAAGGTTGACATTATCGCGTCGCCATGCCTGACGGTCGTATTGGTCGCGGTGATGGTTTTTGAATGTCTCAAAATCTGGAAATTCCTCTCCTGCCACTTTGTATGGATAAAAATAGTCGTCCATGTGTATTCCGTCGACATCATAACGAAGGACAATATCCATCACAATACTCGTCAGATAATCACGTACTTCCTCAAGGCCGGGATTGAAATATACCTTTCCTCCATAGGTCAGAAATAGTTCGGGGCGACGGAAATAGAGATGATTCTTACTCAATTTATCCACTCCTTCACCGTTTGTCACACGGTATGGATTTATCCAAGCATGCACTTCCATACATCTCTTGTGGCATTCGTCAATCGCAAAGGCTAACGGATCGTAATTCACTTCTGAACCTTGTTTGCCGGAAAGATAGGCACTCCATGGCTCCATCTCTGATTTGTAGAGTGCATCTGCGCATGGACGCACCTGAAGGAATATGGTGTTGATGTTGCAGCTGTGAAGCGAGTCGAGCATCGCGATCATTTCGTCTTTCTGCTTTTCATAATTGCCTTTTGTTGACGGCCAGTCGATATTGGCTACAGTGGCAATCCACGCTCCTCGTAGTTCATGTTTCTTCGCGGCGTGGGCAGGCAACATAATAATAGAAAATAGGAATGCGATAATGCTCAAATAAGTTCTCATGTTTTGTAAATCATATAAGTTCTTTGCAAAAATACTAATAACATACAAATAAAAGGCATTGTGATTCATACAAAATATGGGATTATGTAATCAATATAGCGGATTTTTATTACTATGCTTTAAAGTGCCTTAGAATGAGGATTGTTAAGGGCGGAACGCCCTTAACAATCCAACACTATTTCCAAAATATTTTAATTAAATCTAAACGGCTTCTTAAGATGAATTCAAATGCCAATATGAATTTCCAAAAAATAAGAGTAATTTTGTATTCGATAATAAATAATTGTATGGTCATGAGGATAATCTTGCCGCTTTGCATGTCTTTTCTTTTCGTCCTGTCTGCGTTGGCTCAGGTGACGCTTGGAATCGATGTGCTCAAACAGCGTGATTTTGATATATTGAAGGGAAAAAGAGTTGGTCTGCTGACCAATGCCACAGGTGTGGATTCCAATTTGCAAAGCACGATTGACGTCTTAAATTCAGCAGACGGTGTCAATCTGGTCTGTCTGTTTGCTCCCGAACATGGGGTGCGTGGCAATGTATACGCAGGAGGAACTGTCAGTGGATCCGTCGATACGAAGACGGGATTGAAGGTCCACAGCCTTTATGGCAAAACGAAGAAGCCTACTGTTGATATGCTGAAGGATGTGGACGTGGTGGTCTACGATATTCAGGATGTCGGCTGTCGCTCCTACACATTCATCAGTTCATTGGGCCTTTTGATGGAGGCTGCTGGAGAAAATGGGAAGGAGGTTGTCGTACTCGACCGTCCTAATCCGCTTGGAGGAAACAAGGTGGAGGGTCCACTTGTGAGTGAGGGTTATTTCAGCTTCATCAGCAAATATCCTATCCCATATGTCTATGGCCTGACTCCTGGTGAACTTGCCAATTTACTCAACGAAGAGGGTCTGACAAAAAAGAAATGCAATCTTACTGTGGTGCCGATGAAAGGATGGAGACGAGACATGGATTATTCGCAGACGGGATTGCGTTGGGTGATGACATCTCCGCAGATTCCTTATTGGCAGTGCGCAGCCTATTATCCGATGAGTGGTATTGTGGGAGAACTTGGTGTGCTTCAGATAGGTGTGGGCTACACAATCCCTTTCGACGCTTTTGCTGCAGATTGGGTGAATGCTGATTCGTTGGCTATGGAGCTGAATAATATGAAGTTGGATGGAGTCTCATTCCGTCCTATTGTATATAAACCGCAATTCTCAGCTCTTTCTGGCAAAATTGTTCAGGGAGTGCAGGTCTATGTGGATGATTTGCAGAAAGCTAGGCTGACGGAAGTCCAGTTCAGAGTGTTGGAGGCAATGCATAATCTTTATCCGTCGAAAGATATATTTGGAATGTGTCCGGAAAAGACGAAAAAGAGTTTCGACAATGTTTGTGGCACAAACATGATTCGTCTGAAGATGTCGGAAAGGTATCGTTTTGACGATGTGAAGGACATCTGGAGAGATTCGGAATCGTCGTGGAGACGTAAGTCAAAAAAGTATCATCTCTATGAATAATTTTTTTAAGGCTTTCAGGTTTGTTATAACTACGCATCTCGCAGCATTATTGGTTTTATCCGTGTTGCGACTTGCGCAATATTTTTATCTGAATGATTTTGTCGACGCTAATGTCTCCAATCCTGTTTGGCCGGCTTTTGTGCGTGGACTTTGGCTCGACAACGTGGCGGTGTGCTATGTGATGATTCTGCCTTACGTGCTATTATTGTTTATAAGTTCGATAATTCCTTTTTTCAACAAGTATGTTTGGCGTACAGTTGTGACGGTTGTCATAGCTGTGTTGTCTGTGGAAATAGCGCTTCAAGCTGCTAATCTTCAGTATTTCAAGTATTTTTCAAATGTCATCAATTCATCTATTTTTGAGTGGATGGAGGAGGCTGGCACGGCTGTGACGATGATTCTTGAAGAGCCGTCGTATTGGGTGCTGATAATTAGTGGATTATCGCTCATTGCTCTTTTTGACATTTTCATCTGGAGACACTCGGAAAAGACTTTGGAAGGATTATTGTCGGGAAAGACGGTGGTCAATTACGTCGACAGATTGAAAATCTTTGCCGTATCTCTTGTGGTGATCGGATTGTGTATGTTTGGAATCCGTGGCAGAATGGGGTATAATCCTATTAAGGTGTCGGCGGTGTATTATTGTGACGATTATTTTTTGAACAGACTTGGTGTGAATGCGGCATTCAATCTGCTCAACACCTATATTGACAACAACCGACGAGAAAACCGTGGACTGAATCTTATGGATGGAGAGACGGCGGTGCGAAAAATCAGACATGATATGCAGAGAGGGACATCAGATGTCTTTTCGGTAGACTCGCTCTCTCTGCAACGTCATATCAAACGAGATTCGTCGGCTATTTTTGCAGAAGGGGAAAAACCAAATGTTGTGATTATCTTGATGGAGAGTATGAGTGCAAAACTGATGCAACATTTCGGATGTGATGTGAGAATGACTCCTTTTTTGGATAGCTTGTGGAATGAAAGCTTTTCGTTTGAAAATTTCTATAGTGTTGGCAACCATACAAATCAAGGCATCTATTCCACTTTGTATGGATTCCCTACCGTCTTGTCGAGAAATGCGATGAAGGGTACAGATATCCCCACATATTATGGAATGCCCAACGTCTTCGCTGAGAAAGGCTATTCTACATCATTTTATATGACGCATGAAAGCCAGTACGACAATATGAACGCTTTTTTGCGCACCAATGGATTCAAGCATATCCGTTCGCAGGAGGATTATCCGGGAGATTCTATAGTCAACAGTTTTGGAGTCAGTGACGGATTCCTGTTCGATTACGCTTTGAATGAGCTAAAGACGATGCAACAGCCATTCTTCAGTGTGTTGCTCACAATTTCCAACCATCCGCCATACGTCGTGCCGGATTGGTTTGATGCTCATGGCTGGGATGCCGAGTATGCGATTGTCTTATATTCCGATTATTGTTTAAGACGATTTTTTGAGGGCATGAAGAGATGTGGACTTTATGAAAACACCGTTTTTGTCTTTGTCGCTGATCACGGAAAAATCATTGGCAGACCAGAATGTGAGGTTGCCGAGAGTTTCAACCATGTGCCATTGATAATTCATTCCTCACGTATTGGTAAAAAGACAGAGAAAGATTTTTGTTGCCAAACGGATATCCAGGCGATATTGTTCTCCTTGCTTGGAATAGAGTATGATAATGTAGGCTTTGGATGTGATGTTTTGAATAATACTTCATCAGAAGTGTTTTATTCAACGGATGATATCCTATGTGCAAGAGATTCATCGTATCTTTATCTGACAGATCCGCGCACAAATATGATTAAGTCGTACGATATTCGGGAGAAATATAAAGAGGTGGCTAAAGATTCTTGTTTATATTTGGATAGCTTATTGCGACGTCGTTTTGCTGCATACGAATATTTGGTTTCGCATAAGAAAACGACATTAGTAAAATAAAAATGATGAGAAAGGGAGTTTTGAAAATAGTCGTTCCTTGCTACAACGAGGAGGAAGTTTTGCATGAGACAAACAAACGATTGCTGGAAGTTATCACAAGCATGGAGCAGTCGGGGAAGATTGTTTCCGGTGGAGTTGTGTATGTGGACGACGGAAGTCGAGATAAGACATGGCAGATAATAGACGAGTTGTCAAAGGATGATTCTCATGTATCTGGCATTAAACTGGCTCATAATGCTGGTCATCAGAATGCTTTGTTTGCAGGTTTGACTCTTGTTTCTGAATGTTGTGACATGGCTGTCAGTATCGACGCTGATCTACAGGACGATACAAATGCCATCTTTGAGATGGTCGACAAATATAATGAAGGTGTTGAGGTGGTGTATGGTGTGAGACGTGAACGTACGACAGACACTTGGTTTAAGCGAAACACAGCTTTGGCTTTTTATAAGCTTATGTCTGTGATGGGGACAGATGTCAAGTATAACCATGCGGATTTTCGATTGATGGGTAGTGCGGCATTGAAGGCGTTGGTGGCAATGCCTGAACGAAATCTATTTTTGCGTGGAATGGTTCGCACTCTTGGATTCAAGACCGCAGATGTCTACTACGACCGTAGTGAGCGATTTGCTGGTGAAAGTAAATATCCGTTGGCGAAGATGATGAATTTTGCAGTCGACGGAATAACATCATTCAGTGTCAAGCCACTCCGTCTGATTTTTTCTTTTGGCATTTTCTTTATTTTTATAGCAATTTTGGCGATCGGATATGGTTTGTATTCACACTATATAGGCCACACTATTCCAGGTTGGACATCATTGTTGGTCAGCCTTTGGTTGATAGGCGGTGCCGTCCTGTTGGCGATAGGCGTTGTGGGAGAATATGTGGGAAAGATCTATAAGGAGGTTAAGAGAAGGCCACTGTATGTCATAGAAAGGACGGAAAACCTGAAGTAAGGGCTGAATTATAAAAAGCAAAAACGCCACGGATCTGTAAAAAATCCGTGGCGTTTATCTTTATTTATCCTATTACAGTGTTTTGGGAGATCCTCCGTTTTTCCAATGTCTTTCTATATCTTCCAATTTCTTTCCTTTTGTCTCAGGAAGGAAGAAATATCCCCAAATAATTCCGATAAGGGCAATGGCAGCAAACATACAGAATACACCTGCTGTTCCATACGACTCGTCGCCTCCGAAAAAGTTTGTGAATCCTTTGATTGATTTATAGAATGTCCATACGATAAGTGAGTTGAATCCCCAATTTGCTAATGATCCAATGGAACTGCCGACTCCTCTTACCTTGACTGGAAAAACTTCTGTGATGATCAACCATCCTAATGGACCCATACTGATTGCAAAGAAGACAATGTATAGAAGCATACTTGCGACTACCAAGTAGCGTCCGTTTGTGCCGTCGTCAGACAAACTTATGAATCCGTATGAAATCATCAACAATGTCACAACCATTCCTGTCATGCCTAAGAAGAATAGTTTTCTTCTGCCGATTCTGTCGATTAGAAACAGACTGGCTATTGTGAAGATCACATTCACCACTCCGACACTGACCTGTGCCATAAGTGCCGCTTCTCCACTTTCAAATCCTGCTTTCTGGAAAATGCTTGGTCCATAATAGATGACGGTGTTGATTCCTACTGCTTGCTGGAAGAACATGATTAGTACTGCCAACATTAATGGATAAAACATCCACTTCTGTTTGAATGTTTCGGTAATGCTCAATTCTTCTTTTGTCTGTGCAATGTCTGATTTCATTTTGTTGACTTCTTCGGCTATGATCGAAGGGTCTTCAATTTTTTCCAAAATCTTTATCGCCTCTGCCTCGTGCCCTTTGCTTAACAGCCAACGTGGACTCTCTGGCAAGAAGAACATGCCGACAAGGAGTATGATGGCTGGAATTACACCTACATAGAACATGTTTCGCCAACAACTGTTGTTCGCATCATCCGCAATGGCACTGTCGCTGAGAAATGCTCCTAGCAACCCCACCGTGATGAGCAATTGGAACATTGATACCAGTGTGCCTCGTATGCTCGCTGGTGAAATCTCTGCTAAATAGAGTGGGGTGGAGAATGATGCTACTCCAATACCAATGCCCAAGAAAATGCGTGCTGCCATCAGTCCTGTCACTCCGTCAGCACTGCCACATCCAATTGCTCCCAAAAGGAATATTACCGCCGCTGCCAAAATGATTCGTTTTCTTCCGAATTTGTCACTCAGATATCCGCTCACTAAAGCTCCAATCATCGCTCCGATTAACGCAAATGTTGTGATGTCCTCAATTCCGCTGTCGCTGATATTCAAATCTTTCTGCATAAACGGAATGGCTCCGCTGATCACTCCTGTGTCGAAGCCAAACAACAGACCTCCCGTCGCTGCTATGGAGGCCATAAACCAGACAAATTTCTTATTATACATAATCTATGGTTTTATAGTTTAAGCCTTTTTATCCTATCACTATCTTTTTTGCTATTTCCATCGCTTCTATCACTTTGTCGCACCATGCGTCAAATTCTGGATCAAGACGTTGCAAACTTGGGGTCGCCAATACATTCGCAATAGTCTTGCGCACTCCTTGGTCGAATCGTGTCGTCGCACAATAGCTTGGCACTGCTCTTTTCAGTTTGGAACAATCAAACACAACGGAATTGGCTTTGTCTCCAATTAGTGAACCGGTGAAGTCGTAATCGCTTACTGATGCAAGGAATGATGATGCGACGTAGCATGGCTTGAATTCCACTCCTAATGCGTCTGCTATGCTCTGGTAGACCTGATTCCATGTCAACACTTCGTCTGATGTGATCTGGAATGATTCTCCAATCGCATGAATATTGCCCATCAAACCGATGAATCCTTTTGCAAAATCGGAGTTGTGCGTCATCGTCCAAAGTGATGTGCCGTCGCCGTGCACAATCACTTGTTTGCCTTCTAGCATTCGCTTTATCACTTGATAACTTCCATTCTTACCGTGTACGCCAAGTGGAATACTGCGTTCGTCGTATGTGTGGCTTGGACGTATGATTGTGATAGGGAATCCGTTGGAACGGTATTCCTGCATCAGTCTTTCTTCTATCTCTATTTTCTCACGTGAATACTGCCAGTATGGATTGGCAAGTGGGGTCGCCTCATTCACAATATGTGACGACAATGGTTTCTGATATGCTGAGGCTGAACTGATCACCATAAACTGACGTGTCTTGCCTTTGAACAGACGGATGTCTCGTTCCACCTGCTCTTTATGAAAACAGATGAAATCGCATACGGTGTCGAATGTCATACCTCCGATAGCTTTAGCAACAGCTGCTTCATCATTCACGTCGGCTACATTTATGACTTTGACATTTGATGGAAGCTCCGCCGAACGGCTACCACGGTTTAACAGATAAAGTTCCCAATCTGGATTTGTGGCTAGTGAACGTGTGATAGCCATGCTGATGGTGCCTGTGCCACCGATAAATAGTGCTTTCATAATGAGTGCTTTTAAGAATGATTTGATTAAAACTTAGAGAAGTCTAATCTGTTTGCGTTTTATACTCTATTGAAAATCAAATAATTTAACGTGAGTTTGTGAATCATTTTCCATTTTCTGATCGAAATCCAACCTCCTTTTCTCATAAAAAGACGAAGTCTTTCTCTATGAACTTTTTCTCTCTGTGGTTTTATTAAATTTATGTGCTCGCTTACGGCTCGCACTAAGGAAGGGGTTAGGGCCAATATCAATCAAACATGGGCCCTTAACAATCCTCATTTTAGTGTGATAGGTGGATGCGATGGATTCCGCCCTTTGCAATCCTTATAGCTTCAGGTCCTCTTTCACAGTATCCATGCCGACAATTTCAGCGGTTGTGAATAATGACGTCATTGACACGCCAAGAATACCATGTAGGTTGAGGCTTTGTCCTGTCAACAATAAATTCTCGATAGGAGTGCGTGGAGTCAACAACGTCTGCATGACATTGTTGTAATCTTTGCGTATACCGTATGCCGAGCCTTCCACAGTCGAAACGTAATCTTTATATGTAAGAGGTGTGCTTGTGTAGATTGTGTCTACTGCATTTTTCAGTTGCGGCACATATTTTGAAACAAAATTCACGCATTCTTCCGCTTTTTTCTGTTTCATAGACTCGTATTCCTCACCTCTTTGCATCACTTTAGTGCCGTCCCATTGCTCCACCGCAGCCCAAGACATCGGCACTATGATGTCGACATTTTCCGCATAATCACCACCGTCTTCAGGCACTTGATAGCTCATCAATGCACCATTGATATGAGAATCGTCTCCGTCGCAAACATTCCACACATCATCTGTGTCGTAGAAATATTGGTTGCGGTTCAAATATGGAAGAGTGTCTTTTTTCAACTTGATGTTGGCGGTGAACATTCCTGTCGTGTTTTGCAGACGGGAAATTCTGTTGCGATAGATCTTGCGTATTTTAGAGCTCTCCTTTACCAGTTCCAAAGTGGCAGACGGGTGAGCACTAGAGATGAATGTCTCTCCTTGGATCTTCTCTCCGTTGGCAAGACGTGCGTATGCGATCCTTCCGTCGACTTCTACCAACTCATCCACTTTTGAGTTCTTCTTCACGATTCCTCCCATCTTTTCAATGTCTGCGGCAAGAGATTCCGCAATTTGTCCGCCTCCTCCTTTCAATCGGTAGGCACTACGTATGAAACTGTCGTTGATCTGCGCGAAAGTGTAAAGGGGCAACGTCTCCTTCTTCAATTCTAGTTTTAGACTTGTGCCGGAAACTACATTTATCAGATCTTCATTTGTGAATGTCTCCTTCAGAAAATCGTATGCCGACTGTCCGAATAGGGAAGCGGTGTAGAAAGAATCAAGATCTTTTGGAGAAAACTGGTTGAAGATATTGTCGCCGACCTTTGATAGAAAGTCAACGTATTTTTTCAGATTCTGACGCTGGCTTGGAAATTCTTCAGCCAATGCGTCAACAAAATTATCATACCCGTTTGCGAAACGGTAGGATTTATCTTTGTAGACAACCTCATCGAAATAATTGGAATCCATTTTTTGAAATGGAAGATGAGTGAGGTTGAAGTAATCGAAAAGACGGTGCAACGATTGACCTTTGTCGTAGGCTCCGATGTAGTGATAGCCGGTGTCGAATGTGTGGCCTTTGCGTTTGAACACTTGAAGAGAGCCACCAAGAGTGAGACCTTGCTCAAGCACGCAGACACTTTTTCCGTGTTTTGCACAGATGTATCCGCATTCCAGTCCACCCAACCCAGCTCCAATTATCACAACATCATATTTCATCGTCTCGTCTGTTATTGGTTACTCTTTTGTGTAACGAACAAAAACATCGTCTTCTGCAGTCTTGTTGAAACCAAGTTTTGTGACAGAAGATTCAAAAATGTCCAACACACTCTTTCTGACATACACTATTTTAGCACTGCTTGCAATCTCCAGCATGTCGGCGTCTGTGTTTGGCAAAGAACGGTTGATGACAACAATTGAGAAACTGTTGTCTGTTGAGTCAGTCTTGAACGAATCGTTTTCCACGTTTCTTGGCACAGTTGCCAAGTCGTCGATTTCAGCGGAGAATGTCATTCTTGAGTTACGCAAATAGCAGAATGACGCTATTGTAAGCAAATCATCTTTGTCGTCGTCGAATGAGAACACTTTGACAGTCTCGTTTTTAAGTGTAAACCAGTATGAGAGGTATGCGGCACCACAGCCATAGTTGAGCAAATTTTGAGCTGCAAACACATCGCGTAGGAACAGTTTGTAGTGTGTTGTCGCCGCAAGCTCCTTTTTCAATCCTTGCTCCACTTCAAGACCTTTGTACTCATAGTTGTTTCTCAACTTCTGAGCGTCATTCATTCCGTTTGGACGGAAGAATGATTTTGGATGCATAAGGTTGTAGAAAGTGATAGGAGCAAGTCCTTTTCGAGTGCGACGCTTGATAAACCAGTAGAACAAGAATGGCTGCAACGAATATGCGATGATCACCGTCGCCGACATTCCTACCAATGTTGAGAATCCGATGCTCTTCATTGCCGGGTGAGTGGCGAACAACAGAGATGAAATTCCGACTATGAGCACAAACGCTGAGAACAGAATGGCTGTCTTGTGGAAAACAAGCAATTGTTTCTTAGTTCGGAAGTTAGACAATAATCCATCCATGATGAAGATAGAGTAGTCCACTCCGATACCGTAGATGAATGTGCTGATGACAATGTTCACCAAGTTGAATTTGATTCCTAGAATTCCCATGATTCCAAGCACAATATACCAGCTCAACGACATTGGCACGAAGCCTATCAATGCGAGTGTTGTGCTGCGGAATGAGATCAGAAGAACCAAGAAAACGAATATACTTGAGATGAACAAAGCTACGTTGAAGTCGTTGTTCATTATCTCTACCAACTCTTCTGTGTAGTAGAATGGGTCGATGATGACAAAACGTCTTGCTCCTGAAACTTCCGTGTCGACAATACGGTCGGTCACTTCTCGCTTGTCGGATGGCTTTATTTGTACAGGGGTGAACAAGATATACTTGCCGTCTGTGTATTCGATCATGTTTGATTTCAGACTGCTTGGGAATGCGTCTGATTCAAATAGAGATGTAGGCTCATAGTTGGCATTAAGCATTCCCCAGAATGGCTGGAAGAAATCCATTGAGAATCCATATTTCGGACACTCTGCTGCCATTAATGTGTTGAGCTTCTCTGCTCGTTTCTCTTTTCCGTACCAGAAATTGTTCCATTTCTCTATTCTTGATCTTTGTTCTTTTGTTGTAATGAACAATGAAGCTGTGTTACCGTAGCTTGAAACTTTCTTGTTGGTCTTTTGATTTTCCAACTCTGCGTACAGAGTCTTGTTGAAAGTCAATGCCGAGTCGAGGTCTTCATCTATTGTCGCATAGTAGATTGTGCGGTATTCTTTTGTGGAATGGTCTGCAAGAAGTTCTTGACTTTCCAAAACTCGAGGCTCGTTGTATCCGATGTTTTTTAGGTCAGTGTCGAACTGTACTAAACTTTTTGTGAACAGACAGATGATGCTGATTACCAAAATAGATATGATCAGCCACGTCTTCTTTTCAAAAGGATATGAATTGAATGCCTCCAATTTCTTGAATGCTTTCTCATTCTTTTTATTTCTGTTTACATTGAAGAAATGTGGTAGGAACACAAGTGAGAAGAATGTCGTTCCGACCAAAGCCAAAGATGCGAACTTTCCAAAATCACGAAGCAAAGAAGCCTCTGTGAACATAAGGCTCATGAATGCTCCGATTGTTGTCAGACAGCCGAGTATGACGGGAGTAGTCTGGTCTTTGATCACCGTCTCCGGATCAGACACATATTTGTAGTGGACCAGTACGTGCAGACAGTAGCTCAATGCCACTCCAAGCACTACACCACCGATTCCCAAAGCTAGCAACGACATGGAACCTTGATATATGTGGAGAGTTGCAAGCGCGAAGAATGCTCCGTAGACGACTGGTAGAAGCAGCATCGGCAATGTGTCCCAGTTCTTGAAACAGAAACAGATGACGATACAGATTAATACCATAGATATCGACAACGTGTATGCCAAATCCTTCTTTGTCTGACGTGAATTGTATACGCTTTGCACAGGGGCTCCATGATAGTAGATGTCGACGTCGGGATGCAATTCTACGAAATCTTTGATGACATCTTCCATTTCAGTGACTAGTTTCGCAGATTTTTTAGAATCAGTAGACGCGAATCCTGGCGACATGAATGCGATGCAAAGAGCTGAGTCTGGAGTGAAAAAATGTTGGTTGATCATGGCGTAACTGCCTCCAAGACCTTCCTTCATCTTGTCTACCTTGCCAAGCAAAACATCTTTCATTCCAAGCGGGTCTCGGGATACAAGCTCCGACAATCCCATCATCGGAGAATATACCATTGCCGCGTTGCGTTCCATCGACGCTTTCACCGCATCTGGAGTAAGCAAAGAATCAATTGCTTTGTAATCCTCATCTTCAAGATATGTTGGCAAACTTTTCGACAGGTAGTCCATTGCTCCCATCATCATGTTGTTGTCTATCTTGTAAAGAATGTCGGCTATATATTTGTTCGCACTGTCACGAACAATAAGGGAATCCATGTATTCGTCACAGCGTGCTGCCAATGTTTCGTGGTCTATGGAATCGGAATTTGGTTTGAACACCAAATAAATCTTATCCTTCACCTTTAGATTTGAGAAAACGACATTTTCTCCGTGTTCGTTTTTGGGTTGTGGAAGAAGACGTGTGATGTCCTCTTCGTAGGTCATTTTTGTTCCTTCATAGACGAAGAAAGCAAAACTAACAAAGAGCAAAACATACATTAACAGTCTGTTTCGCTCTAAAAAATGATATATCGCTAGTGCTATGCGTGCCATTTCTATCTCTTTCTCTTATTGCATTTTTTTTAGTTCTCCCTTTAATGTTAGGAATGTTGTGTCTCCACTTTCAATTGTGCATTTTGTTTTGTATGAGTCTCCTTCATCCGACAGAGAGAATACAATATCCAGATTCGGATTTTCATTCGGAGTGATCAACGAAGAAAATTTCACTTGTTTCAGTTCTGAGATGAGCAACTTTACACCAGTGGCTTCTTGAATACACTCTCGTATCATTTGGGTGCTGCAGACTCCTGGGCAAACTGGCATTCCGGGGAAGTGTCCTTTGTATACCTCGTGGTCAGGATTGAGCTTCACTGAATAACGAAAACCGTCGTCTGTAGCAACTTTGTTTGTGATTTCAAAATAACTGTTAAGCAACATTGCAATTTATTTTTTTACACCAAAACCGTATTTGTCTTTCCAGTCTTGGAAAAATTTTGGTGTTGATATTTCCAACTCACTGCCTGTCATCCACAACTGCGTCGTGCGGGCAGTAAGAATAAGTTTATGTGTGTCCTCTTTCGGTGAGAATGCTTCTTCGTCCGAAAGATCTTTGTTCTCAAGTTTGTATAATGAGTAGTCGAACACAAGTTTTGCACCTCTGGATGGCACATATTTTGTCTCCAACACCAATATATCGTCTACTGTGGCTGGCGATTTGTATTGGATGCTCACGTCGACAATAGGGGCGGTAAGTCCAGCCTTGAACATGTCGTTGTAGCCGAGTCCGTATCGTCTGCCGAACGCTTCTCTTCCGTCTTCGAGATAGGCCACATAGCTGCCGTGCCAAACGACGCGTATCGAATCCACTTCTGAAAAGCGAACTTTGATTTTTACAAAGTCTTTTAATTCTTTGGATTTAATTTCAGCCGTTGCCATAGCAAACTTGTAGACGTTGTGGGGTTACTCTTTGATGAAGATCTTCATTGTGCAGCTTGCTGCGACATTTCCATCTACCTTGGCTTCTGCTGTAAGTAGTGTGATGTTCATCACTACACTTTGGATCTTTATATCTGTAAGGATTCTGTCTCCTGCCTTAGGCAGAAAATTCACCTTGAAATTTTTTACTTCTCCAATGAATCCGATTGGAGTCTCTTTTCCTTCTGCGATGGCGTTATAACCAGCAAAAGCCGAGGCTGATTGAGCAATGTGCTCAATCAAACCCGGCTCAATAAAGTGTCCTTCGCGACAGAAAAAGTTATCTTCGGCAACAGTCAATCCTGTATGCCCTTCTTCCGGAGTAGCATCATAGAACGTGTCGACCATCATGATCGGCATACGCTGTGGTATGAGCTTTTTGATACTTTCTCCTTCGTACAAAGGTTGTTTCATCTTTAGTAATTTAGCTTATGCCTGGTGCTCAGCGATGTAATCATAAAGACTCTGGAAAGTAAGGATAGTTCCTACCTCTGCACTAGGAATCTTAACACCAAACTCGTTCTCTACCAAACCTACTAGGTCTACAATTGCAAGTGAATCAAGCTCAAGTGTAGATTTGATGTTAGCATCTGGAGTGATGTTTTCGATATCCACTTCAAACTCCTCAGACAACACTGTGTTAATCTTTTCGATTAGTTCTTGATTTGCCATTTTTTTATTGTTTAATTGTTTAGTTTTTCCTTTTGTTTATTCTTTGTAATCAGTTACGACTAGCGTTGAGTTTGTGCCGCCGAAACCGAATGAGTTGGAGATGAATGTGTCGAAACCTGTGTCGATTCTGCTTGCTGGGATGTTTAGTCTGCAAGTGTCCTCGTCTGGATTCTCAAAATTCAAATTCTCTGCGATAAAGCCGTTCTTCATCATGATCATAGAGTAGATGATTTCAGAAGCTCCCGCCATCCACATCTCATGTCCTGTGAATCCCTTTGTCGACGCTACGTATGGCTTGTACTCTCCAAGCACGTTTGCGATAGCTGTTGCCTCACGAGCATCTCCGATATGTGTACTTGTCGCATGAGCGTTTAAGTAAGCCACCTTCTTCAGGTCTACCTTGCTCTCTCTGATAGCCATTTCCAAAGATTTTGAAGGCCCCTCAACATTTGGAGAAGAGATGTGGTCTCCGTTAGAAGAGAATCCCCAGCCTAGGATTTCACCAAGAATTGTCGCTCCTCTGCGTTTTGCACTCTCAAGCGATTCGATGATCACTGTCGCTGCACCACCGCCTGGCACCAATCCGTCACGGTCTCTGTCGAACGGACGAGATGCTTTTGTTGGCTCAGACTCACGTGTCGAGAATGCGCTGATTCCATCGAAGCTTCCTACAGCGTATGGGTTTATCTCCTGCGCTCCACCACAAACGACAATGTCTTGAAGTCCGTTTTTAATCAATAGGGCTCCTAGTCCGATTGAGTGTGATGAGCTTGCGCATGCGGCTGATATAGTAAGGTTGATTCCTTTTAATTTAAAAATGCAACCAAGATTCATCGTCACAGTAGAGTTCATCGACTGGAAAATCGCTCCACTACCACATAGAGTAGTGTCTTTTTTAGCTTTGATCTTCTCCACCGACTCTACGACTGGAACTGCAGAACTGTCATTACCATAGATTAGTCCGACGTCGTTCTTGTCGAGAAAATCCTGGTCAAGACCAGCCTGACGCAATGCATCAACTGTCGCGCAGTAGGCATATTTTGCCTGCTCTGGCATGAACTGACGCTGTTGGCGAGAAAGCTCTTTCTTCAAATCAGGAATCTCAAGCTTTGATGTCAAAGCTGAACGAAATCCCATGTCTTTTCTCTCCTGGTCAAAAATGATACCGCTTTTGCCAGTGTATAGAGAATCGCGAACCTCATCGAGGGTTTTACCCAAACATGAGTATATTCCCATTCCCGTAATGACAACCCTTCTATCCATAATCTTAAAACTTTATCTTTTCTGCAATGTCCCAATATTCGTATGTTACATACATACAATACCTAAAACAACGCAAAACTATCATTTTTTTTTGTGTTTACGAACAACCGTTCGTCAAAAATTTATGTTTTTTACTTTTTTAGTAACTTATATAACTCTAAGTGTGACTTTTTGAACAATTCCAACTCATGTTTGATTGTTGTCTCGTCTGCTTTCCTTTCTCCGAAGTTGCCTTTCACACTTTCAAAAGTATATGCGATTGTGTCTACATCAATGTCGGATCTTATCTCACCGTTTTCAATGCTGTTCTGTATTGCTGCCACCCACACAGAGTGGATTTTTTTCTTTACATCACTTATCGCTGTGGCTAGATATTCGTCATGTGAGAATGCGTAGAACAGAATCCCGGTGTAGTTGGAAAATGTGATGTTTGGATTTTTCAAGTCCGCCATACTTCTGGCTATCACTTTGAAGCAGTCGACGTAGATGTCAATGAGTTCCAAAATTGTTGTTGAATCTGTAACTTTGTTCAGCCCTCCGTTGATGAAATCCAAAAAATATTTCCTCATTACGGCTTCAAACAGATCCTCTTTGCTTTTGAAATAATAGTACATCGTCGCTCGACCGATGTCAAGTGACTTTTGTAGCGTCGAAACAGTGACCTTCTCGTATCCGTCGATAAGGTACTGCTCAAATGCCTTTTGCACTATTATATCTTTCATGTTATCCCTCATGATCTGTAAGATATGATAATAAAACAATGCAAAAATAACACTTTTTTTTGAATGAACGTTCAATATAGAGAAAAAATTGAATGAACGTTCAATTTTTAAAATATGTTAAAAAATGTCGAACTGTTATAGCATTTTATAAACCAACGTCAATTCGACAAAAAACTAACAGATTGATTATTTTAGAATTATGAGATTGAAAGGATATGCCTAATCAAGAAAATACTCTATTTCTCTCTGTTCTGTATAGTGTATAATGCTTGTACTTGCAACATTATCTGTCTGTCGAATTCTGGGACATTTCCTTCGATTGGGGTTGACAAAGAATAATCTTTTTTCAGGTTATAGAGTGTCCCTGCATTTGTGTCCATATTCAGAAAATATGCTTTGTCTGAAGTCCTCGCAATAAAATAGTTATTGGATGTGTAGACGGCGGTGTCTCTCTTCATTTTCATTCGGTTGATTCCGAGTCCTGCGAATTCTGGACATTGCAGACCAAGTATACTTAGAATTGTAGGCTCCAAATCTATTTGCATTGTGAGAGATGAGTCTTTTGCAGGTTGTATTTCTTTGCCATAGAAGAAGATTGGCACATGGTTTAAGGATGACGACACCTTCCCGTCTGGTGTGCCTACGAGCCTTCCATGGTCTCCTGTAAACACGAAGATTGTGTTGTCAAACCAAGGCTCTTTAGCGGCTTTTTTCATGAATGTGTCAATGGATGCGTCTGCGTATCTTACAGCGCAATGCTCAATCTCTGGATACATTTCGTTGTATGGCGACGGAATGGAGAATGTCGGGTGGTTGCTGCATGTCAGTATGGCTGTGTAGAATGGTTTTGTCGTGTCTTTTGACAATTGTCTGATGGAGTCTAATGCTACTGCCAATAGAGTGGAGTCTCTCAATCCCCATTCCATTTCTTTATATCCATATTCCTCTTCTGAATGGATTTTGTCAAATGGTTGTGCCAGAAAGAATACAGATATGTTGTCGAATGTCTTCTTGTGTGAAATGAAAAGGTCTGTGCTGTATCCGTTTGCAGATAAGACGGTGGCAAGAGATGTGTAGTCTTTGTTTAATGGTGTCTCTAGCATGTTGACGTTAAGGCAGCCTGGCAGTGATGTCTGTGTGGAAAATATTGCGTTGTTGGTCCTTGCTCCATTGCTCCATGCATTATAATAAGCAAGTGAATTGGCAAACAGTGAATCTAGACATGGGGTAAGCCCTGCCTGATTGCCGAAAGTGGTCATATAGTTGGCTGATAGACTTTCCATGATTATCATCACTATGTTTTTCTTTTTTGTCTTTGTGAGGGAGTCTGCCAGTGACGCCTTTGTCTGGTTTTGAATCTTATTCGCATATGCGACAGCTTCTTCTGTTGTTATTCCTGTCTCTATTTTTCTTCCAAGATGCGACACCTCTTTTAACAATCCGAAGACTGGCGATTGTGCTGACAAATTCAGGAAGGCGTCGTCGGAATATATGGCGAAAATGAAAGACAAAGGGGTGCCGAAAATGGCTCCTTTGTTGTTTGTGGGCGGATTGTTGCCTCTTCCCATTAAAAAGCAAAAAATAAAGGCGAAAACTGTTGCTGTAAGATTTTGCCATGAGAAGAAAGATTCTTTCTCTTCAATGATATTCGTAGATTTGGCAAATTCCCATATGACGTAGATTATTGCTGCCACTATAATCCATCCGACAATGAAAAAAGCTAAGTATAGAGGCTCTCCCGTCATCATCCCTATCATTTCTCCTGGTTTGCTAAGGTATGATAGGTCTGCCAAACATAAGTTGGCCATTTTGTATGTGATATATGGAATGTTGCCTACTGATACTGCGACCGATAAAGCATATAGAATTCCTATCAGAATGGCGAATCCTTTGAGAATGGACTTTTTTATTTTGCCGAAAGTGCATAATAATCCTAACACAACAACAGGGAGAGATAGGAAAATTGCCGAAACAGCATTGTCGAATACGACTCCTCTCAACACTCCTTCTGCAATTTTCATATAGTCGTTTCTACTGATTTCCAACATCAGATTACTGCATGTGATAATCTCTGCGATTCTGATTGCCATGCAGATCAAAAGAAAGCAGATGTGTGATTTCAAAACGAATTTTCCACACTCTTTTATGTTATGCCATTTGTCCATTTAATCTTTACGTATGATTTTTGAGCCACTCAAATTCCTCTTTCAAAAATTTGCCTGTATAGCTTTCCTCGCATGCTGCCACTTCATTTGGTCGTCCGCAACAAACGACTTTGCCTCCGTTGCGTCCTCCTCCTGGCCCCATGTCTATTATATAATCCGCCACTTTGATCACATCCAGGTTGTGCTCGATCACAATCACTGTGTTGCCTTTGTCTACAAGTCGCTGCAACACTCCGAGCAATACTTTTATGTCTTCAAAGTGAAGTCCTGTTGTCGGCTCATCCAATATATACATTGTATGGCCGGTGTCTTTTTTTAGCAGTTCGGTAGCCAGTTTGATTCGTTGGCTCTCACCTCCGGATAGGGTAGTGGATGGCTGTCCTAGTTTGATGTAGCCCAAACCGATTTCCTGCAACACTTTGACTTTCTGATATATGGTAGGGACGTTCTCAAAGAATTCAACTGCCATGTTTATTGTCATGTCGAGCACGTCAGCGATGTTTTTGCCTTTGAATCGCACTTCCAGTGTCTCTCGGTTGTATCGTTTTCCGTGGCACTCTTCACATGGTGTCAACACGTCTGGCAAGAAATTCATCTCGATGGTCTTGAATCCGTTGCCCATACATGCCTCGCACCTTCCTCCTTTCACGTTGAATGAGAATCTTCCCGGTTTATAACCTCTTATCTTGGATTCTGGAGCGTTTACGAATAATGCTCGGATGTCGGAGAATATTCCAGTGTAAGTGGCTGGATTCGAACGTGGTGTGCGGCCGATTGGTGTTTGGTCGACGTTGATGACTTTGTCTATGTTTTCGATTCCGTCAATCGCATCGTAAGGAAGTGGATCCTGCAGCGATCTGTAGAATTTCTGGCTGAGAATCGGTTGCAATGTGTCGTTGATAAGCGTACTTTTTCCGCTTCCTGACACTCCCGTCACCACAATCAACATACCAAGTGGAAATGTTACCGTCGCACCTTTCAGATTGTTTCCTCTCGCTCCATACAGCGTGATTGCCTTGCCGTTACCCTCGCGCAATGTCTCATTCGGAAGAATATTCCTGTCGCCAGACAGATATTGGGCTGTCGTTGTGCCTTTCTTCAGCATCTCTTTCGGAGTGCCTGAGAAGACCACCTCTCCACCGAGTCGTCCGGCTTTCGGACCGATATCCACGATGTAGTCGGCGTTGAGCATCATATCTTTGTCGTGTTCGACAACGATCACTGTGTTGCCGACATCCCGAAGACTCTTCAATGAGTTGATCAGACGGATGTTGTCTCTTTGGTGCAGACCAATACTAGGCTCATCAAGAATGTATAGCACGTTGACGAGTTGAGATCCGATCTGTGTGGCCAGACGGATTCGCTGGCTTTCTCCTCCCGACAATGTGACACTGGCGCGGTTCAGACTCAAATATTCCAAACCTACGTCGAGCAAAAATTGTATTCGGGTGACGATCTCTTTCAGAATCTCGCTTGCGATGGCTTTCTGTTTTTCGCTCATTCCGGATTCCGCGGTTTTGCACCATTCCATCAGTTGTGCCAAATCCATTTCGGAAAGTTGTGCGATGTTCACTCCGTTGATACGGAAATGCAATGCCTCTTTCTTCAATCTCTGTCCTTGGCATTCTGGGCAGACGGTGGTCTTGCTAAACTGCGATGCCCATTTCTGTGCTGTGGCCGACGCTTCGTCTTCCTGCTGCATCTCCACATATTGCATCACACCTTCGAATCCAAGTGGACGGCTGACAACTCCTGTCGCGTCGTTTTTCACTTGGATCAGCTCGTCTGTTCCATTAAGGATGATGTCCAGAGCCTCTTCGGGTATGTCTCTGATAGGGTCTTTCAAAGTGAATCCGTATTTCTCCGCAATCACTTCAAGCTGAGAGAAAAACACATTCTTTTTATATTTGCCAAGCGGCACGATTCCGCCGGAATAGATGCTGATGCTTTTGTCTGGAATGATTTTGTCTACATCCACTGTTGTCACCGTTCCCAGTCCTTTACAGCATGGGCAGGCTCCGTGAGGGGAGTTGAATGAAAAATTATGTGGAGCAGGTTCAGCATACGATATTCCTGATGTCGGACACATCAGATGACGGCTGAAATGACGGGCCTCGTTTTCTCCGCGTCGCACAATCATCACCTCTCCATCTCCTAATTTCATTGCCAGACGTACAGATTCACGGATTCGGTGAGCGTCTTTGGCATGCACCATCAGCTTGTCCACCTCTATCTCGATGTTGTGGTTTTTATATCGGTCCACTTTCATTCCAAGCACAATCTGGCGAATCTCACCGTCTACACGGACATTATGGAATCCCTTTTTGCGGATCTGCTCGAACAACTCTTTATAATGACCTTTTCTGGCTTTCACGACTGGTGCCAGGATGATGATTCCTTCATCAGCGTAGTCGGTCTCTATAAGGTTGAGAATCTGTTCCTCACTGTATTTCACCATTTTCTCTCCCGTCTCATAAGAGAATGCTTCTCCGGCTCTGGCGAAAAGTAGACGGAGAAAATCGTATATTTCAGTCGTTGTGCCGACGGTGGAACGTGGATTTTTGTTCGTTGTTTTCTGTTCGATGGAGATTACAGGGCTTAATCCTGTGATTTTGTCCACGTCAGGACGCTCCACATTGCCGAGGAAATTACGAGCGTATGCAGAAAAGGTCTCGATGTATCTGCGTTGACCTTCTGCGAAGATAGTGTCGAATGCGAGAGACGATTTTCCACTGCCGCTAAGTCCGGTGATCACCGTCAGTTTGTTGCGTGGAATAGACACGTCGATATTTTTAAGATTGTGGACTCTTGCTCCGTAAACTTCAATCTGCTCTGATTCGATTTCCTCTTCTGCTTTAACAGCCATAGTTTGCTACAAATTTGTAAATTTCTGCAAAGTTATCAATTCTTTTTATATTTTTGTAATTACGAATAAATCAAAAGATCACAAAAGATATTATGGACAGCAAAATAAAAGTTCACGGCAAAGCCCAGAGCCGTACTGTGTTGGGCATTGTTGAAGCATACTTGCTACTTCATCCGGAATCTACAAAAGAGGATTTGGACAAGGCATTTCCAGAAACCCTTAGCTCTGCGGCTGGAGATTCTTTGTTTCTTGATGTCAAGAACAAGGATAGTGTGAAAAATTATGAAAAAAGATATTTTGAGCGTGACGACGAGACTATCTTCTTGGCAGACGGCACTGAGCTAGCAATGATTGAGGCTTGGACAAAAGCTGACTACAACAAGGTGGTGGAACATGCTAAACAGTTTGGCATCGAGGTGGCTGAGTTTAGCAAGACTGCACGTCCAGGCGAAAGAGGAAGCTTCTGGCTAGAAGGTTTGAACGACTATGATGTTGAGGCTGCTCAGGAAAATTTCAAAGCTCTGGCTGCTGGTAAAGCTCCCGTCGCTCATGAAGAGAGAACTGAGGCTCCATCAGAGACTCGTGCTCTTGGAAGCAAAATAGATAGCCCACGTGAAAATGAGGATGCTGATCCGTTCATGGCTGCAGCAGCGTCGCTACCTAATAATAAGAAAGAGGTGGAAGAAGTTTCAGATGATGATTCAAATGCGTCATGTAATTGTAAATGGATCCCCGTCATCTTGATGCTTATGCTTTTCGGATTCTTTATGATGAAAGCTTGCAACGACGATAAAGATTTCTCTTGTGGATATGAGGACAGAGAGACATTTGTAAGAGACAGCTTGTATCAGGATTCTGTGTTCCGTGCAAAAGCGTTGGCAGACAGTTTGGCTGCGGCAAGAGATACTATCCAAAAAGATGTGATCGTGACAGCTGAGACGGTTGATGATATTGCGAAGGCAATTGAGGATAATATGGAGAAGGGTGTTTCTTCAAGTTTCGACAATATTAATTTTGAGACAGGAAGCGCAGAGTTGAGCGAAGGCTCAAAGAACGCTCTTGACGGAATCGTGAAGTTTTTGAAGGATAATCCGGATAAGAAAATAAAGGTTATCGGTCATTCAAGTACGGACGGAACAGATGAAATCAATATTCCTCTTTCTAAGGAACGTGCAAAGGCTGTGACAGACTATATTGAGAAGCAGGGTATAGAAGGTAGCAGATTGTCTTATCAGGGAATGGGATCTTCTAAGCCGATCAGCGAAGTGCCAGAGAAGAACAGACGAGTTGAGATTCAGGTGTTCTAAAAATAGATTTTTTTAGAATATTATAGGACGTCATATTGTGGCGTCCTTTTTTTATGTATATATGATATTGTGTGGTGAATTATGAGGATTGTTAAGGGCGGAACGCCCTAACCTCTCCTTCCTAGTGCGAGCCGAAGGCGAGCACAAATAATATAACGTCACTTGGAGACGAATTAATATTATATATATCCACTAACGGGGAATATCCGTTCCATATTTTTTATTATATCTACCGATATAAAACACCTAAAGGTGTATTTTCTGTGAATATCATGTGGTGATTATATATTAGGTAAATAATATGTCGATGGCATCACGTTTTTCCATAGGGAGGAATAAATTATTTTGTGCCGTCGTCACATGTTTTTATTCCAAAATCCTATAAAATGATTTTAATTGTCAAATAATCAAATTGTTAAAATAATCGAAGTCAAAATATAATTGCTCGTTCTTGCGAACTCGCAGATGTGGTGGGGAGGGTTAGGGCGTTCTGCCCTTAACAATCCTCTAAATCAGGCATAAACTGCTAAATTTACAGATCCTTGATCAACATTTCGCTAGTGGCATTCTCAATGTTGGAGATGTGATTGTTGAAATGTTTGCTTATTTCACTTTGTGTTTGTGTCTCATCTTCTTTATTGAAGTCGGCTGTATGTATTTTGTTGAAAAACAATCTTATTGTCATCTGCTCCACTGGCATTGCAGGCTGGAAACAATCCTCTCTCGTCTCGATTTGCACTTGGCTGACGATGCCTGCCACACGCAGCTTTTCAAGATAATCCATCACTTGGTGAGAGGATAGAGAGCACTCTTCGCTCAGTGTCTTCACGTCGGAAAAACTGATGTTGCCGTCTTTAGCCTCGCTGAAACGTCTGTATATGTATGAGGCTATCCTCAATCTGTAGAAGTCGTTCTCATAGTCGGATTTCTTTTTGTCGCCGGTAGAGATGAAATTCAGGTTTCCGTCGCTCTGCATAGAAAAACAAAGTTCCGCTCCACTTAACGTGATCACCCAGAAATAGTTCATAAACATCAATCCCAACACGATTATCGCGATACTACCGTACACTTGGTTGTAGCTGGCTGCTTTGAACATGATCGTCGTGAAGACAAAATAAAGCACAATGAACGCTAAACTTGCGATGAATGCAGATATGATGGCTTTGCTCGCCTTGACCCTTGTGTTTGGAATAGCGGTGTAGAGAAAGAAAAACATCATAAATGTTGCGATCCATGGGGTCCCCCATTTGACTATTGTCCCTATCACGCCTCCAATTTCATTAGTGTAGACTCTGAATCCTACACTGCAGATCATAAGAATTGTTATGATGAATAGCGACGCGATATAGTTAGACACTCGTCTTATGAAACTTCTTGAGGTAGTTATTCTCCAGATGTCGTTGAAGAAAGACTCCACTTCGGAGAAGATGCTATAGACCGACCACATAAGGAAGATGATACCGACACCCAAGATGACTCCACCTTGTGAGTATTCAAGCTGTTTTTGAGCGGTGTAGTAGAGCTGCATGACCTTGTCTGAGTTTTCTCCTACATATTCGTTGATCAGATCAATGATCTTTTTATCGTATCCTCCGAATCCTTTGGCAATCGCGATTATGAAAGCGAATACCGGTATCAGGGAAAACACGGTGTGATATGTCAGGACCTTAGATTTCTGGCCGATAGACTTTTGCTTGAAGCCTATGAAGCATAGCAGCACCGTCGCCACTAATTCAAATATCCATCCGATTCCTTTTATCTCACCGCCTTTACGAAGATTGTTGATCGCTTCATAGATGTACTCTTGTGGATCTTTGAGGAATGAAAAGAATCCTTTTTTCAATTTGTCTATTATATCTTTCGCTCTTGCTTCCAAAACTGTTGTGCGTTAAGTGTTAGTGGTTTAGAAAAAAAAGAAGAGAGGAAGTATAAGCCGGGTTATGTGCCACGGACAATTATTACTAAAAAGCCGTGCGTCTGCCATTTATCTACGATGTGCGTCGCCACACACCTCTAGCAATCTACCCTCCGACTCGGACGAGCAGCCCTCAAACGTCGGTATACATGATTTTGCAACCCATGACCGATATTGACGCCGCGTGTCGCCACACGACCGGTGGGCTCTTACCCCGCCATTTCACCCTTACTGCCCGAAAGCAGCGGTATATTTCTGTTACCGTACATTCTCTCTCACGAAAGACTTCCCGTTAGGAAGCATGGTCGCTCTGTGTTGCCCGGACTTTCCTCTGACGTATCAAGTACGCCAGCGACAGACCCTTCTTCTCTTCGGTGTGCAAAATTATATTTTTTTAGTTAAATGGGAATGTAATCTTGCTTAAAGATGAATGAATATATATGAAAATGGTGGAATTCATTTATTCAGCAATGAATTTCTGAGTCATCTTTTTTCCGTCGATTGTCTCCACTTGGATAATCAGTGGCTCTTTTGTACGCAGTGTAAATTCCCATCTGTTGTCGATCACTCGGCTGTCGCTGAATTTTTTCAGTTTCCCGTTTGCTTTCAGCACAACAACTTCTTTGATTATATTGTCTGCGACAATAATGACTTTGCTTCCTTTCTTGTAGACGAGGAACATGTCGCTTGGCACTTCTGCCGGTCCGACTGGTTCGACGTTGCTGAGTTCATCTCGGTTAGTTCCGATTTTTATGTCGTCAAACCAGATATGGCAGGTCTCGGTAGAAGCCCATGTCTCTTCGTTGCCACCGTGGAATGTGGAGAAGTATAGTTTATCGACCTTGTCTCCATTATTTGTGAACCTGAGACCTTTTAGCGATAGCACCTCTTTGCCGTCAACCCAAGCCTGCACTTCACCGTCGTATGCATCTCCTGAAGAGTTGATTTTTACCCTCTCTTCTATTTTGTGCCAAGTGCCTTTCTCAAATACCACATTGCTTCCATCTTCATATTTCAATGGATAGTCTTCTCCCCATTTGGCTGGCTTGTCCATGTGGTAGAGATAAAGCACAATCTGTCCGTCGTTTCTCCACATGAATCGTGCTGAAAATCCGTTTGTGCCATCACAATTATCGCCGCCAGAACAGTTGTCGCCTCCGCTCAATCCAGGCAATTTGCCTCCTTTGCTTGTTGTGCCGAAACTGAAATTGTCGGAGAATCGCATCCAGTACGACATGTATGCTTCATCACGTGGAGTGAATTTCAATTCCACTTGTGCACCTGTTTCCTGTGGACCGACACCTCCCTGTGGATACTCCACACGTAGGGATTTTTTTCCAGATACTGAATGTGCACTGTCTACTAAGGTTCTGCTTTTCAAACCGTTGTCCCATGTTCCGGTTGTGAACCCTTCGTTTTGCCAGGTTTCCAGTGTGAAAGGTTTTCCTGCTTCCACAGATTCAAAATGAGTGGAAGAAATCAGTTCCGCTGATAAAGATGCGGATATTGCCAGAGATATGAATAGAAATATTGTTCTCATATAATCGAAGGTATCTATTGCTCCAATTTTTAATAGCATTTATACACGCGTGTCCGTGTTACACACACGTCCGTGCGTCTCTTCTACAATCAATGTGCAAAAATACATTTTTTATTGTAGAATCCATTTCCAAACGTGCATGATTTCTATTCTGTCAAGTTTTACAATCCATTTTGCGGAAAATTTACGTTTTATAAACAAAAAGTGAATTTTTATGTGTTCAAAATCACCAATTTCTAATAAAAAGTGATAAAAATGAATATGAAACAAAAAAAAGTACTATTTTAGACGCATCAATCTAACTAAAAGGCGCATTCAATATATTTATTTGGATTAATATATTATGAAAGGCGTTTATATAGTATTTGACCATATTTTTACGATTGTCCTTCGGGGTAATGGAGGAACGTTATTAACAACCCTCATTCAGGGTCAAGTCCTATATTAAAGTACTTTATTAAACTCTATAACATATTGAATGTAAAACTTATGAGAAATGGTGTATTCGTTCTAATATGCAGTGTTGGATTATTTAATGCGGCCGAGACGATTGCGTCCAGTTGTGTTGTAGGTGGCACTGATTTTGAGACGTCAAATGCTTTGTTTAATCCGTCATTGTCTAATGATGGAGACGGATGGTTTAATGAAGACTTTGACCAACTCCTTAAAAATGAGTGCGGAACATCATGCGATTATTCTTCAGATGTTGAAGCCGCCACACTTGTCGGAATGGCGTCGGGCATTATCTCTTCCTCTGCTACTCTTACCGCTCAGTGGAGCGATTATCAGACAAAAAACATTAACAATACCAGTAAGGGATTTGCTGGCATTGTCGCTAATCCACGCACAATCAGTCCATATCTAAATGAAGGAAGCGGATCAAACCAGTTTGTGATCTATGGTAATGGTCAGAATGTTTCCGTATTGACATACTCTGTCTCCGGATTACTCCCAGGTTCTTCTGTCACTTTAAGTGTCGACGTGTATAATCTCGTCTCCCCTGACAACTTGGAAAAAGCATTGCAGTATATGAATGAAGGAGTTTCTGATCCCGACGATTTGGAGACAGAAATCAAACTTGGAAGAAAACTTAGTTATATAAAAGGAGAATTGGATCCATTCACTGCTCCTGCTCCACAGTTGAGTGTAAGCACATCGCAACCAGGAGGTTTTGGTGGCGCGGCAAATAGAAAAACAACAAATAAGCTCGACTGGGGTGAATCTCAAACGTTGATTTTGACTGCAAAGGCAGACAATACCGGTAATGTGACTTTCTATTTTGCGGGAACGAATGCGGACTTCGGCCCATTGGCTTTGGATAATTTAAGAATAGAGGGTGAGTTTGAACCCGTAATCAGAGTTGTCGGAAATCCGTGTCCACAAATGCCAGCTGTGTTGAAATTGAATACGGTCTTACCTGATGGCACAACTTATTCTTGGCATGAAAAGTCTACAGGAGAAACGTCGGAAGATCAATCTATGATTTTCTTCCCGCCAACCCCTGATAATTACACTGTCTCTTGCATTGTGACCACTCCTGATGGATGTGTTGCTACGGCAACCCACAATTTGTCGGTAGGAGAGTGTTGCGATGATGGAAATGGTAATCCTATGGCTTTGACTGATATATATTTGGATGATTTCGGAAGATTCTCAGGTAGCACATATTATTACAGAGATAAAAATGGACAGGAACAGACAGTAAAGGCAAAAGAAATATTGGTTGGAAATGGTAATCATGGATATAGTATTGATGATCAGCTGAATAGAGGAGCTGCTTTTGCAAAAGAATTGAAATATTCGGGAACAAATTTCCGTAATGGTGCTTACGCTATCGCGACTGAAAATGCCTATAATTCTCCAGCAACGATGTTTGATGCTACTGGAGAAAAAGGAGGAGCATTTTTGCAGATAGATATGAAGGGCGACGATTGGATGGATAAGGTGGTTTACGAACAAGAGATTACAGATTTGTGTCCGGAACGACCAATCTCTTTTTCTGCAGCTGTCGGCGCGATCAATAAAAAGCCTACTTCTGGATTCGAAACAAATGCTACCATACAGGTTCGTCTTGTGGATTCCAAGACAAATGAAGTGATTCTTGCTGATGGTACACCTATTGAGGATACTTATGTGTTGGACAAAGTAGGATGGGTGGAGCCGAGAAAAACGTATGATTTTAAGCTGCCTGAAGGTGTAGAGTCCGTTAAAATTCAGATTATCAGTAAAGAAGATGATTATAAAGCGGCTCAACGTGGAGATATTGCGTTGGATGATATTGCCTTCAGAGTCTGCACTCCTCCAAAGGTGGAGGTTGTGGCGTCCAGCAAAACTAATGATTTGTTGAATTTGTGTATGGGAGATGATCTTGTCTTGAAAGCACAGATTAAAGCTAAAGGCTATTTTGAAAAACCAATTCCAGGATATCTTTTCCAATACACTACCAAAGATCCAAGTGATTCGTCTTTTGATCCAATTTCTGATTGGAAAGACTTGGGTGACGTTCAGGAGGAAGATGAATATACTATTCCTGATCCTGCCAACCATCCTGCCTTTGAGAATGTTGAGAGAAAAGAGAAAGTACGATTCCGTGTGGTGATTGGAGAGTTTAATTATCTAAAGGATCAGCGTGCATTATGGGAATCCTTGGATGAGATGAGCCCATGTAGAAATGTCTCATTCTCTACAATTCCAGTCGAGGCGGCATTGAATTGCGACTTGTGTGAGCCTGTAGAGAAGGCATCGATTATTTCAGCGGATCCGTCGACTGTGATTACAACAAACAACAATCAGGAGAAGGAGGTGATCCTTTGTCCCGACAAAGTGGCGAATCTTACGACAGAGACATTTATGCCAACGAATCCAAGTGCGATGGGAATCAGTGTCGGACCAAATGATGAGCCTCGCAAGTATGTCGCATCTTGGCATAAGGGATCAAAGAAGGCATCTGGCGTGCCGGGCTCTGGCACTGCGGGTGACAGCGTCTCATTTTATAATGTGACGTGGAAGGACGCCGATTGGTATTATCTGTTGGTGAAGGATATTGAATTTCTTAATGAAGATGGAAAAGTCTGCTGGAGATGGGATAGTATCCACGTCGTCGCAGCCGATCATCCTACAGAGAAATTGATCAATCCAGATGAATTCTGCGAAGGAACACTCGCGTCGGAACCAATAAAAACAATAGATGGCTTCAAACTTGATTGGTACGACGGCGCTGATTCAATGAGAGCAAAATCCATTTCAGAACCGGTAGTCGGAGCCGTGACACAGGGCGAATCCCCAAAATCATTCTGGTATGCTCTGAACGACGAGAAGACAGGTTGCCGTGGAGATATGACGGAATATGTTGTCGAAGTGCAGAGTGTGGATGAACCGTTGGCAAGCCCGATCACATATTTGAAGACTGAGGTGGAGAAAGGAAATGCTTTAAAGCCAACTGAGCAAACTCCAAACGCTATTGTAGGAGAACCGTCTTGCCAGATTGTTTGGTATAATGATGATGAGACAGGTCCGATAGATGAGGCTGACGCAACACCAACGTCGGCTGAAGTTGTTGGCTTGAATGGAAATCTGACAAAAAAGTACAAAATTAAGCAAGTTAACGCTCTTGGCTGTGAAAGTGAATTCGTTCCGGTTTCGATAATTGTGTCGGGATATCCAGCTCCAACAGTGAAGGATCTTTCAGTGTGTGAGAATTCTCCATTGTTGAAAGATACACTTGAGGCAACAACAAATGGTGTGGCTGGCGGAAATTCCGCTTCCGACTTTAAGTTGGTTTGGTATAATAGTAAAGAAGACGGAACAATAGATGATTCTCAAGAGTTTAGCCAGATTGAGTTGTCTCCAACGATTCAGAAAGCATCTTCTACAGAGAGAACAAAGAAATACACGTACTATGTACGTCAGCGTTTGAAATCAAATCCGGCGGCAGAGAGTGCTCCCGTCGCTCTGACTGTGACGGTCTACACAAATCCTAAACTAGCTACGGTTGAGACTGCACCTAAGTGTTTGGGAGAAAGTCAGAATTTGAAAGAGATGTACAACATAAGCATTGAGGATTGTGAAGTCCGTTATTATGAAGACGGTACTCCTACAACTGCCGACGTTACTGAGGCTGGCAAGTATTTGGTTACTGGATCATACGTCATCAATAAAGGTGAGGCAGATGAGCAAACTTGCTCGTCCGAAGAGGAAGAACTTAATGTTGTGTTCCATGAGTTGAAAGCAGATATCATAGGCTCGGATAAAACTTGCCCGAATGTTGCTGTGGATTTGGATCTTGACCTTACATTGGGCGGCGGACTTGCTGAGAGTGATCTTGTTTACTCTTGGACAAACAGTTCAAATAATACAAAGGCGAAAACAAAAACTTACAACACTGGCTCTGCCGGCCTTAACAATGCAGGTGATTTGATGAAAGTGACGGTGGAGGTGTCGAGTGCGGCATGCTACGGAGCTAATGCGGTGAAGAAGGTTAAGGAAATTGTTGTGGGAGATGGCCGTCTTGATGGAAAAATCAAGTTTTCTGAGCCTGACAATACTCAGCAATTATCTGATATGATCTCAGCAAACAATTTGTCGTTCAACTCTTGTGGAGGTGTGGTGACTGTTGTTTTGTCCGACGTCGCCAATAAAAATGGTGGCACATATACTTTGTCTGGAACTGAAACTAGTACAGGATCATTCTCTGATGAGGCTTCAGGCGCGACGGAATTGGCCCTTGGCGCTGGAAATTACACGATTTCATATGTCAATGAGTGTCCTACTAGATTCTCATTTAAGATTGTCGACAAGAGTGTTAGCGCTAAATCCAATAATGAAGCATTGGCAATTTGTGAGAATGAGAAGTGGTGGGCTCAGATATTTGATCTAAAAGGCCCTTCCAACACTACAATAGAGTGGCAACATGACGGGAATGTGATTCCAAACCAGACAGGAAAAAGGTTGGAACTAAACCCAGCGAAAACGACAGATGGAGGCGTTTACTCGTTTTCTTTGATCTCTGAAGGATGTAGGTTTGATGGACAAATTGCTGATGGAAATGAGTTGGTTGTCTATGCAGGAGTTGATTTGACACTATCTACTGCGACTCCTGTTTGTGGAGATGGTGTGGCGTCGGTTAAGATAGATGTGACACCTAATGCATATGTAGAGGATCTTGATTGGAGTGATAATCCTGACGGCGAAGTGTTTGGAAATATGACAGGTGCAATGATTATTCCGGTGTACGACGGATCCGGAGAGGCTCCTATCACTAAACAATACAAGGTCATAGCAAAGAATCAGTATTGTGCTGCTATACCATTCTTTATTCCTGTTGAGGTGCACAAACCGCTTGAAGGAAGCATTGACGCACCTTCTCAGATATGTGAAAATGATCTTCTTACTCTCGACGCATCTTCGTATAAAGCTGATGAATATGAGTGGATATATGAAAATACGCAAACCACATTTACAGATCCTGTTTTATCGTTTGTTCCAGAGCCAGAGTTGGCAAAGTTCACACTTCACGTGACAAGAGGATTATGTGAGGCTGAAGAATCCAAAACTGTTGAGGTTATTCATTTGCCAGTTGTGGCTCAGATAGATTCTGTCACATACAAAACGGTTGAAATCCAGCTCGATGAAACAAACTATACTGGACCATATAAGTATGTCATAGATGGAAAAACAGATGATCCGGAAGTTGAGAATAATCTACGAACAGGACTTTCTTATGCTACCCATACACTTATGGTGGAAGACAGTTATGGATGTCGGACAGATACGACATTTGTCGTTAATACGCCTGGCATTGAGATTCCAAACTTCATAACTCCAAATGGTGATGGTCAAAATGAAAAGTTTGTGGTTAAAGGTTTGGCAGAAGGATATCCGGATGCAGAGGTGATAATCTATGATCGTTGGGGTAAACAACTCGCTGCGTACAAGGCAGGGGACAATTCCGATTGGGATGGAGTCTATAATGGAAGTAAGATGCCGGCGACAGACTATTGGTATGAAATCAATATCAATGATCTCGACAAGGTGTATACAGGTCATTTCACTTTGATTAGATAAGGGGTGTAATTTTGTCCTAGTTTATGACAGATGAATAGGTCATTGTATATGAGGATTGCAAAGGGCGGAACACTCTTGCCCCTCCCACCGGTGCGAGCCGTAGACGAGCACATATAGAAAGAGACTCATTTGAGATTGAGGAAAAGAGATGAAAAAAGAAGTGCTTATGGTATTGCATTTCAGGCAAAGTTTTTGTGTCATCGTCACATCATCCCGAGACTTTGTCACGAATTACTCTCGCTTTGCTCGGTAGCGTCTTTCAGACGAAAAAAAATGAAAATGTCAGTTGTAAATAGAGCACAGCTAGAATTATATTTGCTTTCCATTGTATTTGAATGATGGATTTGCCAAATTTTGCGTCTCACAAAATATTAAAGGTATAGATATGAGATTTGTTATAACTATTGTCGTTGTTTTTTGCCTTTGTTTTTTCCTATGGAATCGCAAAAAAGCGAAAAAGAAAAAGTGTTCAGACGGAATGAAAGAAGTTAAGGTTGTAATTCCGGATGATTATTATTCTATTGTGGAATGTGAGTCTGATGGCAAACCTTCGATAATTGTAGTAAACAGTGCATTAAAGAACTTCAAGAATAGGGATGTGTTTGGATGGACGTGTTCTCTCACCATCTATTACAAAGACTTGGCACAAAATGGAATGCCTACACATGAAGAATCAAATATCGTGCTTGACTACGTCGAAAAACTCGGTTTAGCCATCAAGGGGGATCCGGATCATCCCAACGCTCTTTTTGTGGCAAGAGAAACATGTGATGGAGAATTGAATGTGTATTGGCAAGTGAATGATCCCAAGCCTGTCCATCAATATTTACAATCAATCATACAGGAGGAAAGTTACCCTCGTGAGATGGAATATAGAATTGAGTATGATGGTGAATGGAAAAGTGTGGAATGGTTCTTACAGGATTTTCCTGAAAAAGAGGAATAGGATAATGATGAGGTGCGAACATAAGGTGATCAAAAGAAATAAACCACAGAGTCTCAAAGCACATAGGAGATTAAGAAAAGTGATGGAAAATTTAACAAAAAGAGTTTTCCAACTTGCTCGTTCTTGCGAACTCGCACATGGGGGGTGGGTTAGGGCCAATATTAATCAAACATGGGTCCTTAACAATCCTCAGCTTTTTTAAAAACAACAAAAGGTCGGAGAAATCCGACCTTTTTTGATAATATCTTGATTGTTAATCTTCTGCTGTGTAGCGTACGATTGTCTGCTCACGGTCTGGACCGACAGAAACAATCTTGATAGGCACCTCTAGGTAATCTTCCAAGAAGTCAAGATAGTCGTTGTATTCCTCAGGGAACTCAGACACTTTCTTTGTCTTTGTCATATCCTTCTTCCAACCCTTGAACTCTTTGTAGACTGGAGTGAAGTTAGTCTCCTTGATATCAAATGGGAATTCGTCAGTCTCCTCACCATTGATATTGTATGCCACGCAAGCCTTGATTGTGTCGAAATCGTCAAGCACGTCGCTCTTCATCATAATCAACTTAGTGACACCGTTGATCATAACTGCATATTTCAACGCTACAAGGTCGATCCAACCACATCTTCTCTCACGGCCTGTGACAGCTCCGTACTCGTGACCAAGATCACGGATCTTCTTACCTGTCTCGTCGAACAACTCTGTTGGGAATGGACCTGAACCTACACGTGTGCAGTATGCTTTGAAGATTCCATACACGTCGCCGATCTTACGTGGCGCGATTCCAAGACCTGTACATGCACCAGCACAGATAGTGTTTGATGATGTGACGAATGGATATGAACCGAAATCAACGTCAAGCATTGTTCCCTGTGCACCCTCTGCAAGGATAGACTTGCCCTCCTCCAAAGTGTCGTTCAAGAAATATTCGCTGTCGATGAAGATGAACTCTCTCAACTTCTTCACTCCTTCCATCCAGTCTTTCTCGATAGTCTCGAATTCCTGTTTGTAATCAAAGTCGTAGTGAGAAAGAATCTCTTTATGACGGGCGATAGCTTTTGCGTACTTCTCGTCGAAGTTGTGAAGCAAATCACCTACTCTCAAACCGTTACGTGAAATTTTGTCTGTGTATGTAGGGCCGATACCCTTACCTGTAGTTCCGATCTTTCCTGCACCCTTGGCCATTTCGTATGCCTTGTCCAAAAGACGGTGTGTAGGAAGGATAAGGTGAGCCTTCTTAGATATGTATAGGCGTTCTGTCAAATTGTGACCAGATGCCTCAAGTTGCTCGATTTCCTGCTTGAACAATGCGGGGTCAAGCACTACGCCATTACCGATGACATTGACCTTGCCTCCCTGGAAGATTCCTGATGGCACTGATCTAAGCACGTATTTCTGGCCTTCAAACTCAAGTGTGTGTCCTGCATTTGGACCTCCTTGAAAGCGTGTTACGACATCATAGTTTGGCGTCAATACGTCTACTACTTTTCCTTTACCCTCGTCGCCCCATTGCAAACCGAGTAAAACATCTACTTTCATTCTGTTATTTTATTGTAATTCAATTTCTTTATATGTGGCGTAGACGGAATATGTTCACTACTACGCAGAAAACGGTTGTAAATATGGCATTTTTTTTTGACCTGACAAAGCTAATTCTCAACTTTTAGCGTTTTTGGTGGCTTTGTGTTGAAATCTTCGTGACGTGATGATTTTTCGTCTTTTGTGGTTTGCTCTCTGTAAAATCTGTGAAAATCACTTCTTTTGCCTTTGCTGCAGGTATTCTTCTTTGTTCGGATATGAACAATTCCCAATAGCTCCGCAACCATATTGGAAGGCTACTGAATCGTTGTATATTATACGGGTGTAATCATCATCTATTTTTGATCCATAAAGTCCCAACTCGAAACTATATAGAGCCAAACCTTTGTATCTGAATCCAAAACTGCATAAACTGTCTGAATATGAGACGGATTCAAAATCCATAGTCTGAATGATTTTTTGAATCTGTCTGATCTCTTCTGTTGTCAGACCATCCTTATTGCTTGAGTGATTTTCATCATCCTCTTTCCAGATATGAGCGAATTTTGTGACTTTGTTTTTGCATATATCATCAATCTGATATGCCATTTCCCATAACTCTTCTTTGTGGTCTTCATAATACTCTTCCTGTATATATGGATCACAATCTCCACTCGGAATGACAATCCAAAATATGATCAGTAATGCTGTCCAGATCGCACATATTCTGTAATGTATGTTTTCCTTATCCAAAAAAGCATTTATACATGAGTAGAGTATATATCCGCAACTTACCAATAGGAACAGAGCCAAAATACCGAATGTGACCAAGAACAAAAAGAACAGAGCGAGATCTGCCATGTTTGGTGATATCCAATAGATGATGGTGTAGACGGTAAATATAGTCAGACCTATGTATGATACTATATTAGTGGATTTCATAGAATTTTGATTTTCTCATAGTGTAGACGAAGTTTTTCTTTTCTCCGCAAACCGATTGCAAAAATAACGATTTGAACTGATTGAATAAAGTTAAATCACTAAAAATCCCCTTTCCACCGTCTTTTATCAATGTTATAATTCCCATTTTGAGTGTCATTTTTCCCTTTTGCTTTTTTTTCTTTTGTCTTTTAAGTAATTTGGCGATTCGTATTCTATATTTGTTGCATATTCATAAAACTATATGACATGAAACACACATTTTTACTTCATTATTTACGCATGGCTCTTTCTCTGTGCTTGGTAGGGGCTTCTTCTTTGGCTATGGCTGAACCAGATCCTAATTATCATATTTATATATGTTGGGGACAGTCGAACATGGAGGGTAATGCCACTGTGCCTGACAGTGAGAAACAGGGAGTCGACGAGAGATTCAGAATGTTCTACACTGCTGACAACTGTTCTCAGTGTGGCAAAAAAAAATGCGGTGAGTATACTGCTGTTCCGCCATTGGCTCGTTGTTTCCACTGGAATAATGGTGGCTTCGGACCTGTAGACTATTTCGGACGTACTTTGGTGGAAAAACTTGATCCAAGCATAAAGGTGGGGGTTGTCGACGTCGCTATTGGTGGAGCTAGTATTGATGCCTTCCGTAAAACTAAATATCAGAGTTATTTGAGCTCTGCTGCAAGTTGGCTACAGGATTATGCTAAATCTTATGGAAGCAATCCTTATGGACGTATTATTGAGGTCGCTAAGGAGGCTCAGAAGGTTGGTGTCATCAAGGGTATTTTGGTGCATCAGGGTGAGACAAATACAGGAGACCAAAACTGGCCTAACAATTTGAAGGAGGTTTATCAGAATATGTTGGATGATCTTGGTCTTAACGGAGCTGACATTCCTCTGCTTGTTGGTGAGGTCCGTTACACTGGTCCATGTAGTGGTCATAATAATGTCATTAGAAAAGTGCCGAGTGTGATTCCAAATTCGTATGTTATCTCCGCTGAAGGTTGTGAGGCTGCCGGTGACGAATATCATTTCACTGTGGCTGGCTACAAACTTTTGGGTAAGAGATACGCAGAGAAGATGCTTGAGATCTTGGAAAAGAACGGTAGCTCTACACCTCAGGCTGGCATCAAAATAGAAACTTTTATCAATAAGGAGTCGGAGCCGGGAGAGGTTGAAATTATTGTCAACAATGAGATCGAGAATACCAAGTCGATAGAAATCTATGCTGATGGACAGAAACTTGTGAGCGGCGAGACGAGGTACGTATGGGATAATGTGTCGGAGGGTACACACACTATTTGGGCTGTGGCTTACGACAATAACAACAAGGAGTATACAACTTCCAAGAAGGAGGTGACTATCTTCATGCCGCAGACTCCGTTCAACGGTGTTCCTTTTAAGATTCCTGGAAAGATTGAAGCAGAGGAGTTCGACAATGGTGGTGAGGGTAACGCATACCACGATAATGATGAGGAGAATCGTAATGGAACAACGCGTAATGAGGGAGTGGATATGAGCGCGACTGCTGTCGGCTACACTCAGACAGGCGAATGGCTTGAGTATACGGTTGATATTCAGTATGAAGACGAGTATATCGTAGAGTCGAAAGTGGCATCCGGAGCAAATGGTGCGGCATTCACATTCTATTTGGATAATAGTTTTATTGTCCCTGGCGACGACGGTACTCCTGGAGGATTTGTGAAAGTGCCAAACACAGGAGACTGGAATACTTTTGAAATTGTGGAGACTAAGTTGAACAAGTTGACTAAGGGAACTCATGTGCTGAAAGTCGAAATCACAGGAGACTGGGTAGACATCGACTGCTTCACATTCAGATGTGTCAACTCGACTGGTGCCGAGCATATCTCAGCTGAGAACGGATTGATTCCTGACGGAGACTATTCTGTTTATGATATAGCCGGCAGATTTGTCAAGAAGATCACCGTCTCACAGAATTCTTATAAAAACATTTTGAAGAGCGGATTCTATATTTTGAGAAATTCAAAAGGCAAGAATTACACATTGTTGGTGAGAAAATAAATCACTGCAGAAAATACATCTATCGTAGAGACGTCGCATTGCGGCGTCTCTAATTTTGTATTATGCCGTAGGCGTTACATATTGGTAAATAACGTGAGTTCGACTAAACCAACATGTTTTCATAATATTTAGATAACATAACGTGAATTCGACGAATTTAAAAAGATAGTTGGAGTGTCATAAATGAGGATTCCAAAGGGCGGAACGCCCTTGCCCCCCATCCCCACGTGCGAGCCGAAGGCGAGCACATAAATTTAATAAAACCACAGAGAGAAAAAGTTTACAGAGAAAGACTTCATCTTTTTATGAGAAAAGAAGGTTAGATTTCGATCCGAAAGTGGATAATGATTCGCAGATTACAAATCTTGACTTACAAATTGTTGATATATATCACTTCCGGTTCAATCTTAATTCCGAATCTGCTCCATACGTCGACTTGGATTGTGTTTGCTAATTCAATGATGTCCCTGCTTTTCGCATTTCCATTGTTGACGAGGATGAGTGCCTGTTTGTGCCAAACGCCAGCTCCGTTGTGGCTTTGACCCTTCCATCCGCAACGCTCGATCATCCATCCGGCAGGAATCTTCACCTCTGTCTCGGAAATGTCGTATTTAGGGACGAGTCCGGATTCGTCAAGGGCTTTCTCGCGTCGGCATATCTCGTCGTAAATTGATCTGTCGACGATGGGGTTCTTGAAGAAACTGCCCGCACTTCCCACTTTGCCAACCTCTGGTAACTTGTTGTTTCTTATGCTGATGATAGTTTCACGGATGGAATTCAAATTGATCTCTTTGCCTTCCAGTTCTTTTGAAAGACCACCGTAAGAAAGTTTGAAGTCTGGTTGCTTCTTTAATCTGTATGTGACGTGAGTGACGATAAACTTGTCTTTCCAATCCTCTTTGAATCGGCTCTGACGGTATCCGAAATGAAGATTTTCATTTGGCTCGACGTGAATGCTACCGTCTTCAATTTTTATCATTTCCACATCTTTGATGATGTCTTTCGCCTCCACACCGTAAGCTCCCACGTTCTGCACGGCTGATGCACCCACAGTGCCAGGGATAATAGAGAGGTTTTCCGCACCACAATAGCCATTCTCCACTGCCCAAGCGATGAAGTCGTCCATGATCTCACCGGCTCCTACCTTCACGTCGACGAAATCTGCATCCTCATACACTATCTCGATACCTTTGATTTGAGAGTGCATCATTGTGCCGTCGAAATCATTACAAAGGAGGATGTTGCTGCCGCTGCCAAGCTGGAACAACCGTTTGCCGGTAATATTTCCGTCTTTGATAAACGATTGAAGTTCAGCCACATCGTCGTATTCGATAAATTCGCTGCAACGTTGGTCAAGACCGAAAGTATTATAGTTTTTAAGAGAAAAATTCTTTTTAATGCTGATCATATATTTGTTATGTTTTGATTGTATACAAATATATAATTTTGACTGTCGTTGTCCTAATTTGAGCGTGGAATTCTTAATTTTTAACTAAACAATAAAAAAAGACACCTCACAAAATAAATTTGTGAGATGCCCCAAAATTTATAAGCTATGAACAAACAATTCGTTATTCAGCTACTGCTGCTTTAGCCTCAACAGAAACGAAAGATTTGTTATCTTTCTTCTTGCGGAATACAACGATTCCGTCAACCAAAGCGAACAATGTATGGTCGCTACCCATACCTACGTTATCACCTGGGTGATGAACTGTACCTCTCTGACGTACGATGATGTTGCCTGCCTTTGCAAACTGACCACCGAAAAGCTTTACACCAAGTCTCTTACTTGCTGATTCACGTCCGTTCTTAGAAC